>JBHPFV010000023.1:0-27549 GCA_042571705.1 Candidatus Omnitrophota bacterium
TTACAGCCCAGGTCGGTGAGTATGCGTCGCCATTTCACCGCGCCAAAGAATATATTAACCGATAAGGAAACAACCACAGCCAACAAAATCAATCTGACATCACTGGCTAGGATAGTGGCCCGGGCCTGGCGGACATCTATTTTCGAGAGTAACAGCCCCAAAAGCAAAAGCGAAATTATTACTGCGGCGATTTGTCTGAGCCAGTTTTTGGCTTTAAGGTCCATCGGCTTTAATTAGCGCTTGATTTGGTTAAGGATAGCGGATAAATTACCGCGAAAACATAAGTTTAATTCGACCCGATTAGCGCAGCAGCAGTCAGAACAGCTAATCGGCTTAAGATTGGCGAAGGCCTCCTGAAAATTACCATTGGCGCAGCTTAACACCGGGTTGGGAAATTTATCCCGGCTGCAATAAATAACTTCACCATTAGGTTCAATCCTGGCATTAATCACACCGGCAGCGCAAGTTAAGCGTTTAGTCCGGGGCCAATGATAAAGATAGGCCAGACCTGCTTTTGAATTGGCGATGGTTCGCCCTGCGGTTTTCTTCTTTTTAATTAGCTGTTGCATAGCTTGGCGGTATTGTGTCTCGGTAGGCTGAAGCGGATTAGCCTGTTTATCTCCCAAAACGGTGGGCGTAGCCGGCTGAAAACTAACTTCCGCGGCCAACTCCTGGGCTTTCGCCAAAATAAAATCAATCTGATCACAGTTAAGCCTGGTCAACACCGTGGTCAAAGTAACTTTTATGCCTAACTCCCGGGCTGTCTTGGCGGCCTGGATTACTTTTTGATAAGAACCTGCGCCACGGATGGCATCGTGAATTTCCACAGGTCCCTCTAAACTTAAGGTTAATGCATCCAGGTTTTTTAACTGTTCTTTTTTGGCGCTGACTAAGTCCCCGTTAGAATTTAACCTGACCTCGATTCCTTTGTTATGCGCATAATCAATTATTTGGCCAATATCTGATCTGAGTAAGGGTTCTCCCCCGGTAAAGGATATCCGCAGGCAGCCTAGTCTGGCTAATTGGTCAATCACGCGCAGGATTTGGGCAGTGGAAAGTTCACCGGAGTTGCCCTGCCAGCGGGCGCAATAGCCGCACTTGCGGTTGCAGTGCCCAGTAATTGCCCAACCGACTAAAAGCGGCGTCTGCTTCTTAAAGATCTTCGCCTTGAGTATCGCGGCGGCTATAGAAAATATGCGCTTGGCTTTCATTGAGCTTAACCTAATAAGGCCTGCTTTAATTTTCGCGGATAATATTTAAGGTAAATCGCGAACCTACGGTCATTATTTTTGACCGCCAGCACCAGCATCAGCGGAAGAATAAAGACATAAGGAATATATTTAAAGATTCGCCATCTGCTTCTGCGCAACAAAAACAAGTTGAGCGGTTTAGGCAAAAGGGGCAGGATTTTGTAATATTTTTGGAAGATTTGATTACTCGCCAGCATCTGGTTTTCGCCGGCGACTGAGGAGAAAAAGTCCGCGGTATAGCATTTATTCTCTTTTATCGACTTCGGGGCATAGGCGTAAACCTCTGCCCCCTTATAATAGGTCAGATTGTGGCATTTGATTCTATTCAGATATTTTAAATTCAGATAAACCCGCGCCGCAGTCAAATGATCGGCTTCGGTCTCTCCGGGGATGCCAAAGAGATGGTCTAAATCGTACCTGAGCTGATGCTGATCACAAACGGCGAAGGCCTTTAATAACAAATCGGGCTGTTCTTCTCTTTTTAAAACATCCTGCTTTAATTTTTGATTAAAGGTCTGGACCCCAAACTCAAGGCAATAACAGCGGCTTTGCTTCAACATCAAGGCTAAGCTATGATCAAAGACTTCAGCCTTGGCAAAGCATTTATATGGCAAATGAATTTTCTGGTGATATTGTTCCAGGTAACTGGCCAACCAGTCCTTGTCCCAGGCAAATACTGAGTCTTTATAGATTATTTCCCGGCTGGCGAATTCTTTTTTGGCCCGCTCTAATTCCAAAATAACCCGCTTCGGGCTTTTTCGGCGAAAATAGCCTGCTCCGAATTTCTGGCTATAAAGGGTTTCCTCACAGTAAGAGCAGTGATAAGGACAACCTTTGCTGGTATAGATCAAATAACTATCTTTAAAATGGACGTAGCGGGAAAACAAACTCTTATCCGGAAGCGGTAGTTGATCTAAGTCCGCTAACCCTTGATCTGCGTATCTGCCTTTTTGTTTACTAAAGATTTGCTCACTGAGGAACTTGGCAAAAATAAATTCCGGCTCACCAACCAAGGTGTAATCGTAGCCATCCTGGTTAAGGTCTGAGCCGGGATAAAATATTCCCACCGTAACAATGTTACTGTCAACTCTCTTTACTCGCGCGGCTATTTTATGATTCCAGCTGGTGCGATTAAAGCCGTCTAAAAAGACCGCTAACTGCGGGGCTGCCCGGATAATATCTTTGATTACTCGATCATCTCTGGATAATTTGCTGTTTAGCCGGGGCAAGGAAAGAATGTTATCAGTAACCCCAAAAATATCCTGGTCGTAGACCAAACAGGTATGGTGTTTGTATTCTTGGGCCAGGGCGGAAAGATACTCATAAGTAATCGCGTCGCGGATCTGGTAGCGGCCTTTATAACAAAATATGATTTTCATTTAAATTTAGAAATCTTCCAATAAAAATCTAACCGCCTGCGTTTCTCAAGATAAGCGGAAAATTTCTTATCTTCCTTGGCCGTCTTCTCCTGGCTGAAGACCATCTCTAAATAACCGAAAAATTTCCTTTTAAACTCAGCAAAAGACTTAAGCCGTAAAACCGCCTTCAGCAGAAATCCGGCCCGGGAATGATAGCGAATATAGGCCGATTTAGCCAGCCGGTCTATTTCGGCATTAGTCAGTTTTGTCCAGGGCCGGGGCAGGGGGTGGTCTGTGTCTTTGCCCAGTATCCAATCGGCCCAATAATCGCGGCCTTCAGTTTCAACCATTTGTTTCCAGAGCGGGGTCAGCGGTTTGGCCAGGCATTTGGAGAACTGCACATAATCTAAGTCGAGCTGTTTGGCAAAATGAAGTGTCTGCCGGACGGTGTGTTTTGTCTCACCCGGCGCGCCGATTAAGAAAAACCCCAAAGCGCGCATGCCCAATTCCTTGGTATAACCAACAGTCTCTCTAATCTGATCTAAGGTAATCCCTTTATTAACCCTGTCCAGTATCTCTTGTGAGCCGGATTCGATACCATAATAAATTCGGCCGCAGCCGGCCAGTTTCATCTCTTTTAACAGCTCACGGTCAATATCCACCCGCGAACGGCAGGCCCAGAGGATATCCAGTTTCTTCTGCCTGATCCCGCGGCAGATGGCGATGGTCCGGTTTTTATCGATAGTAAAGTCATAATCAAAGATGTCAATTTCTCTAATCCCGTATTTCTGGTAACACTCCTCGATCTCAGCGAGGACAATTTCCGGACGGCGGGGATTGTAGGCGGTTTGTCCGGCCTCGCAAAAACCGCAGCCATAAGGGCAGCCCAGTGAAGTGACCATTACCGTAAAATTCTTTCTTTCGGTTGGAAACTCGGCATAGAACTCATTAGGCAAAAGGTCGCGGGCCGGATTGGGAAATTGGTTAAAATCAACCGGTTGGGGAGGGTTCAATTTAATCTGGCCATTTTGTTTGTAGGCTAAGCCGACCACATCCTCTAATTTCCTTTTGCCCTCTAAGGCCTGGAAAAGCTGAGGAATGGTCTCCAGGGCCTGCTCGACTACTCCGTAATCTATTTCCGGATGACTGATTGACTCTCGAGGATAAACCCGCAGGTTATAACCTCCGATTACTACCGGAAGTTTAAGCTCTTTTTTCAGATAACGAATCCATTCCAGCGTATCCTGGAACATATAGGTGGTCATCATAAAGCCCAGGATATCGGGCTGAAAACTTTTAAGCCTGGCTAAAACTTCCTGCTTAGAGAGATTTAAGGTCCGGGCATCAATAATAGTCACCTGGTGGCCTGCCTGACGGGCAATCGCGGCCACCCAGCTCATGCTTAAAGGCGGAAACATCCCGAAATACTTCTGGACAATCCTGATGTTTTCTTCATGGACCTTGTATTTGAAAGGATTAAAAACCAGGCCTAAGCGCATAAAGCTCCTATTCTGCTATCGGCGCCAATTTATTGGCGAGGAGATAGTCGTATATTTTTTCCATGATCAGCTTGTGGCCCAATTCGTTAGGATGGTATGAGTCGATAAAAAACTTCTGAGTCTCATCCGGCGCTTGTTCAGTCATTTCTTTAATAGACACTAAATGGAGCTTATGTTCAGCGGCCAGACGTTCCAGGGTCCGGCGATAAAAGATAATATCTTGGGCGCTGGGCCATTTAGATTCTTTACAGATGGGGGTGGCGATCAGAATTAAGACACTGTTATTTTTCCGGCATAATCTATTAAAAGCTAAGATATTGGCCTGATATTCCTCTATGGAAACCCGGGGCACATTTTCTCTTTCTTTTTTATGTTTAGCACTTAAACCGGTTAAGACTAATTTGCGCATTACCCGGTAAAAGTGCGATTTCAACAGCACCCGGTTCTTAAAAATGCGCGAGGCTTGCGGGATATTGCCCTGCATGATATCCTTGTCGCTGAGATAAAAGCGCCGGAAGTGGTCATTGCCGCCGAAATAGCAGGTGACGATATCCGGGGCATATTTTACTCCGTAGTGTTGATAAAGGTTGAGCCCCTGAAGCGAACTGTATCCGGTTGAGCCGCCATTGATTACCTCAAACTTAATATCAAAAGCAGCGTTCTGGTTGAGTTTGTTTTCAAGTAAGCTATGATAGACCTTTTCCGGGTAGAGGCCGAAGCCAAATGTCGCTGAGTCTCCCAAACATAAAATTCGAAACACACCTGCGCCTTTTTCCAGCTCGTACTCTTGATCCCGGAGCCCCCTTGAATTGATCTGGATCTGCTGATCTTGATAATCAGGGCGCGGCCTCCACATCAGCAGCGCATCCTCAATCATGAATTCATGCTCTATGTCGTTATCCAGCTGACGGACGTAAAAAGAAAAGTCCGCCTCCAGTTTATCTGTCAAATTAAGGCCGCGGCAAATCAGCTCCGCCGCCGCCAAAAATACCAAGATGCTGATCAGCGGCAGCCAGATTCTATAATATTTTTTCATCGGGGCGGTTCCTTATATAAATTAAAAATTTATATTATTATATCAGCAAAAGCGGATAACTTAAAGCATTTATTGGGGTTGTAAGCGCTCACCAACTATGATATACTGATCCCAAAGAAATAAACCAAAGGCAAACCCATGGCTCCGAAGTCGGAGAAAAGATTGATTTTTAAATTTAGCGCGCTGATCTTATCTGCGCTGATCTTTATTCTGGGCGCGGAAATCATCCTCAGATTATGCGGCCCAAAATATTACCGGTTCAATAACCTCAGCAGCGAATATTATACTAATCCCCGGGGGTACCATATACCCTTGCGCAAAGAAGGCCCGCATACTATCTATGGGCTGAATTACACCTCCAGCCGCGAAGGTTATCGACTGCCTGACCGGCCTCCTTTTTTTGATGAAAATAAACAAAATCGGATTTTGGGCTTAGGAGACTCATTTACTTATGGCCGCAGTGTAAAATACGAGGATATCTATCTTACCAAATTAGAAGGTTTGCTAAAACAGGACCTGCCGAACCTGGGCATCAAAAACTGCGCTCGGGTGGCTTTGGACTTAGAAGACATCCTGGCCATTTATTTCTTAGAATCCGCTCACAAGCACTTTCCTCTGGTCATTTACGGCTTTGTGCTGAATGACTTTGGGTTGCCGGGAAAAGAAAGGATTGTCGGCTTAGATTTTATCGACATTAATAACAGCGGATACACCTTCAATCGTCTGCGGCAGATATCCCGCCTGTATAATCTAATCTGGTACGCGTTAGAGAAAAGGATGCTGCACCAGGTGACCATCAAGGCCTACCAGCAGGCCTTTGAAGGCGAATACGCGAAAAAGAAATTTCAAACTTTAAACCTGCTGAATAGACTGATTACCGGCAAGGGCAGTAAATTAGTGATTGTCCTGTTTCCTTTGCTTTACGATTTTGAAAATTATTATTTCTCCGGAATACATCAAAAGCTGGCCGAATTTTGTGAACAGCAAGATATTCTTTTATTGGATTTACTGCCGGCCTTCTCCGAATATCCCGCCGAAGCCCTCTGGGCCAATCCCATCGACCACCACCCTAATGAAATCGCCCACCGTCTCGCCGCCGAAGAGATAGCTCACTTCCTGCGCCAACACAAGCTGTTAAGCCGATAAACAGTCTTTTACCTTTTGGAAGACAATTTCGGGCTTGATCTGGCTTAAGCAAATTCCTTGCCGGCAGGGTGATTCCCTGTGGTTATAGACATTCACGCAAGGGGAGCAGATTAAATTAGAGTTAAGACAGTGTTTGTCCGGACCTGGCGCTCCATAGAGAACAGGGGTTTCCGGACCGAAAAGAATCAGGCTCTTAATCGGCGTTAAGGCGGAAAATTGAGCCGGGCCGCTGTCGTTAGTGACTAGACAATCGGCCAGGCAATATAAAGTAAGCAGCTCCGGTAAAGAAGTCTCACCGGCCAAAGAAAAAGCGCCCTCTATCTGCGCGGCAATCACTTGGGCTTGTTCTTTTTCTTCCTCGGTACCGGTAATGATGATGCTGGCTTGAGGAAATCCGGCGGCCAACATCTTACCTAAACTGATGAAGTATTCCTGCGGCCATTTCCTAATCGGTAACAGGTCGCCGATATTTGGATTTAAAATAATTACCGGTTTACCCAAAGCGCTGTTTATAATTTGTTCAATCTTCTTGAGCAGCCTTTGTTTCTGATCCGGGGCAGGAGAAAACTCAGGGTACTGATCTGTTGCTTTAGGAATTTCAAAAATCATCGGCGTCTGATCCGGCGGCGGCTGGCGATCTAAGGCCTCGACCAAGCTCAAAAATAAAAGCCTGGTATGCAGATACGGATTGTAGATTAGTTTATGCGTAAGCAAGTCTCCGCGATAAGGCCCGGCGCAGGTAAATTGATGCAAACCCACTCTTTTTTTTGCTCCGGAAAGATAGGCCAGGATAGCTGAGGCCCGGGTAAAACCTTCCATATCCAGCGCGGAATCAATTCTCATCCGGCGCACTCGATAGATAGCCTGCAATATGGAAGAGACGAACCGCCAAGAGCTTTCCAGGTTAACCTCTAAAATATTATCGGCCGGCACAAGATCCAAGACGTCCAAGATCGGGCGATTCCGTTTTAAGACTAGAAAAAAGACGTTATCTCGGCCCACGGAATCAACGGCCTTGTTGAGGGCCGGATAAGCCAAAACAGTGCTGCCCTGCTCAATTAATTTAATGAACAGGATTTTGCCTGATTTTGGATAGATTACCGGCTGCCCCCTGAAGATACCGCGAATCCTCCGGTGCAAGGTTAACAAAAAACAGAGTAGCGTGCCGACATTCTGATCCAGCCAACGGATCGCCTTGATATTCATTATTTTCTCCGCTAATTATTTAAGGTAGGCCTTGATAATCTTCTGCTCAGTTATAGGTTTATTGGCCGAATCTACGGCTGTGTTTTCAATTCGTTCCACCACATCATATCCGGAGACGACCTGGCCAAAGATGGTATGTTTGTTATTCAGCCAGGGGGTCTTCGCCGTAGTAATAAAGAACTGGCTGCCGTTTGTATTGGGTCCGGAGTTAGCCATCGCCAGCAAACCGGTTTTATCAAATACGGCCTCAGGACTGACTTCATCTCCGAAAGGCTCGCCCCAGACTGATGCGCCTCCCCTTCCGGTTCCGGTAGGGTCACCCCCCTGAATCATGAACTTCTTGATCACCCGGTGGAAGATTATCCCGTCATAATAGCCCTGCTCAGCCAGTTTGGTAAAATTTTCACAGGCCTGAGGTGCAACCTCAGGCATTAATTTAAGCTCAATCTTGCCTTGGTTGGTTTCTAAGATCACAACTTTCCCCTTTCCGCCAGCGCCTTGGGCATAACTTGTGCCCATAAACGCGATTAAAAATAACCCAATCAAAAAATTTTTCATCGCTTGTTACCTCCTCTTTAAGAACAGCGGAGAGGCCGAGATTCGAACTCGGGGTGGGCAAAACCCACAACAGTTTTCAAGACTGCCGCTTTAAACCGCTCAGCCACCTCTCCGATGTCAAACAACAGTTTTTCCTACAAAAACAAATACTCATAAATTGAGTGATAATAGCCCGCGGATTGTTCCGAGGTAGCTCGGAAAAATTCCGCGAAAGAAAAATCCTGAAAAATCACGCTCAAAATCAGGCTGACTAAGACAATATTCAGCACATAGATCAAAGAAACCGAAAACAGGTATCCGGTTTTAAAAATATCGGATTGCTTTACTTTCATTGTCTCGATGGTCATCACCAGGTGCATAGTGATGCTAAATCCAATCATCAAGATCAAATGGGCAGCGTAGGCGGAAATATCCTTAAATAGCGAGACTAAAAAATAAACCAGCCAAATCAAGATCGTATAAATAGGAAAAAAATACGGAAATAGGGCGATGAAGAAGTTAGATTTAGTAGTCAGCACGCCCCCGCCCTTGGCCGAGACATGAAAAGAGCTGACCCTTCCTCCGCAAATCAAAGTGGCCAAGGCGTGGGCCAGTTCATGCCCCAGCACATAAAAATAGTTTGGCTTATACAAAATCAGGTGCATCACCAGATAAATTACTACGCCTTTTAAGAAATAAGCGGCTAGGCCTTGAAACTGCTGAATCTTACCCAGCTCAGCCGCGAACATCCTGCTTGCCGCCAGAGAAACCGGCAACAGCAAAACACCGATTAGGACCTTAACTACCCGGATAATCATCTAATCTTTAGGCTTGATTTCTTTCTGCCCATCCATAAAAGGACGCAGGGCCTTGGGTATCTTGACTGTCCCTTTAGGGGTCTGATGATGTTCCAAAAGGGCGATCACGGTGCGGGCCAAGGCAATGCCGGAACCATTGAGCGTGTGCAGATAATCCAGTTTACGGGTTTCCGCGCCGCGATATTTGATATTGGCCCTCCTGGCCTGAAAATCAGTAAAGTTACTGCAGCTGGAGACCTCCAACCAAAGTTGACTGGCTGGGGCCCAGGCTTCAATGTCGTAACATTTACTGCCGGCAAAACTAATCTCGGCTGTGCAGAGCGTTAACACGCGATAGGGCAGCTCCAAAAGCTGTAACACCTCTTCGGCGTCCTTAAGCAAAGACTCCAGCTCCTCAAATGAGCCTTGCGGTTTAACGAATTTGACCATTTCAACCTTATCAAACTGATGCACCCGGGTTAAGCCACGGGTATCTTTGCCGTATGAGCCGGCCTCACGGCGAAAGCAAGCCGTGTAAGCCGTGTAGTATCTAGGTAATTCTTTTTCCTGAAAGCTTTCATTGCGATGCATATTGGTTACCGGCACCTCGGCCGTAGGAATCAGGAAGTAATCATCGTCTTTAAGCCGGTACATGTCTTCTTCCAGCTTCGGCAACTGTCCGGTAGCGGTCATGCTGGCCCGATTAACCAAATAGGGCGGGAATACCTCTGTGTAGCCGTGTTTTTTGGTATGTAAATCCAGCATAAAATTAAGCAGGGCCCGCTCCAGGCGCGCGCCTTGACCGGTAAAAATGACAAAGTTGGATCCGGTCACTTTTGTAGCCCGGGTGAAATCAATCACGCCAAGATGCTCTGCCAGCTCTAACTGATTGCGCAGTTTAAACTTAGGCTTAAGTGGTACCCCCCAAGTCCGCACTACCTGATTATCTGCTGCCCCGGTACCAATTGGCACTGATTTGTGGCATATATTTGGGATATTGAGCAATAAATTAGCCAATTTTGGCTGTATTCCATCCACTTCTTCCTTTATTTCGGCTATTTTTTGGGATAGTAATTTAGACTCGCCAACCAGGTCTTGACCGCTGGTTCCTTTAACCTTTTTCATCTTGGCAATCTGTTCGGAGAGCTTATTCTTCTTATACTGTAACTCTTCCATCTCGGTAGTTAGTTTACGTTTTTGCTCATCCAGCCGCAACAGGGCCGCTAAGTCCAACTGCACCCCCCGGTCTTTGAGATTCTTACGTACCAAATCCGGATTTTCCCGAATAAATTTAATGTCTAACATTTTTCTCTTCCTTTTTGCTATTGCTAATGACAAAGCTTTTAGCTGCAACCCCGAGGGACAGTTTTTATATATTTGACCAAAAACTGTCCCGTTCGGGGCAATACTTAACTATCCTTTTATAACACCAAGTGGACGCATCCGGCAGACGCGCTTAGAGATACCAGCTTGATGCACTACATCCACCACATCATTGACATTTTTATAGGCCTCCGGGGCCTCCTCAGCCAGGGTGTCCCGGCCGGCCGAGCAAACATAGATGCCCTTTTGTTCCAGTTCTTTGGCAACGGAACGACCACGTAGATTCTTAATCGCTGCGGTGCGTGACAAAACCCTGCCGCTTCCGTGGCATGTCGAATAGAACGTCTCCGCTGCCTGTTCGGTGCCCGCCAAAAGAAAAGAATTTCTGCCCATGTCCCCTGGAATAATCACCGGCTGACCAATCTGACGATACCGTTGCGGTAGATCAGGATGTCCGGGCGGAAAAGCCCGGGTCGCCCCTTTGCGATGCACACACAAGGTCTTTTCTTGGCCATCGACGTTGTGCTTTTCGATCTTGGCAATATTGTGGGCCACATCATAGATCAAATCCATCCCCAAATCTTTGGGGCTAAGATTAAAAAACTTCTGAAATACGCGCCGGGTGAGTTCCATTAAAATTTGGCGGTTGCACCAGGCATAATTGGCCGCACAGCGCATCGCTCCTAAATAAGCCTGGCCTTCCGAGGACTTTACCGGTGTGCAGGCCAATTGCCTATCCGGCACCTGAATGCCGAACTTACCTAAGGTGCGGATCATAGCCTTGGCGTAATCATCGCAAACCTGATGGCCAAACCCACGTGAGCCGGTATGAATCATTACCGTAATTTGGCCCGGATGTAAACCAAATACACCGGCCGCAGCCTGATCATATATCTGATCGATGACCTGAATTTCTAAAAAGTGATTGCCTGAACCTAAGGTCCCGGGCTGTTTCTGGCCGCGTTCTAAGGCCCGCGGTGATACTGCTTGCGGATCGGCCCCGGCAATGGCGCCATTTTCCTCGGTATAGTCTAAATCTTCCGCTGTGCCATAGCCCCGCTCCACGGCCCATTGGGCGCCTTTGACTAAAAGTTTTTTCTGTTCCTGACCCGAAGCGGTAATCTTTCCTTTGGAGCCTACACCGGCGGGGATATTATTAAATAAGGCGTAAACTAAATCCCGAATCTTAGATTTAACATCTTTTTCTTCGAGATTGGTACGCACCAGCCGCACGCCGCAATTAGAAACTACAAAATTATCGGCAATGAAGTTATGGTCTTTATGGGCCACAGTAAAATCGTAAACATAATCATCGTATTCCGGTATTTCATCAATCGACTCTATGCTATCCCAGACCATCCCGGAACGGCCTAATCCTCGCGTTGCCTTTTTTAAATATTCTTGAAAAGTCGGGTCTTCACCCCAAAATCTTGGATTTGTGTTTCTAGTCTCAAAATAGGAACGCTCCACAAACCTTGGGCTAATATATGGAGAAGCAGTCAAGTAACTATCCAAACATTTTCTATCCCAAACACCAGATCCATGCAGCTGTGGAGCTAAAGCCGCTACGCACTTTCTCTCTTTAATAATCCTATTTTTCAACTTTAGATACTGCGTAGCAACGTTGGCTAAGAAACTGCGTTCTGCGTTATATTCAAAACCAATCCCACCATAAAGCTTAATTAAATTTTCCGTTATACCCGAAACCATTAATCTAAATCGATAAGAAACTATCCCCTGTTTATTGACAAACTCTTTTCTTTGACTGATTTCATGGCAAGTGACGTCGAACTCCGACAACAAACTGGCTATTTCTTCTAAAAACCTTCTGCCATTTTCTAGGAATTTTTCGCTCTTATTCATCGAAAGGGTAGGACAGTAAAAGTTATAGCCGTGCATTGTAATTGTCTGAGGAGAAGATAGCTCTGCTCCAAACAATCCTGCTAAGAATAATCTTTTTTGCCAAAGTGGGGCTTTTAATAACCACTGCGGAAGTCGATAGGCCTGACGACATTTATTACCTATAGGCATCCCTAAAGCTGTTAACAACACAGCAAAACTGCTTGAGCCTACCTTAACCGATGCCTCTTCTGTTTCGAATTCAACAGTCGTATATGCCGTTTTTATTTTATGATGCCGGTGTCTAGAATAGATCCCCACACCTTCGAATCCTAGCTTTTTTATATCCGCTTGAATTTGTTGTAAATCTGCTTTCTTACCATAAAAACAAGTTGTACCGCGGTTTCTTTTACCTGCAAAATATAGTGTACCGTCACCAAAACAATAGCCCATAATCTTCAAAAGATAAGGCAGCTGCCAAGAATCGTATCTTAAAGGTAATATATTTTTCTGATCAAGAAAATTTAAGATTTGTTTAAGTGCATGACCTCGAGAATCTTTCCCTAATTTAAGAATAAATCTTTTGATATCTTCTCGATCAATAAGCACATCCGAGCTCGGTTCTTTGTATTCAACACCTTCAAAAGGATAAATAGCCACCTCTTCATTTAATGACAGATCTTGCAACTTCTTCATTCCATCTTTGGTGTAAAAAGGGTGGTCGGCCGTAGCAGTGATTTGTCTTTCAGTCTCGGTCAAGATATTTAAGACCTTAGTCTTTGGTCTTTGTTTTAAAAAAGCAACAATCTTTGTGGAAGCCGCCTTTGCCTTAGCAAAATCCATACAGACAATATTACGTCGCGGCAAGTTCTTCTCATAATCTTTGATTCTAATTTTATATCCTAACTCATTGTTAATAAAGCTAGTTGCGCAAAGGCAGTTCACGTCGTATCCGACGAGGCCAGCGCCGACAACACCGCCTTTTTCAATATCTGTGGCCGCTACGCCCCCAATAGGCATGCCGTAGCCCCAGTGGATATCGGGCATGGCCAGGGAATACTTCACAATCCCCGGAAGATGAGCGACATTAGCCACCTGCTCTGTGGCCCGGTCCGAGCGAATATCCCGCAAGAGATTTTCATCGGCATAGATAATCCCCGGCACGCGCATTCCCGGATTGTAACTTTTGGGAATCCGCCAGCGGTAATCATCAATTTTTTCCAATGGTCCATTCCATAACTGGCTCATACGTCAAAAATTACCTCGCCCTGCCAAATACCTTTTACCTTTTGGACTTTTAGCTGATGATAAGTTACGCCCTTAATCTCACTTTTAAGTCGATGGCGTTTTAAATCAAATCCTTCACCCTTAACTTCCGCTGAGAGCGAACTTGAGGTTAGCTTTTTGATCGCGAATTCCTTATAGATAATCTCCCGGCTGCTGTACCGGTAAAGCAGCTCACTTAACCAAACTAAAAAAAGCTCCTCGATGTTGGGAGCGGCTAAGCTAATCTGCTCTGATTGCCTGATCTGCACGCTATCTAATTCAGCTAAAAGATCAAACATCGCCCAGGCGGCATTAGCAAACAGGTGCTCTAAATCACGGCCTTTGGCCCTAATCCCGATATCAGCGGTATGTTCAATTAATTCGTATCTACGGCCAATGTTGTTCAAAGAAACGCTCGCGATACTGTGATTACTTTTTGATGGCCAGCAACTTAGTGCCGGCTCGGCTAAACAACTCATTACCTTTTTTAAAATGCGCCAGGGCCTCGGCTACCAGCTTGACCTTCTCCATGCCGATTGTCCAATTGCTCATTTCCAGATTGCCCCAGGCCTTAGAGTAGCGGTAGAGGGCCGCCTCGAGTAGATTATATAGATCTTTATATCCCGGAGGCGGGACACAAAAGGTGTGCAGGACCATTATCCGAGAGAGTTCCTGCCGGGTTTGCTCAATCTCAGTAACATTTTGCCCAGAGAGCTCTCCGGTCTTTAATTCTTCGGCTAGGCGCTTAAATAAATCCCGGGAATTCTCTACCAAGGAAGAAACGCGTTTAATCACGCTGCTATACACCATTTTATTGGCCTGCAGGCCATTCAGCACAGTCCTCAAATACTGTTCAGTGTAGGCGTCGTCTTTGCTTGTTGTCGAGGAGATCGCCCCAGCGGACTTGTGCAAAGCCGCTAAGGCCTGCTCTACCGCTTGAATCGCTCCGCGGACATCACCGGATTGCTTTAATTTTAAGGCCTGATTAAGATGGCCTCTAATAGTATCGAAGTCTCCGGCCCCCTGAACAGGCAAAGACAGAGCGCAACAAAACAGCAAAATAGCAATACTGAAAATAAATACCTTTTTCATAACCCCCTCCTCATTGTAACACGGCTTTGGAAATAGAAAGCGCGCACCTGAGCACAGTTAAACCGGCCGTCTTGGGACGCAAATCAAATTGCTCGATCTTTAACATCGTCTGGGCATTCTCTATTGAGTAGAAAAATTTAGTTAGTTGTTCCATTTGCGCTTCGCAGTTTAGCTTCAGTAAATACTTTTTGAGCACATCGGCGGTTTCAGTGCCCACGGCCTTGATATCGATTACATATACAGAGGACTCATTAGCCAGATCTTCAATCTCTTGGAGAAAAGCGCCCATCTCCTCATCCTCCGACTGAGCCGCGACTATGAAGGAGGCGTATTTATCCATCTCTTTTTTAATCCGCCCTTTTTGCGATACGATATGCAAATTTTTCCTAATGACGTTTTCCTGGGCTACGATCTCATCGGTTAGCGATCTGATCCTAGAGAGAATAGGGCTAAGCACCACTCGATCCAACAGTACCAACATGATAATAAACACAGCGGCGTAAAGAATGATCTTTTCTCTTTTAGAAAAACGCGCAAATAGGGAAAATATCTTCTTGATCATCTACTGCCCGGCCGGCTCCTGGAGTGTGCAAGTTATCTGAAAATCGGTCATGTCTTTATCGCCCTCTTTCCTTTTTGTAGTATATTTAGTCTTTACATTTTGAAAATGTTCTGATTTTTCCATATCGCTAACCAGGGTAAACACCGTGGACATAGATTCAGAAGTGCCCTTTATCGAAAGCCGGGCTTCCTCACCAAGCCTAATATTGCTCAGATGAATATCATAAGAGAGAACCCCCTGTAACTCACTTAAAATTTCCAGGGTCAGCCCCCTTCCGGATAAATATCCCCTGATTATCTGCACCCTGGCAAAGGCCTGCTCTAACTCTTGGGCCTCCTGATTAACGGACTGATAATTGGCGTTGAGGCTTTCTAAATAGGAACTCTTTAAAAAAATCTTGCTCATTAGTATCGCGCAGGTTAAACAAAAAATAGTCATAATCAAAATACCCATCTTGATAATCTCACGGCCTCTTTGCTCTAAGGCCTTTTTTAGCTTGACCTCTTCGGGCACCAGGTTCAGAGCGAGCTGCTCGGATACAAAAAGCGGGCTGAGCACATCCAATAAAGAAGTCTGTTTGATTTGAGGAATCGCCCGGCGCACCTGCGCGCTCAGGGGCAGCTGTTCCAAGTAAGGCATCACCGTGGTGGGAATATACAAAGTATTGTTCAGCGCGTCTTTGAGCTCGCTAATTTGCTCAAAGGCCCCGGTCAAGATCAGCTTTCCGGGGACCTTCTCGATATCCTCATTTTGATAAGACTCCAGGGATTTTTTAACTTCTTCAATGAATTTCTCTCTATTCTTTTCTCTTTCGCTCAGGAAGTTATCCAGTCCAATGGGGATGTTTCTGACATAAATCAGCTGATTTTTAAAAAATACGGTAAAGTCCGTGCAAGTATCATTAAGATGAACGATGCTTACCGGAGCCGGTTCCGATTTAGGTTTGGCGATAAAGGCATAGATCCGGGCGATGCCTTCTGAGGCAATAAATATTTTTTCCACCGTAAACCCGGCGGCGCTTAAGATATCAAAACATCTTTTGATTACATTGCGCGGCACAATAATCAAAAGGATTTTAGTGTAATTATCTCTATACACACCGATATTGATATAATCGGTGACGATCTCTTCTTTCGCGTAAGGCGTATACCTGCTGGACTGCAGATTGATAATTTCTTGAATCTCTTTAGGGTCCCGCGAAGGCACTTCGATATTTTTGCTCATCACCAAATTGGAAGAAATAGCAGCTACAACTTGTCCGCCTTTGCCGATCTGCTTTAGTGAACCGCGGATGGCTTCGGAAATATCCTGATCGGCCATATCCTGGGTGCCCTTGACCTCAAGCTGGACCACTTCCTGGCCTTTGGCCGCTCCTTTTAGCCGGGCAATCTTGAATTTATTATTGTCGAAGTAGACGCAGGTTAAGTCTTTCTTCATTATTTTAACTTCTCTCGCCAATATTTAATTTGGCCGCGCTGATCTTCCGCCGGGTCACTAGAGCCCAGCTCAAAGACGCAAACTATTTCCAGGCCGCGGGCGCTGTTTTTCAATTTACCGCGGCTGGTAATCATGAAATTTCTGGAATCAACCCCCAGCTTGTTCACTGAGACCAAATTAGTTAGGCTGGCCGCCTCGGTTTCACTTAAAGAGCGCGCGGAAGCCAGCTTGGCCGTTATCTCTGAAGATAATACAAATACATTATCATCGCCGGTGGCCTCGGTGGCGTCGGGGCCATTGCGAAAAGCTAAAATTTTATCGACCAGGTTTTTATGCAGGCCCAAAGCCAAAAGCACCTCTCTAGAGGCAGTATTAATATTTACCTGGCCTGACCCATAAACAGTAACAAAATCATTAAGCTGATCAAAAATCTCTTGATTCACGCCCTTGACTAATAACAACTCCTCCAGCAGCTGAAAGTCCGCGTCTTTAGCTTGATAAGGAGCCGCCAGATGAGTATAATACTCGTCTTCGGCGCTGCCTAAAGGAATGGATAATCCGCTGTCCTTATCCCGCCAATCGACAATCGCCGCGGCCAATTCTTGAGCCGCAATTTCACTTAAGCCCACAATTTCTAAAAGCCCTTCCAGCGTCTTCTGGTCAGTCTTGTTGAGATTGAGCTTGCGTTCTTCATCGATCAGGCCGAATCTCTTCCCGCGAAAGCCTCTGGCCCGATCTAGATATTCATAGCCTACTGAAAACTTGCCATACCCGACCTGGGTCTCGGCGAAGCGTCCGGGATTATTACTCCAAAACTCATTTAATCCGGAAAATTTGGCGCCTAAGTCTTTTCTGGCTAAGGCGAATAACGCTTGCTGAACACCGGCGGCGGTAATAAAATGTAAGTTATCCCTGGCCTCTAAGTGTTTCACTAAAATTAATCTCTGCCTGACCCCGTAACTTAAGTTTAAGCAAAAAATGCTGAGCAGCCCCAAGGTCCAAAGAGTAATGACTAAGGTGCTGCCGCGGGAATTATTCTTCATACAATTGCCCTCCCGCGGCAACGGCTATGGTCTTGACTACCTGCTGGGGACGGCTGCCTTCCCAAAAACTAAGTTCGATCCTGACCGCGTAAGGCAACATCTGTTCTTTTTCATCGTCCGGCTGTTGTTTCCAGTGATCCATCCATAGATAAACATCTTGCTCAGGGTTAAAAAAATAATACTGAAATCTCAATGAGCTGACATTGTTGACCAGATTGCGTAACTGGCGATCTTCCTCCAAAAAGACCTGGCTATAATTCCTCTGCCAGCGGCCTAAGCTCTTGGCTGCCTGATCAAAGATATAGCCAACTTCACCCACGCTTAAAGCGTTCTGCTCATCTTCCAACGGCATCGGCACTAAAGTAGCGAAACTAATCTCATCTCTGGTGCCGTTAAAATAAATACCGGCGAAACCGAAGCTATTTCTTAAATCGAACGAGATCTTTTCCAGGAAGATGTTTACATCCGCCTGGGGGGTTTTGCCGCTGAGGCGCTGCCAAAGCACCAGTCCCTGACTAAAAGTAGAATAGACGGCCAACAGCACTACCGAAAATATGGCCGCGACCAGAATCGTCTCTAACAGCGTAAACCCGAGGCGGTTTTTTAGTTTTTCAATTGCGCACATAGGCTGCTCTAGCCAATCTGGCCCTACGGGTCTGCTCCTGCCAAAACACCTCTAAGCTTACCCGGCAGAGATAACGGCTTTGGAACTGGTCAATTAAGCTGACCTTCATCAACCAATTAAAATCTTTATTTTTGTCCCGGAACACCCCGCCGGATTCTCCGATTGCGACCATTCCGGTGCGCTGCAGCTGGTCTTCGGTGTCCCAGATCTTCTCATTCATCCAGCGCTGGGCATCGAGCCTTCTGGTAGCGTGGTTAAACGCCCCTAAAGATGTAAAAAAGGCCTCATAGACCAGCATAATCCCTAAAGATAATACCGCTACCGCGATGATCTGCTCGATCAGGCTGAAGGCCTTTTTATTCCCAATTGGTAACATCATCCTGGCCTTCTTGGCCGTCCCGGCCTAAGGAATATAAATCATAATCCTGACTGCGGTTTTTTCCCGGCGAGCTATATTGATATTCCCGGCCCCAAGGATCAATAGCTTTTCTTTCCAGGTAGGGCCCATTCCAATTATTGACTGAAGAGGGTTTGCTTAATAAGGCATTTAGCCCTTCCGTAGTAGTCGGGAAGACCCCGTTGTCTAATTCATAAAGCTTCAGCGCCGTGGCAATATTGGCGTTGATGTCGGCCCGGGCGGCGGCAACCTTGGCCTGCTCTGAACGCCCGGCCAGCCGCGGAGTAACCATCGCCACCAAGGCCCCGATAATCACCACTACTAACAAAAGCTCAACTAAAGTAAAGCCGCGATCATCTTTCATTCCCATTTTTCCCCCTTTACATAGGCCGACCATTTCCGCTCTAAGGTCTTAACATCACGGATAGAAGTAGGATAAGCAAATCTTAAGGCCTCATCCATGTCTTTACCGTCGCGCAATTGGCGGCAAAAAAAGATAAAATTTTCTGATCCAAATTCTGTGATTAAGAAATCAATTATTGAAATCGCCTGCACATAAAACAACTCGACTATCGCGTCGTTCTTGACTCGGTCGATACTTATAGTAGAGAGCCTTTCGATTTCAATCGGGCTGTAGCTTTTTAACAGCAGCTTCATCTTTCTTTTGACCATTTGGCGCTTGCCGCTCTCCTCCCATTGAGCCACGCCCTCATCAATCCACATCGGGATATTTTCCATGCCCACATAATCCCGGAAGATTAGGTGGGTGAGCTCATGCGGCAAGACTTCATTTAAGAATTTTTCGCTATCGGCGAAGCTGGAAATCTCTTTTTCCCGATAATTGGCCATGCCCACCGCCCAATGCGGATGGCCCTGGGAGGCCAAAAAGGCCTTAAACGCGGCTTTATCCGGGTAGATATAAATTTTTACCCGATTATCCCATTGCCAGAAATTTGAATAGCGGGCATAGGCCAAATCCGAGGCAATCTTTTTATAATAGCCTTCGGCCTTTTCCAGTGTCCGTTTTGCATACCTTCTGTTTTTACCATAAAAAACAATAAAATGTTCCCCGCGGACTTCCTGCCAACTCTCAGCCAGCACTGCCCAAGAGTAGCAAAATACAAACGCGCCAATCAAGAACAAAAAAATTAATTTAAAATTTATTTTAATCATGCTATTTTCCTAGTTGACCATTAGGTTAATCTGAAATACCGGCAGGAGCATGGCGATCACGATAAAACCGACTACCAGGCCCATCACTAAGATAATCAGCGGTTCGATTAGTGTGGCAATGACTTTAATCCCCTCTTCAGTCTCCCGTTCATAGCAATCGGCGATTTCGGATAAGGCCCCTTCCAGTTGCCCGGATTCCTCCCCGATGATTAATAAATTAGTCATAAACCCCGGGAACAGCTTGGATTGTTTCAGGCTTTTACCGAGTGAACCGCCTTGTTCTAATTCCTTAAAACTGCGCAATAGTTCATTTCTGATCAGCTGGTTGTTGACCGTGGGGATCACCGCTTTGATCGCTTTTAAAATCGGGATGCCGTTGTTTAACAGCAGCTCCAGGGTCCGGCTAAACCGGGCCAGCTCCGCCCGGGTGGCGAAACTGCCGAAAACAGGCAGCTTTAATTTTAACCTGCCGAAAGCCGCCTGGCCGGACTCAGTCCGCAGCCGTTTGCGGACGATGAAGAAAATAACGCCTAAGGCCAACAGTATCCCGGGCCAACCGATGCGTAAAAACGTGCTGATTGAGATTAAGACCTTAGTTATCGTCGGCAGTTCTTCTCCGACAGAGGTGAAAATCCGCATCAGCCGCGGCATCACAAAGGTAAACATAAAAATTATTGTCCCTAAGGCCACAGAGGCCATCACTGCCGGATAAACCAAGGCCATCCTGACCTGGGCAATGATCTGCTCCTGTTTCTGCCTGTGCTCGGCAACGCGCAGTAAGGCCTGATGCAAAGTGCCGCTGCCTTCTCCGGTGCGGACCATGGCGATATAAAGCTGAGAAAACACCCGCGGGTATTTAGCTAAAGTCGAGGAAAGGGTTTGGCCGTCTCGGACTTGGCTGCGGATATTCTCAAACATCGCTTTTAAGCCAGCGTTATCCGTTTGTTCGCCGATAATGGTCAAAGCCCGCAAAATCGGCATGCCCGATTTTAAGAAACTGGCTAACTGCCGGCTAAAAACAGTAATATCACGTGAGCTGATCCGGAGGGAAAAAATTTTCAGCGCGCTTTTGGCTGACTTTTCCTTTGCCGGCTTTTGCTGCTCAACACGGATCGGCAGATAACCCATCCGGCTGACCTGCTCAATCGCCTCGCGCTCGGTCTCAGCTTGAATTTGGCCTTCGACGATCTTTTCCGGTCCGTCTTTGGCCCGGTATTTAAAGCTTGGCACTTGCCTACCCCTCCTCTTGCCTGTTAAAGCTTATCTAAACTCTGCTCAATATATTTATTTAACCTGTTGCGGTCGGCGCCGGCGATATCCAAAAAACAGACGGCCAGCTCAAAAATTTTATTCACGACCACCTCTTCGACGCGCAATACCCGGCACAAACATTGAATCGGCCTTTTGGCATCCGGCAAGTCTATCCTTACCTCCAACACCGTACCGACAGGCAAGACTGTCTCGGAAATAAACAAAAGTCCCCCGGCGCCGATATCCTGGGTGTTGCGGGTATATTCGGTGGCCTGATAGCCGCCTCGGGATTGCCCTGTCTTTTGCTTGACAACTTTATAATGCACGTGAATTTTGGCGTCTAAACGCGGGAAGGTCCTTCTTTCCGGAAACAAATTAGGCCTTTCTAGCACTGCTTTGTTCCTTTTTGAAGTTACAGCTTATCTAAACTCTGCTCAATATATTTATTTAACCTGTTGCGGTCGGCGCCGGCGATATCCAAAAAACAGACGGCCAGCTCAAAAATTTTATTCACGATCACCTCTTCGATGCGCAACACCCGGCACAAACATTGAATCGGCCTTTTGGCATCCGGCAAATCTATGCTTAACTCCAATACCGTGCCTGGAGGCAACGCTGTATCGGAAATAAACAACAACCCCCCGGAACCGATATTATTGGTGTTTCTGGTGTATTCGGTAGTCTGATAACCGCCCCGGGACTGCTCTGCCTTTTGCTTGACAACTTTATAATGCACATGAATTTTAGCATCTAAACGCGGGAAGGTCCTTCTTTCCGGAAGCAAAGTGGACACTCGCTCTTTACTAAGCTGTTGCGGCTGCGCCGGCATAGTTACTGCCGTTGGGCCGGCAGCTGTTGTTTCTCTTTCCTCGCCTTGGCTGACTTTCATCACCTCATCAGGAGTAGTTTCCCCGTTAATCACTTTGCGCCAGCCATTCTGACGCAAGGTGCGCATCCCGCGGGCTAAGGCGGCCCGCTTGATCTGCTCGGCCGGCGCCTTCTTTAAAATTAAATCCCTAATCCCTTCATCGACCAGCAAAATTTCATATATCGCTGAGCGGCCGAAGAATCCGGTGGAATTACACTTTTCACAACCGCGGCCTTTAAAGATCTTGGCCTCGGCCGGAGATTCCAGCCTTAAATCGCGAATGATTTGATTCTTTAATTCCGGTTGCGGGCTGGTGTCTTCCTCACGACAATTAGGACAAAGCAACCTGACTAAACGTTGGGCGATAAAAATCTCCACGCTAGAGGCCACCAGATACGGCTCTAATCCGATATCGATTAGCCTGGTAATGCCGCTGGCGGCATCATTGGTATGCAGTGTCGAGAAGACCAAGTGCCCGGTCAAGGCCACCCTAATCGCGATCTCCGCGGTTTCCAGATCCCGGACCTCTCCGACCATCATGATATCCGGATCGTGCCTTAACATGCTGCGTAAGCCCCGGGCAAAGTCTAATTTGATCTCCGAACTAACCTGGATTTGAGTAATCCCTTCCACTTCGTATTCAATCGGATCCTCAATAGCGATAATCTTGCGCTCATCGGTATTGATCCGCGTCAGACAGGCATAGAGCGTGGTGGTCTTGCCGCTTCCGGTGGGACCGGTGACAAAGATGATCCCGTGCGGTTTTCTGATTAAATCCTCAAATATTTCTAACTCCTCGGGCAGCAGCCCCAACTCTTCTAAATTAAATAACATCTTGGTCGGCAAGATCCTGATCACCACGCTTTCCCCATAAGGAGTAGGGATAAAAGAAACCCTTAAATCCAGCGTCTGATCCTGAACCTTAACTACCGCCCGTCCGTCTTGGGGCAGGCGGTGTTCGACAATATTTAAATTAGACATGATCTTAATCCGGGAGAGTATCGAGGAGAGAAAACTCTTTATTTCCGGAGGCACCGGGGCGTTGTAAAGCACCCCGTCAATGCGATAACGCAGCTTGATCCGGCCGCGGTAGGGCTCAATGTGGATGTCGCTGGCCCGGCGACGGTAGGCCTCAACAATAATCTGATTCACCAGTTTGATTACTGAGGCGTCTTCGGCTAATCTCTCGATATCCTCTACTTTTTCTTCCGCCGCCGCCGCTTTAACCTCAATTGTATCTTTCGGGGAAACAGCAAGAATCTTCTCGATCGTCTCAGCGCCCAGGCCATAATGTTTTTTCAGGGCGTCCAAAATCTCCGCTTCCCGGGCCAGGACCATCTCGATATCATAGCCCAGGCTCATCCGAATATCATCCTGGGTGCGTACTTCCAGGGGATAAGCGCAAGCAATGGTCAAGACCGTACCCTCGATCTTGACCGGCATGAATTTATAATAGGTGGTGAATTTCACCGGGACCTTCCCGGAAATTGACTGATCAATTAAATGGCTTTTCAGGCTAATAAAAGGAATCTTTAATTTTTCGGAAAAGACATTCAGGATCTCGGTTTCGGAAACCAGCCGCTCCTTAATTAAAACCTGGGCCAGGGTTTGACCCGTGGCAGCTGTTTTCTCCAGAGCCGCCTCCAGACTGTTTTTTTTGGTTAATCTTTTGGCCAGCAAGGCCTGAGCTAGAATATTATCAAAACTTTTAGCCACAGCTACTCCTGATCAAATAAACGCTGGATTTTGAATTCTTTATACCGCTGATACTGCCCAAGCAACCACTGCATATCTTGTTCGGAAACAAGCACAAATTTAGCCCGGCGCAGGCCTAATTCCCGCTCCACAACCTTTAAGGCCCAGACATCCAGGGGATTAACAATCGCTATGGTTACGGTGCCCTCCTTTTGTTTAAACGGAAAACACTTGCTCTCGGCAATCAAGCTGGTTGAGAATTGTAAGGTAACGTCTAAATCCACCTGGTGCCGGTCCAAGACAATGTGCTCAAAAGTAGACTGCTCAGCCAGGATATCCAAAAGATCATGCTCGCTAATAAATCTTCTCTTGACCAGGATCTTGCCTAAGAACTCTCCGGTTTGCCTCTGCTCGGCCAGGGCCTTCTGGAGCTGGGCCTGGCTAATCAAACCTTTAGCCAGCAGCGCCTCTCCTACCTGCCTGTGTTTCTTTGCCATCTAATCCAATGCCCCGATCATATAGAACTCTTCGGCGGGCTTGCGGTCAAAATGCCCTTCGACTATCCGCTGGCAGCCATCCACAGTCTGTGCGGTGGTCACGTATTCTCCTTTTTTGCCGGTATAGGCCTCGGCCACAAAGAAGGGCTGAGTCATAAAAAATTGCAGTTTGCGGCCGCGCTCATAAATCATCCGGTCAGAGCTGGAAAGCTCATCAATCCCAATGACCATAACAATCCGTTTTAACTCTTCATATTTCTGCAACACCCGGATTACTTCCTGGGCCACCTTAAAATGGTGCTCGCCGACTATATCCGGGTCTAAATTAGCCGAGGATGAAGTTAAGGGATCGATCGCCGGATAAAGACCTAATTGGATGCGTTCGCGGGAAAGAATCAACACTGAATCCAAAAAACTAAAGATCGCCACTACCGCCGGATCGGTTAAATCATCCGCGGGGACATAGACCGCTTCCATGCAGGTAATCGAACCACCGGCCTCCTGGCTCGACCTGATTCTCTCGTGAAAATCACTGGCCTCTTGAATCAGCGTCGGCTGATAGCCGGTTTCTGAAGGCACCCGGCCTAACAGCGTGGAGATCTCCGCCCCGGCCTGAATATACCTGAAGATATTATCGACAAATAACAGCACGTCTTTATTTTGACGTTGAATAGATTCGGCCAAAGTAATGCCGGTCATCGCCGCGCCAAAACGCGCGCCCGGCGGTTCGTTCATCTGGCCAAAGACCATCATCACTTTATCGGCAATCTCATGCTTCCTTAATTCATAAAACAATTCGTTTCCTTCGCGGATCCGCTCACCCACTCCGGTAAATACACAGCGGCCCTCATAGGCCTTAACCACGTGCTGAATCATTTCCAAAGTCAAGATGGTCTTACCTAATGCCGCTCCTCCTAAAATGCCGGTTTTGCTGCCCTTGACCATCGGAAACAGCAAATCAAACATCTTAATCCCGGTTTCCATTACTGAGAGGCTTTTCTGCTCGATCTCTTTTCTTTGGACCCGGGTATCCAGCTGGCCCCGACGGATAGAACGCTTCTCCTTAATCGAAAACTCGCCGAGATTATCAATCGGCTGCCCGGTAACATTGACAATCCGGCCGAAGAGCATATCCCCGACCGGGATTTGGATCGGGTCGCCTTGAGGAAAAGCCGCGCTGTTACGCTGCAAATCGATAGTGGAATGGATCGAGATGCAGCGGGCAATATTGCCGGAGCTGTGCTCGGCCACCTCCAGAGTGATTTCCCTGTTATTCACCGTCTGGGTAAGAATGGTGTCGGAAATCTTGGGCATCTCTTTCGCGCTGGAGAACTGCACATCGACGACTGGGCCCTGCACGGAGATTACCCGGCCAATCTTAGCTTTGTTTTTCTGCTCTGCCATCTTCACCTCGTATTTACCTACCTACTACCTAATTAGTGGCTGAATAACGCCCGGGCGGCAAACAATTCACGCATATTCCGGTCGACCAGCTCATGACGAATGCGAAAATATTCCAGCCTCAATTTCTGGTTTAAATCCTGCAGTTTTTGTGAGCTTTCTTCCAGGTGCACAAACCGGGCGGCCAGCTCGGCTAAGCGGCTCCAGCCGAAGACTTCATAGATCAACTGGGCCATTAATAAATATACTATGTATTCTAAGATTTCTTCAGGGTTTGACTCCCAAATAGTATTGAGTAAGAAGTACTCCCGCTCAGCGGGTTTTGTCTTTTTAGGCGTGTAGGGTAAGACATCCATGATTTCCACACGCTGAACAGTAAACGAAATCGCCCGGGGATAGACAATTTTCAGCGCCCCGATTTCTCCTTTACCTACTTCACTAAAGAGATAATTGCGCAGCTGCACGGCTTGTGAGAACCTTTCTTCATCCTGGATAGCCGGAAAGGCCACCGCGGCAATATTGCGCTCACGGACAAATAATTCACCCCGTTCACCGACCACAAACAGCTTACCCTTTTTTTTAGTAAGTTCATTACAAGCGGCAGCCATGACCTGGTTATTTAAGCCGCCTAGTAACCCTTTCTCCGAAGTAACCGCCACTATTCCCTGAGCCCTTCGTGCGGGGTTAACAAAAGGATGATGAAAGTACCTGACATCAATCAGTTCTAAAAAACCCTCTAAGGTCTGGGAGAATTTCTCAAATGCCTGCATCTTCTTTTCCAGGACATGAAACTCCGAGACCGCAATCGTCTTTAACACCCCTAAGAGCGAATGCAGGCCCTGATTAAACTCCATATCCTTCTTAACCAACGACAAAATCTTCACTTTACCACCATCTCCTTGAAGAAGCGCTTCAGGGATTCTTCCAGCTTCGGCTTGAGAGTGTCCGGAAACTCTCGAGTTTTACGGATCTGCTCAATAAACTCCGGGCACCAGTTTTTTAGCTTGGTGTAAAATTCTTTTTTAAACCGTTCGATCTCGGCGGCGGAAAAATTGTCTAAGAGACCCCGGTCCAATGTATACAGATAAACTACTTGTTCTACCAGGTCAACCGGCTGATTTTTATCCTGAATCAAAAGCCGGCTAATTACCTCACCCCTTTTTAAGCGCGCCTCGGCCTCTTTGGAAAGTCCGGTGGCCCGTAATTGGGTCATCTTTAACAGGTCCAAATATTGCAGATAATCTAACCTTAAGCTCTTACTTAAGCCGCGCATCGCCGGCCATTGGGCCTTGTTGCCAATCCGCGAAACCGATAAACCTAAATCAATCGCGGGCTTGGAGCCCTTGTTGAACAGGGCGGAGCTAAAATAAATCTGGCCGTCGGTCATCGAAATCAGATTAGTGGAGATATAACCGGTGACGTCTCCCTGAAGAATCTCGACTAACGGGAAGAAGGTCATTGAGCCGCCTTTTAACTTTGGAGAAAGATAACCGGCCCGTTCCATCAGCTGGGAATGGATATAAAATATATCTCCGGGGTAGGCCTCACGTCCGGGGGCCCGCTCCAGCAACAGGCAAATCTGACGATAAATCCAGGCGTGTTTGGTCAAATCATCAAAAATTACCAAAACATCACGGCCCTGGTTCATAAAATACTCACCCAGCATACAAGCTGTGTAAGGCGCCAGATACTGTTCGGCCGCGGAGGCGGAGGCGATGCCTGAGACTACTATGCTATAAGGCATCGCTTTTCTCTCTTGCAATAAACTCAGTATCTTGACCAAATTATAATAAGTCTTACCGATACATGCATAGATGCAGATTACGTCTTTACCTTGCTGATTCAAAATGGCGTCCATCGCCACGGAGGTCTTGCCCGTCAGGCGGTCGCCGATAATCAACTGGCGCTGGCCCTTAGCAATCGGGATGGTCGCGTCTAAAATCATCGTCCCGGTCTCTAAAGTCTGATCAACCGGAATCCGCTCCATGACTCCCGGGGCCTCGCGAAATACAGGATAGAGCCCTTGAGCTTCGATCGGGCCTAAGCCATCCACCGGCTCACATAAGCTGTTGACTATCCGGCTGAGGAATTGCTCTCCCGCCGGCAAAGCCAGGCCGCGTCCTTTACTGTATACTTCATCCCCGGAGCGAATAGAGGTCTTGGCCCCCAAGGTTAAAATCTGCACGTCATCACCGCGAAAACCCATCACTAATCCCCGGGAGCCATGCTGGAATTCGACCATCTGGCCATT
>JBHPFV010000024.1:0-27206 GCA_042571705.1 Candidatus Omnitrophota bacterium
TGTGGCGCTGCCTAAAATTACGCCAGCCCCGGATAATTTTGCCCGCAGTGCAATTCTAATTATCTACGCTACTTTGGCCTGGGGACAGAAAAGGTGGAGAGTGAATTGCACCGGCTGTTCCCTGAGGCCCGGATTGCCCGGATGGATACAGACGTAACCAAAAAGCCGGATGCGCATACTAAGATCTTGAGTTCTTTTAAAAAGGGCGAAACTGATATTTTAATCGGCACTCAAATGATCGCCAAGGGCTTGGATTTCCCCCGGGTAAGTTTAGTTGGCGTAATTTCCGCGGATACCGCCTTAAATCTGCCGGATTTTCGCTCCGGAGAAAGGACTTTTAATCTGTTGACCCAAGTCGCCGGGCGAGCCGGTCGCGGTGAATCCGAGGGTCGGGTCATAATTCAGACTTATGTTCCGGAGAATTACGCTATCGATTCAAGCATTAGCCATGATTATCGCCAATTTTACAAAAGAGAAATCAAAAGCCGAAAAGAGCTGAACCTGCCGCCTTTTACGCACCTAATCAACCTGACTTTGCGTAGTCGCAACCAGAGAAAAGTTCAGGAAGCAGCTCTTGAGTTATCTCAGCAGCTGATCAAGAAGAAAAAAAACAAACAGATTTCCGTTTTAGGTCCGGCCCCGGCTGCGATTTCCAAAATTCGCGGTAATTACCGTTGGCATGTTTTGCTGAAAGGCAAACAACTACCTCCTTTGGTTAAACTGTTAAAAAAGGCAGTCAAGGATTTTAAGCGTTATAAAGGATTAATCTTAACCGTGGACGTAGATCCGACATAGAGAAAAAATGGATATAATCTTTTTCGGCAGTTCAGAATTTGCGGTAGCCCCCTTCAAGAGCTTACTAGCCAGTAAGCATCGGATTTTGGGCGTAGTCACCAGGCAAGATAAAAAAAGCGGCCGGGGACAAAAAATGACTATTTCTCCCATCAAGAGTTTGGCCGCAGAAGAAGGTCTGAGTGTCTGGCAGCCCAATGATTTAAGGGAGCTTAAGTTTTTGCAGTCTTTAAAAGCCGCCGCCCCTGAGCTTTTTGTGGTTTGTTCCTATGGGAAAATTTTAACAAAAGAGGTTTTGCAAATTCCCAAAAGATATGCTATAAATTTACACGCGTCTGTTTTGCCCAAATATCGCGGCGCGGCCCCGATTAATTGGGCTATCATTAACGGCGAAAGCCTTACCGGAATCAGCATCTTCAAAATGAATGAATTTATTGACCGGGGCCAGATCATCCTGGAGAAAAAAATCAAGATTACTCCCAAAGATACCTCGGCCAGCTTATCCAAGAAACTCACTGATTTAGGCGCTGCCGGGCTGATTGAAACTTTAGAGTTGATTGAACTTGAAAAAGTTAAGCTAAAAAAGCAGGATCAGTCTAAAGGCTCATTAGCGCCTAAATTAAAGAAAAAAGACGGATTAATCAATTGGCAGGATACGGCCCTTGAAATTCACAATCGGATTAGGGGCTTACAGCCTTGGCCGAGCGCCTTTACTTATTTTGAAAATAAACTGTTGAAAATTTGGTGGAGTGAAGTACGCTTATCTCCAGGCCATGTGAACTCTGGTCAGAGTTCACCCGGTGAAATAATGGCAATTGATCAGACAGGGATGTTAGTGCAGACGGGCCAGGGCCAACTTTTGATTACTTCAGTTCAATTGGAAGGAAAGCGCAAGGTACCTTGTAGCGAGTTTATATTAGGGCACAAAATCGAGATTAACCAGAAATTAGGCAAATGAAAGGGGAAGGTAATGGCTAAAGTAGAGGTAAGTAAAATTCGTAGTCTGGCAATGGTTGCTCATTCCGGCGCGGGAAAGACCTCATTAATTGACGCTATCCTGCATGCCGCCGGAGCCAATACGCGTTTGGGTAAGGTAATTGACGGTAGCAGCTTGTGCGATTATCATGAAGATGAGATCGAGAGGAAGATTACTATTAACGGCAAGGTCCTGCACGTTATGTGGGAAGGCAACCGGATTTATCTTTTGGATACACCGGGTTACGCTGATTTTGTGGGTGAAGTTATATCCGCGCTTCAGGCCGTTGACTCTGGGGTGGTGTTGATTGATGCAACTAGCGGTGTAGAAGTAGGCACAGAACGGGTCTGGGGCATGCTTGATGCCGCGGGCCTGCCGCGGATGATTTTTGTCAACAAGCTGGATAAAGAAAATGCCAGTTTTAAGACTACTCTGGATGATATCAAGAAACGCCTGGGCAAGCACTGTCTTGCTTTTCAATATCCTCAAGGAGAGAAAAGTTCATTCAGCGGTTCGGTAAGCTTGCTTGATCAACAGCAGATCGACAAACTCGAAGGTGAGGCTAAATCTCAGGCTATGCAGTTACGTAAGGAGCTGATTGAGGCGGTAGCCGAATCAGACGATGCCTTGTTAGAGAAATATTTAGAAGGTGAAGAGCTAAGCTCAGAAAGCATCAATCAAGCCTTGCGTCCGGCGGTACTAGCCGGAAAAATTGTGCCGGTCTTTTGCGGGGTAGCCACTAAAGAAATCGGCGTTAAGGAATTACTGGGCGGCATAGTTAACTTCTTAAGTATGCCTACCGATAAGGAGAAAGTTGCCGGAGTCGACCCTAAAACGAAAGAGCCTAAAGAAATCAAAATCGGCAATGACAGCCCTTTCACTGCCCAGGTATTTAAGACTATTCTGGATCCATATGTCGGGCAACTGACTTTGTTTAAGGTGATCTCGGGTAGCCTAACGGCAAATTCGGGATTTTATAACGCCAGTAAAACAGCTAAAGAAAGATTTGGCCAGCTGTACCTTTTACAGGGCAAGGAGCAGAAGCCTGCCGAGGGTGTCAGCGCCGGAGATATTGCCGCGGTGGCCAAATTAAAGGAGACTACCACAGGAGACACGCTCTGCGATGAAAAGAATCAAGTAATATTTCCGTCGCCGGTTTTTCCTGAACCGGCAATTTCTTCTTCGGTTAAGCCTAAGTCCAAAAGCGATGAGGAGAAGATTTCCGGGGCCTTAAGTAAGCTGACCAGCGAAGACCCCACTTTTAAGATCTCGCGCGATCAGGTCACCAAAGAGCTGATTATTTCAGGAATAGGTGATTTGCACCTGGATGTTATGGTCCATAGATTAAAGAAGAAATTTGAGGTGGATGTGGAATTAGGCGTGCCCAAGGTAGCCTATAGAGAGACGATTACGACCGGTGCTAAGGCCCAGGGCAAATACAAGAAACAATCCGGAGGCCGCGGCCAGTATGGTGATGTTTGGCTGGAGGTCGAGCCGCTGAAGACCGGTGAAAACTTTGAATTTGCAAATAAGATCTTTGGTGGGTCGGTACCGAGAAATTACATTCCTTCGGTAGAAAAGGGTGTTAAACAGGCTATGGCTGAAGGGGCCTTAGCCGGAAATCCTTTGGTCAATATAAAGGTAACTATTTATGATGGTTCATTTCATCCGGTAGATTCCTCTGACCTTGCTTTTCAGATTGCCGGGGCGATGGCCCTGCGTAAATGTGTGCTGGAGGCTAAGCCTGTGCTTCTTGAGCCGATGATGGAAGCAGAGGTTTTGGTCCCGGAAGAATTTATGGGGCCGATTAGTTCAGATTTAAGTTCACGCCGCGGCCGGATAATGGGCATGGATGTGCGCAGCGGGATGCAGGTGATTAAGGCCCAGATTCCCTTGGCTGAGATGTTCAAATACGCTACTGATTTGCGTTCAATGACCCAGGGGCGCGGTTCGTATTCAATGAAATTCGCCTCTTACGAGCAGGTCCCGCAGAAAATTAGTCTGCAGATTATTGATCAGGCCAAGAAGGAAAAAGAGGCTAAGCACAAAGAATAGCCATTAGTGCCTTTACAGTTAATATCCGTTATGTTAAAATGTTTACTAGAAGGAGCTCAAGCAGATGTCCGGACATTCCAAGTGGGCAGGAATCAAGCATAAAAAGGCATTAGTTGATGCCAAAAAAGGAAAGCTGTTTTCCAAGCTAGCTAAAGAGATTATCGTGGCCGCCAGAAGCGGCGGAGGAAGCGTAGATATCAATGCCCGTCTGCGCCTGGCCGTCAACAAGGCCAAAGAGGTCAATATGCCTAATGACAATATTGACCGAGCGATCAAAAAGGGCACCGGTGAGTTGCCCGGTGTAACCTACGACCAAATGAATTATGAAGGTTACGGTCCCAGCGGAGTAGCGATAGTGGTCGATGCCTTAACCGACAACAAAAACCGGACCACTTCCGAAATACGCAATATCTTTTCCTCAAAAGGCGGAAATTTAGCCGGTGCTGGTAGTGTCGGCTGGCTGTTCAAGAGAAAAGGCTATATCGTGATCAACAAGTCTAAGATAGAAGAGGAGAAGTTGATGGCGATTGTCTTAGAAAGCGGCGCCGAAGACTTAAAGAGCGAAGAAGATAATTATGAAGTTTTTACCGATATTCAAGATTTTGAGAATGTGCGCAATGCCTTAAAAGAAAAAGGAATTGTTTGGGAGGCTGCTGAGGTGACCATGGTCCCTTCAAGCTTTGTCAAGGTAGCCGGCAAGCAGGCTGATCACGTCATAGCTTTGGTCGAGGCCCTTGAAGACCATGATGATGTGCAAAACGTCTATGCCAACTTCGATGTCCCTGATGAGATTATCCAGAAACACGATAAAGAAGCTTAAGCAATGCGGATTTTAGGGGTTGACCCGGGATTAGGCACAACTGGATACGGAGTGATTGAGCTGAATGAAGGAAGATTCAGTCTACTTGAAGCCGGCATAATTAAAAGCTCACCGCGTGAAGATCTAGTCTTAAGACTGAACCGGATTTATAAAGGCATCCAGGAAGTCACTCGCGAATATAAACCGCGCTATTTAATATTAGAAAAGCTATATTCACATTATAAGCACCGGATGAGCGCAATTTCTATGGCCCATGCCCGGGGCGTAATTGCCCTTTGCGCTGGTGAATTTCGCGATTTGGAATTAATCAACTATTCGGCCAAGCGCGTCAAAAAGGCGCTGACCGGCAATGGCAACGCCTCTAAATTGCAAGTCCAGCGGACGATCCAAAGTATTTTTGAATTAAAGAAATTGCCCACTCCGGAAGATGTCAGCGACGCGGTGGCCCTAAGCTTAGCCCACGCCTATATTAAAGGAAAAGAGCGAAAATGATTTCTTACATTTGCGGCAAGGTGAAACGCAAGAGCGAAGAATGTTTATTTGTGGATATCAACGGCATAGTCTATGAGATCATGGTCCCGCGGGCGGTGATGAACGTCTTGGAGAATAATCTATCCGTTGAAGAAAATATAGAATTAGTGACCTATCACTATCTTCATGTTGAACCTTCTCGCTCTAAGCCGATTCTAATCGGGTTTTTAAACGAAGTGGAAAGAGAATTCTTTGAGCAGTTTATTACCGTTTCAGGAGTAGGGCCAAAAGCAGCCGTACGGGCATTAAGCCTGCCGATTTCGGAAATTGCCGAGGCGATTGATACGGCCAATTTTAGTATTCTCAAAAGCTTACCCGGCATCGGTGAACAAAGGGCCCGTGAGATTGTAGCCAAATTACAAGGCAAGGTGGGAAAATTCTGCTTAATTCAGGATCGGGTTAAATCCCAACAGGCCTCGGCAGTCAAAGCGGATGTTCAAGAAGAGGCCTTGGAAGTTTTGCTGCAGTTACAATACAAAAGAGCCGAGGCCAATCAAATGATCAAGAAGGCCGTTGAGGCTAATCCCGATCTCAGTAGCGCTGAGGATATTTTGAATCAGGTCTATCGTCAAAAGGCCAAACAGCCAGAATAATGAATCAGGAATACAGAGAGCCTAAAATAAGAAAAACAGTTGATTCCGGCCGCCAGCGGATCATCAGCAATCAGGAGACCGAAGAAGATAAGGTAGTCAACTTATCTTTGCGCCCGGCCAAAATCGCTGAATTTGTCGGCCAGAAAGATTTAGTGGCCAATCTCAAAGTAGCCGTGGAAGCGGCCCGAGCCCGCAAGGAGCCGCTGGAGCACGTCTTGCTCGCCGGCCCACCCGGTTTGGGTAAAACTTCCCTGGCCCATATCATCGCTCAGGAGATGGGCACCAAGATTACCTCAACCAGCGGTCCGGCCATTGAGCGGGCCGGGGACTTAATCGGCATCCTGACGAACTTAGGTGATGGCGATGTACTTTTTATTGATGAGATTCACCGTCTTTCCAAAGTGGTGGAGGAGTTTCTTTATCCGGCGATGGAAAATTACCAGATAGACTTTATAATTGATAAAGGCCCTTACGCTAAGACGATTAAATTTAACCTGAAACGATTTTGCTTAGTCGGAGCGACTACCCGCGCCGGCCTGTTAACTGCGCCGTTACGTTCCAGGTTTGGCATACTTTTTCACCTTGATTTTTATCAGCCCGAAGAGATTATGCAGATTTTAGAGCGCTCGGCCAAGATCTTAAATATTCCTTTGGATCAACCGGCTTCCCGGGAGGTAGCCATGCGTTCACGGGGCACACCCCGGGTAGCCAACCGACTATTGCGCCGGGTCCGGGATTATGCCCAGGTAAAAGCCAACAACCAGGTCAACCAAAATGTGGCCACCTTGGCCTTAGACGCCCAAGGGGTGGACAATACCGGTTTAGACAATATTGACCGCCGGGTCTTAAGCGCGATTGTTGATTACTATCACGGCGGGCCGGTAGGTATTGAATCGCTGGCGGCGACCTTAAATGAGGAAAGTGACACTATCGTTGACATTGTCGAGCCGTTTCTGTTAAAGATCGGTTTTTTAAAACGCACTCCCCGGGGCCGTGAGGTCACCGAATTAGGTTACCAGCACCTCAACAAATCTCCCAAGGGCAAACAGAAAGACCTCTTTAAATAGCAGCATTTTAATTTTTGCTTCTGAGTTTTTAAGCTTTGCTGAATGCTGGTGTGCGTCTCGCGGCCTGCAATTTTTTGCCGAGTTGTGGCATTTATCGCTCGCTGCGCTCGCGCCCCTACTAGAATATTAATTTTAAGGAAGGGCGACTCGTTCGCCTGCCTGCCCGCCGTGCTTTAGCGGTGGCAGGCGGGCCGAAATTCCCTCGTGAGAATATAATTGGGAAGTTCTCGGTCAGTTTCGGCGCTCACTCGCCGTAAATGCTCACAACTCTAATGCCAAAAAATTGCTGATGGCCGCTTAGCCGCCCACCAGCATTTAAATGAAAAACAGCTCGCACATTAAAATGTGCTTATTTGGCGAGGGGTGGCGAGGGTGCCAGCTTTCGGCGCGCAGTGAGAGAAAACACAGATAGTATAAGTTTCTTCTACTGTAATCGAACGAGCACCGAAAGCGCACCCGAGACAGGACCCCGAGCCCTAAAGAAAGAACCGTGTTGAAAAATCTAGGTAAGCCGTTAATTCATTTAGGCCTAGTATTGATTGTTCTAGGCTTTATTTTTATCTGGTCGGGCAGTTTCTCCGGAGCAGATACACAAGTAGTGCGTGTGGCTGTAGTCACTGATGCCGATCAACTCAGCCTATCGATCAGCTCGCCTTTTAAAATCCTGGCCTTAAACACAAACGAAGAGCTTTACTCCGGTCGTCGTCTTTGGCGCGGCAAGGTCCTACCCACTGAGACCGGAATCCAGATCAACAAACTGGATTTTAAAATTTATGGCCTCAGGATTCAGCCCAGCCGCAGTCCGGCGATTAAGATTAACCGGCGCAAATTTCGCGGGGCCATCGACATCATCCGCCAGGCCGACAATAAACTTTTAGTAATCAACCATATTGATGTCGAAGAATATATTAAAGGTGTGCTTTATCATGAAGTCTCCCCGCGCTGGCCGATGGCCGCGCTTAAGGCCCAGGCCATAGTGGCCCGGACCTTTGCTCTCTATCAGGCTAAGATTAATCTCAAAAAAGATTATGATTTAGTCTCCACAGTCTACTCGCAAGTTTACGGAGGCCGGACATCAGAAAGAGGCCGGACTTCTAAGGCAGTTAAGTTGACCAGGGATCAGGTGCTGACCTTTAAAAATAAGATCTTTCCTACTTTTTACCACGCCACCTGCGCCGGATACACCGAAAACTCCTCCGCTCTTTGGAAAATTAGCCTGGCACCTTTAAGGGGCCGGGAATGCCAGTTCTGCCAACGCTCACCGCATTTTAACTGGCAGAAAAAGATTTCTCTTGCGGAAATTGAGCAGGCCTTAAGAAATGCCGATTTTAAAGTAGGCACAATCGAATCAATTGAGATGTTAGATAAAAACGTATCCGGAAGGAATACGGAACTGGCAATTGCTTCCGATTACGGCGAAATTAAAATCCTGGCCAATCCCTTCCGCCTGGCGATCGGTCCGAATCTGATTAAAAGCACCAACTTTACAGTCCAACTCAAAAAAAGGCAGGCCATCTTTACAGGTACCGGTTGGGGCCATGGCGTGGGCATGTGTCAGTGGGGGGCCTTTTTTATGTCCAAAAAACGGTTTAACGTGGAGCAAATTTTGGGTTATTATTATCCGGAGGCCAAAATTAAGCTGATTGAGGAAATCAAGGATGCCCAAGGGAATTTTAAGTCTTTCTGATTTTGATTATAATTTGCCCAAAGAGTTAATTGCCCAATATCCTCACCAACAGCGTGATGCCTCACGCCTTTTAATTTTAGAGCGGCAAAGAGGCGAGATTCTACATCGCCGGTTTAAAGATATTGTCGATTATTTATCACCCGGCGACTGTCTGATTTTAAATAACACTAAAGTAATCTGGGCCAGACTGATCGGACACAGAGAAAAGACCAATCCGCAAACCGGCGGCGGCAAACAAGAACTTTTTCTTTTAGAGAATTTAGGCCAGGATACCTTTGGCGTCTTAGCTAAACCAGCCAACAAAATAACTCGCGGCAGTAAAGTCCTGTTTGCCTGCGGTGAATCTTACGCCTTGGTGTTAGACGACTTAGGGATGAAGAAGGTGGTCAGGTTTTACGGCAATGGCTCAGCAGATAAATTTTGGCAGAGATTCGGCCAGGTGCCGCTGCCTCCTTATATTAAAAGATCGGCAGAGCAGATAGATAAAGAAAGATATCAAACAGTGTATGCCCAGGAGGAAGGGGCGGCCGCGGCCCCAACCGCGGGATTGCATTTTACTCAGGCCTTGCTTGAGACGATCCAAGGCAAAGGGGTAGTTTTAAGCTATGTAACTTTACATGTTAATTACGGGACTTTTGCCCCGGTCAAATCAGAAGATATTACCCAGCACAAGATGCATAAAGAGTATTTTATCTTGTTGAAAAAGACAGCGGATCTAGTTAATGCCACGCGATCCAAAGGCAAAAAAGTGTTTGCGGTGGGAACCACATCGGTACGGGTATTGGAAACCCAGGCTACCGATCAGGGAGTCAGCCCGGGCCGAGGCTGGACCGATTTATATCTCTATCCGCCGTATCAATTTCAAGCGGTAGATGCCCTAATCACCAATTTTCATTTTCCTAAATCAACGCTTCTAATGCTGGCCAGCGCCTTTGCCGGAAAAAAATTGCTTTTTCAAGCGTATCAGGAAGCAATTAGAGAAAAGTACAGATTTTTTTCCTACGGCGATGCCATGCTAATCCTATGAGTTTTACAGTCTTGCACAAGGATAGAGATTCTCAAGCTAGGACAGGGGTTTTGCGCACTGTCCACGGAGAAGTGCGTACGCCGGCCTTTATGCCGGTAGGTACCCAAGCCACAGTCAAGACGATTTCGGCGCAGGAGTTGATTGATTGCCGGGCCCAGATGATCTTAAGCAATGCCTATCATCTTTATCTGCGCCCCGGCACTAAAGTGATTAAAGATGCCGGGGGCTTACATAAGTTTATGGGCTGGCATGGTCCGATCCTGACCGACAGTGGCGGATTCCAGGTGTTTAGCCTGGCCTTATTAAGGAAGATTAGTGAGCAGGGAGTTGAGTTTCAGTCGCATCTTGACGGCTCCAGACATTTCTTGACTCCGGAAGACATAGTTCAGGTGCAGCTGGATTTAGGCAGTGATGTATTAATGCCTTTGGATGAATGCGTGCATTATCCGGCCGCCCGTGATTATGCTCAGCAGTCACTGCAGCTGACCAATACCTGGGCCCGGCGTTCAAAACAGGCCTTTTCTGAAAAAGTATCAGCGGATCAGCTGCTTTTTGGCATTGTTCAGGGCAGCACTTATCTAGATTTGCGTAAGCAAGCGGTTGAAGAACTGTTAGAAATCGGTTTTGCCGGATACGCAGTCGGGGGAGTCAGCGTAGGGGAGCCGGCAGAACTCAAATATGAGGTCTTAGAACACACCTTAAGGCTATTGCCTGAGGATAAACCGCATTATGCCATGGGTGTTGGTACGCCACAAGACATCTTTGAGGCTGTGCAGGTAGGTGTGGATATGTTTGATTGCGTGATGCCCACCCGTCATGCCAGGAACGGCACCGCCTTTACTAAAAATGGCAAGATTGTCTTAAGAAACGCACCCTACACTTGCGACCATACCCTGATTGAGGAAGACTGTCAATGCTTGGCCTGCCGGAATCATTATACCCGGGCTTATATTCGACATTTAGTCAATGCCGATGAGATCTTAGGCATCAGATTAGTTTCGTTGCATAATGTCTATTTTTATGCTAAACTTATGGAATCTATTAGGGATGCGATTCAAAAAGACAGCTTTTCCCAGCTTAAAAAAGAGTTTTTGAACAGCTATGCCTTCAATAGCATAAACCAGAAAGGAAAGTCAAATGCCTAACGCTTACGCGATGAGTCAGACACCGCAAGCAGCACCGGGACAACCCCAACCCAGTCCCTTAGCCGGGTTGATGCCAATAATATTAATTTTTGTGATCTTTTATGTCTTGTTAATTCGGCCGCAGCAGAAACAGCAGAAGCAGCATAAGGAGATGCTGGGCCAGCTGAAGAAAAACGACGAAGTAGTTACTTCCGGAGGTATCCACGGCACCATCGTTAATCTGGAAGAACAGACCGTGACCCTGCGCGTGGACGACAACACCAGAGTCAAGTTCCAAAGAAGCGTTATTTCCTACATAAAGAAGAAGACCAGTTAACACCCGAAGAACCGAAAAGCAGAAGAGGAAAGTGTAATGATCAAAAATTTAAAATGGAAGGCGTTGTTGGTAATCGCGGTGGTAGCCTGGGCCCTGTGGATGGCCTATCCACCCGGAGAAAAAGTAAAACTGGGCCTGGATTTAAAAGGCGGGATGCATTTGATCTTGAGGGTGGATATTGAGAAGGTGCCTGAGGAGACCAGGGCAGACGCTACTGAGCGGGCCATTGAAATAATTCGCAACCGGATTGACCAATTTGGGGTCAGCGAGCCGTTAATCCAAAAACAGGGCAAAGACCATATTGTGGTTCAGCTTCCCGGAGTTACCGACCGTGAGCGGGCGCTGCAAATTATTAAGCAGACCGCGCATCTTGAGTTTAGATTGGTTAACGAGGAAGTGGCCAAATTGAATGCCTCCTTAGAAGGAAATGTACCACAGGGATTTGAGCTAAAATATTTAGATAAGAAACCTTTGCTTCTAGAGACGCGGGCGGCTTTAACCGGAGAGAGCTTAGTTAATGCCCAGGTAGAATGGAGCTCAATGGAGGTCAATCCTTTTGTCAGCTTTGTGCTGGACTCAAGAGGCGCCCGCCAATTTGCCCGGGTGACTAAAAATAATATTGGTCAACGCCTAGCCATTGTTTTAGACGGCAAGGTCAAGAGCGCGCCGACCATCCAAAGCGAGATCCCGGCTGGCCGCGGCCAGATTACCGGACGGTTCAGTGAAGACGAGTCCGCGGATTTAGCCCTGGTCTTACGCACCGGAGCGCTGCCGGCGCCCATAGAAGTGGAAGAAGAGCGGACTATTGGCGCGGCTTTAGGCGAAGACTCAATCAACAAGGGTATCAAATCAGTAGTTGTTGGCGCCGGATTAGTTTTGGTGTTTATGTCCATATATTATTTGTGGTCCGGGTTAATTGCCAATTTTGCCCTTTGTCTTAATTTAGTGTTTATATTGGGTGTGCTTTCTTATCCGCGCTTAGGCGCGACCTTAAGCTTACCCGGTATTGCCGGAATTGTGCTGACTATAGGCATGGCCGTGGATGCCAATGTGCTGATTTTCGAAAGAATTAGAGAGGAACTGAAATTAGGTAAGACCTTGCGCCTGGCGATTACCAGCGGTTACCAAAAGGCCTTTTGGACTATTTTAGACGCCAATGTAACGACTTTGATTGCCGCTTTTATTCTGTTTCAGTTTGGCACCGGACCGGTCAAAGGTTTTGCCACTACCTTAACTATCGGTATCTTAGCCAGCATGTTTACGGCCTTGGTGGTGACCCGGCTGATTTTTGACCTGGTTTCGCTGAATAAAGGGATTAAGAAATTACCGATGTTTCAGTTAGTTAAAGAGCCCAAAATTAACTTTATCGGCAGAAGAAAAACGGCCTATTTAGTCTCTTTATTGTTAATCCTGATCGGAGTAATAAGTCTAAGTGTCCGCGGCCAGAAAAATTTAGGGATAGATTTTTCAGGAGGCTCATTGCAGGAGTTTCGTTTTGCCGCTGCGGTTTCGGCTGACGAGGTCAGGAACGCTTTAAAAGAAATAGGCCTGGGCGATTCGCCAATCCAGCAATACCAGGATAAACGCGACATCCTAATTCGGACCTATTCCGATACCTCTGATAAGATTGTGGAAAAATTCAAAGCCGTCTTTCCCGATAATGAATTTGAGATCTTGCGGATCGAGAAGGTCGGTCCGGCAGTGGGTAAGGATCTGACCGCTAAAGCGATTAAGGCCCTGTTCTTTGCCTTGGTGGGTATTTGCATCTATATCTCTATTCGTTTTGAATTTCGCTTTGCGATTGCCGCGATTATTGCCCTGTTTCACGATGTCTTAATCTCAGCCGGGGCCTTAAGCCTGACCGGCCGGGAATTTTCTGTGCCGGTAATTGCCGCGCTTTTGACTGTAGTCGGATACTCAATCAACGATACTATTGTTGTCTTTGACCGGATTCGCGAAGATTTAAGAGTGATGCGTAAAAGCAGCTATCAAGAAATTATTAATCTGAGCATCAACCAGACCTTGAGCCGGACCTTGCTTACTTCTTTGACTACACTTTTGGTAGTTTCGGCCTTGTTTTTCTTTGGCGGCGCGGTAATTAACGATTTTGCCTTTGTCTTGCTTGTCGGCGTAGTCATCGGTACCTATTCCTCGGTTTTCGTGGCCAGCCCGATCTTAGTAGATTGGCGTAAACGGAAGTAGGCTTGTGGAAAAAATTTGGAAGATTAAGCCGGCAGATCTTCACCTGCGCAAGAAAATTAGCCAGGGCGTAGGGTTGTCTGAAGCCATGGCCCAAATTCTGATTAACCGGGGAGTAACAAATTCCAGCCAAGCCCGCAGGTTTTTAGACTGCGACTTATCCCATCTGCACGATCCCTTTCTTTTAAAAGGCGTCAGTTCCGCCGTAGACCGGATTAAAAAAGCAATTGCTAAGCATGAAAAGATTATGGTCTGGGGCGACTATGACATCGACGGCATCACCAGCGTCGCTTTATTGACTTTGGTCTTAAAAAAATTAGGCGCCCGGGTTACGCATTATCTGCCTAACCGGCTCGAAGAAGGCTATGGTCTAAACAAAAAAGGGGCCGGAGTTGCCAAAAAACAAGGCGTGACACTGCTGATTACGGTGGACTGTGGAGTCTCCGCTATAGAGACCATCAAGCATCTTAAGAAATTGTCTATTGAGACCATAGTCTGTGACCACCATCGGCCCAAGGAAAGCGGTTTACCTTGCGCCCAGACCATTATTGACCCCTGGCAGCCAGGCTGCAAGTATCCATTTAAACATTTGGCCGGCGTGGGGGTGGCTTTTAAACTGGCGGCGGCGTTGAGCGGAGATCAAAAAGTGATTTTAGATGAACATCTGGATATTATCACCTTAGGCACTGTTGGTGACATTGTCCCGCTGGTCGGTGAGAACAGGGTTTTGGTCAAACACGGTTTAGTCAGTCTGGCCCGGACTAAAAAACTGGGCTTAAGGGCGCTGATGGAAGTTTCCGGGCTGGCCGATAAGGAAATTAGCGCAAGACACATTGGCTATATTTTGGGTCCGCGGATAAATGCCAGCGGCAGATTAGGCTCACCCGAAGATTCCCTGAAACTATTATTGGTCCAGACCGAACTTGAGGCTTACGCCTTGGCCCAAACGCTTAACCGGGGTAATCGTCTCAGACAGAAGATTGAGGCCCAAACCCTGCAGGAAGCAATTGAGCAAGTCGAGAGCAAGATTAACTTTAAAGAACACCAGGCGATTGTCTTAGGCGCTGCCAATTGGCATCAGGGGGTGATCGGGATTGTGGCCTCGCGCATAGTAGAACGTTACTTTCGTCCGACGATCATGATGAGTTTCAAAGATGGATTTGGCCAGGGTTCCGGCCGTTCAATCGGCAACTTTCATCTTTTGCAGGCGCTGACCCAGTGTCAGGATTTATTGGAAGAATACGGCGGGCACAAAAAGGCCTGCGGGGTCAAAGTTAAGAGGACGAAGCTGGAGCGGTTCTCCCGGGCCTTTAATCGTGTGGCCAAGGAAATGCTGCTGCCGGAAGACTTAATCCCTGGTTTAGATTTAGATTTGGAGATGCCGCTTTCTGATTTAACCGAGCAGTTCATTAAGGAGCTGCAACGCCTGGAGCCATTCGGCTCAGATAATCCGCAACCGCTGATCTGTTCCTCCAAGCTAGAAGTCAAGTCAGCGGCCATAAAGCTGGCCAGAAACCATCTAAAATTCTGGGTTAGCGATGGTTTGCTTACCTGCGTGGCGATGGGCTATAACAAGGCTGGAGTTTTTCCGCGATTTGCGGCCGGTCAGCTCGTTGCTTTGGCGTATTCACCTTCGATTAACAACTGGCAGGGTAATTCTTCGATACAGTTGAAAGTTGAGGATTTAAAGATTATCAACGCTTAAACTTTTTGAATTTTGCCTGCTTTAAGACATTTGGTGCAGACATATCTTTTTCTTACAGTTCCGTTAACCAGTGTCCTGATTTTTTGTAAATTCGGGGCAAAGGTGCGTTTAGTAATGCCGGTAATCTTTTGTCCTACGCCGCCTTTTTTCTTGGCCATACCTCGGCGTTTAATGCTTCTTCCGGCCTGCGCTTTTTTACCACAGATTGTACAAGCTCGAGCCATTTTTTCCTCCGTCTAGTTTCGGATTCAAGATAGGGAATGATAGCACAAATTCAATAATAATGCAAGAAAAAAGTCTCCGCTTGAACCTTGACTTTAACACACTTTTATGGTATACTTTCTTAACCTTTTTATATATAAGGTATAACTATGTCTTTCCTGCCCGAGACTAACTGGGTAGATATAATTGTCGTAATCTTTTTAATCAGAGGCGGTTACATCGGTTTCAATCAAGGATTCTCAGTGGAGCTGTTTAAAAGTCTCGGAGCGATTGCGGCGACAGTAGTCTCGTTTCTTTATTATGATCAAGTGGGCGTTTGGTTAGCCAAACATTCATTCCTGTCCGCTCAAGCGGCCAATATCATATCTTTCTTAATTTTCTTCTTCTTGTTACTTATTGTATTTAGGTGGGTTAGGATACTTTTGTTTAAAATCATGCATTTTGAGTTGATTGGCAGTGGCTTGGAGCGCTGGGGAGGATTTAGCTTAGGGCTGCTACGCAGTATTGTTTTCGCCAGTCTGTTTCTGTTTTGTCTGACCCTGATGCCGGTGGACTATTTAAGGAAGAGCGTGGAAGAGAAGTCATTTTTTGGCCCCGGGTTGAAGCAGGTGGCCCCTAAGGTGTTTGAGTTTATAATGATGTTTGAGCCGAAGAAAGAGGGTAGTAAATGACCTTAAAGGATTTTTATAACTTTGTGGTAAAAGAAGGCATTAATGCCGACCCTAGGGGGTCGGCGGCAGTCAATAAACAGCTTCAACGGACTAAGAAAATATTACAACAGCTTAATCAGCGCCAAAAGGACCAATTTGACCGGGAGCGGCTAACCAACCCTTATAGTGACACCAGGGTGCTCTGTGGCCCGCTGACACAAAAAGTCAAGACTATCCTGGTAGGTGTGGATATCGCCTCCGGTGAGTTGTTTTTAGCGGATAAATTAAGACAGCAGGGCCAGAAGATAGATTTGGTGGTTTCCCATCATCCCCAGGGCGTGGGTTTAGCCGGCCTGGGTGAAGTAATGGAGATTCATGCCGAGATCCTGAAGAATTTAGGCGTGCCGATTAGCACCGCCGAGGCCTTGATGGCTGTGCGGATCGCTGAGGTAAAAAGAAGGATTATGTCCGCCAACCATAGGCAGACAGTGGATCTTGCCGAACATTTGAAACTGCCTTTTATCTGCTGTCATACTGTTGCCGACAATCATGTGGCAACTTACCTGCAGCGGTTGATGGACAAACAAAAACCGGATACTTTGCAGGATGCAGTTGATATCTTGACCCGAATCCCTGAATTTAGTTACGCGATCAAAGAAAAAGCCGGTCCGCGTATCCTGGTCGGCGCGCCGAAGCGGCAAGCCGGAAAGATATTTGTGGATATGACCGGAGGCACCGAAGGCTCTAAAGACATCTTTCAGAAGCTGGCTCAGGCCGGGATCAATACCATCGTGGCCATGCATCTGAGCGAAGAGCACTTTCGTAAAGTTAAGTCCGAACACATTAATGTGATTATTGCCGGGCACATCGCCAGCGATAATCTGGGCTTAAACCTGTTGTTGGATAAATTAGAAAAGAAGCAAAAACTTAGCGTGATTCAGTGTTCCGGTTTCCAGCGCCGAAAAAGGAGATAAATGGCCAGCCTGTTTACCGACCAGATAATTGACGAAATCCGCGATAAATGTAATATCGCCGAAGTCGTGGCCCAATATATCCCCTTAAAGCAGGCCGGCAGAAACTTTAGGGCGCATTGTCCGTTTCATAAAGAGAAGACCCCTTCGTTTATGGTCAGTCCCGACAAAGGCATCTTCCATTGCTTTGGTTGCGGCGCCGGAGGCAACGTATTTAATTTTGTGATGAAACACGAAGGCCTGGAGTTTCCCCAAGTGGTGCGTAAATTAGCCGCGCTGACCGGAGTCAAGCTTCCGGCCAAAACTGAATTTACCCGGGAACAGAAAGACGCGCAAACTCTTTATGAGGTTAATGAGTTAGCTTGCTCCTGGTATCAGGCCAATTTAAAGAAAGCGCCAGGCCGTCCGGCAGTAGAATATTTAAAGAAAAGGCAGCAGTTAGCGGCTACGGTGACGGGCTTTAGATTAGGTTACGCCCCGGCCAACAACGGCCTATTACACTTTATGCGCGCCAAAGGCATGAAGGATGAGAAGCTGGAGCAAACTGGTTTAATTTTACGAAAAGAAAAAGGTCCATACTACGATAGATTTAGACAAAGACTGATCTTTCCTATTTTTGATGTGCGCTCGCGGATCTTAGGGTTTGGCGCCCGGGTTTTAGACGGCTCAATGCCTAAATATATGAATTCACCGGAGACCACAATTTACAGTAAAAGCAACCACTTGTACGGGCTGAATTTTGCCAAAGAAGAGATCAAAAAACAAGATTTTTGCATTATCGTCGAAGGCTACTTGGATTTGATGAGCCTATCCCAAAACGGCATCGGTAATGTTGTGGCCTCTTTGGGCACAGCGCTGACCTATCAGCAGATTAGGTTGCTCAGGCGTTATACTCGTAATGTAGTGATGCTGTTTGACTCCGACCGGGCCGGAGAAATGGCCTCTTTGCGCAGCTTGGATATATTAATCGAAGAAGATATGCAGGTCAAAGTTACCAGCTTGCCCAAGGGTGAAGATCCGGACAGTTTTGTGCATAAATTTGGCCGGGAGAAATTTTGGCAGAAAATAACCGCGGCCAGCGATCTTTTTGATTATAAGTTAAACCTGTTGTCTGAAAGTTTTGATTTAAGCACAGTCGAAGGGAAAGTGAACATTGCCGCCCAGATGTTGCCGACAATTCACCGGGTGCAAAATGTAATTCGCCGCGGTGGTTATATCAAAAGGTTGGCCCAGGAATTTTCCCGGGGTGAGAAATTATTAGGTGAAGAGTGGATTTTGGCGGAGCTGAAGAAAGTCAAGCGGGACTTCGAGCATTACGCCAAGGACACCTTAAAACAGGCCAAGGATGTTGTTAATCGTCCGGCCGAAGAGATGCTTTTGAAGATTCTCCTGGAAGACAATCAGGCGATTGTCGAAGTAAAACAAAAGCTGTCTTTGGAAGATTTTCAGGATTTGCGTATTCGTGAGGCCCTGCGGATTGTCTTTCAATTGCACACCAAAGAACAAGAATTAAGCGCCGCTAAATTGATCAGCTGTTTAAACAATCAAGATACCGCCGGAATGATTTCGCGCATCTCGACACATCCGGCTCAATTTATCGACCGCAATAAATGTCTTTTTGACTGCATAGAGCGGATTAATAAAGATAATGTAAAGATGAAATTAAATAAGTTACAGCGTGAGATTAAACTGGCCCAGAATTGGGGACATAAAGATAAGATTACGGTTTTAGTGAATCAATATAATGAATTGATTAAAACAGGAGTAAAGGGGAATGGCAAAAGCAAGACCAAAAACTAAAAAAGGCAGAGCCAAACAGCTGGAACAGTTGATTGCCGCGGGTAAGGAAAAAGGCCACCTGACCTATGAAGAGGTCAATGACATTTTGCCTGAGAACATTGTTTCTTCCGAAGAGATAGACGAGATCCTGACTTTATTGGGTAATGAAAACATCGAAATAATTGCTCAGGAGAATAAGCCGGAGCTGGAAAAGGCCCAACAGGAAGAGGCCGAGGCAGTTTTAAAAACCAAGCAAGAAGCGCTTCCTCGTTTGGCCAGGATGGATGACCCGGTCAGGATGTATTTGAGACAGATGGGCCAGATTCCTTTGGTTGCCCGCGAAGAAGAGATTAGGCTGGCTAAAGAGATTGAGGTAGCCGAAAATAGATTTCGCGAGTCTGTCTATGATTGTCCGCGGGCAAAACACGAAATATTATATGTGGCCAATAGGATTGTTAAGCTTGAGCTTAGTTTAGAGGATGCGATTCGAGAAGAAGCCAGCCTTAATCGCGACAAAATCCTGAAGAGAATTGCTAAATTAATCTCTAAATTAAGAAACACGCGCAAACAGGACAATGTAGTCAAGCTGCTTTGGCAGTTCGATTTACTAACCTCTATAATTGAAGAGGTAGCGATCAGAATCAAGGCTAGCTTTCGCCAGATCAGTGAGATAGAGTCGGAAATTAAGCGGCTGCGCCGGAAAAAAATAAGAGGTAGAATCGGCAGTTTAGTGGAGCGGAAAAAGAAGATTATCAAAGAGTTTAACCTCGCGCCTTTGAAAATTAAAGAAAAAATCAGGTTAATTAGAGTCCGACAAAGTAAATTTACCAAGGCCAAAAAGGCCCTGGTCGAGGCCAACCTGCGCCTGGTGGTCAGTATTGCCAAAAAGTACACTAACCGGGGCTTATCTTTCCTGGACTTAATTCAGGAAGGAAATATCGGCTTGATGAAGGCAGTAGACAAATACGATTATCGCCGGGGATATAAATTCAGTACTTATGCCACCTGGTGGATCAGACAGGCGATTACCCGTTCGATTGCCGATCAGGCCCGGACTATTCGCATCCCGGTGCACATGACCGAAACCATTAACCGCTTGATTCGTATTTCCCGGGCGTTAGTTCAGGAAAAAGGACGGGAACCGGCACCGGAAGAAATCGCCCGCCAGATGAGCATGCCGGTGGATAAGGTCCGCGGGGTCTTAAAGATTGCCCAGGAGCCGATTTCACTGCAGACACCCGTAGGCGACGAAGGCGATACTCATTTCGGAGATTTTATTGAGGATAAGACAGCGGTTTCGCCAGCCAATGCCACGGCCTACTCGATGCTGAAGACAGAGATGGAAGATGTGCTGACCTCACTAACCGAGCGGGAAAAGAAGGTGCTCCAGCTGCGTTTTGGTATCGGTGATGGTTATCCGCGCACCCTGGAGGAGGTAGGCAGTATCTTTCGGGTTACTCGGGAACGAGTCCGGCAGATTGAAGCTAAGGCCTTAAGAAAGCTGCGCCACCCTACCCGTAGCCGCCGGTTGCGTAACTTCCTGGATTTAAGCCTCAGCGAAGAACGAAAAATCATTTAAAATAATAAAACAGGCGTCTGTTCTAATCAGCAGTTTCGAATATACAACAGGCGCCTGATTTATTTTTCGGTCCTACCCTATGAAATATTTTAAAAGACCTAAGCGTCCAACCGATTTAATTATATATACTATATTTGTTGCTGTGGTAGTTCTTTTTATCTGGCTGTTCCGATTCTTGCCTATGCAAGACTATCCTGATTTGCTTTTTCAAGGATTCGTTTTTTCGCAATTTATTAAAGGAGAGCCGCTTCCGGATTACCAAATTACAAATTACCCGGTAACACACGCAATGCCTACTTTGTTAATCGGGGCATTTAATTTGTTTTTTCCTGCCGAGGTGTCAGGCAAGATATTTCTTACCATCTATGCGCTGCTCTTCGCTTTTGGCTCTTTTTACCTAATCAACTCTCTTGATCCCAAGATAAACAGTGCCCTATCGTATATTCCATTCATTTTGACTTTCAATTATCCTTTTTTTCACGGTAATTTAGCATATATCTTTAGTTTGGGGGTGCTCTTTGTCGGAATAGGATATATCGTTAGACATCATCAGGCCTTGGATCGGATAAATATATGGATTTTGCTGGGCCTTTCTATTTTAATTCACCTTTCGCATCTTGTTGCCTATCTTGCCTGGCTTATATTTATCGCAATTTTTCTTGTATTTAATTTTAGAAAATCCCTACTTAAGAAGCTTTTCTTAGGACTGGCGCCGTCACTAATTATGTTACTAATTTACGGAATGCCTTATTTAAAAAATGCTAGGTTGATTGCATACATCGGACTTCCTGATTTGCTAACGGTGGTAAAAAATGTCTATCAGGGTTTTCGGTATTTATGTATTTTCCACAGCTTTTATCCTTTTTTGGACCCAGACAGCAGTTTTATAAAATTAATTGCCGGGTTAAATCTGGGATTTATTTTATGTATTTTTATCCTTTGTCTATATTGGCTAAGAGATTTATTTAAAATGCATAGAACGAAAATGGCATTATCGCTCACCGCCTTAGTATTTATTATTTATTTATTTATCGCCCCACCGCTCCTAATCGGCCTGTTTCGGCCAGGCCGCAGATTCCTGTTTCCGGCAATATGGATTATTTTTACCTATTTAGCGCCGAAATTTAATAGCAGGATAAGGCCTAATATATGCCAAGGCATAAAAATTCTAATTTTGATTCTTTTTGTTTTTGAGGCCGTGTTTCTTTTTGCTTATGCCGGTTCCATCTCCCGAAAAATGGAACAGGTCTATAGCGAGTTAAGGCAGAGTGAGTTAGGAAAGGACTTTTTAGTAGTTCACGAAAGCCATTTCGATTACGAAGATTATTTTCAACGCAGTTATCAATCGCTTTTACTTTTACCAAGTCACTCACCTTTAAGTAGATTACCCTATTATATAAATATTGAAGAGCTTTCATATGCACCAATTTTTCACACTGGTATAATCGTAGATAAAGGCAGATATAGTGGACTTCATTTTGCATTGAAGCGTGCGAGTTCGATTACGAATATGGTCGATTATCCCAAGTGTATGGTTCTTTTGGGGCAAAGCGAAGGCAATCACGTTATTGCGCGACTGCTTAGCGCCAACTACAATATAGTTTCCGACCAAAACTACTCGCTGGTCATGAAAAGGAAAGACAAATTGCCCCACCGGAGCAGTGTACCCGGAGATAAAGAAATAGACAAAGCAGCTTCTGTTGTGATAAAATGACCTCGGATATAGTGTTGGTATTTCGCAAATTCGGGCGTATGGCTTAGTTGGTTAAAGCGCCACACTCACATTGTGGAGATCGAAGGTTCGAATCCTTCTACGCCCACCACTTACAGGCCACCTAGTGAATATTATTAACAGGATATTTTGCGTCCTGATTCCCATTTTCCTATCGGCGATCAGCACATCCTTTGCCCAGAAAGTCGCCACAACCGTTGAAGGCCGCCAGGCCATTTTATATAAAAACGGGACTTGGGAGTACATTAATGACAAAGCGTTAAGAGAGGAAATATACAGAGTCAACAAGCAGCTTAAAGACGCTTTATATCGCTATTATTTGGACCGCACACCATACTTAGTCAGCAAGTTCGGGTTACATGCGGATTGGGATACGCCTTATGATGCGAAATATAAAGGCATGATCGTAGATTTTCACGATGCCAAAAAACATTGGATCAGGCAGGAAGATTTCCAAAACGAATTAGTCCGGATGTTTGGCAAGGAAGTCGGCCTGATGCTTGATTGGGTGCTGGAGAACTTTGTTCTTTGGGAAAAATACTGTCGTTACGATGGCAGGTGAGGATGCAAGGAAATTCTTTTACTTCGAGAGCAATCTTTCTTTTAATAGCTTTAATTCATTTATTGACAGGTAACGTTTTTGGCCAACAGGCCCAAGAGGATATTCCTCCGGGGATGGAGGTTATCCAAGAGGGCCGGCTAAAAGTAATCGTTCCTCAGGATGCCAAGAGGCGCCAAGACCGCAACTTGACAGTGGTTGAGTCAACCGAGGCCTATTTGTCCCGCCGATTTTTGCAGATCCAGGCAAGTTTAGAAAATCTGGAAGCGCAGGTCAGCGAGCTTAAGACTAAGCAAGCACAGCTCGAAAAAGAAATAGAGCAGTTAAAACATCAGCAAAATAACTGATGCTGGCTAGATAAATGCTGAAGACCATTCTGATAACCTGGTTATGCCTAATTCTATTAGGTTGCGCAACAGCCAACCCAAGAGCGAGGCTAAACGAATACTCGCTAGGCGCTTTCGGAAGAGGTTATGAATATAATGATTACGAGATTGAAATTATTTCCGACCCTCCCGGTTCAGAGATCGAATGGAATGACCGCACTATTGGCTATACGCCAATAGACATGAAATTAAAAGGGAGCTATGGCGGCATTTATTTAAGGGCCTATCCATCTGAACCCGGCCAATGTTTACAGACAATATACCTATCCGGCTCTAATCCAATTCCCCGAAGAATATATTTTGACATGAAATTAAGATGTTATTAAAACGCTCGATCTTAACTGCGCTAATAGCCTTATTATTTTTAGAGGGCGTTATTGCCTTAATGTTACTTTTTCCCGCGTTATCAAAGTTCGGTCCCACCAATCTGATGAAGGGCATTTATCACGAAAGATACAGGGAGATTATTCAGTTTGAACCAAACTATGCACATTACGACCCAAAGCTTACTTATACGCTCAGACCTGGCAACTTTTTGTTTTCCAATGCGGAATTCACTAACCAATTCCAGGTTAATAAGTTAGGAGTGCGCGATGATAAAGATTCTTTAGATGCGCCAGAGATAGTGGTGATCGGGGACTCGCTGGCAATGGGTTGGGGAGTTAACCAAAATGAAACCTATGCCCAATTGATTGAGCAAAAAACCAAGATAAAAGTATTAAACGCGGCAATTTCTTCATATGGAACGGTGCGAGAAATACGTATGTTGGATCGTGTAGACACAACAAGACTGAAAATTTTGATCATTCACTTCCTGGCCAACGATACGTTTGAGAACCTGGCTTTTTATTATGGAAATAATAGATTAGCCATCACAGACAAAAATGGATACAAAAAGACAATACAACAATATCAAAAGGCCAAACGCTACTATCCTGGTAAATATTCAGTGCTATTCTTTAAGGCCCTGGCCAGCGGCAGAATTTTTAAACAATACACGCCTCCGGAAGTAGAAGCCGCGTCTAAAATAGAACCCACAACCATGGTTAAGCTTTTTTTAAATACGCTGATCAATGCCGGCCGTACGGATTTAAGTGATATACAAATAATTGTTATCGGCAAGGGTAAGTTTATTTCAAGATTGAATGAAGAAAAAAAATTAGGAAATTATCCCCAGTATATAAAGGAAATTAAGACAGTAGATTTATCCGATCAGCTTAATGATCAATGTTATTATTTGTTGGATGAGCATTTTAACGCGGCGGGGCATAGAATTATTGCTGATCTAATATTGGCAGTTATGCGGGAGGGGCCCCTTATACAAAATGAAAATATTTATTAGTGATTTACATTTAGGTGATGGTTCCAGAACCGATGATTTTCATCGCGATGAACAATTTCTAGAATTTCTTGAATTTGTTGAAAGCCAGGCCCAGGAATTAGTTATTTTGGGTGACCTTTTTGAATTGTGGCAGGCAGATTTAGATCGAGTTTTATTTAGGCATCATCAGGTTCTGAATAGACTTTTATCTTTAAAGAATAATGTAAAAGTAACTTATGTCATCGGAAATCATGATTATATACCATTCGTAAAATTCGTAAATTCAGGTCTGGGCATATCTTTAGAATACCGTGATATTGAAAATGGAATCGTTGCCGAACACGGTTATAGATATGATATATTTAATCGTTATAAAAACCCTCTCAAATCGATTAAATGGCCTCTGGGTAAATACTTTTCGCTACTCGTAGCTGGGCTAGAAAGACTGATTCATCCTGATATCGATGTCTGGGCCCAAAACTCAATAGAAAATCTAGACGGTTTTTTAAAGGAAGCTATCACTATAAGAAATAAAGTCACGCCGGCCACAAAAGAGTATGTTAAAAGAGGCGGACATTTCGGAGAGTTTGAGCAGGCAGTTAATAATCATATCAATAAAGGGGCAAAAATAGTTATCTTTGGGCATATACACAAATGGCAACTTCAGCCAATAGGCCAGGGGGTATATGCAAATTGCGGGGCCTGGGTAGATAACGTCGAACCGACATATATTGCTTGGCATAGAGATAGAGTGGAAGTTAAGGAAGCGCTGAGCCATAACGTAATTAAACGCTGCAATCTGAAATAGTTTATTACTTCGCCAGAGGCCTGGCTTGACTATTCCCCCTCAATTAAGAGGTTGGCACCCCCCATCAACACACTATATATCATTAGGGCCCCTTCCAGGCGCGAGCACCAAATTTCAAAGGGTAGGGGGGGCCACACCTCCATAAGTAGCATACGCTCCAGAATTAATGCTAAGTATTATATAATTTTTGTTGCTTTTATCCTTTTGGCGTGATATGCTATTATATAGTTAACACTCGTTAACCAGAGTAAGTATAGTTAACACTCGTTAACCAGAGTAAGTATAGTTAACACTCGTTAACCAGAGTAAATGTTTATAGAATTATCCACAAACTCAAAGTATGTTTTGATAAAATCGGGAGACTATTATGGAACATACAAAATACCTTTCCGTTGCTCAAGTTGCTAAAATTATTGGAATAAGCCGGATAGCTGTTTACAAGAAGGTAAAGAGCGGCAAGATAAAAGCTGTAAGAATTGGGAGGATTTTTGCTATTCCCGAAGAAGCCATTAAAAAATATCTCTCAAATGGTAAAGGTGCACCTTTAAAGGATGAAGAAAAACAGGAGATCGAGAAAGCTGTAAAAAAGACAATTGATGAATACGGAGAAGTATTGAGACGTTTGGGGAATGAGTAATGGAAAGGATTACCTTACAACAAGTAGAACATATTGCTTTTAGCTTAGCTCGAGATTTCTATACTTTCGATGAAACAATATTAGATTTTGCTACAAGACGTTCAAATATTTTGGAAAGTTGCCTAGAAACTCCTTTTCAAACTTTCGATAAAAGAAGTCTTTATCCAACATTTACTGCAAAAGTCAGCATGCTGTTTTATCTTATGGTCAAAAATCATCCTTTTCAAAATGGCAACAAAAGAATAGCTATGACTACTTTGCTTTGGGCCTTGTATAAGGAAAAGCAATGGTTAAGAGTTGAGACAAAGACCTTCTATGAATTTGCAGTGTGGGTTGCAAAAAGTCTTCCCAACGCAAGTAATCAAGTTGTAACATATATAGAGAAATTTATAAAGACTTACGTAGTTCCTCTGGAAGCAAAATAATAATTATAACTAAATTAAAGTTTTCTGAATAATCTTAGAATTTTTATCGTCCAAATAGTGCTCGCCTATTTTCCCTTGCCAAAATAACCCCAAAGGAGTATCATATTACCTACCGCAAAGGGGTGGCAAAATGAGAAGAAATCAATCAATTTAAGGCAACTCTCAAGCTAAGAGGGTTGTCTTTTTTTTGTTTTAAGGAGGAAAAATGAAGTCTATTAAGAAGGTTAGGTGGGTTTTAATTACATTAGCTGTTGCAATCATTTTATCAAAAGCCATTCAAGCTGGTATGTATAATCATCAAAATAATGTAGATCTAATGAAGGGTATTGTGGATAGCATCAATTCTCAGCTACCCATGAATGTCGATTCTTCCACACGTTGTGAAAAAGTAACCTTAGAAGAAAAAGTATTAATCTATCATATGACTATTATTAACTATAATGAGTTTGAAAATGAGAAGACAGAGCTTGCCCAAAATCTTGATAATATGATTAAATCAAATGCTTGCAGAGATCCTAATTATCTCAAGTTTATGAACATGGGCATTTCTATTCAAATTAATTATAAAACATCAGATAATATCTTAATTACAAGCATAACTTTACCATCTACATTTTGCGACCAATAAAGTGGTGTGCACGAAAACAACTCGCCAAAAAAGCCTATATGAGAATATGTCTGTCTGGTGGGATCCAGATAGGAAGTTTGTCTATTTCAAGGATGATAAGGTAGCAGAGGCAAGTTTTCCTTTAGGAGCACCTGAAGGAGAGCTATAAGGAGTGGGGGAGGTTATGGTTAAAATACCAAGAATTACATTGGGTTGTATATGCATGGTTTTATGTTTTACCTTAATCGGATTTGCTAATCAAAAAGAAGGAGCGGTTAATTTTGATTCAGATCCAGACATTGAAAAAAATGAGGTTTTGAACAAAGGAAAATTTATTACTGGGATAAGTGTCAATAGATTGATAGCGATCCCCATAGCGGATTATGGCCTATTGCTAACGAGAAGAAGTGCAAAGTCAGGTGCACAGATGGTAGCTGTTAAAGCAGAAGATCCTGATGAGGAATACATATCGATAGCATTAGGAGATAGATTTGGTGGGTGGTTGTCTAGTGGTTTAGAGTTTCAGCTGATTCGAGATGGAGTGCGTGCAGGAGCAGGAAGGATAGGTGTATTCTCCAATTCCGAAGAAGCATCATATATTTATGACAATTATGTCA
>JBHPFV010000025.1:0-27162 GCA_042571705.1 Candidatus Omnitrophota bacterium
AGACGTTACCCGCCCCTGTATCAGTGAAGCTGTAATAATAGGTAGTGCCCACTTCGGCGCCGCTAAAGGTAAATGAGATCGCGGCCTGGTTGGCATTGTTGACATAAGGCTGATCAATAGATACGCTGTAACCTGCCGGGGCAACCGCGTCTTTCTGAACAGTATCAGTAACATCAGGGCCAATGCCGCCAGCGCCATCTTCTAGGTAGACAGTTAGGGTAACCAGGCCATCAGCTAATGCGGAGAGATCAATTCCGCTAATCTGCTGATTTGACACTGTAACTGCCCCGGAATTAGATACAGTGCCTGCTCCCGTATCGGTAAAGCTGTAATAATAAGTGGTCCCGATCTCGGCATTAGTAAAGGTAAAGGAGATATTATTCTGATTGGCAATGTTGATATAAGGCTGATCAATGGCTACTGTATAGCCCATTGGTGGATTGGCGTCTTTTAAGACAGTGTCAGTAGCATCCGGACCTTGATTGGCAAAGTCATCGACTAAATAAACTGTTAAGGTAATTAAGCCGTCAATCAGTGCAGTAAGATCAATTCCGGTAAGCTGTTGATCGCTTGATGTAACTGCGCCGGAACCAGAGACATCACCTGTTCCGGTATCTGTAAAGCTGTAATAATAAGTAGTGCCCACTTCAGCGCCGCTAAAGGTAAATGAGACCGCGGTCTGGTTGGTAGAGTTAATCCCGCTGGATTGATCAATACTGACAGTGTAGCCTGCTGGAGCAACTGCGTCTTTGGTAGTATTATCAGTGGTATCCGGACCCTGGTTAGCTGCGCTGTCTACCAGATACACGGTTAAGTTAATTGCTCCATCCGCTAATGAAGAGAGGTTAATCCCTGAGATGGTTTGATTGGCCGAAGTTACCGCGCCGCTTGATGAGACGTTCCCCGCCCCTGTATCAGTGAAGCTGTAATAATAGGTAGTGCCCACTTCAGCATCAGTAAAGGTAAATGAGATCGCGGTCTGGTTGGCATTGTTGACATAAGGCTGATCGATACTGACAGTGTACCCTGCCGGGGCAACTGTGTCTTTGGTAGTATTATCAGCGGCATTAGGGCCCTGGTTGGCGAAGTCATCGACTAAATAGACAGTTAAGGTAATCAGGCCCTCAGCCAACGCAGAAAGGTTAATCCCTGAGATGGTTTGATTGGCCGAAGTTACCGCGCCGCTTGATGAGACATTCCCCGCCCCTGTATCGCTGAAGCTGTAATAATAGGTAGTGCCCACTTCAGCATCAGTAAAGGTAAATGAGATCGCGGTCTGGTTGGCATTGTTGACATAAGGCTGATCAATGCTGACAGTGTAGCCTGCCGGGGCCAGGGTGTCTTTATTGGTAGAATCGGTTGTATCAATGCCTTGATTTCCTGCCGGATCAGTCAGATAAACTGTTAAATCAATCAGGCCATCGGCCAGCGCAGAAAGGTTAATCCCTGAGATGGTTTGATTGGCTGAAGTTACCGCGCCGCTTGATGAGACATTCCCCGCCCCTGTATCAGTAAAGCTGTAATAATAGGTAGCGTCTACTTCAGCACTAGTAAAGGTAAATGAGATCGCGGCCTGGTTGGCATTGTTGACATAAGGCTGATCAATGTCTACCGAATAACCCGCTGGAGCAATCGTATCTTTCATTGATGTATCAGTTGCGTCACTGCCTTGATTGCCTGCCGGATCAGTCAAGTAGGCCGTTAAGGTGATGGTGCCTTCAGCTAATGAGGAAAGGTCAATTCCGCTAACGGTTTGATTTACTGAAGTTATATTACCACTGCCGGCAACATTACCCGCCCCTGAATCAGTGAAGCTGTAATTGTAAGTTGCGCCGATCCCAGCAGCGTTGAACCTGAAGTCTACGGCTGCTTGTTCAGTAGCATTAATATAACCATCGCTGTCAAGAATCAGGACAGAATAGCCCGTAGGAGCAGAGACATCTTTGATCGTGCCATCTTGAGCATCAATGCCTTGATTTCCTATCGGATCAATAAGATATACAGTTAAGGTAATGATGCCATCGTTTAATGAAGAAAGGTCAATGCCGCTGACGGTTTGATTGACCACTGTCACCATACCATTACCGGTGACAGCGCCTGCTGCTGTATCTGTAAAGCTATAGTTGTAAATTGCGCCGATCTCAGCAGCGTTAAACCTAAAGTCTACGGCTGCTTGTTCAGCCGCATTAATATAACCATCACTGTCAAGAATCAGGACAGAATAGCCCGTAGGAGCAGAGGTATCTTTGATCGTGGCATCTTGAGCATCAATGCCTTGATTTCCTATCGGATCAATCAGATATACAGTTAAGGTAACGATGCCATCGTTTAATGAGGATATATCAATTCCGGTAAGCTGTTGATTACTTGATGTAACTGCGCCGGAATCAGAGACAGCACCTGTTCCAAAATCAGTAAAGTCGTAATAATAAGTCGCGCCTACCTCAGCGCCAGAAAAGGTAAATGAAACATTGGTTTCGTTAAAGTTGTTAATCCCAGGCTGATCAATGTCTACAGAATAACCTTCCGGGGGAATGTTATCTAAGATAATCGTATCGCTGATTGTTTCCGTGGACCAGTTACCGGCATTATCCTGGAATTGCACCTGTACGGTTTTAGTTCCATCACCGCTGGACAAAGTCCAGGGGTAAGAAGTAGCATAGCTAACCGGTGAGGAAAAAGAGCCGCTGGTGCCATTGCGCAAGCGCATGTTGGCTACACCGCTGGCATCGCTGGCCGATAAGGTTAAGTTAACCGATGTAGAGGTGGTATAAGCGCCGCCGTCAATGGTAATTGAGCCTGTTGGTGGATCAATATCTCTTGCTGTCTGACTACCCCAGGTCAATTCATTATCGGCTTCGTTGATGTTGCGGTATTCGAATTTGATTTCGGCGGCGGTGCGGACGTCGTTAGTGATGCGGACTTCGTCGATTGTACCATTGAAATCACGACCAGCATACCTCCATCTCCCTATAGATAAATACTCACTGGTATCAATAGAACCGCTGCTATTAATAGTTCTTGCTGTTGAGTCAATAAGTGACTCATTTACATAACCTTTAATAAGCGGACTTGAGTCAGAGGCATCGTCAACAGTAATTGAAATGTATTGCCAGCCCGCACTTTCTAAATTACCTATATTTATACCATCGTAGTGTTCATTATCAGTATCGCTAATTCTAAATTGATAAGAAGTAGCTCCATATCTAAATAGTATAAATCCTCTTTGAGTTGTGCCATTTGTAAAGTCGTCCGTACCTTTTTCAACAATTGCCGGGAAAGCATCAGTTGGGACCAGGCCATTTACCCATACATTTATTGAAAATGGCCCACCAACACCAAAATTCAAACTTGTATCTGTCCCGCAATTAACATAATCATCAGTTCCGTCAAAACTACCTGCACCGTCAATCTTGCCCGCCCCTGCCACAGCATTATAAATTGTGCCGTCATTATTATTTGCAGTGCTGTCTAAAGCTGATAAAGTCGTCCCGTCTGGCATATGCCATACTCCAACAAAATTACTATTCCAGACGCCCGCAGGATTGGAGCCGTCGACGGCGCCGGATTTGCCGTAGTAACAACGAATAGTAGCGCCGGTTGCGGAGTTAAGATCGGTCTTGACCCAATAATGGCCGTTGGCCAGGCCGCCGGAGATGCTCATTGACTCTTCTTCATATGCTAAGAGATTGCCGTCGGCATCGGTAAAGCGGATGTCATAGTAGTTGGTGGTATCGGTCATTCCGCCTCCGATGTCTGAGTCGTCGGTAATATCCACATAGAGCGGAAAATCAGTCAGATTGGAATCAATGTTTGCAGCCTGAACTGTTATTTCCTTATAAAAAGAATACGTGACCGGTATGTCTTGCGTGGTAGTATAAATAGAATAGAGGTTGCTGTCATTGCTCAATGTAGCCGGGCTAGGCCAAGCCCCATAGCTGAGGCCTTGCGAACATCCCGCGCCTGGACTACCAACATCATAATATATCATCAGGTTGGGATTATCTGCCCAGGACACTAAGGCATAATCTTCTGCTGACAACGCTGGCGGTGCGGAAAAATTACTGCTATACCAACCCAGACCGGCAACGGGTATGGCTATTTCATCGGTACCCTCAACTAATGCTGCAGAGCTTGCTCTATAGATAGCGAATTTCGCAGGATGCGCAGCAGCGCTATTATTCTGCAAGTAGGCAACTACTACATGGAAGCTTTCGCCCTCCAGCCCTAAGAAGTAAGAGCCGCGAATGGCATTATTTAAATTGACCGAACTTGTTCCTATAGAGGTGTAGCCAAATTCAGGGTCAACTATTACGGGATATGCCGCCTGCCCTAACCACCCCTGGTCAATGGTAATCTGGATTAGCTTAAGCGTAGTATCGATATAAAGATCGGCCCAGACCCAATCGCCTACGGCATCAATAATCTTCGGCCGGTAGATATGAAAGGCCTTGCCCGTACCATAATTCTTATTCTTTTTGCTCTGATGGTAAACAGCGTAAGAGCCGGCCACCTCGTCCGGTCGGACTACCCCCCGGGCAATCTCTTCTTCGCTTAACGCCGGTTGGTAATAAAATATCAATCCTTTAGATTCAAAGGGCAAGCTGATAATATTAGAGGCCGGTCTTTGGTTTAAGACTACCTCAAACTCAAGGCCGCCGTTTTCGCTAATCAAAAACTTCTCCACAAAACGCTCTTCCACCTCTGTTTTTATCCAAGGGAAGAATCGATGCGGCTGGCTAACCTTGCGCACAGCTTCTCTACTCACTTCTCTGGGCTCTTTCTTATAAAAACGAGCGCCTAAGGCCCCGGAGTTCCAGTCAATTTTATCGACTGCCTTTACGCCGGCCTGCTCAATCTTTCTTTCTACGTTCTGGTCTTCTGCGGCTATGTACTCTTGGGGAATCTCTACGCTTAAGAAACACTCTTCGCCCCAGCGCTTAATCTTTAAATGCGGCCGGAACTCCCTGGTGCTAAAATCGCCGATTTCGGCCTCATCTTCAGCAATCTTAATCTTGTAGCGCTTCATCAGATCTCTCTGCGCTACTTCGGCCTGTTCTGCTTCTTGCTCTTCTTCGGTTGCTGTTGCTTCTTCCTGCCCTGCTTCCTGTCCAGCTTCAGATTCTTCTTCGCTTTTAGCTTTTAGCTTTTCGCTTGCATCTGTTGTATCCACGCTCAGGATGTGCCCATCGCGGGTGCTCAGGCCGCACTGGTTGGTTGCGGAAACAAAGATATTACCGGTCGTTGCTATCCCGTCCGGAAATTTATACTCCGCTCGATAGACATTATCTTTATCTTCATCAAGCATCGCCAGATTGCTCGGACCACCAACGCCCAAGATGTTACAACTTACTGCCAGGATATCCGGATTATTATCTCCCCTGAGAGTATTGTCCCACTCAATAATTACTTTATCGCCCTGAATATACTCACCGCCTCGGCCGCTGGCGCCCAGACAACGTATATGCTTGGAGCTAACTATAGGCCCGACCGTATATTCCAGCTTAATCTGCTCCAGCTCCGGCACCTGGGTAGTGTTGCCCTTTTGGGCAGCGCGCAGTTTAAGCTCCTCTCCCCGGCTAAAGTCCCGGGGGGCCTGATAAGTCTGGCCGCTCTTGCAATCTGAGCGCCAGTTTTTCCCGCCATCAGCTGAGATCTCCAAGGCCACGGCTTTTTCCCCAGCTGCCTGCTCCTCTGCCCCCACAACGCTGATTAGTGGGGTAATCGCGCTAATCTGGCATCCCGCGGGCAAAGTCGCTGTAGTGTATTGTCCACTCAAGATTAGATTTCCATTAGCGCTGATTTCGCTCTGTAAGAATTCAGCCAGGTTGACCTTTTCCGCTTGACCCTGCAGCTCTACTTTAGGCTCAATAGCGGCCAATTTGCGCACCCTGATCCAATCATATTCAGCCACGCGATCGTTATTGCCGGCCCCGGCGGTTTCCAGGCCAATAAACCCACGGAGTAAGCCATTTTTATCTTCGTATTTTACTTCAGCTCCTAAGGCCTGGTAGCTAAGAGCATATCTTTCAAAAGTAAGTTGGACCCCTTGGGCAATAATCCGGTAATCATAAAAGTTACCCAGCTCAATCGGCTGCCCGGAATTTTTTTGGACAATATTTCCTACGGCTACGGCGTGTTCGGCGCCGGAATAATTGGAGGAATAGGCCAGCTGCGTGCGCTGCTGGTCTTGCTTTTCTTCCCTGATCACGGTGCGGATCTCACCCCCGGCGGCTCGGGCCTTGGCCCGGAGTTCTATAATTCCCTCGCTAAGCTGAAAATCACGGCTGATAATCTTAGCCGCGTCTAATTTTAATAAAGAATCAGTCAAGCCATAATCGCCTTCTAAATATGTCGAGGCTTGCCACTTTTCCTGATCCAGCTGATCCTGATCAAAGCCATCAAAGAAATCAAACACAGCTTCGGCGTTAGATAGATCTCTAGCTTCTGGATTACCGTAATAAATATAAATCGGTAAACTGCCTTGAGGTAATTGGGGAATCTTAACCCAAAACGAAGCCGAAACACCAGTGTTGGTCGAATTTGGTTCCAAATAATGCGGTAAAATAGTCTGCCCGTCAGCGCAAGCAAAACGGACATCGCGAAAATCAGCTTCAATGCCAGCCGCGGGGACATCTATCTTAAGCTGGTAATTAAACAGTTCTTGATCATTGAGATTAGTAATGCTAATAAGCCTTCTAAACTTAAACCCAGAAAGCTCGGGCGTTCCAAACGTGCCTTGCACTCCTGCTGAATCGGTATAGCTAATCTTTAGTTGCGAAACTTGACTTTCCTCACCCAGGCTCAAGCGCCATTTCAGTTGATCGCCAACAACAAGGTCTTGGGATAAGGGTAGCCCATAAACAGCCGGGGTGTAATTTTTGCCGTTATCAGCGGAGAGCTCTAATTTTACCTCACCAACAAACTGCCAACTAGCGGTAATGCTCTGAATTTGTCCGGAGCTCTTTATGGCTTGGGCCAAGGTATAAGTCCGGCCGGGGAGCATCTCCGGTAAGACATAGTCTCCCAGCTCATCGCTGCGCCAGACTAAAGCCGACTGATAAACCGCCGTTTGGCTGGTGTCTTGCTCAAAAGAACTCAGCGAACCGAGCAAAATAGTCAGGTTTATGCCGACAACAAACGCAACTCCCAACAACAAGGCAATCCTGACTTTGCCGCAAAACTTTTTCCGCTCACTTATCCCGCTACGCATTGGACCTTCTCCCATTTTAATTTTTCGTTTTTTGAGTTGTTGAATAATTGTAGGCTGTGCCATCATCGTTTTCGATTTTTTCGACCTCGGCGCGATCAATGCCCAAATATTCAGTAACATCCTCCGAGACAACTAATTCATACCAGACCGTATCCACGGTAACTTCATCAATCTTGGCCTTAATTTGTCGGCCGTCTTTGGTATAGATAATCTCCGCCTGGAGTGTTTTTCCACCTAGCATAGTAAGCATAATAATTAATAAAAAATTGAAAATTAAGCTATCTTTTCTCATCGTATCCTCCCTTTGTCATCTACTATAAGTATGCCTGATAGGCTCAATTTTAACTATCCGTAAAACTACTCTATATAATTACAGTAATTACTCTAATATAATTATTGCCTAAACTACTCCCGGCTATTCAGAGTAACATGTTTATTTTCAGTTAGTTATGATTATTTGGCTGATTTTTTAGGGGGGGCTGATGGGGTCAGGTCTTTAGATTTGACAGATGGTTCTTAATACTCCTCGATGTCCACCAGATTATGTTTGATCGCGTATTTAATCAGGTCGCTGGTGCGGTGTAAGCCCAGTTTTTTCAAGATATTCTCTTTGTAATTTTCCACTGTTCTTTGGCTCAAAAATAAAGTCGCGGCAATCTCTTTGGCGGTCTTACCCTCGGCTACTAAACGCAGGATTTCCTGCTCGCGCTCGCTCAATAATTTATCTTTCGGCCCTTTTTCAGCTGACTTTTTAAAGGCCTTATCGACCAGATAGGCCGAGACCGCCGGAGTCAAATAGACCCGCTCGGCAGTAACACAAGATAAAGCCGGCAACAGCTCCACCCCGGCGCTTTCTTTTTGCAGATAACCTTTGACCCCGGACTGAAAGGCCTTGATGATATAGGCGTGGGCCTTATGCACGCTGATAATCAGTACTTTTGTTTTGGGCGAGAGTCTCTGGACTTGGGCAATGGCCTCCAGGCCGCTTAGTTTAGGCATCGAGATGTCCAGAAGCAAGACATCAGGCTGGTGTTGTTCAACTTTTACTAAAACTTCTTCGCCGTCTCGGGCTTCGGCCACTACCTTGTAACTGGGCGCCTCCCGCAGGATATTCTTAATCCCGGCGCGAATGATATCATGGTCATCGGCGATGACTATAGAAAAAACCATCTGTTTAATCTTATGTTTTGGTTAGCGCAAGTTCAACGCTAAGTGTTGTCCCTTTGCCGGGCGCGGTCTCCACTTTCATTACCCCACCTAAGAGCTCGACCTTGCCGCGTAAGCCCAGCAAACCTAGTTTAAGCCTATCTACCTGGCGCCGGCGGGGGCGGTCCTGATAGTTTAAATAGTCAAACCCGATCCCGTCATCTTTGACTTGTAAAAAAACCAAATCTTCTCTTTGAGCCAAAACAAGCTCGACGTTTTTGGCCTGGGAGTGTTTAATAATATTGGTCAAGCCCTCTTGGGCCACCCGGTAAAGAGTCAGGGAAAGTTCGGCGGAAAGCTTAATCTCAGCAGCCGGTTTACGATAAGTGAATTGCATCGGGGTAATTTGTTTGTATTGTAAAATTAATCCTGAAATTGTATCGACCAGGCCCACCTCTTCTAACGCCGGCGGACGCAACAGCTCGGCAATATTATGCGTCTTCTCCAGAATGTCGCTGAGGATTTTTTTTCCTTGAGCCAGGTGCGCTTTAAGCTCGTCGTCCTTATCGCTGAGACGATTATTAATCAGGTCCAGGTAAATCTTCAGCGCGCTTAAGTCCTGGCCCATCTCGTTATGCATCTGAAATGAAAGATTCTGGCGCTGTTCCTCTTCCATGCGAATCATCCGCTGAACCAGCTGCTCACGTCTTTGGCGTTCTCTTTTGCGATTACGATAGACAATCAAGGCGGTCTGCGCGCCGATCAACACCCCTAGAACAAGCGACCACCGCAAAAACAGAATCGCCCGCTGTTTGCTTAAATTTGCCGCCTCAAGCTGCTGCTCTATCGCCTGTAAATTAAATTCCTGGAGGGTGCTGTCAATAAAGTCATCGATCCGGTATAGCCGCGATTCAAAACTCATTAATAGTTTATTAATCTCATCCGCCGGGACATTTTGCTGGGCCAGCTCAATAATCTTGGTGCCGATGGAACGCAGCTCTTTTTCGGAAGCGGCGATTTTAGTAATCCAATCCGTCTGCTGCTTTGACTGGCTGTAGGTCACATAAACTGCCAATTGCCGGTCAAAGTCTGACGCCGCCTGATCAACCGCGCCTAAGTCAGAGCTGGCTCGAGCCGCATCGAGATAACGGGAGCTCTTCCAAAACACATAGTTGCGAATCCCCATGGCATACAAACTATTATTCACCCGCATCTCCAGCGACGCCTTCTGCAACGGAAACAGCCGCAGGCCTAACTCATCCACCTGCCGGCTTAAAGACTGAATCTGGATAATCCCGATTACGCCTAAGGCTATAATTAATAAAATCAACGCGGTAAATCCTAAGGCCAATCTCCAGTCAAAGGTTATCTTTCTCATTAGTTACTTCGATGCTCCCAAAAAAGATTTTCCTCGGCCTGCTTCAGCCATTTGGCTACTTTGGCCGCGTCCGCGGCATCGGGCATGAGCTTAAGATAAGTCTGGTAATGCTTAATCGCCAGAGCTGTTTTTTTCAGACGCTCATCATAAAGCAAGGCTAAATTATAATGTGTATCCGGATCATCGGGAGCAACTTCCAGCGCCTTTTTGTACTCTTTTAAGGCCTTTTTGTACTTTTCCTTTTCTTCGTAGGCCAAGGCCTGATTATAATGAGTCTTTAAGGCCTGCTCATCTTTTACCGGGCCTTGTTCAGATAACTGAACTACATCCCCAGCTGGAAACTGCCTGAGCGCTTGCTTTTCTTGTTTTGTCTTTTCTAATTCGCTAAGCAGCTCTTTGCTGACCGCAAACACCTCATCGAGCATCTGTTTGCTATCTTCAAGTTGGGTTAAATTGCGCTGGTTCTGCTCTGTAAGATTTTCCAGTTTCTGTTCCTGCGCGCGCAGCTGCTCTTGGAAGCCTTGCTCACGTTGAGAGCTTTCTTTGATCTCAGCTGTGACTTGAGCCATTTGTGTCTCTAAATTTTCTTTTTCGTTTAGTAATACGGAAATTTTCTGATCTAAATCATCTTTTTCCTGCTCGATCGCCGCAAGCTTTTCTGTTAAATCAGAAATCTCACTACTTAAATCATTATTCTGTTTCGCCAGTGAACTCTTTTCTTGATTGACCTGGGAAACGATATGTTTTGCCTTTCTTAAAGTATCCTTAGTTTCAGCTAAGTCTTTTTCTAGAAGCTGGCTTTGCTTGACTTGTTTGTTATAGATAACATATCCAAACACAGTCAAACCAATAAAGCAGGCTGCTAAGACAATTAAAACTATATTTCTTACTTTTTTAACGTTCATTCTTTTTTAGGTTTCTTGGTCTTTCTTTCCTGGGCATAAAGCCGGTCCTCTCCTCCGGTAATAATCCGCGGAGTCAGAAACACAACCAGCTCTTTGGTCTTGGTCCCTGAGCCTGTGGAGCCAAACAGCCCGCCGATAAAGGGGATGTCTCCTAAGATCGGAAGCCTTTCTTTGTTCTTATAATCGGTGTTTTTCAGCAACCCGCCGATAATAATCGTCCGGCCGTCTTTGACTAAGACCTCGGTTTCGGCGTTGGAGGTATCTACCTCCGGGAGCCGGATTTGGGTAACTTGGTTTTCATCCTTGATCTCAAACCATCCGGTCAAGGTGCTGACCTCAGGCTTAATCCTGATTTTGACAAATCCGCTTTTGTTAATTTTCGGAGTCACGGTCAGAGTCACGCCGACATCGACAAATTCCGCGGCCCAGGAAGTAGTAGCGGTGTTCTCGCTTTGGGAGACGGTACTGGTGGCGTAAGGCTGACGGGTGCCGACCATAATCTTGGCCTCTTCGTTATTGCAGACCGCAATATGAGGTGAAGAAACAATCTTGATCTTACCCAGGGCCTTAAGTAAAGTAATCGCCTTGCTGGTCCGGCGGGGATCAATGGTTCCGGCATGCCACTCCTCATCTACAGTACCCTCGTCAGTATAAAAGCCTTCTTTCCAGGTGCCGATTGCCATTCTGCCGTATTGGTTATCATATCCGGTAGGATAAGAAAGCGGGAAAGTCCCGGTAAACTGCAAATCTTTTTGCGCGCCTTTTAATATCTCCTCCCAATTAACGCCCATGGCAAATTCATCATTCAAGGTAATCTCGACGATCTTGGCCTCAATCACCACCTCGCGGGTCTTGGCGTCAAAGGCCTGGACCATTTCCTCGATCTCTTTCATCTTATTAGGTAAATCCTGGATAAAGATCCGGTTGGTGCGCTGATCCGATTTAACCGAGCCAAACCCTTCGGTTAAGACCTGCTCAATCTTTTTCTCCAACTCTTCGGCCTCGGCATATTCCAGCTCATAGATCTTGGTGATCGTCGGGCTCTCTTTCTCGACAATTCCCCGATCCAGGCTCAGCGCGGCCTGCTCCATCTTGGCGATGTTCTCCGGAGTATCGATCAAAATCAAGGTGCCGGTAAGGTCATCCATAATAATTTTACCGATTGAACCCTTTAAGCTCTCCAAGGCCAAACCGACGCGGGTCGGCAGGGCATATTTTAACTTTAAGGTCCGGACCTCTCTTTTATCAGCATATTTTCTTCCGTAAAGCTGCTCGTGTTCCTGCTCAGTCATAATCGTGATGATGTTGTTGTCTACCTCCATGGCTAAGCTGTTAGTCAAAAGGATCAATTCTAAGGTATCGGCAATGCTGACATTTTTCAGAAACAGCGTGATCCGGCCACTGACAGTTTTACTGGTGGCGATGTTCAGGTTACCTTTCATCGATAAGAATTTAATCGTATCGACAATATCCATCCCACGCAAATCTAAAGATATCTCAGTAGCTAGGCCTTCTTCCAGAGTCTCAGGGCCCGGATCGGCCTGTTCTTCGGAAATTAGTTCCGCCGGCTGAGCTGGCTCAGGTTGGGTCCAGGCAACTTGAGCAACTTGGGACCCCACAAATAAGATCAAGCTAAACACAATTATTCTTTTCATCTTAGCCTTACCCGCCTTTATTTAAACTACATTAATTCGATAGTCTGACCTTCAAAACTCAAGATGACCCGGTTTTTTAAAATTTGCTCGATCTTGAATTGATCAATCAATTCACCCTGTCTTAAGAAATAAGTCTTTTTGTTTTGTTTATCTTCAACCATGGCTATCGGGCTATCCAGATCCCAGGATATGCCGACTAAACTTAAGTCTTTAATCATCTCGCGCAGCTGTTTCTCACCGATCACATCTTCCTGTTCAGGCTGTTTAAACTCTATCGGGCTAAACGCATTGCGCCGCCGGACCATCTCTAAATAATGTAAGAACGGCCGCTCCTGGCCATGCTGGCCCTTCTGGCCATGCGGTTGCTCTGGCTGCTCTTTAATTGCCGGGCTGGCCGCGGCAATCCGATCAATCTGCGGCTGATTAAGCATAAATTCACTCACAGAATAGGCCAAAAGAATAATTGAGGCCACAAAAAGCACTTTATTCAAGGCTTTCAGGTTCGGTTCCCTGGTCCCACTCTTTAAATCCTGGCAAACCTGAACCAGATTTTTATTCAGGGATAAGAAAAATATTTTCAGGCTATTTAGCTTGAAGAATAGGCTGCGCTGGCGCTTTAATTTAGCCGCCTCTGTCTGGTCGCCCTGCTCAATTAATTTTAATAACTGCTCTTCAGGAGTAAGTCTTGGTTTTTCCATCCTAATTTTGCCTCAGTGTCTATAATCTGGGCAATCACTTTATTGTCCACAAAGGGTTTATTATTCATCACGATATATTTTAACGCCAGATGGCTGAGCATGGCAACGCGCCGGGGAAAACCCTGTGTATGTTCATGAATTTTCTTTAAGGTCTTCTCCAGAAATAACGGCTCCAGACCTAAGTAACCGGCCTGAGCCAATCTGAAATTGATCATCGCCTTGGTCTCTTGCTCGTTTAAAGGACCTAGATTATATTTGAAGCTGACCCGATCCATTAGATTCTTTGTATTAGTCAGCCGGGGAATTAGTTCGGTCTGTCCCAGCAGCACCAGTTGTAATAACTTAAATTCATTAGTCTCATAGTTAAGCAGAGTGCGTAACACCTCCAAAGAAAGGGATTTCAGCTTCTGGGCCTCATCAATCAAAAGCACCACAATCTCTTGCTGATCTGAGGCCCGGCGAAATAGAAAACGTTTAATTTCCTCTTTAAGGTCCAGGATATTTGCTGCCAGAGTAATGTCCAGGCCAAAGGTCCTGGCTAAGGCCTGTAAAAACAGCTCCTCTGAATCAAAGCTGGGATCCAGGATCATGTAAATGTTGATCTTGGGCCGCCACCTGACCATCTGGAAGAGCTTACGGCTTAAGGTGGTCTTGCCGGTACCCACCTCGCCTAAGACGATACTTAAACCACGCTTTAGCCTAATATCAATCAGGATATTGGTCAGCGCGGCCTTATGCTCGGCAGATTGATAAAAGAAATTAGGATCGGGGCTGGTGGAAAAAGGCTCTTTGTCTAACCCTAATACCTTATAGTAGCTCATTGGGCACCATCTTGCAGATTAACCTTAAAGGATATCCTTGATCCTTGAGCTCGCTAATCCTTTTTAAATTCTGCTCAATCTCCAGTTCCTGATATAATCTTTCGTTGCCTTTTCTCTTGCGCACCGGCAAAAGTCCCAGATTAGTATAGTAATTCACGGTTTGATAGGAAAGATTAAATCTTCTGACTATTTCTTGGCAGGATATCAGGGAATTATTCCTCAGCGTAGTTTCCATACCTATCTCCTGTTTATGTGTTGAACGAGTTGTTAACAATAAATATAGCATATACTATAACTGCTGTCAAGTAAATTAATTATAAAGTTTATATATGAATAATACTGTTTTATGCTCTAAGTTATTGTTTATAAGTCTTAGTAAAATGGCGGTTGAAAAAATTTTCTGGACTCACTCCATCTTTTGTGCTAACTTATATGTAAAAATAGAAAGGCCGTCGATGAAAGAAAGAGAACTTTGGAAGACGCATTGGGGCATGATGCTGGCGATGATTGGCACCGAGGTGGGCTTAGGTAATATCTGGCGTTTCCCCTATCTGGTGGGTAAATATGGCGGCGGAGTTTTTCTGATTCCTTATATTGTCCTGTTGTTGGGTGTGGCCGTATTTGCCATGATTGCCGAGTGGGTCCTGGGCCGGCATACCCGCCGCGATCCCCTGGGCGCGTTTGAGAAGATAAAATTTCCCCTTGGCCGGGATATCGGCGCCTGGGGAGTAATCGGCCCGTTCTTTCTTTACTCCTATTATATCGTGATTACGGGGTGGGTGATCTTCTTTGTGATTGCCTCTTTTGGCCGGCTCTATTTCGGCCAGGACAGCGAGCAATTCTTTTTGCGATTCCTCTCCAGCCCCTGGGTCTTTGCTGTGCACGCCCTGGCGATTTTTATCACTAGCGGAATCATTGCCCTGGGTGTGCAAAAAGGCATCGAGCGGGCCTGTAAATTTATGATTCCCAGTTTATTCATCCTGCTCTTAATTGTAGCTATCCGTTCGGTTACTTTGCCCGGCGCCGCCGGCGGCATCGAGTTCTACATGCGTCCCCGCTGGGAGGGCCTGCTCAACCCGCAAACCTGGATTGCCGCCTTGGGCCAGGTCTTCTTTACCTTAAGCTTAGGTATGGGCGCGATGTTGATCTACGGCTCATATCTGCGTGATGAATGGGGTATCCCGGCCAACGCCCTGGCCTGCACCTTAGGCAATACCTCTTCTTCGATTCTGGCCGGATTCGCTATCTTCCCCGCTGCCTTTGCCCTAGGCTTCGGGGCACTGGTCAGCGGCTCAGAAAGCATTGGCCTGACCTTCTTTGTCTTACCACGGGTGTTTGAGAAAATGCCGGCCGGCTGGTTGTTCGGCGGGCTGTTCTTTATCCTGCTGACCTTTGGCGCGCTTTCTTCAGCGATCAGTATTCAAGAACCAAGCATTGCCTGGTTAAAAGATGAGGTCGGCTGGCCGCGCAAGAAAAGCGCTTTAATCACCGGGTTTATTCTCTGGGCGATGGGTTTTCCCTTTGTGTTGAATGGTTTTTTAGCCGGAGGCCTGGGTAAAAAGTTGGCGCTGTTAGGCAAAATGGATATCATCATCGGGCAGCTGGCCCTGCCTCTGTTCGGCCTGCTTTCGGTAATTGCCGTGGGCCACTTTATGCGCAAAACCGGTTATCAGGAAATCAATAAGAACGCCAAACATAAAATCGGGGCCTGGATCATGCCCTGGATTAGGTGGGTGGTGCCGGCGTTTGTGCTGTTGTTATTCTTCTTAAGCCTGATTCAGGTGCTCCAGGATTTGGGTAAAATTCCGCAAATCATTCCTGTGGTCAGCATGCCGGAATTTCAGCCTCAAGGCATCACCACAGCCACAATAGTAATGATGGTCACAATTTGCTCGATTATCTGGGGTGGTTTTATATTTATGACTCACCGGGTAATCACTACGGAAAAAGAGAAAAAGCGAAGGAGTAAAGCGTGAGCTTGGAATTCCTGGCTAATGCTAAATTTGGCTGGATATTTGTTTGGCTGGAGATTCTCTTGGTTTATCTGGCTTTCCTCTGGTTTCACAGAGTAGTAGAAAGGAAAGGCAAAGCTAGGTAGGCCGCGAGGTACTTCGCTGCGCTCAGTATCATCTAGCCTGCTGAGTGCAAAGATGAAAATTTGGCCACGACCTCAGTCCCAATCCCGCCGCGGGGATTAAATTCACCGCGCACTTCCATCCACTGCGGGCGTGCTGCCCGGACCGCGTCCTCTAAAATCCGGTTGACCACGTTCTCGTTAAAGATGCCTAAGTTTCTGTAGCCTAAGATGTAGAACTTCAGCGACTTCAGTTCCAGGCAAAGTTTATCCGGCATATAGCGGATAAAGATCCGGCCAAAATCAGGCAAACCGGTCTTGGGACAAATCGCGGTAAATTCCGGAATAGAGATAGTTACCTCGTATCCTGGATATTGATTAGGGAAACAGGCAAGCTTAGGCAGCTTGGCCCTCAGTCCCGCCCGCGCATGCTTCTTATCATATCCCGCCATCTTTCAATCTTCCTTATATTATCTTTTGCTTCATGGTCTTTGCTACGTATTTTGTTTGCTCGCTGCAATTTTTTGCCGAGTTGTGGTATTTACCGCTCACTTTGTTCGCGACCCGTACTACATTTAATTTTTTGGAGGGGTGGCTCCTTCGCCTGCCTGCCCGCCGTGCTTTAGCGGTGGCAGGCGGGCCGAAATTCCCTCGTAAGCAAATAATCTGGTGTTTCTCGGTCAGTTTCGGCGCTCACTCGCCATAAATACTCACAACTCTCTTGCCAAAAAATTGCTGATGCTCGCTAACAAAACACTCCGCAAAGACCATTCGTACAGATAAGCATGAATTAAATAACGATTACAATCTATATTTTGCGGGTGGCAAAGGTTCTAGCCTTCGGCGCGCAGCAAAAGAAAACACAGATAGTATAAGTTTCTTCCACTGTAATTTTGCGAGCACCGAAGGCGAACCTTTGACAGGACCCGCAAAATATCCGAACAAAAGCCGCAAAATCATACGCTATCTTTCTTGCTGTATTGGCAGCCGCAGTAGTTCTGGTGGTAAAGGTCGTATTTTTCTCCCAGCTTCTGGGCCCGCTTAAAGCCGTTCTTTTTCTTGAAATCGCGGACTAAGAACTGTTCCCGGTCAATATTTGCGCCGATCTCGTTAATCATCACCTCATCCTTGTGCGGACTGATGGTCAAGGTAGTCGTAAAATAAGCAATCCTTTTTGTCTGGGCGGTCTTCTTCAACTGCACCAGGCGCAACCTAAAGCACTCAATACATCTGCGGCCGCCTTCAGGCTGATGTTCCCAACCTTGAATTTGCCTGAGCCAGTAATCGGGCAGGTATTTACCCACGATCAGCGGGAAATTTAAGGCCTCGGCCAGGCGCTTGGTCTCAGCCAGCCGCTGGCGATACTCTGGTTCAGGGTAGATGTTCGGATTATAAAAATAACCGACGACCGCAAACCCGTCTTTTTTTAACCGCTCTACGCAAGCGGTAGCGCAAACCGCGCAACAAATATGCAGCAATACCTTTTTATCTTTATTTTTTGTAGACATTGGTATGCAATATCTCTTTTAAGCTGCGTTTAGGCACATGTAGTCGGCCGTTTTTATCTTGCCAGTATGCTATCGAAGTACGCACAGCTTCTAATTTGGGTTGCTCATCAGGATAGCCTAACGCTATTACATACATTATCTGACAATATGAGGGGACGCGCAGGATCTTTCTAATCTTATCTTTATCGATAGCGCCAAGCCAACAACTACCCAGGCCCTGCTCTTGAGCAACAAGCAGGATATTTTCCGCTGCTGCGGCGGCATCGCTTTCCCCGCAGAGTGGCTTCTTTTTTTGGTTAAGCAAAACTGCAATGTAAGCGGTAGGCCTTTTTCCCGCTGGCGGATTACCCGCCGGCCTGATATAGCCGGCCCATTTTAGGCCGGGAAAAATCTTTTTGACTATTTCTTGCTGATTGACCAGGATAAATTCGCAGGGTTGCAGATTAGCCCCGGTGGGGGCCAGCCGGGCGGCATTAATCAACTTTTTAAGTATTTGAGGGGAAATAGGTTTTTGTCTGAACCGTCTGATACTGCGCCGGTTTAAGGCTGCACTGTACACGCTCATCTTCCCCTCGCAATGGCAAAAATTTAGCTTTATTAGACAAATTTGGCGGGAATAATATAATCCCCGTAATTCTTTCTGGCCTGCTCCAGCCTCTGGAGTTGCGCTTCAAGAGTCGCAAACAAAATCTGCGGGGCGTCGCTGACCTTTTCTTTATAGATTTTTGTAATCCGCTCAATCTTGGCCAGGTTTTCCGGAACCCGCAAGGTAAATTGCTGTAGATAATCCTGCTCGGTAAATTCTTTATTTAATACTTCCTGAAACAGCTTTTGTAAATCCTGATACTGAGGAATGTAGCCTGTGGGGGTCTTAATCGCCTCTAAGTCCTTGTGCACCCGTAATTCCATCCATTTTACCCAAACCGATTTATCTGCCATGGCGCTTAAGTAGCCACCTTGTTTATCCTTTAAGAAGTAATTGACCGCGAAGATTGTTGGCGCGCAAGCCAGCTCCTGGCCAAAGTTAAGATGGTTGTTAATATACCGGCCCAAAGAAATAGCCACAAAATCAATATTGGACATCGGATTAAATTGCCTGATGCCTTCTTTTCCTAAAGCCGCGGCGGTAGTCTCCGATTCCAATGAGGCCCCCATGGTAATCACACCGTGAGCCCAATCAAACGACTGTTGTACTGACGGCCAGGTATCCGAATCTCGGCCGCCATAGACAATGCCTTTTAAATCTACGCCTTGGGCAGCGTCAACTTTCGGGTCTTGATTCTTCAGGCCATACAGACTGACTGTATATCTCGCGTTTTTGTGGGCGTATGGTATCGGCTTTCCTTTTGCGTCTTGCTTATCTATTGTCCACTGTCCGGAAAAATTTATTCCTTGATCAGGCGCTGTGCGCTTATCGCCCAGCCAACGGGGATTATTGTTCTGATCGATCAGCACATTAGAGAAGATTACCTCGCCCGGCTTATTCAATACTTCCCAAACATAAGGGTCATCCTGGGCATTGACATCTCTGATGATGCCAAAAATCCCGCATTCGACATTGACCGCCCTGGCCTGATTCTCTTGTATCTTTAAATAAGCGATGTCATCTCCGACAATCCGCTCACCCTTTAACATAGCGGTTGAGGTCTTTCCGCAAGCGCTGGGAAAGGCCCCGGCAAAATAACTAATCCTCTTTCCCGGACCGCTGACCCCCATCAATAGCATATGTTCAGCCAGCCAGCCTTCGGCGGCGGCCTTATGGATCGCCAGTCTTAATGAGAGCTTCTTCAAGCCTACGGTATTGCCGGCATATTGAGTGTTGACCGAATAGACAATGAAATTGTCCAAATCGATATAGACTCGGCGCTGGTCGACATTTTTGCTCACGCCACTGTCTAAGCACCCGGCGCTGTGCAGATAGCGGAAGAATCCCGTTGAGCTTTTAAGTTTAGCAAACTCACTGTAACCTGAGCGATAAAGGATGCGCTCAGAATGGGCGACGTAGCTTGAATCGGTGATTTGCACGCAGGGAATAGAAAATTCAGAATTCACCGGCCCCAGACAAAAAAACAGCACAAACATCTGTTTACCGGCCATGATCCCGTCTAAATATCCGTAGATCTCTTTGAGGCCTTTTTCCTTTTCGATCGAGTTAAGGCTCTCCCCTAACTCCTGTCCGGGGGAAAGTAAGTATTTGGTATTGGCCTTATCCCTGGCCTGATCATTAATCCCGTCAAAATGGATAGAGTGTCCGGCGGTAGCCAGCTTTTTCTCCTCTTGATTTTTAATCGCCTGGTCTCTAATGTATTGGATGTCCTGTTGCGAATCATCGCAGACATAAATCTCATCCGGCCGGCAAATTTCGGCATATTTAGCCACAAAATCAAGCAAGGCTGGATTGTTCAAGGCCGCCAGCTTGTTATAGCTCTGGTTACTGCATTTCTCTTCAACTAATTTTTTCAGATCGCTCGGCATTGTTTTACCCCCTAATTTAGTGGTTGAATGTTTTTACCCATTGCCAAGGCCTGATCAAGATACTCAGGATGTTCGAGAATCTTGGCCTTTTGGTCTACGCTGGGGCAATAAAGACTGCCCGTAAACTCGATATCCAAAACGGAAAATAAATTTTTGACTATGCTTTCGGCATTCTTGAAAAAATGTTGGCGGTCGCTACCCTCAACTAAAATCAAGTACCCTGGCTTCTTTGCCCGGCTGCGACCTAAAACTTCTTTGGCTACCCAAATGCTCTGAAACCGGTCGACCATCGCCTTGGTTTGAGCGCTTAAGCTGCCGAAGAATATCGGACTGGCCAAAATTATCGCCTCGGCCTCAGCTACTCTCTCGTAAACTCTCTGCATCTCATCATCAACGATACAAACACCTGTTTCGTCACAGCCGCCGCAATTTTGGCAGGGCACAAACTTAAGCTCATTTAAGATTAGCTTTTCTGTGTCGCGCCCCGATGAACGCGCGCCTTCTAAAGCCTTATCCAAAATGATCTCGGCATTGCCTCCGCGCAAAGGAGACCCCAGTACCCCGAGTACCTTCATATTAACCTCATGGTTATCTGTAATATAATATTCGTGTAAAATCCGGCCAGCAAGTCATCGCCCATGATTCCTAAGCTCCCCGGTATTTTTTCAATCCGTCCGGCCGGGGGGACTTTGCAGATATCAAAGGCCCGATAAATCACAAAGCCGATAATTAGCAATGGCCAACAGGCGCGGATACCCCAAAATGTTAACAAAACACCGGCCACTTCGTCAACAACAATCTTACTTGAATCTTTTTCCTGATATATCCGCTCGGCCCGGCCGCAAACCAGGAATCCAACAATGCTAATTATCAAAACAGCCAAGGCATAGTAAAGGCGGCTTGCGCCAAATAAAAAATAAAGGCCTAAGCCGGCCAAAGAAGCAACTGTTCCCGGACAAACAGGAAAATAACCTAAATAGAAGAAACTGGCCAGACATTTAATTAGTTTTTTCATCAGCGGCAAAAAGGGTGTTTTTGCTTCTGAGTAAATAGGAAATACCTGAAATCAGCGTCAGTATCACCGTCAAAAGCATCAAGTAAAATATGGCCCGTCTAAACCAAATTTCTTTCAGCGGAGACCAGAAATCTAAAGTTGATTCTTTGATCAAGATAAATACCAGAATAGAAATTATCGCCAACATCTGAGAAGCGGTTTTGTGTTTTCCGGCCAGCGAGGCGGCGATAATCTTACCCCGTTTGGCGGCGATAATCCTTAAGCCGGTAATTACTAAATCCCGGAAGATCACCACGATCACCATCCAGGCAGGGATAATCTTCATTTCCACAAACGCCAAAAAAGCGGCCAGGATCAGGATTTTGTCGGCGATCGGATCCATTAACCGGCCGAAGTTATTTACTAACTGTCTGCTTCGGGCAATCCGGCCATCAACATAGTCGGTCAGAGAAGCCAAGCAAAAGGTAAACAAAGCCAAATATTTCGCCGTCAGGCCCGGGCGAAACAAAAAAAACATAAATATAAACGCCAGTCCGATCCGTGAAATTGTAATCTGATTCGGTAAATTCATCCCGCCCGCCCTACTAAATCATACTCTAAGGTATCCACAATCTCAGCCCGCACAAAAGTGCCTACTTTTAAGCCCTTTTTTGAACGCAGGTAAACGCACCCGTCAACTTCCGGGGCATCAAATTGGGTCCGGCCGATAAACTGACCCCGATCTTGACTATCCTGTTCATCAACAAGTACGCGCAATGTTTGTCCCAAAAATTTTTGATTTAAGCCCCTGGCGATCTGTTGCTGTAGGCCTAAGGCCTGGTTGAAGCGGGCTTGCTTTACTCTTTCCGGGACCTGACCGCTGAGCTTAGCCGCTGGCGTATCTTCTTCTGGAGAATATTTAAATAACCCCAATCGTTCAAACTTGACCTGGCGCATAAAATCCAAAAGTTCTCTAAACTGCCGGTCAGTCTCTTGAGGAAAACCCACCATCAGTGTGGTCCGCAAGCAAAGATTGGGGATCGCCTGGCGTAAGGCATCAAGCAGACGCAGGATCTGCGCAGTTGATGTCTTCCGGCGCATTAACTTTAATATTTTATCATTTATATGCTGAATAGGCAAGTCGATATATTTACAGATCGGCTGCTCTCGTTTGATCACCTGAATCAACTGATCCGAAAAATGCGCCGGATGAGTATAAAGCAGCCTGATCCACCTGCCCTTTGCTTTTTGCGCTAATTTCCTCAGTAGCTCAGCCAGATTGAGGCTGCCCGTCAAATCCTCACCATACATAGTAGTATCCTGGCCAATCAGATTGATTTCTTTGACTCGGCGCTGTTTAATCAGCAGATCAGCCTCTTTAAGTATCGAAGCGGCGTCTCTTGAGCGATGGCGCCCGCGCAGGCTGGGGATCACGCAATAGCTGCAGCGATTATTACAGCCCTCAGAGACCTTAAGATAGGCAAAATGCTTAGGGGTAATAAATTCTCGCGGCGATAAATGAGAATACAGAAATTCAGCCGGGGCAAACTCAGCCAGGCCCTGCTCATCTTTCAAGAGTCTTTTGAGTACACTGACGATTTTTTGGATGCTGCCCACATCTACAAAGGCATCGACTTCCGGCAGAAGCTTAAGCAGTTTCTGTTTATGCCGCTGAACCAAACAACCACAGACAACTATTTTTTTAACCTGGCCCCGGGCTTTTAAGCGGCAAATTTCTAAAATAGTCTCTATTGTTTCTTCCTGGGCCGGGCGCACAAAACAGCAGGTATTCACTAAAGCGATGTCGGACTGAGCGATTTCCTCAACGATTCCAAACCCGGCTTCTTTCAGCCAGCCTAAGATTACTTCTGAGTCTACTAAATTACGCGCGCAGCCTAAACTAAGAATTCCAATCTTGATTTTCATTTCGCTAGATAGTAAAATATCGGGGGTTTCCCCGATATTTGACGCTTTTGAGCAAATTTAAGGCAATGCTATTTGGCTTGAATGCCTTGGCGGGTAATCACTAACCCTTTTTTTACCTTCAGCTTCGCTAAGTCAAGCAATTCTCCGTTTACGCTCAACTCCAAGGCCTCAGGTTTTCCGATCCGCAACTCTATTTTTTCCCGAGCTCGCCAACTCTCTAACTTCGCTTTAGCTAAAGTTTGCTGAAACACTACTTGGCCATCGGTCTCCACTTTTATCCAACATTCTTCTTTAGTGCGGACTTCCAGATTCAGAGTCTTTTGCGCGCTCTCAAACGCGACAGGCAATACCTCTACCCTGACCTCAGGAATCCGCGCGGGACCTGCATCCGAAATCACCCGGGACACATAACGGAAATAAACAATTAAGCCGATAAATAACAAAATTGAAAATACGGCCCGGATAATTAAAGCGCGATTAACCGCTGGGCCGCTAGCCGGCTTTTCTTTTTCCACTGTTTCCTGTTCCGGTTCCGGCTCCGGGACGACTTCTTTTTCTTTTTTTTGGCTGCCGAGATATTGCTTCAGTAACTGCTCTACATCCAGCCCTAAAAATTGGGCGTATTTCTTGAGGAATCCTTTGATATAAACAAAACTTAGGAAATTGTGCGCCCGGTCCTGCTCCAAGGCCTCCAAGACCTGAGGATGGACCTTGGTCTGCCGGTAGACTTCCTCCAAAGTTAAATTTTGCTCTAATCTGGCCTGTCTTAATTTCTCGCCAATGGTCTTCATCTTAACTGCCTTCTTCGGATTGCTGAATCTGCTCTTGCGAATAGCCTTCCGGCTCAACTAAGATTTCCCTTGGTTTAGAGCCGCGATAAGGGCCGACTATCCCCTCTTCTTCCATCATATCAATTAATCGGGCGGCTCTGGTGTAACCAAGTCCCAATCTGCGCTGGAGCATTGACACCGAAGCCTGCTTAGTCTGCATGATTACCTTGACCGCCTCATCAAAGAGTTCGTCTTTTTCAAATTTTTTACCTACGCTGGTCTTTTTCTCCTGGGCCTCTAAAAGTGCCTGGTTGTAATTGGCCGGCCTTTGTTTTTTGATAAAATCGACTATCCGTTCTATCTCGGCATCGGAAATTAACGAGCCTTGAGCCCGCACTGGTTTGTGTTGGCCGGGTTTAAGGAACAATAAATCGCCTTTGCCCAAAAGTTTGTCGGCGCCGTTCATATCCAGGACTGTGCGCGAATCAACCCGCGAGGCCACGCGAAATGAAATTCGGGAGGGAAAATTAGCCTTAATTACACCGGTAATTACATCCACTGAAGGCCTTTGGGTAGCCAAAATTAAATGAATGCCTACCGCTCGGGAAAGTTGGGCTAAGCGGGTAATCGCATTTTCGACTTCCTGTGAGACTACCACCATCAGATCGGCCAGCTCATCAATAATGACAATAATATAAGGCATCTTCTTTGGCGGACCATTTTCGGTTTGGGTTTGGCCATTACTGATCTTTTCGTTATACAGGTCAATGTTACGCGCGCCTACTTTAGCCAATGATCGATAACGCTCATCCATCTCATTGACCACCCAAGCCAAAGCCACGGCCACCTTTTTAGGTTCGGTCAGTACCGGACAAAGTAAATGCGGCAAATCGTTAAATATGGCCAACTCGACCATCTTCGGATCGACCATCACAAATTTGACTTCATCGGCAGTCGCGTTAAACAGTACGCTGGTGATGATAGTATTCATACAGACCGTCTTTCCGGAACCGGTAGTTCCGGCAATGAGCAGATGGGGCATTTCGGCTAAATCGGAAATCAACGGCCCGCCGGAAATATCTTTGCCTATAGCTAGAGTAAGTTTGGAGTCGTTATTTTGAAAGTCCTGGGCGTTGAGGATTTCTTTCAGATAGACCAGCGCGCTCTTACTGTTGGGGACTTCCACTCCGACACGTGACTTGCCCGGAATCGGAGCCACAATCCGCACGCTATGGGCCTTCATTACTAAGGCGATATCATCACCTAATTCCACAATCCGATGAACCTTTACTCCCGGCGCCGGCTCCAGTTCATATCTAGTAATCACCGGCCCGCGACTGACTTGCATCACTTTAGTCTCCACGCCGAAATCGCGCAGGGTATCTTCTAAGATTTGTGAGTTGGCCTCTAAATCATCCTTGATTTGTCTTTCTTCAGGCGGTGGCGGGGAATCTAATAAATCTAGCGTGGGCAGCTGATAATCGGCCGCAGGCTGAGGCGCCCTGGCTTCAACTGCAACAGGTGCTGGTTCAGCAACAGGTGCTGGTTTAGTAGCCGGCTGGATAACCTTAGGTTCAACAATCCTAGGCCTAGGCCTTTCTTTCGGAATTATCGGCTGATCAGGCTTGGACTGATCAATATTGATTTTAGGCTTGACTGCTTTAAAGTCGGTTTGAGCGCCGATTATCTTTTTAGCCGGTACTGCTTTGGAAAAAATAGCCTTTACTTTATTCAGGCCCCCAACAGAATTCGCAAGGCCCGCAAACAGCCACTTAAATAATGGCAAAAGCAAAAATTCTGAAGCTACAAAAGACGCCAGTCCGCCTAAGCTCAAGGCAACAATTAATGCCCCGGGGCGGCCAAAATATTTAACTAAAAAATCGGCAATCACCGTGCCGGATAGACCGGCGCGCTGAAATCTAAGTTCCGCGCTCTCTGAGCCAAACAGAGACATCAACACTGCTAGGGATAGTAGCAAAACTACAGTAGCTACGATTTTAATGAAAAATTTAGGCGCTGGCCTTTCCAGTAATCTGGCCACCGCCCATAATGAGACCAAAACACAGATCGCCAAAGACGTCCAGCCAAAAGTAAAAATTAACCCTTCGCTGAGATAGGCGCCGACGATGCCGGTAGCATTTTTTAGAGGCAGGTTAGGCGCAGAACTGCGAAAAGGAGTATCGGCAGGATGATAAGAAAGCAGGCTCAACAAGATAAAGACGGCCAAACCGATATAGGCAGCTGCTTTGATCTTACTTATCTGTAGTTTCATTATCTGACTTAGCTTGCTTAATGCTTAATTTTACCCGGCCCTGATCATCAACTTCAGTCAGTTTCACTTTAAGCTCTTGGCCAAGCTCAACCACATCTTCGACATTTTTCACAAATTTATCAGCCATTTCCGAAACGTGGATCAATCCGTCTTTTCCGGGCAAGTATTCACAAAATGCGCCAAAGTTGGTGATCTTTTTGACCTTACAATTATAAATCCGGCCTATTTCCGGATCTTCGGTCAGTCCTTTAACCGCGGCTACCGCGTCTTCTAAGCCTTGGGCGCTCTCGGACATAATCACTACCCGGCCGTCATCATCGATATCAATGGTGGCCCCGGTATTTTTAATAATATTACGGATGGTCTTGCCGCCCGGACCAATTACCTCGCCAATTTTAGTGGTCTCAATCTTGAGTACCTGAATCCGCGGGGCATATTCAGAAATTGAACTGCGCGGCTGCTCAATCGCCTCAGCTATTCTGTCTAATATTTGCAAGCGGGCCTGCTTGGCCTGAGCCAAGATTTGACTGACCAACTCTATGCTGATGCCTTTAATCTTTAAATCAACTTGCATCGCCGTAATGCCTTGCTTGGTGCCGGTAACTTTAAAATCAGTGTCGCCGCAATTGTCTTCCATTCCTAAAATATCAGTCAGGATAGCGGCCTGACTATCCTCTTTAACCAAACCCATGGCCAGGCCGGCTACCGGCGCCTTAATTGGCACTCCGGCATCCATCAAAGCCAAGGTCCCCGCGCAAACAGTAGCCATGCTGGAGGAACCATTGGACTCTAAAATCTCTGAGACTACGCGCACAGTATAAGGAAATTCGTCCTTTGTGGGCATCACCGCCTTCAGCGCTCGTTCGGCTAAGGCGCCGTGGCCAATTTCGCGCCGGCCCGCACCACGCACCGGCTTGACCTCACCTACGCTAAAAGGAGGAAAGTTGTAGTGGAGCATGAAGTTTTTATACATTTCTCCTTCATAGGCCTCAACCATCTGTTCATCCGAACCGCTGCCTAACGTAGTCACTGAGAGACTCTGAGTTTCACCGCGAGTAAAAAGACCGGAACCGTGTGTCCGCGGCAAGAAGCCAACCTTGCAGGCAATCTCGCGAATCTCCTCAAATTTGCGCTGGCCAACGCGTATTTTCTTCTCGATGATCAGCTTGCGCAGTTGTTGCTTCAAGACCACGCTTAAGGCGCCTTTTACATCTTGTTCAGTATAACCGGAATCTTCTGTGACCAATTTCTCGATTAATTGCTTGGTCAGTAACTCTGTTTCTTTGGCCCGCTGGTGTTTATCACTAATCAAAAAAGTCTCGGATAT
>JBHPFV010000026.1:0-25151 GCA_042571705.1 Candidatus Omnitrophota bacterium
GTACTTACCTTTGGTCAGCGCCGATATCTGCTTCAGGGTAGCTTCATCAATTTCAACTTTTACATTGTGATAAATTGTCCGGCCGAACATGTCTTTGACCGGATAGGGGGCCACGCCTTAGAAAAGACCCCGGTTGAGGAAAAGGGTTACCGTGAATACCAGGAATTGTTTGGTAAATTCCTGATTCCGGCCCTGGCGCTTTTGATGCTGGAGATCATTTTATCCAATAGTTTTTTAAGGAGGCTGCCCTAAGATGAGGTTTGCTCAAGCCGGTTATTCCTTTGGGTTTTGGATGGTCCTCGGATTGGTTTTGTTTCTGATCTGGTCCCGGCGTAAAAACAGGCTTTTGCTGCGCAATTTTGCCGAGCAGAAGCTGTTGAGCCAGTTAACGCGCAATGTAAATTTTAAAAGGCAGAAAATCAAATTGTTTTTGATCGTGCTCAGTTTAATTTTGGCCCTGTTAGGCCTGATGCGGCCGCAGTGGGGCTTTCAATGGCGGGAAGTAAAGAGGACAGGCTTAGATATCTTGATTGCCATGGACGTTTCTAAAAGCATGCTGACCGCTGATGTTTTGCCAAACCGGCTGCAAAGGTCTAAATTGGCGGTGCGGGATTTGGTCAAGAAGCTTACTGGCGATCGGATTGGTTTGATTGCCTTTTCCGGTTCGGCATTTTTGCAATGCCCTTTAACCGTGGACTACAATGGATTTTTGCTGGCCCTCAATGATTTGAACGTCAACACCATTCCCCGCGGAGGCACATCAATATCCAGCGCGATCAAAAGAGCGGTGGTTAGTTACGAAGGGGGACAGAAGAAATATAAAATTTTAGTGATCATTACTGATGGTGAGGACCATGAGGGAGATGCGCTTAAATTAGCCCGCGATGCCGCCGAAGCGGGAGTGCGGATATATTGCATTGGCATTGGCACTACAGAAGGAGAATTAATCCAGCTCAGCGATAAATCCGGCCGTAAGGTATTCTTAAAAGATAGATCCGGAAATGTGGTCAAGTCGCGCCTGGACGAAGAGCTACTGCGCCAAATGGCCTTAACTACCGGCGGGGCCTATGTGCGTTCCAGCGGAGCGCAATTTGGCTTGGATTATATCTATGAGAATAATCTCAGCCTCCTGGAAAGAAGAGAGATCAAGTCCCGGATGAGCAGATTTTATCATGAGCGTTTTCAAATACCTTTGAGTTTGGCTTTGTTGTTATTGATGGTTGAACCTTTGATTGGCGATAAAAAGAAGAGATGAACCGATTGTTCGTATTTTTAATAATTTTTTTTCAGCTCTCCACTTGCTCTGCGGCGAGCCTGGCAAAAAAATCGGTAAAAGCAGGCAATCTGTTGTATAATAAAGGTGAATTTTCCGAGGCCCTCAAAAATTATGAACAGGCCTTCACGGATGCGCCGGAGTCGGAGATCGTCAATTATAATTTAGGCGCCGGCTTGTACAAAACAGAAGATTATCAGGCTGCAGTTGAACATTTTGAGCGGGTTTTGGTTACGGCAGATCAGTCTCTTGAGCAAAAGGCCAGCTATAATTCCGGTAACGCCAAATATAAATTTGGCATCGGTTATGAAGAAAGCGATTTACCTAACGCGATCGGTTTACTAGAGGACTCTTTACGGCATTACCAGCGCGCAATTGAACTTGATCCGGAAGATGCAGACGCTAAATATAACCTTGAATTTGTCCAGAAGGAGCTCCAGCGCCTAATACAGAAGCAAGAGCAACAGCAGTCCGGACAACAACAAGATCAAAGCGGACAGGGGCAGGAGCAAAAAGACCAAAACCAGCAGCAAAACCAGCAGCAACAAGAACAGCAAGAACAGCAAGAGCAGCAACAAGAGCAAAGTCAGCCAGAGCAACAAAGCGCAGAAGATTTTGAGTCTGAGCAGGCCGACGAAAGCGATCAGGCCGAAAGCGCCCAAAGGCCGGTGCAATCAAAACAGATGTCGGAACAAGAGGCGTTGATGCTTTTGGAAGGATATAGTCAAGAAGAAGAGTCTCAAGGGTTATATAAAGAAAAGATGCCGGCTTATGGCTATCCGGATGTAATAAAGGACTGGTAGGGAATAACTAAAAGCTAAAAACGTAAAGTGCAAAACTATAATTCAAAACTTAAAACTTACTTTAAATTCCATTTGATTGCCTTTTTGCTTGCCGTTTTTTCTTTGAGCGGATCTTGTGGGGCGGAGGAAATCACCTTTGAGGCCACTGTAAATAAGACCGCAGTGTCCTTGAACGACCGGATTGAACTGAGCCTGACCTTTCAGGGGGCTTCGGATGTAACTACGCCTTACTTTCCCGGAGTGGACGGATTTGATTGGCGCTATTCGGGCCCGTCGCACTTGACTTCAATAATCAACGGAGAGGTTTCCAGTTCGATCACCCATAGGTATGTCTTAATTCCTTTAAGAGCGGGCAATTTTACAATTCCTTCTTTTGCCGTGCAATACCGCGGTCAAACTTATACTTCTGTGCCGATACCGGTAGAAGTCAGCAGTGGTCCGGTGAGGCGGACTCAACCGCGCGCTACCCCAACTCCGCAGGCACAGCTTAATGATATTGAAGACCGAGTCTTTTTAATAATTCAAGCCGGAAAAAGAGATGTCTATGTCAATGAGATTATTCCTGTGGTCATTAAACTGTATGTCAACAACATGGCCTTAAGGGATATTCAATATCCGCAAATCTCAACCGGCGGGTTTTCTCTGAGTGAATATGAAGAGCCGCTGAAGTATCAGGAAACAATCAGAGGGGTTTTGCATAGCGTGATTCAGTTTAAGACCGAGGCCTTTGCCACCAGGGCGGGTGAGTTGAGTTTGGGGCCGGCAGAGCTGGAATGCAACGCCTTGGTTCAAGAAAGGTCACGCCGGCGGTCGCGCTCATCATTCTTTGATGATTTTTTTGATGATGATTTTTTTGGCCGTTACCGGACCTATCCTTTGAGTTTAAGTTCAGCGGCAATACCAATTACAGTCCGGGAGCTCCCCTTAGCGGGAAAACCCGGCGATTTCTCCGGGGCCATTGGCAAATACAGATTTTCTTTAAACGCTGAACCAAAACAGGTTCAGGTCGGGGACCCGATTACGCTAAAAATGACTGTTTTCGGCCCGGGCAATTTGAAAACGGTCAATCCTCCAGAACTAAATTTTGGCGATGATTTTAAAATTTATGAACCTGATGTCCAGCAAGATAAGCAAATCAAGAAATTCGAGCAGGTAATTATCCCCAAAGATGACCGGGTGGAGAAAATTCCCCAAATTAATTTTAGCTTCTTTGATCCTGAAAGCGGCGAATATAAAACACTGAAGCATGGACCGCTGGCGATTGAGGTTACTCCGCTGCCCGAAGGCGAAAAGATGCAGGTGTTTGAGCCCAGTACCAGCGATCAGGGGATCATGCGCCGCAAAGAAATTCTCGGCCGGGATATTATTTATATTAAGGATGCCCCGGGTAAGTTAGAGCGCCAAGGCGCCTTTTTATATAAGAACAAATTGTTCCTGACTCTGCTATTTCTTCCGCTGATCACAGTGCTGGGGGTTTTGATTATCCATAAAAGAAGAGAGCGGTTAATGCGCGATGTCGGATATGCCCGCAAATTACGCGCCGGGCGCCAGGCCAAAAAGAATTTAACCCAGCTCAGGGCGTTGTTGGATGCGCAAAAGGCCGAACAGTTTTTCGATCTGCTTTTTAAGACCTTACAGGAGTATTTGGGTGATAAGTTTCATTTGGCATCCGCGGGGATAACCTCCAATGTAATCGAGGATTTAGCTTCGCGTAATCTCGACCAGAAAATCCTAGATAAGATCCAGGAATGCTTCAATGCCTGCGATGTGGCCCGTTATGCCCCGGGGAGTTTCTCTAAGGCCGATCTGCACAAAACCCTGAGCTTGCTTGAGGAGATATTCGACCAGCTGCAAAGGATTAAAACATGAAATATAAAGTCTTAGGTTTAATTTTAGTCTTTATCTTCGGCCTAGCCAATTTAGCCGGCGCCGATCAGCTCAGCCAGGCCCGTTCATTGTTCTACCAAGGCAACAATTATTATGGCGATGGGGACTTTGCCCAGGCCGTGGCCAATTACGAGGGCGCGCTGACTTTAGGTTTTTCCAGCGGCCCGCTTTATTATAACCTGGGCAACGCCTACTTTAAACAAGGCTCCTTAGGTAAGGCGATTCTGAATTATCTGCGGGCCAAAAGACTAATGCCCCGCGATGCCGATTTAAATTCTAATTTGGAGTATGCCCAATCCCAGATAGATGGCGGCGTAATCAAGCCGGGTGGAAACTGGTTGTGGCGTTTATTTTTCAGGTTGGTTACAGCGTTTAGCTTAGATGAGCTTTACTTGTTTTCAGCCGGGGTCTATGTTATCTTAGCGCTGTTTTTGATCGTACTGATTTTGAGTAAAACCGCAAATAAGCCCCTGACTTATCTGGTCTATGCCCTAACCGTTATTTTAATAATTAGCGCCGGTTTATCCGCGGCCCAATTCCGTCAGACGGTTAGCTTGCGCCAGGCAGTAGTAACAGCCGGGCAGTTATATTCTAAATTTGAGCCGTTTACCGATGCCACTACTTATTTTAGTTTATCTGAGGGCGAGACGGTGTTTGTGCTTGATTCTAAGGATGAGTGGGCCAAGGTCAGGCGTTTGGATGGTCGCCTCGGATGGGTCAAGCAATCAGAGATAGAGTTGCTTTAAAGCCTAAATATTACATATTTAATTTTTAGCTTGACAAAATCCAGGCTTTTTGGTATGATATAACGTAACAAAAGCATTAAAAAGTCCAGAAAAGTCTAATTTAAACTTAAGCCGGGGGGAAGTAAACCTCGGTATTTTTTGTTGAAGGAGAGTAAAAATGCGTTGGTTAATTGTAGCGGGAATCGCGTTAGCTGTTTTTGTATCCGGCTGTGCCAGTAACCCCAAACTCAGCGCTTCGGCTCTGCATACAGATTTTGATAGTTTTTTTAGGCTCCGGCCGAACATGAGCCCGGATGAAGTGCTGCAGCTGTTCGGTGATCCGGAGCGGCCGATTGAGATCTACTTCTACTATAATAAGGAAGAAGGCGGGCTATTCTCCCGGTTATCCAAGAAAAACTATACGCCTTTAGTATTTGTGGATAATAAGCTGGCTGGCTGGGGATGGAATTATCTTAACGGAGCAGCGCAAGATATGATTACAAACTAAAGCGCAGTTTTTAGATATCCAGCAATAAATAATTTGCCTCAAGATTTATCTTGAGGCTTTTTATATTTAGAGGTATAATTGAGGCTAAAGTTTTTTAGGGAGCCGAAGGATGAAATACAAGAAATCGCAGTTAATCATGGTTTGGTTTTTGCCGCTGATTGTGGTGGGGGGATTATTTAATCCGTTTTTGGGCTATTTAGTGGTAGCGATGATGGCGTATTTTTTAGTGCTCTCTTTTTTTAAAGGCCGCTATTGGTGCTGGAATCTCTGCCCGCGGGGGGCGTTCCTGGATCTGGGTTTAGCGAAGTTCAGCCGTAACAGGCCCTTGCCCAGGATATTTACCAGGCCGTGGTTGCGCTGGTTGGTGTTGGTTTTATTGCTTAGTTTCCTGATCTTGAGAATTAAGCAAAGCGGCGGCAGTTTAGTTGCCCTGGGCGCGGTGTTTGTAACCATGTGTTTGCTAACCACAATCATTGCTATTGTCTTGGGCCAGCAGACTAAGCATCGGGCCTGGTGTACTATTTGTCCGATGGGCACACTCCAAGAAAAAATCAGCCAGGTTGCTAAAAAGAACAAATAACAGGAGGAAGACAATGGTCCAGATAGATAAAAATGCCATCAAGCAGATCATTAAGAAGTCGTTACCGTCGTTATTCGCTCTTTTGTTATTTGTGGCCAGCTACATTTGTTATCGGGTCAATCTGGCCCCGTTAATCAGCGAACAGCTGCAGCAGGACCTGCAAAAATACATCGGGACTATTTTTGTTGTTTGCCTGGCCGTGATTATTCAAAAGATTGTTGATTCGATGTTTAATTGGTATAAAGATAATATCGCCAGTCAGACCGCAACTAAACTGGACGATAGGTTGATTCCGCTTTTTGCCCGGACCGCTAGGATTGCCATCTGGGTCTTAGCCCTGCTGGTGATCCTGCCGTTTTACGGGATTAATATCAGCGCCTTAGTCACCGCTTTGGGGGTCAGCTCTTTGGCCATTGCCTTGGCCGCGCAGGATACCATTGTCAATATTATTGCCGGGTTTTTGATTATGATCGATAACCCGTTTAAGGTTGGCGACAGGATTAAACTGCCCTCAGGTGAAATGGTGGAGGTCTTGGATATCGGCGTGCGCCGCTCTAAATTTCAATCCGAAGATAAGGCGATGATCATTGTGCCCAATGTGGATTTAAGCAAAAATAAGATTGTCAACTATACTTACACAGGAGTTTAAAAATGGAGACTTTTGAGACTATAGCCAGAAGAGCCAGCATTCGCGAATATGCGCCTGAGCCGATTGAGCCGCAACTATTGGAGCGGTTAGTTGACGCCGGCAGGCGCGCGCCTTCTGCCCGGGCAGTTGAGCCTTGGGAGTTTGTGGTGATTCAGGACAAAGGCACGCTCAATGAACTCAGCCGCTTATCTCCCAACGGCAGTTTTGTTAAAGGGGCCCAGGCCTGCCTGGCAATTTTTTGTAAAGATACCAAGTATTATCTTGAGGATGGCTGCGCGGCGACAGAGAACATTTTGCTGGCCGCGGCCGACTTAGGCTTAGGGGCCTGTTGGATAGCCGGAGATAAAAAAGACTATTGCGCGCAAGTGGGCGCATTGCTGAACGCCCCCACCGGCTTAAGATTGATTAGCCTGATTTCTTTAGGTTGGCCTAAGCAACAGGCAGGGCAGACAAAAAACCGCCAGTTGGCTGAGCTAATTCACTGGGAGAAATTTTAGTTGATGAAATCATACACTAAACACTTATGGTTTAACACCAGCAGCAGAAGAGAGTTTATTAATATTACACCGCAAGTCCAGGAGTGCTTAGGGCACAGCGGCATTAAAGAGGGCTTCTGCCTGGTCAACGCCATGCACATTACCGCCAGCGTTTTTATTAATGACGATGAGTCCGGCCTGCATCAGGATTTTGAAAGCTGGCTGGAGCGCCTGGCGCCCCATGCTCCGATCTCAGCTTACAAACATAATCTCAGTGGGGAGGACAACGGCGACGCCCACCTAAAAAGGACCGTGATGGGTCGGGAAGTAGTGGTGGCGGTGACCAAAGGTAAGTTTGATTTTGGGCCCTGGGAGCAGATCTTTTATGGTGAGTTTGACGGCCGGCGAAAAAAACGGGTACTAGTCAAGATTATCGGAGAATAAGGCAATCAAAAAGAGTAAAGTATATTTTGTCGCTACCAAGGAAAGTGATGATCGGCAAACTATCCAGTCCCAGCTGGATCTACTTTTAAAAAAGAGCAGGCTGCTGGATTGCGTCAAGAAAGATGACCGGGTAGCGATCAAGATTCATTTCGGTGAAGAAAACAATACCGGATATGTCCGGCCCGAATATGTGGCTGTGGTCAATGCCGCCCTGGCCGCAAAAAAGGCCCGGCCGTTCCTGAGTGACACTAATACCTTATACCGCGGGATGAGGACTAATTGCCGCGACCATCTCAAGATTGCCTATGAGCATGGCTTTACTCCCGAGGTAACCGGGGCCCCGGTAATCATCCCCGATGATACAAAAAAAGAGAATCTGGCCTGCCTTCAGATCGATCAGCGCTTTATTAAACAGGCCAAGGTCGCCAAGGTGTTTCTGGATGCCGACGTAATACTGGGAATAGCTCATTTTAAAGGGCACATGATGACCGGGTTCGGGGCCGCCTTGAAAAACATTGGCATGGGTTGCGCCTCCCGGAAGGGAAAACTGGAGCAACATTCCGATGTTTCTCCGATTGTTTATTCAGATAAATGCGTAGGCTGTGGCCAATGCATCGAAGTCTGCCCGGCTGAGGCGATTACTCTTAAAAAGGACCAAGCCCTGATCAATAACTCTAAATGCATTGGCTGTGCCAGTTGCCTGGCCGCTTGTCCGGAAAAGGCGATTGATGTGGATTGGGAGGCGGGTAGCGCGATGATTCAGGAAAAAATGATTGAGTATACCTATGCGGTCTTGCGCGATCGACTAGATCGAGCCGTATTTTTAAATTTCGCGATTAAGATTACTCAGGAGTGTGATTGCTTAGCCGGAGATGACCCCAGGATTGCCCCGGACATTGGGATCCTGGCTTCCCGCGACCCGGTCAGCCTTGATCAGGCTTGCTATGATTTAGCCAAAAAGGCCAGCGGTAAAGATATATTTAAGCAAGTCCATCCTAAAAGAGACGCAAATAGACAGTTGGCCTATGCCGCCGGCTTAGGCTTAGGGCAACTAGATTATAAGCTGATTAAGGTAAGCTAATTTTGAGGTTATAAATGTTAGAGCAGTTAAGTTACCTGCGGAACGCAATTTCGCTGACGCATCTAAATATATTATTTCTTTTAGGGTTAGCTTTGTTTGGCGGAACCGTGGGCGGGCGGCTGTTTCAGAAATTGCGCATTCCCCAAGTAGTCGGCTATATTGTCATCGGCATCTGTATTGGTGAGTCAGGGTTGCAGATTGTCGGCCACCAGACTATTCAGAGCTTTCAGCCGTTTAGTTATTTTGCTTTAGGCCTGATTGGCTTTATGATCGGAGGCGAATTAAAACGCGAAGTCCTGCAAAAATACGGCCGGCAGTTTATGAATATTTTGCTATTTGAAGGGTTGGCCGCGTTTTTGGCGGTTTCTGTTTCTGTAGGAGTTATTGGCACTTTATTATTCGCGGACTGGCGCTTTGCTTGGGCCTTGGGCCTTTTGTTAGGGGCGATTGCCTCAGCCACAGCCCCGGCCGCCACTACCGAAGTGCTGCGTGAGTATAAGAGCCGCGGCCCATTAACCAGAACAGTTACCGGGATTGTCGCCTTAGATGATGGATTGGCGCTTTTGCTGTTTGCCTTGGCGGCAAGTTTAGCCGGAAGTTTAAGCGGCGGCGGCGGCAGTATCCTGCGTAGATTTATCCATCCTTTATATGAAATTAGCGGTTCTATGGCGATCGGCATTATTGGCGGCTTGGTGCTGAGCAGGCTGCTGAAGAAATATTCCGAGGAAAAAAGGCTGCTGGCCTTTTCAATTGGCATGGTACTGCTGGTGGCGGGGTTTTCCTTGGCCGTTCACGTAGATATGTTATTAGCCGCGATGAGCTTGGGCGTAATTGTGGTTAATTTTACTCCCCGTAAAAGTAAAGATATCTTTAAATTAGTGGATGGTTTTACCGCCCCGATTTATGTGCTTTTTTTCGTGCTGGTTGGCGCAAAGTTAAATATTAACCAAATGACGTTACCGATTATTATTTTAGGCTGCGTTTATCTCTTTGGCCGCAGCGCGGGTAAAACGATTGGCGCAAATTTTGGCGCCAGGATTTCCGGGGCGCCCAAATCAGTGCGGAAATATTTACCTTGGTGTTTGTTAGGTCAGGCTGGGGTAGCGATCGGCCTTTCTATTTTAGCCGGGGCATATTTTCCGGGAAGGATCGGCAACGCAGTTGTAATTATTATTACCGCCACTACTTTCATCTTGGAACTGATTGGACCGGCTTTTGTGAAAGTCGCTCTCAGCCGCTCCGGTGAGATAGGGTTGAATATTACCGAAGCAGACTTGATTGATAGGACTTGCGCTGGTGAGGTGATGGATAAAGACCCGCCTTTAATTTACAAAAATATGCCTTTGGCTGAAATCCTGAGGATCTTTAGCGAAAGCAGTAATTTGTATTATCCTGTTGTTGATAATGAAAAAAAATTATTAGGCGTAATTACCGTAGATAGCATTAAAAATATTTTCATGGAGGCCGACCTGAAAGATTTGCTCTTGGCTGTCGATGTGATGGAGCCTGCCGTAGCCGAGGTAGAAGAGAATTCAACGTTATCTTCTGTCCGGGAGTCCCTAAACAGGCACCATCTGGAATACCTTCCGGTGATTAAAAAAGATAACATCCTGGTTGGTTTTATCGAAGAGCGGATGTTGGATAAGTTTATCTCCACAAAGATCGTGGAACTGCAACGACGTTCCGACTTTTTAGAAAGCGAATAATGTTAGGTTATCTCATCTTTTTATTTACAGTTATTCCCGTAATCGAATTGGCTCTTTTGATCAGAGTCGGCCAATATATCGGCGCCTTCTCTACTTTAACAGTAGTTATCCTCACGGGCGTTACCGGGGCCTACTTAGCCCGGATGCAGGGGCTGATTACGCTGCAAAAGATACAAGATGATATCAATCAAGGCATGATGCCGGCAGATAAGTTATTTGACGGGGTGTTGATTTTATGCTGCGGTATTTTGTTGATTACGCCGGGATTCTTGACTGATCTGGCCGGCTTCGCGGGATTGATTCCCTTTACTCGGAATTTATTTAAAGGCTGGCTGAAGCGTAAGATTGAGCGGATGATCAGCCAGGGCCGGGTAATCACAATTAATAACTACAAGTCTTTTTAGGCATTGACATTGGCTGAGGCTTGTTATAGTATATACTGGCATTTAAATAAAAAATATTTTTGTGCGTTCAAGAGAAAGGGGTGTTAGGGTGGAAGTAGGAAAGACAGTGGCAGTCACTGATGCCGGTTTTGAGAATGCGGTATTGAACTCGAAGATTCCCGTGGTAGTCGATTATTGGGCCAGTTGGTGTGGTCCCTGTAAAGTAGCCGCGCCGATTTTAGAAACGATAGCTAAGGATTATCAGGGCAAGGCCAAGGTCTGTAAGATAAATATTGAAGAAGGGCGCGAAACTGCGATGAAGTACGGAGTAATGAGCGTACCTACCATACACATTTATAAAAATGGCCAGATTGTTGATCAGGTCAACGGAGTCACGCCCAGTTTTGAGTCTGAGGTCAGAAGGAAGATTGACGGATGCTTGATGTAATTATTATCGGTGGCGCACCGGCTGGTTTAACCGCGGCAATTTATACCTCACGGGAGCAGCTGAACACTTTAGTTTTAGAACAGGCCCAATGCGGGGGAATGCCTGCGACTACCGATTTACTTGAGAACTATCCAGGTTTTCCGGAAGGAATAAACGGCACAGAATTAATCGCTAAGTTTAAGGCCCAGGCCCTAAAATTCGGCACAGATATTAATGAAGATCAACAAGTCCGGAAGGTAAGCGTAAAAGAGGCAGTGATAACCGTTGAGACACAGAAGCAGAGCTTTAAGACTAAGGCGTTGATTGCGGCATCGGGGAGTATCCCCAAACCACTTAATCTGCCGGGTGAAGAAAAATTTCGCGGCCGCGGCGTCTCCTACTGCGCTACCTGTGACGGGCCGCTTTTTCGGGATCGGGACATTGCGGTGATTGGTTGCGGTAATTCCGGGTTACAAGAAGGAGAGCACCTGCTTAAATTTGCCCGCAGTGTGACCTTCGTTGAATTTTTACCGGAAATGACCGCGGCCAAGATTTTGCAAGAGCGCTTAGCCAAGCAGCCGCAGGTCAAATTTTTATTAAACCACCAACTGACGGCGATTAACGGTCAGGCCATGGTCGATTCAATTACAGTAAAGGAGCGCCAAAGCGGCCAGGAAAAACAGATCGCTGTTACCGGAGTGTTTATTTATGCCGGATTTCTGCCTAATTCTAAATTTTTGCAAGGCTTAGTCGAAATGGATCAGTTAGGATATGTCAAAACTGATCAAGATCTGCAGACAAAAACACCGGGGATATATGCTGCTGGTGACGTACGCAGTAAAAAAGTGCGTCAGATCACCACAGCTTGTGGCGAGGGGACTGTCGCGGCCATTTCGGCCAGGGACTATATTAGGCAAAGATGCCAATAGTTTTTTAACCAAAAGAATGCAAATAATCCGCCTCAAGATCTTTGAACCTTGGGGCAATTTACTATTTAGGTTGTAGCGGATGAATGTTTATTTAATACTGATTTTAACGATTCTTTTCGGCGAATATATTTTAAACCTGATTGTCGATAATCTTAATCTGCGACATGCCGCAGCGGATTTACCTCAGGAATTTGCCGGATTTTATGACCGTGAAAAATACAACCTTTCCCAGCGGTATTTAAAGGAAACTACCAGATTCCGGCTGAATAAAGAAGGCTGGTTTACTTTTTTGTTTGTCAGTTTTATTTTAATCGGCGGGTTTAACTTCGTCGATCAACTAGCCAGAGGCTTAAACCGTAATTACATCCTGACCGGCCTGATCTTTGCCGGGATTTTGATGCTCTCGGTCCAGATTTTTAATATTCCTTTTTCCTATTATCGCACTTTTGTGATTGAAGAGAAGTACGGGTTCAATCGCACCAGCCTCAAGACTTTTATATTGGATATTTTAAAAAGCTGGTCTATCGGCGCTATTATCGCCGGTTTAACTTTTTCCTGCATCTTATGGTTTTTTGCCCATACCGGCGAGTGGGCTTGGGTCTATTGCTGGCTGGCTTTAATTTTGTTCCAGATATTTTTGCTGTTTATCGCGCCGGTAGTAATAATGCCCTGGTTTAACAAATTTATCCCTTTGGAGCAGGGCGAGTTAAAGACAGCGATTGAGCGATACGCTGCGCAGGAGGATTTTAAACTTAAAGGGATCTTCAAGATGGATGCCTCGCGCCGGACGAGCAAGAGCAACGCCTTTTTTACAGGATTAGGCAAGTATAAGCGCATTGCTTTATTCGATACTTTAATTACCACTCAAACCGTAGATGAATTAGTTTCCGTTTTGGCCCATGAAATCGGCCATTATAAAAAACGCCATATTTTAAAGAATATACTGCTTTCGGTGCTGACTACAGGAATCATGTTTTACATTCTTTCTTTATTGATCAATAATCCCGGTCTTTTTGCCGCCTTTGGAATGGAGTCAACCTCGATCTATGCCAGTCTTTTCTTTTTTGCTATTCTCTACACCCCGCTGAACATGATCGTAGCGATATTTGCTAACTATCTTTCACGTAAACACGAATATCAGGCCGATGGTTTCTCTGTTTCTACCTACAAAAGGCCGGAGGCTTTTATCAAGGCATTAAAAAAGTTATCTGTTGATAATCTTTCTAATTTAACCCCGCATCCTGTAAAAGTATTTTTTGATTATAGCCACCCTCCGGTTTTAAAAAGGATTCAGGCAATCAGAGATATCGAGGGCTCCCGAAGGCGGTTTAAGGATTAATGATGAAGTTTGAAGATCTGGTTAAACAGAGAAGGTCAATTCGCAAGTATTCAAAAAGGATACCCAAAGACGAAGTTATTGAGAAAATTTTAGCAGCCGGGACCTGGGCCCCGTCAGGTTTGAATAATCAACCCTGGAAGTTTAAACTGGTTCAAGAAAAAGCAAAAAAGCAGGGCTTAGCTGAATTTACCAAATATAGCCGGGTTATTGAACAAGCGCCGCTGGCGATTTGCGTTTTTTTGGATAACACAGCCACATATAACCGGGTTAAGGATATTCAGGCGATCGGGGCCTGTATTCAGAATATCTTGCTTCAGGCTGATCAGCTTGGTCTGGGGGCCTGTTGGCTGGGTGAGATCTTAAACCGCAGCCAGGAAGTAGAAAAATATTTAGAAATAGACGATGATTATGAGCTGATGGCCGTAATCACGCTGGGCTATCCCGATCAACAGCTGACCAAAGGCTGCCGTAAAAAATTGAAGTCTTTTATTTTGTAGAAATTATAAACTATATATACAGTGCGCCCGTTCTCCTTAAGCTAAAGCTTCGGAGTACGGGCATACATAGAAGAAGTTCAAGGGTGTGTGCGCCCGTAGCTCAGTTGGATAGAGCGTCTGGCTTCGAACCAGCAGGTCGCAGGTTCAAGTCCTGCCGGGCGCGTACTTTCTTATTGCGTGGTCAGGACTTGAAGTCCTCTGATCGTGCTATTACTTAATTTGTCGCTAGGACACGAGTCCTGCCGGGCGCGTACTTTCTTATTGCGTGGTCAGGACTTGAAGTCCTCTGATCGTGCTATTACTTAATTCGTCGCTAGGACACAAGTCCTGCCGGGCGCGCCAATGATTGGTTACATAACCTCCGCCTTATGTGACCTGTTCCCGAAGGGAACAGGTCCAAGCAGCAGCGAAAAGCGAAGCCAGTCTAATTGTGCCAAAAGGAACGCTAGTGAACTTATTGACGCCTATTGCCCTTTATGTTATAATAATGAGCCTTATTATATGATAGGGTGTTCCATTGCCCGCATAGCTCAATTGGTAGAGCAGCGGACTCTTAATCCGTTGGTTCAAGGTTCGAGTCCTTGTGCGGGTACCATGTTGCGGACGTGGTGGAACTGGCAGACACGCAAGACTTAGGATCTTGTGGGGTGACCCATGGGGGTTCAAATCCCTCCGTCCGCACTATTACAAGATCAACATAAAAACTTAGTAAATTAAGCATAAAGAAATTACAAGCGGGTGTAGCTCAGTTGGTAGAGCACAACGTTGCCAACGTTGTTGTCGTGGGTTCGAACCCCATCACCCGCTCCACAAATTTGAAAGGAGAAAACGGAGAAATGAAGATCATGGATTTCTTGAATGCCCAGGCAGTCAGCGCTGACCTTCAGGCCACAGACAAAAAAGGCATCATCAAAGAATTGGTGGGCCTTTTAGCTCAATCCGGCGAAATCAAAGATAAGGACAAAGAGAAAGTTACTAAAGTCCTGCTTGAGCGCGAGGCCTTGGGCTCTACCGGCATCGGCCAGGGTATCGGCATCCCTCATGGAAAATTTGCGGGGGTCAATAAATTAATTGGCGCCTGTGCGATTTCGCATAAAGGGGTTAATTTTGAGTCCTTAGACGGCGAGCCGGCTTACATATTTTTCCTTTTGCTGGCTCCGGAAGACTCCGCCGGTCCGCACCTTAAAGCCTTGGCCAGGGTTTCCCGCTTGCTGAAGGATAAATACTTTCGCGACACTTTGAAGGCGGCCAGGGACGCAAAGTTATTGGTCAAAATAATCAAACAAGAAGATCTGAAAAAGATTTAATCAGGAAGAGCATGTCAGTCGACAGGTTTAAATGGTTATATCCGGGGATCAAGATTAAAAGATGGGTGATGGTCTGTATCCTGGGAATTGTCTTAGTGTCCGTAGGCTCGATAGATCTGGTGGCTTCGGAATTCTTAAGCGTGCGTATTCTCGGCGGATTCAGCTTGTTTCTGGGGATCATTGTTATTTTCGTGGGGCTAGAGAGAACCGTCAAATCTTTTATTTCACTTTTTCTGCCCAGGCAGGAGATGCTGGAGCAGAAGATTTTAGATATTATTTACCGCAAGCGACAGCTTGCTCAAGGACCGAAAATTGTGGTGATTGGCGGGGGTACCGGACTTTCTACTTTGCTTTCTGGCCTGAAAGAACATACCAGTAACATTACCGCGATTGTTACAGTTGCTGATGAGGGCGGCTCATCCGGCCGTCTGCGCGAACAATTCGGCGGCTTAGCGCCCGGAGATATTCGTAATTGCCTGGTGGCCTTGGCCGATACCGAACCCTTGATGCGGAATTTATTTCAATTTCGCTTTGACGGAAAAGCAGAGCTCGATGGCCACAGCTTCGGCAATTTATTCATTACCGCGATGACCAAGATTACCGGTGACTTTGAGCAGGCAATTAAGGAGTCCAGCAAGGTCTTGGCCATCCGCGGCCAAGTGGTACCTTCTACGCTGGAGTCGGTCAGGCTGGTGGCCGAATTTAAAAATGGCAGCACCGTATTTGGCGAAAGTGAAATCCCCAAGCAAAACAAACCGATTAAAAGAATTTATCTTGACCATAAAGACTGTGCGGCTACACCGGAGGCGATTACCGCGATTAAAGAGGCTCAGTGTATTATGCTGGGGCCGGGTTCACTGTATACAAGCGTAATCCCGAACCTTTTAATTGAAGATATTACCAAGACCATCCTCAGCGCCCAGGCGCTCAAAATTTACATTTGTAATATTATGACCCAAAGCGGTGAAACCGATAAATATCGGGCCTCAGACCACATTGAAGCCATTGTAGCGCATGCTAAGTCTAAAGTATTCGATTATTGCCTGTTAAATACCGCTGAAATACCGGCCGAATTTTTGCTAAAATATCAGCAGGAAGGCGCCCATCCGGTAATTACCGACTTTGAGAAAATTGAGGAGATGGGGTTTACGGTGATCAAAGAAAACCTGATTACCATCAAGGATTACCTGCGACACGATTCGCAGAAATTAGCCGAGTTAATCCTGGATTTAATTAAAGGTAAGGCCAGAGTCAATGCCTAGCACAAGCTCGAAAGAGAAAGTTTTAATCGTCAGGAATAAATTGGGTTTGCATGCCCGTCCGGCGGCGTTATTTGTGCAAATTGCTAATAAATTTGATGCGGAGATATCTGTGAAGAAAGGCCGGAAAGTTGTCAACGGAAAGTCCATTATGGGCATTATGATGTTGGCCGCCACCCAGGGCAGCAAGATCAAGATTAGCGCCAAAGGCGTAGATGCTCAACAAGCTTTAGATGAGCTAGAAAGACTGGTTTCTAGTGAAGAATAAACGAAGCAGACCAAAAAAGAAAAAAGAATTTATCTTAAAGGGTATCCCGGCGGCCCCGGGCCTGGTAATTGGCAAGGCCTTTTGTTTGGGGGCGGAAGAGTTGCAAGTCGAGAAGCGGGGGATTAGCGAATCGCAGATCCCTAAAGAAATCGCCCGGTTTGAGGAAGCCTTAATCAAGACCCGGGGAGAAATTTTAGATATCCAGAAAAAGATTTCTAAGGAAATGGGTGTGCGCCATGCCCAAATCTTTAACGCGCACGTTTTGGTTTTAGAAGACCGCACGCTGATTGAGGGGGTAATCACCCGCCTAAAAAAAGAGAGGCAGTGTATTGAATATGTCTTCCTTGAGGTGCTCAAAAAGTATATCAAGACTTTCGCGCATATCGATGATCCTTATTTACGCGAGCGGCTGGTTGATATCGAGGATGTCGGCAAACGTATTTTGAGAAATTTACGCGGAATCCGCAGAGAAGTGCTGAGCAACTTAAAAGAACGGCTGATTATCATCGCCTATGACCTTTCGCCTTCGGATACCGCCTCCATGCACAAAGAACGGGTGATTGGATTTGTTACCGATATCGGCGGTAAGACTTCACACACCGCGATTATGGCCAAGGCCTTAGAGATCCCGGCTGTAGTTGGCCTGGAAGAGGCCACCTTAAAAATTAAGACCGGAGACAGGATGATCGTTGACGGTACCAACGGTGTGGCTATTGTCAACCCCGATCGGTCGACGCTGAACAAATACAAGCAGCAGTATGAAAAATTAATCCGTTCGGTAAGGCTGCTGCTGAAATTAAAGGATTTACCGGCTAAGACTAAGGATGGGCACGAAGTAGAGTTGGCGGCCAATATTGAATTACCCGAGGAGATTTCTTCAGTAATTAATCACGGAGCTAAGGGAATAGGCCTCTATCGCACTGAGTACTTTTATATGAACCGGACCGGCTTGCCTAATGAAGATGAGCATTTCGAGGCCTACAAAAGGGTGAGCAGAGAAGTCCGGCCGTATCCTGTGGTTATTCGTACTTTGGACCTAGGCGGCGATAAGTTCTTATCGCAGCTGCATATCCCGCATGAAATGAACCCTTATTTGGGTTGGCGGGCGATCAGATTTTGTTTAGCCAGGCCGGACATCTTTAAGGTGCAATTACGGGCAATCCTCAGGGCCTCAGCCTTTGGCAAACTGAAGTTAATGTATCCGATGATTTCCGGGGTCGAGGAGCTCAGGCAAGCTAATCAGATGCTGGAAGATGTGAAACAAGACTTACTGAAGAAGAAGATTCCGTTTGATAAAAATATTGAAGTCGGGGCGATGATTGAAATACCGTCGGCGGCTTTGACTTGCGATATCCTGGCCAAAGAGGCGGATTTCTTCAGTATCGGCACCAATGATTTGATTCAATATTCGATTGCGGTAGACCGGGTAAATGAGAAAATCGCTTACTTGTATGAACCAGCCCACCCGGCAGTGTTGCGGCTGATTAAGAATATTATTGATGCCGGACACAAAGAAAAAATCTGGGTGGGGATGTGCGGCGAGATGGCTTCGGAACCGGCGTTTGCGCTTTTGCTCTTGGGTATGGGCCTGGATGAGTTTAGCGTTTCTCCCGCGGCAGCCCCTAAGACCAAACAAGTCATTCGTTCGGTAACTCTGCAGCAGGCCCAAGAAGTTACTGCCCGGGCTTTAACTTTAACCACCGGTAAGGAAGTAGAGGAATATAGCAAGAAAAAATTAAAGGAGCTTATGCTAACAAGGTAAAACTATGAATATGGACGATATCAAAACAATAGAACAGATTGATCAGGCTAAGATGCGTCAGGTGATCGCCGGTTTTCCGCAGCATGCCCGGCTGGCTGATCAGCTGGGCTGCGACTTTGATTTACCAGGCGATTTTAGCGGAGTGCGGAATATAGTCTTTGGCGGCATGGGTGGTTCAGCCATTGGCGCTGAGATTATCAGTTGCTACTTGCGCAACCAGTTGCCGGTCCCGGTTTACGTAAATCGCGACTACACCTTGCCAAATTTTGTCAACCGACAAAGTTTAGTAATTCTGGAGAGTTATTCCGGAAATACAGAAGAGACCTTAAGTATCTACGCCGCCGCTCAAAAAGCTAAAGCTAAAATCATAATTTTGACCTCCGGAGGAAAATTAAGGGGTTTAGCCGAGCAAGACGGCCATCCTTATCTTTTAATCCCCGGCGGTTATCCGCCCCGGGGGGCCTTGGCCTTTCTTTGCTTTCCGGTCTTGGCGCTATTGAATAAAATCGGCCTGATTGAGGACCAAAAGGCGCAGGTGCTGGAAACCATCACTGTTTTAGAAAACCTAAAAACCAATAGTTATGATGTCGATGTTCCGGAAAAAGAAAATTTAGCTAAACAGCTGGCTGGCGAGTTGTTCAACCATTTTTGCGTAATTTATGCCGGCAGTGAAAACTTAGGGAGCGTGGTTACGCGCTGGAAAGGTCAATTGGCCGAAAACAGCAAGACCTTGGCTTCCAGCCATACCCTCCCGGAAATGAATCATAATGAGATCGTGGGCTGGCAGTATCCGCAAGGACTACTTAAACAATTCATTGCGGTTTTCCTGCGCGACTCAGCCGACCATCCCCAAGTGCAAAAAAGGATCGCGATCAGTAAGGAGATCCTGGAAAAAGAGGGTTTAATAGTTAAAGAGATTAATTCTTCCGGATCCGGGCTTTTGGCCAGGACATTTTCGCTGATTTATCTGGGAGATTTTGTCAGTCTATATCTGGCTATCCTGAACCAGGAAGACCCCACCCCGGTCAAACGAATCGATTATTTAAAACAAAGACTCCAGGAGTGGAAATGAAGTGCTTAATTTTGGCCGCCGGCTACGCTACGCGGATGTATCCGTTAACCTTAAATACGCCTAAACCGCTATTATCCGTGGGAGGTAAGCCGGCCATTGAGCATATCATTGCCCGGATCGATGAGATCGATGAAATCGATGAGATCTTTGTAGTCACCAATAAAAAGTTTTTTCAGCATTTTAAGCAGTGGCAGGATAAATTTAGATCAAAGATTCCGATTAAGATCTTAAATGACGGCACTGCTAGCGAAAACGATCGACTGGGCGCCATCGGGGACATGGATTTCGCAATCAATCAGGAAGGAATTGACGACGATTTATTAGTCATTGCCGGAGACAATTTATTTGAATTGGGCCTGAAGACGTTTATTGACTTTTCCCGGCAGCACAGCCCATCATCCTCTGTGGGATTATACAATTTAAAAGACTTAGCGGCCGTAAAAAGATACAGCCAGGTGCGCGTCGACGAAAACGACCGGATCGTCGAATTCACTGAGAAGCCTGAGCATCCCAGCGCTACTTTAGTGGCCAAATGTATCTATTTTTTCTCAAAGAGTGAATTAGGCCTGATTAATGAGTATGTGCGTTCAGGAAATCATGCCGATGCCCCGGGCCGTTATATTGCCTGGCTTTGTCAGCGAGTGGCGGTGTATGGATGCGCGTTTCGGGGTAAATGGTACGACATCGGCAATCAAGAGATTTACCAGAAAGCCGATCAAGACTTTAGTTAAACTTTTAAGCTTACGCCAAAAGCTTAAACCAAAGGATATGAAAGGAGAAACATAAATGGCGAAAGAGAAACGTTTGTTGACTTCAGAATCGGTAACCGAAGGACATCCAGATAAACTCTGTGACCAGGTTTCCGACGGAGTATTAGATGAGGTTTTGCGCCAAGACAAGTTCGGGCGGGTGGCTTGTGAGACCTTCGTAACCATGGGTTTGGTTATCGTTGGCGGAGAGATCACTACCCACGGTTATGTTGACGTACATAAATTAGTCAGAAGAATAGTCAAGGAAATCGGCTATACCGACCCGCGCTTTGGATTTGATCATGAGACTTGCGCAATTCTTAACGCGATCCATGCCCAATCGCCGGATATCGCCCAGGGAGTTAATCGTGGCGGTGCCGGTGACCAGGGATTAATGATAGGTTATGCCTGCGATGAAACTAAAGAGCTGATGCCTTTACCAATTATTTTGGCTCATAAGTTATCGCTGCGCCTGGCCCAGGTACGCAAAAAGGGAATTCTTAAATTCCTTGGTCCGGACGGAAAGTCACAGGTCAGCGTAGAGTACCACAACGGTAAACCGCAACGCGCGGATAGCGTGGTTATTGCTACTCAGCATACACCGGATATCCTTGATCGTAGCGGCCAGAAGATTACACAAAAAGCCCGTCAGCAGATTATCCGCGCCGTAGTTGAGCCGGTAATCGGTAAGTGGATTGATAAAGATACTAAATTTTATGTTAACCAAACCGGAAAGTTTGTTATTGGCGGTCCGCAGTCTGATACCGGAATGACTGGCCGTAAGATTATTGTCGATACCTATGGCGGTATAGTCTCACATGGCGGGGGCGCTTTTAGCGGTAAGGATCCCACAAAGGTAGACCGCTCAGCAACCTATATGGCTCGCTATGTCGCTAAAAATATTGTCGCTGCCGGGCTAGCCCGGAAGTGTTTAGTCCAGCTGGCTTATGTTATCGGACGCGCCGATCCATTGGCCGTCTATATCGACACCTATGGCACGGGCAAGATTCCTGAGCAGAAATTAGTCAGCTTAGTCAGGAAACATTTTGCCCTGACACCCAGGGGGATTATCGAAACGCTGAATTTATTGCGGCCGATCTTCCGCTCCACAGCCGCTTATGGACACTTTGGTAGAAGCGAGGAGCATTTCACTTGGGAGAAGACAGACAAAGTCAATATTTTAAGGAGAGTAAGGTGAAACACGATATAAAAGATATCAAGTTAGCAAAAAAGGGAAAAAGGCGCATCGAATGGGCCAGGCGCGATATGCCGGTACTGAAGTTAATTGAAGATGATTTCACCCGGCGCAAACCATTGGCTAATACTAAAGTAGCCTGTTGTTTACATGTGACCACAGAAACAGCCAACCTGATGCTGGCCCTTAAGGCCGGCGGGGCCCGAGCTGTTTTATGCGCGTCTAATCCTTTAAGCACGCAAGATGATGTAGCGGCTTCGTTAGTTAAAGACTACGGGATCCCGGTATTCGCCATTAATGGTGAAGACCACAAGACCTATTACAAGCATATTAATTGTGCCTTGGATATTGGCCCGCATGTTACCATGGACGATGGCGCGGATTTGGTTTCCATTATTCATCAGAAAAGGCAGGACTTGGTGAAAAATCTGCTAGCCGGCACAGAGGAGACAACTACCGGCGTAATTCGCTTACGCAGCTTGGAGAACAAAAATTTATTGATGTTCCCGATTATCGCGGTTAATGATGCCAACACTAAACACCTTTTTGACAATCGCTACGGGACGGGCCAGTCTACTATCGATGGAATCATCCGAGCCACAAACAAACTTTTGTCCGGAAGTAAATTTGTTGTCTGTGGTTATGGCTGGTGTGGCCGGGGTGTGGCTATGCGCGCCCGGGGCATGGGCGCCAATGTGGTAATTTGTGAGGTCGACCCGTTAAGGGCCTTAGAGGCGGTGATGGACGGCTATACCGTTTTACCTCTAAGGGAAGCGGCCAAGCTGGGTGAGATCTTTGTCACTGTTTCCGGAGATACCAGCGTAATTAGGCCTGAGCACTTCCTTTTAATGAAGGAGGGCGCGATTTTAGCTAACGCCGGGCATTTTAATGTCGAGATCGACTTAAAGGGTTTAGCAAAATTGTCCAAGAAAAGAAGGGTAATTCGCGATTTCGTAGAAGAGTACACGCTGAAGAATAATAAACATCTGTTTGTTTTGGGCGAAGGCAGGCTGATTAATCTGGTTTCCGCCGAAGGACATCCGGCTTCGGTGATGGACATGAGTTTCGCTAATCAGGCGCTTTCTTGTGAATTTGTGAAAAAGAACGCCTACTCTTTAGAAAAAAAGGTCTATTGTGTGCCGGCTCAGATCGATCAGAAGATTGCCAGACTGAAACTGAAATCCTTAGGCACCAAGATTGATAGCTTAACTCCTGAGCAATCCGCATATCTTTCTTCCTGGGAAATAGGAACTTAAAAGGAGGCTCCCGATGAATTTAGTATGGATGCGCATATTTTTTATGATTGTCTCCGGCCTGGTTGGTGTCCAGCTGGGCGGCGTTTACGGAGTAATGTTGGGCAAAGATGCTAGCTTGATTGGTTTAGGGATCGGCGTGTTAGGGGCTTTAGTAGTTATTGTTTTGGAAATTTTAACCCGCCGGGTGTCTATCTCCGGGCTCTCCGCGGCTGTGTTTGGGCTTATTTTTGGATTGATTATGACGGTATTATTATCATTTGCCTTGAGCATGGTCCCGATGGAAGAGGTTCTGCGCTCTTCGTTAAAAGTGATTTTGATGTTAATATTTTGTTATTTGGGCATGGTCATCGCCATGCGAGGCAAGGATGAGTTTAACTTAATTATTCCTTATGTGCGCCTGGCCCGGCAGGAAATGAGCGCGGAATTAATTATACTGGATACCAGCGTAATTATTGACGGGCGAATTACCGATATCAGTCAAACTAAATTTGTTGAGGGCCGATTCTTGATTCCCCGCTTTGTCTTAAAAGAGCTGCAGCAAATCGCCGACTCTAAAGACAGCTTAAAAAGGAATCGCGGCCGCCGGGGCCTGGAGGTGTTGAGTAAAATCCAAAAGAACCCGCAGATTGATGTCCGGATTCATGAGGATGACTTTCCTGAGCTGGGCGAAGTAGACGCAAAATTAATTAAATTGGCCCAGGTCTTAAATGCCAAGATCTTTACCAACGATTTTAACTTGGGCAAGATCGCCGAGCTTCAGGGGGTCAAGATTTTGAATGTCAATGAATTAGCCAACGCGCTTAAACCGATTGTGCTTCCCGGTGAGTTGCTTGAGGTCAAGGTGATTAAAGAAGGTAAGGAATATAATCAGGGCATCGCCTATCTTGACGACGGGACAATGATAGTAGTGGAAAACGGCAAACAGCTTTTAGGCCAGACTGTCCGGACTACAGTGACCAGCGTGCTCCAGACTACCGCCGGACGGATGATTTTTACTAAACCTGATAACGATAAAAAATCACGCCGCTAAACTTTCCTGATGTATAAAATAGGGATTGGCTATGACATACACCGCCTGAGCAAAAGGCGGAAATTAATTTTAGGTGGAGTGCAAATTCCCGCCCGGCTGGGTCTTTTGGGTCATTCCGATGCCGATGCCCTGCTGCATGCTATTTGCGATGCCTTGCTCGGGGCCTCCGGCAACCAGGACATCGGCGAGCATTTCCCTGACTCCTGCGCTGCTTATAAAAACATTTCCAGCGCAAAATTACTCCAGTCAGTCCAGGCAATTTTAAAAAAGCAGAAATATTCTATTCAGAATATTGATACTATAATTATGGCCGAGCAGCCGCGCCTGGGCCCCTATAAGCCTAAGATCAGCAAAAATATCGCCCGAATTTTAGGTTTGCCGGCCAACAAGATAAATGTCAAAGCTACCACCACCGAAGGCCTAGGGCAAATCGGCGCAAGTCAAGCGATTGCCGCGTTCGCCATCGCCTTAATCAAAAAACCATGAAGATCTATAATTCCCTAACCAGGCAGAAAGATGCCTTTGAACCAATGCAAAAGGGCCGGGTCAGTATGTATGTTTGCGGCCCGACAGTGTATGATCAGCCGCACATTGGACATGCCCGGGCGGCGTATATTTTCGAGGTAATCAGGTCATACTTTGAATATAAAAAATTGAAAGTTAAATTTGTTCAGAATATTACGGATGTGGACGATAAAATTATCGCCAAGGCCAAAGCGGAATTTCCCGAATTAGATATCTCAGCAGCCGCCCCAAAAGTAGCCGCTAAATACACCCAAAGTTATTACGCCGACATGCAGGCCTTAGGGATCCGCCGGGCAGAGCAAGAACCGCGAGCCACCGAGCACATTGAACAGATGAAAGAATACATCAGCCGCCTGCTGACTAAGGGATTCGCTTATGAGGCGGGCGGTGATGTTTATTTTGATGTCGCTAAGTTTAAGGACTATGGCCGGCTATCCAATCAAAACCTGGAGCAAATCCGCAGCCACGCCAGGACAGAAAAGGACCAGAAGAAAAAAGACCCGCTGGACTTTGCGTTGTGGAAAAAGGCTAAGCCGGATGAGCCCTCCTGGCCCAGCCCCTGGGGCCCGGGGCGCCCGGGCTGGCATATTGAATGTTCGGTAATGAGCAGTCAATATTTGGGTGATGTCTTTGATATCCACGCCGGCGGGATCGACCTGATTTTTCCGCACCATGAGAACGAGCGGGCCCAATCCTGCGCCGCCAGCGGAGCAGAGTTTGCCCGTTTTTGGATCCATAACGGCCTGCTGACCATTAATGGCCAGAAAATGGCCAAGTCATTGGGCAATTTTGTGACCATTAAAGATGTGTTAAAAAGATATCCGGCCGCTGATATTTTAAAAATATTTTACCTGCACGCCCATTATTCCAGTCCGCTGGATTTTTCTTGGCAGAAATTATCAGAGCTAAAAAAGGCATATCAAGGGATTGATATTTTAAGATATAGATTACAAGAAAACTACGCCACGGCAGATGTCACTGATCTGAAAACTGAGGCCAAAACAAACAGATGTTTATTATT
>JBHPFV010000027.1:0-25129 GCA_042571705.1 Candidatus Omnitrophota bacterium
ATCTAGGGCCCTTGTCTAAAGGAAGGTAAGGCCCACCCCTTTAGGGGAGTGAGCATCGAAAGCGCACCCTCGATGAGGACCCCGAGCCCTGTTCAGCTAAGAAAGTGAACAGGGCTAGTACACCGCTTCTTGAATTAATCGGAGAACTGTACCTTGCAAGTGAAAAAGGCTAATAAAATATTAATGACCGGAAACGAGACCGTTGCCGAAGCGGCCATTCGTGCCGGCTGTGGTTTCTATGCCGGCTATCCGATTACGCCTCAAAATGAACTCACCGCGTATATGGCTAAGCATATGCCGCTAGCTAAGCGGGTATTTATCCAGGCCGAAAGTGAAATTGCCGCGATCAGCATGGTTATGGGGGCAGCCGCCAGTGGCCAGCGGGCGATGACTACTTCTTCTAGCCCGGGCATCAGCCTGAAGCAAGAAGGGATTTCTTACCTTGCCGGGGCCCAGCTTCCGGCCTTAATCGTTAATGTGATGCGCGGCGGCCCCGGATTAGGCAATATTGCCCCGGCGCAATCAGATTATTTTCAAGCCACTAAAGGCGGCGGCCACGGCGACTACCATTGTGTTGTGCTGGCCCCTTGGTCGGTTCAGGAGAGCTACGATTTGGTGTTTTTAGGTTTTGACCTGGCCGATAAATATCGCGCGCCTTGCATCATCTTAACCGATGGGATGTTAGGGCAGATGATGGAGCCGTTACAGCTATCAGCTATCGGCTCTCGACCATCAGTTAAAAAGAAGCCTTGGGCCCTGAGCGGCTGTCGTGGCAGGAAACCCAATGTGGTTAAATCTTTTTATTTGCAAGAAGGCAAATTAGAACAGTTTAATCAAGTCCTACAGAAAAAGTATCAGCGGATTCAACGCACAGAACAGCGTTATCAAGGACTTTATTTAAATGATGCCCAGATCATCCTGGTCGCCTATGGCAGTATGGCCAGGATCGCCCGCAGCGCGGTGGAGAGCTTACGCAAAAAAGGAAAAAAGGTCGGGCTGTTGCGTCCGATTACTCTTTGGCCGTTTCCCACTGATATATTTGAGCAGTTGTGCAAAAAGAAAAAACAGGCGCCGTTGCGCTTTTTTGTGACTGAGATGTCTTTTGGCCAAATGGTTGAGGATGTTAAGCTAGCCGTTAACGGCCGGGCGCCAGTTGGATTTTTCGGCCGCTCCGGTGGCGGCATTCCCACAGAGCAAGAATTACTAAAGGAGATAGCTTGAAGCAGATCTCCGCTCGTCCTAAATCGTTGCGAAATACAACAACGCATTATTGCGCTGGTTGCGGACACGGTCTGGCTCACCGTTTAGTCTGTGAGGTTATTGACGAGTTAAAAATTAAAGACAAGACCATTGCGGTTTGTCCGGTAGGTTGCGCTGTGGTCGCCTATGATTACTGGAATTTTGACTGTTGTGAAGCGGCTCACGGCCGGGCCTTAGCGGTAGCCACCGGGATCAAGAGGAGCCAGCCTGATAAATTCGTGTTTACCTATCAAGGAGACGGCGATTTAGCCGCCATTGGTACAGCCGAGACAATTCATGCCGCTAATCGTGGCGAGAATCTCAGCGTGGTCTTTATCAATAACGCCATCTACGGGATGACCGGCGGCCAGATGGCCCCGACCACACTGCTTGATCAAAAAACCACTACCACACCCAGAGGCAGAAATTTTACCAAAGAGGGCTATCCGCTTAAAGTTTGTGAGCTTTTGGCTAATCTTCCGGCAGTGGCCTATTTGGAACGCGTCGCTTTGGATTCTCCCGGCGGCGTAATCAAGACTAAGCGGGCGATCAAACAGGCCTTTTCCAATCAGTTAAACAATCAAGGTTTTTCTCTGGTAGAGGTACTTTCTGCCTGTCCGGTTTGTTGGGGTTTAACCCCGCAAGCAGCCTGGCGCCGGGTAAAAGACGAAATGACCAAGACTTTTCCGTTAGGGAAATTTAAGTGAAAGAGAGAATCGTTTGCGCCGGTTTCGGCGGACAAGGGATCATGCTTTTGGGCAAAGTTATCGCCCAGGCAGCGCTCAAGGAGGGCCGGCAGCTGATCTGGCTTCCTTCTTACGGCGCGGCGATGCGCGGCGGCACCGCTTTTTGCATGGTGGTTATTTCCGACAAGGAGATTGCCTCACCTTACGTCGACCTTTGCGACACCTTGGTTGTATTTAATCAGCCTTCCTGGGAAAAATTCAAGCCTAGAGTGCGTAAAGGTGGATTGGTCTTATTTAATTCTACTTTAATCAAAGACCAAAACCCGCCCCGGGGTTTAAAGCTGCGCAAGATCCCGTTTACCGAGATCGCCTCCGGCTTAGGCAATGTCCGGGTAGCTAATATGGTCGCCCTGGGCAGTTATTTAAAAGAAAAAAATATTTTAAAACGTGAGACTATCTTTAAGGTGTTTTCTGAAATTGTGCCGCAAAAGAAATTACATCTTGTGGCAGTGAATCAGCAGGCAATAGATAAAGGGTACCAAGCTAGTCATGGCTAATCCACAGGCACGAGTACGCTTTGCCCCCAGCCCAACCGGACATTTGCATCTGGGGGGAACCAGGACCGCGCTGTTTAATTGGCTGTTTGCCCGCCACCATCAGGGCGTATTTATTTTGCGGATCGAAGATACCGACCAGACTAGATCCAGTGATGAGTATCTGCAGCAGATCCTGGATGATTTAAACTGGTTGGGTCTCAAATGGGATGAGGGCCCGTTTTTTCAAAGCCAGCGGAGCGCAAACTATACCGAACTGGCCCAACAGCTTTTAGAAAAAGGCCTAGCCTACAATGAAGGCCCGGCCGTAATCCTGAAGATCCCTGAACAGAGTTTTGATTTTACCGATTTGATTCGCGGCCAGATCGAATTTGCCGCCGGCAGCTTAAAAGACCAGGTGTTGATTAAATCCGACGGTACGCCGACTTATAATTTTGCCTGCGTGGTCGATGACAGCCAGATGAAAATTACTCATGTTATCCGCGGCGAGGATCATATTTCCAATACACCCAAGCAGCTGGCAATTTACCAGGCCTTAGGATTCGCGCCTCCTGCCTTTGCCCATATCCCTTTAATTGTGACCCAGGACCGGGCCCGTCTTTCTAAGCGCAAAGGGGCCGAACCGGTTTCTTTTTATAAGGACCAGGGCTATCTGGCCGAGGCGATATTTAATTTTTTGGCCCTTTTAGGCTGGTCTCCGGGAGACGATCGTGAGCTGCTCTCGCCAGAGGAAATCGTGCGTGTATTTAGCTTGGAGAGAGTGGTGAAGTCCGCGGCCTATTTTAATCCGGAAAAATTGGAATGGATGAACGCGCAGTACATCCAGAACTTAGAATTGCCTAAGTTGGTTGCCGGGGTAACTCCTTTCTTGCGCCAGAAGCAACTCATCGAGCAGGATTACGACCAGGCCTGGCTGGGGCAGGTGGTGGAGCTATTTCGGCCCCGAATGAAGCGCTTGGGCGAATTTCCCGAACTGGCCGATTTCTTCTTTTGTGAAAAAATAGATTTTACCGCTGAGGCCAAACAATTTTTACTAAAAAAAGAGAACACCAAGCCAATCCTGGAGAATTTAATCCAAGCCTTAACCGGCCTGAAGGATTTTTCCCTGCCGGCTGTGGAAGAGGCCGCGCGTAAATTAATTGCCGATCAAGGGATTAAGGCCGGTGAGTTAATCCATCCCACCAGAGTAGCCCTAACCGGCAAAAGGACCGGTCCGGGGTTATTTGAGCTGATGCATGTGTTGGGTAAGGAAAAAGTGCTCACCCGGCTTGATGCGGCATTAAAATTAATAACCTGATGCCCTGTGGTGTAATCGGTAACACGACTGATTCTGGATCAGTTATTTCTGGTTCGAGTCCAGACAGGGCAACCAAAAAATACCATGTCTATACCAAACAACTTCATCACTGAAATCATCGATACCGATCTGAAGAACAAAAAGCATCAGGGCCGGGTGCATACCCGCTTTCCTCCCGAACCCAACGGCTATTTGCATATCGGTCACGCCAAGGCGATCTGCCTGAACTTTGAAGTAGCTCACAAGTATAACGGACTCTGCAACTTACGTCTGGATGATACCGACCCGACCAAAGAAGAGACTAAATATGTCCGGGCGATTCAGGAAGACGTGCGTTGGTTAGGGTTTGATTGGCAAGACAGGTTTTATTATGCCTCCGATTACTTTGAACAGTTCTACGAATGCGCCCAGCAGTTGATTAAAAAGGGCAAGGCCTATATTGATGATCTGACTCTGGATGAAATCAGGCAATATCGCGGCACAGTTACCCAAGCGGGAAAAGACAGCCCCTGGCGCCAGCGTGGCGTTGAGGAAAACCTGGATTTATTCAAACGGATGAAAGCGGGTGAATTCAAGGAAGGCCAGTGTGTGCTGCGGGCTAAGATTGATATGGCCTCAGCGCATATGTGCCTGCGCGATCCGATCATCTACCGGATTCGTAACTATCCGCATTATCGCACTGGGGATAAATGGCGCATTTATCCGATGTATGATTTTGCCCATTGCCTGGAAGATTCCATTGAGGGGATTACCCACTCACTGTGCACGCTGGAGTTTGAGACTAACCGGCCTTTATATGATTGGTTTCTTGAACAACTAGATGTCCACCATCCCCAGCAAATTGAATTTGCCCGGCTTAACCTAAGTTATACGGTATTAAGCAAACGCAAACTTTTGGAACTGGTACAAGAGCAAAGAGTTTCAGGCTGGGATGACCCCCGGATGCCTACCTTAAGTGGTTTGCGCCGTCGCGGCTACACCCCGGAGTCAATCCGCAATTTTTGCCACCGGATCGGCGTGGCCAAATTCAACAGTACCATCGAGATCAATGTCTTGGAAAACAGCCTGCGCGAAGAGTTAAATAAAACCGCGCCCCGGGTAATGGCGGTTTTGCGCCCCTTAAAAGTGGTGATTGATAACTATCCCGAAGATAAAGAAGAAGAACTGGAGTGTGTGAATAACCCTGAAGACGCCAGCTGCGGTGTACGTAGAGTGCCGTTTGCGCGGGTGTTGTATATAGAGCGTGATGACTTTCGCGAAGATCCGCCGAAAAAGTTTTATCGTCTGGCCCCCGGCCGAGAGGTGCGCTTGCGTTACGCCTATTTTATTAAATGTACCGATGTAATTAAAGACCAGCAGACTGGAGAAATTAAAGAAATCCATTGCACTTATGATCCGGCTACCCGTGGCGGCGATGCCCCGGATGGCCGTCGTGTCAAGGCTACGTTGCACTGGGTCTCGGCCAAGCATGCTGTTTCTTGCGCAGCGCGTCTATATGAACAGCTGTTCGCCAAAAAAAATCCCAATGATGTCCCGGAAGGTACGGACTGGAAAGCCAACTTAAACCCCCGGTCTTTAGAGGTCTTAAGAGACTGTTGGGCGGAGCCCAGCCTAAAGGAGGCCTCTGCCGGCAGCCGCTATCAGTTTGAGCGGTTGGGATATTTCTGTGTGGATGGTGTGGATTCGGCCGCGGGTAAGCCTGTGTTTAACCGCACCGTATCCTTGAAGGACACTTGGGCCAAGATTGAAAAGAAGGTAAGTTAACGTAAGTTATATGCGCAGGTGGCGGAACTGGTATACGCGCACGTTTGAGGGGCGTGTGGCTTTGCCGTGTGGGTTCAAGTCCCACCCTGCGCATTAACTCTATATAGGGGTTAAAGTTTTGTCTAGGCCGACAGTCAATGAAAGATTTTTCAGTAAGTGGTCATCAGAGATGGCTTATGTATTGGGAGTTATTGCTACTGATGGATGTCTTGTAGAGTATGGCAACGGATATCACGGTTTTGATATAACGAGCAAAGATAAAATATTGCTCAAGCAAATTAAAAAAACGATGCAAGCAGAACATAAAATCGGGGAGAAAGAGAGAGGATCTCGACTGCAAGTTAGAAATAGAAAAATATATAGCGATCTTCTTAGGTTAGGACTAACTCCGAGAAAATCACGAACCATAAAATTTCTCAATATACCCAAGAAATATCTTTCCGACTTTGTACGTGGGTGTTTTGATGGAGATGGATGCGTGAAAGTTTGGCAGGAACCACGCTGGCGGCATACGTGGCAAATAAGCACCTTCTTTTGCTCAGCTAGTTTACCTTTTCTTCAAACACTGCACAATCAGTTACAATCAAAAGGTAGATTATTGCGGGGATGGATTTGGCATGGTCCGCGTAGCTATTATCTTTGTTTTGCAATCGAAGATAGTTTGCGCCTTTTTAACTTTATGTATCAAAACGACTCTCAACTTTATTTAAAACGCAAAAAAGATAAATTTGAATCATTTATATCTTTAAGAAAATAAAAGGCGTTACTTTCTTTTATCCTTCACGTAGCTGTTGCCTTTTTGCGTCTTGGCGAATTCTTTTAACTCCGCCCCGACTCCAGCCACCGCGGCAACATGAGAAAACAGCCGCAGCTTATTGGTGACCACGCCGATAGAAACAGTAATCAACTCCGCCTTGACCGACTTGCCTTGTCTGTCCACACCTTTAACATAACCTCTTTTTTGATCTTCAGGGTTGTACAATTTTTTTGTGGCCTGGTCAAAGTCTTTGATAATTTGTTTGCAGATTTTATCAATTACTTTAGGGACCGTAACGATTACAAAATCGTCTCCTCCGATGTGCCCGACAAAATCATCTGCGGAGCCTTTTTCTTCCACGGCCTTAACGATCACCCGGGCAGTCTCTTGAATGATTCTGTCGCCCCAAGTAAAACCATACTTATCATTGAAGATTTTAAACTTATCTAAGTCCACATAGCCCACGGCAAATGTCGTTTTGCTTTTAATCCGTTGGTCAATTTCATTAAAAATAGAGACATTGCCCGGCAATTTAGTCAGCGGGGAGGCATCTAGGTCTATTTGGCTGCGCCGGATAATCATTCTGATCCGGGCCAGGAGCTCCTCAGGCTCAAACGGCTTGACAATGTAATCATCGGCCCCGGCGTCAATACCTTTGACCTTATCTTTTACATCGCCTTTTCCGGTCAGCATGATGATCGGCAGGTGCCTGAGCAAGACATCTTTCTTTAGCTTTTGACAGACGCTGCGTCCGTCGATTTTAGGCATCATGTAGTCTAAAATAACTAAGTCCGGAGGGCGTTGATATACTTTTTCCAGGGCCTCTTGGCCGTCGGCGGCCTCAACTACATCGTATTCTTCTTCCGGGATAGTTAAGCGCAAGACATCAAGGATATCCGGATCATCATCAACTATTAAGATACGTTTTTTGGACATGTTTATGCTTTCGGTATGGTAAAAGAAAACCTGGCGCCTCGGCCGACTTTACTGTCCAGCCAAATCCTCCCCCTGTGGGCCTCAACAATGTGTTTAACTAAAGAAAGCCCTAAGCCGGTCCCTTTTACCTTTTGGTTGAGGGGGGTATCTACTCGATAAAATTCATCGAAAATCTTGGCCGCGTCATCTTCGGCAATGCCGATACCTGAATCCTGGATATCGATTTTGATGAATTTGTTGTCTGCTTTTAGATCAATGGAAATTTTTCCTTTTTCCGGAGTAAACTTGGCGGCATTGCTTAAAAGATTAGTTAACACCCGGCCCAATTGAATCCTATCGCCCAGACAGAATAATTCTTCGGCGGGCAAGTTTACAGCGAGCTGAATCTTTTTTTCTTTAATCGGTGGAGTAATTAAGTCCACGGCCTCATCTACTAAGGCCTTGATCTCTAATTTTTCCAGCTTCATTGCTACCTTGCCGGCTTCGATTCTGGAGAGATCCAAAAGGTTATTGACCAGATCAGTGAGGCTGTCGGAATGTTTGTTAATCTTCTCCAGTCGCTGTTTGACCGCATCAGGGACCTGACCTAACTTTCCGGCCATTAAGATAGCGGCATAGCCTTTAATTGAAGTCAGCGGCGTCCTTAATTCATGCGAAACCGCATTAACGAATTCGGACTTAAGCTTGTCTATTTTTTTCAATTTTTCATTGGCTTGGGCCAATTCTTTTGTCCGCTGGGCTACTCCTTGCTCCAGTTCTTGATGGGAGCGCCAAAGCTGCTCGTATAACTTGGCATTTTCCAGACCACTGGCTATTTGACCGGCAAGGATAGCCAGAATCTCAAGATCCCCTGCGGTCACACCACTGTAGGGTAAATTCGAGCCGACCATAATTAGACCTAATTTGTCTTCCTGCGAAATCACCGGCACACAACAGAAGGAAGAGAGGTTAAAAACTTGCAGCAGTCCTTTCTGCAGTGTAGTCAGGAGGATATTTTCATCGGCTAAGAAGGGCTCATTGAGCTTATTTAAGATATCGTGTTCACTTAAATAGTTTTTAATCTTTTCTTGTTCAGCGGAAGGGTATCCGACAGCAACCGCCAGGTTGAGCTTTTGCGTTTGCGGTTCGACTAAGGCCACCAGGCCCTTATCAAAGCCGAGCTCCGAGATAAACGATTTATTAATTTGGGAAAATAACTGGTCCGAATCAAAAGTAGAGCTGATCGCGCGGCTTAATTTATGCAAGGCGTAGAGGCTATTTATCTTTTTATCCAGCTCTTCCTGGGTTTTATTAAGCTCTAAGTCTTTCTTAACAATAATCTTGGCCTGTTCATCTAATTCGTCGTAGGCCTTTTTTAATTTAGCCAAAGAATGCTCAATGCTTTGCCTGGCTTGTCGTTGTCTTTCGGTCAGGACAATCAAATAGATAAAGGTAGCCAGGATTACCAGGCAGCCGATAATTATTATGCCGGTAATGCTAAACAGGCCGATATCAGCAAATTCGAACATTCGCTTCCTTATATTTTATGTCTTGGCCTGGGCCAGGCACAAGACCACTATTGTTTCGTTGTGAAAATAAGATTTCCCGATAAATTTTTCTGATCTTAAGGGGGCCTGCTCGCCGTAGCTGTAGAATCCGATAATCGGTACCGGCCGACCCAGGGTGCGCCTAATTACGGCAATCTCTTCTTTGGCGCTGATGCCTAAGACTCTTTTGCGGGCAATGGAATCAAAGATAATTACCGCAAAGATGTTGGCGCCGGCTAAATTTTCTTTGGCCCGCAGCGTAGCTTCACGAGCGGCATTGAGCACCCCTTGCTTATCAGTAATCATCAGGCGGACTTGGGCGTCTTGAGGCACTTCGGCAGCGCAGACCAGCTCGCCGCTGGAGGTGGCCTTAAAGGCGTATCTAATCAGGTACTCTTCTTCTTCGGGAATCGAGACGCCCAGGGGATAAATTGTGCCGACTTTTGCCCAACTTAGTCTTTTTAAATTTTCCGCTTCTTCGTCAAAGTAGTCACGATAAATACTGAAGGCGCTGCGTCCGTCAATGGCGCCAATAACGTTACCGCGGGAGGCAGTGACCGTATGGGCCTTGCCAATCGGATGCCAGCCGTGGCGGATCCCAACACCAACAGAGACGTTACCCCCCAGCAGGATTCCAGCTATAGAATCGCTGAATACTTTTTGGTTAAGATATTGATAAGTCTTGCGAAAAAGAAAGTCATCACCGGCTGAGCCGCCCACAATCGGGAAACTTGTGCCTAAGACCTCTTGCGCCCCCCGGATGACTTCCGAGCCGTTTCTGGCTAAGCCGTCGGGAAACATCAAGAAGACCTGTCTTTTAGGCAATCTTGATTTGGCGGCCTCTTGAGCGCACTTTTGGCCGGCCCCACGGGGGTCATGGCTGACGCCAAACCCCAAGCCGGTAGCGAAATTCAGCCCTAAGGCCCGGGCATTCAAGCCTAACACCGCCACAGAATTCTTGGTTGAGCCCGCAGTTGAGATCTCTCCAGCGGTAGAACAGCCGATCACAGTAGCTTTACCAACGCTGTTTTGGATGCCTTGCAAGACCCGGAGTTGATCGAATTTAGCCGAGGAAAAAACTAAAAAAAGCTCTAAGGTACTGCTTTTTGCCTGCTGGATAGCCGCTTGCGCCGCCAGCCTTCCGGCTAGAAAGGCGTCTTCGTTCTCACTGGTTCCTAATCCTACATGAACTGCCATGGTAACCTTAGTGTACAGTAAGAGGTCTTTTTCGTCAATATATTTTGTTTGACTTTTAAAGCCTTTTTCTATAAACTGATAAAATCACCTATGGATAGCCGATAAACTATAAACTAAATCAGGGCCCCATCGTCTAGCTCGGCTCAGGACATCGCCCTCTCACGGCGAAGACACCGGTTCAAATCCGGTTGGGGCTAATTCTAATGGAAAGCCGATCATGACCAAGACAGTTAAACAACTAATTATTATCAATGTCTCGCTGTTTGTCTTAATTAACTTGTTCCGCCAGTTTGCCTGGTCGCGTTGGTTTGGTCTGGTGCCCAGTTTAGTGTTTGCCGAATTCAGGATTTGGCAGCTGGCCACTTACATGTTTTTGCACGTTGGCCTTTGGCATTTAGTAGTCAATATGCTGATGTTGTGGTTCTTTGGTCCGGCCGTAGAGACGGCCTGGGGCCGGGCTGAATTCTTGAGGTTCTATTTTTTTACCGGTATCGGCGCCGGATTATGCAGTTTTATCACCGCTTTTCATTCTCCGGTACCGGTGATTGGCGCCTCCGGGGCGATCTTCGGCATCTTGGTAGCCTATGCGCTGATGTATCCTGAGACCGTGATTTTATTATTCTTTATTTTCCCGATGAAAATCAGGCAGGCGGTTTTTGTTTTAGCCGGAATTAATCTTTTAGGGGCGCTTTCTGAGCCCAGCGCCGGAATCGCTTATTTTGCCCACTTAGGCGGAGGGCTGTTTGGCTATCTATACTTAAGGAGTGAGTGGATTAAACGGCAGTTATCTTATTGGCGCAAGCCCAATCTTGTGAGAAAAAAGACGCAGCAGAAAAAGACGGATGAAAAAAATCTCGACCGTCAGGTCGATCTTATATTAGACAAGGTTTCCAGAGAAGGCCTAGAGAGCCTTTCCAGCAAAGAAAGAAAAATCTTAGAACTCAAAAGCAAGAAGAGCTAAAAGAGGTGCAGAGATGAAGATAGTGGTCACAGGAGGTGCGGGGTTTATCGGCAGTTGCCTGTTGTGGAAACTGAACCAAAATGGCCTCAGCGATATTCTGGTCGTCGACCATTTGGCCGATTCTTTAAAGTGGCGCAATCTTACCGGTAAAGGTATTAGCGATTACATTGAAAAGGATGCCTTCTTAAAGCTGGTCCAAGGGGATCGGCTGGGTAAGTCTGTGGAGATGATCGTGCATTTTGGCGCTTGTACCTCAACTACTTGTTTTGACGCTACATATATGATGCAAAATAACTATGAATATTCAAAGGCCTTAGCCGAATATGCCCTGCGCCGTAAAATTCCTTTCCTCTATGCCTCCTCAGCGGCAACATATGGCTTAGGCCAGGATGGTTTTTCTGATGCCGATGAGGCTAGTGTTAAGCTTAAGCCCCTGAATATCTACGGTTATTCCAAGCACCTGTTTGACCTTTGGGTGCTGAAGCAGGGCCTAATTAATAAAGTCACCGGCTTTAAATTTTTCAATGTCTTCGGCCCCAATGAATATCACAAAGGCGAGATGATGAGCGTGATTGCTAAATCTTTTGCCAAAGTCGTCAAAGAGAAAAAGATCCGGTTGTTCAAGTCCTACCGGGACGACTATGCTGACGGTGAGCAAAAGCGCGATTTTATCTATGTTAAAGATGCCGTGGAGATAGTTGACCAGTTCATCCAAAATCCTAAAAAGTGCGGGATCTTTAACGTCGGCACCGGTCGGGCGCAAACCTGGAATCAGCTGGCGCAAGCGTTATTCGCCGCTTTAGAGATGCCGGTGAGAATAGAGTATTTTGATATGCCGGAGGAGCTCCGGGATAAATATCAATACTTTACTCAAGCCGAAATGGGCAAGCTGCAACAGGCGGGGATCAATCATCAATATTTTGAATTCGCTCAAGCGGTTAAAGATTACGCCGGCTATTTAAAGAACCAGAGCTACCTGTAAATATTCTAACTTTTCCGGGAAATTTTTCTTGACAAAAATAGCTAGTTAGCTTAGACTGGTTTTGACAATTTGGGATGTTGCAAGTTAGGTGCGCTAAGCTTAATAGGGAAGCTCGTGAAAATCGAGCGCGGTCCCGTCGCTGTAAGCGGTAGCCAAAGCCAGAATTAGTCACTGTGCCGAAATTTTAGCATGGGAAGACCTGGCGAGTAGAAAGCCGCAAAGTCAGAAGACCTGCCTGATTTGTGAAGATACTTTGAGCTCTACGAGGGATAGGGCAGAAGGTATTTTTTTGTTGGCTAAATAAACCAGGGTGAACCCAGCACAGCTTTGTGCTGGGTTTTTTCTTAGTGTCGCCAAAAAGGAAAGAGAGAGAGTGTGTGCGAATGAACAAGATATGTTTTATTTTACTGCTTGTTTGTTGTTTAGTTAATGGCCAAGGCGCCGAGGCCGAGCAGGTGCAGTTGGCGCCGGTTGTGATTACGCCTTGGCGGGTGGAGGAGCTTGCCGCCAATGTCAGCAAAAACGTGACCTTGATAGAAAGTGAAGAAATCCAAAAGTCCGATGCCAGTTATGCCTATGAAATAATTGAGGAGAAAGTCGGCGTAGTGGTTTCTGGCACATTCGACAATCCTAAAGGCACGGTAGTGGACATCAGGGGTTTTGGCGAGTCCAGCCCTTCCAATCTTTTAGTCCTGGTGAACGGTAGAAGGACCAACCAGATAGATTTGTCCGGCGTTGATTGGGGGCAAATTAATAAAGATGCTATAGAGCGGATAGAGATTGTCAGGGGTCCCGGTACGGTGCTTTACGGCGACAATGCCCGCGGCGGCGTAATTAATATTATTACCAAAAAGGGGCTATCCGCTGAGCCTGTCTTTAGCCTAGGTGTGCAAAAAGGCAGTGATGACCACTATAAAGAATTTTTTAATTTCGGCGCGGCTGGTGATGCTTACGACTACTTTCTTAATTATGCCCATCAACAGAGCGACGGTTATCGGGCCAATAATGATTATTTTGCCAATGATTGTTTTGGCCGGGCCAACTTGCGGGCCGGTGAAAATTTGGCGGTAGAATTTTCAGCCGGTTATCATCATGACCACTACGGGATGCCGGGCGCACTCTATCTAAACGGCAACAGATTCGCTTTAAACCCCAGAGGGATTAATCAAATTGGCCGTACCGGCAGTGTGTTCCCTGAGGACCGGGGCTGGACAGAAGAGTTTTATACTACAGTCCAGCCACAATTTTCTTTGGATATACATAGCCACAATCTATCCGCTTCCATCTTTACTTCTTTTCGTTCCCGCCGGAGCAAGGGTTTGAATATTCCCGAGGCCAATGCCTGGGCCGGACGCAGCGAATATGAGACGGTGCACCATATCAAATCTTACGATTTTAAACCCAAGTTTGAATTTGAGGCCTATTTGTTTAATGCCCAGCTAATGAACAGAATTACCTTTGGGTATGATTACTTTTATGCCCTTGATCAGATATTAAGCGGCGACAGGCTAGCCCAACAGGATTCAGCGGAAATCATTAAACAGACCCACGGCGTATATTTCCATGACAACATTAGGCTGCGCGAAAATATGCTGTTAAATCTAGGCGCTAGGGCAGAATGGGCCGACTATGTCTTTGATCAGAAAAGGGTTTTGGTAAATTATGAAACCAAACAGACGATGCAAAGCGCTGCTGAAGTGGGTTTAGGCTATAAGTATAATGACGGCTCTCAGGTCTACTTTAACTTTACCAAGGCTTATCGCAACCCCAACACCGAGGAATATTATCAAAACCGATACTTTGATACCTGGAACGGAGTTGAGCGCGGCGGCCTCAATCAAAATTTAAAGCACCAGAGATCGAATAATTTTGAAATCGGCATCAAGGATACCAGTTTCCGGTGGCTTAAAGTTAACGCTAACTACTATTGGATGGCCACCCGAAGCGAGATCTATTTTGACCCGGCCACTTTCAATAATTCTAATTATTCTCCGAAGACGATGCGCAAGGGCGTGGAGCTGGAACTTTCCTCTTCATTCTTCGACGCTACCCTGAGGCCTTACTTGAATTATCTGTTCCAGGAGGCCTATTTTAAGGGCGGCCGCTATGCCAACGAACGCATTCCTTTTGTACCCAAACACAAAGTTTCCGCGGGTGTCCTGGTCCCGTTTTTAGATAGCTATGAATGGTCGCTCGGGCTGACTTACGTAGCTTCACGATATAAGGTCAGCGACCAAAATAATATTGCCCCCAGGCTAAAGGGCTATCTGACCTTTGATAGCCAATTGTCCTATTCGAAAGATAATCTCAGGGCCTATCTGGCAATCAAGAATATGTTTAATGAAAAATATTATTCTTACGGGGTAACCAATAGTACCGGTACAGCCGAAACTTTTTATCCGGCACCGGAAAGGCAATTCCAGGCCGGCTTGGAACTATCATTCTAAAATGCTAAGCGAAGCTTTAAAACTGAAAATAAAACTAACCAGCTCAATACGAAAACATCAGGCCTCCGGCATGCTTTTATCCGGCGGCTTAGATTCGGCGATTTTGGCCGCTTTAGCCCCTGAGCGGATTAAGGCGATTACAGTCAGCTTAAAACAGCTTGGCCAGGACAGAAAATATGCCCGGAGTTTAGTCAGGGGCTTAAGGATTAAACATTATCAACAGACTGTAACGATGCAACAGGCGATCAAGTCGATCCCTGAGGTAATCAAGGTCTTAAAAACTTTTGACCCGGCTATACCCAATGACTTGGTGGTTTATTTTGGTTTGCGCAAGGCCAGAGAACTAGGAATCAAACAGCTGATCACCGGCGATGGCAGTGATGAGCTCTTGGCTGGTTATAGCTTTATGCAAAAAGTAGATGACCTAGCAGGTTATATCAGGCGGATCACAAAAAAGATGCAGTTTAGCTCCAACAGACTAGGCGCATTCTTTGGCATTAAGATCATCCAGCCTTTTCTAGATCGGCAGTTGATTAATTTTGCGCTGAAGATTGATCCGCAATTTAAAATTAAGCGCCAGGGCCAGCAAATCTGGGGCAAATGGATTTTGCGTAAGGCCTTTGAAGAGATCTTGCCAGCGGAAATCATTTGGCAGGATAAGCGGCCCTTAGAATCTGGTTCAGGAATGAGCCGGCTTCGTGATATAATAGCGGCTAAGGTTAAAGATAGTGAGTTTAAGCGCCACCGGTATCCGGTTAAGTTAATGAACAAAGAGCACTTTTATTATTATCGGGTCTACCGGGAAGTGATCGGCCGGATTCCACAAGCCAAGAAAGCGGAGTTGAGTTGCCCCGGTTGTGGCGCCGGCATAGCCCGCCCGGCATTTCACTGCTATACCTGCGGTACCTGCGGTACCTGTGGTTGGGCCAAACCTCTAAAATGAAAACAAGATTAATTCTAATCGTTGCTTTGCTAAGTATGTTGCTGGCTAGTGTTGCTTTCGCTGATCCAGAGAGGATTGTCTCTTTGGGCCCGGCGCTGACCAAACAGCTTTATCTTTTAAGCGCCGAGGATAGCCTGGTCGGAGTGACTACATTTTGTCAGCTTCCGCAGGCGAGCGAAAAACAGCGGGTCGGCACGCTCTTAGACGCCAACATTGAAAAGATTGTCCAGCTTGACCCCGACCTAATTTTGGCTACTTCCTTGACCAGCCAAAGAGATATTGGCAAGCTGCGCAGCCTGGGAATCGAGGTATTAGCTTTTCCAAAAGCGGGCAGCTTCGCAGAGATTTGCGCGCATTTTTTGGAATTGGCAAAATATCTAGGTAAGGAAAAACAAGCAGCACAACTTGTCTCCGGAGTCCAGGCACAAGTAGAGCAGATTAAAGAAAAGACAAAACACTTAGCCAAGGTCAGCGTATTTATCCAGGTGGGGGCTAAGCCTTTATTTACTGTCAGCGCTGACTCGTTTTTTAATGACTTGATTGAATTTTCCGGAGGCATTAATATTGCCCAGGATACAGACAGCGGCCTTTATTCTAGAGAACGGGTGTTTCAAGGTAATCCCGATGTAATCATTGTCACCACCATGGGTCTGGTCGGGGAAGAGGAAAAAGCAGTTTGGCAGAATTATCCGGCCTTAAATGCGGTGCAGGCGCAAAGAATCTATATTGTCGATGAGTATCAGTTTTGCAGTATGACCCCTGAGGATTTTCTCAGGGCACTGGAAAAGATGGTGGAGATCTTACATCAAAATGCGCCAAAAAGTATTTAGTTGGACTATTTGGATTTTTGGTTTTCTGGCCTTAAGCTTAGCCTTAAGCGTTTTTTCTCTATGCGTAGGATCAGCCGCGATCCCGGTGAAGGAAATTATACCTTTGATCCTGGCCGGCCCCGGCAGCATCGAACATAGTATCCTGGTCAATATTCGACTGCCAAGGATCCTTTTAGCTTTTACTGTGGGCGGGGCCTTGAGTTTAGCCGGGGTGACCTTGCAAGGGATGTTTCGCAATCCTTTAGTTGAACCCTATACTCTGGGGATTTCCGGCGGGGCTGTCTTAGGGGTCTGTTTGCATATTATCTTGGGTTTAAGCGCGGCTACTTTGCCGGCCTTTGGTTTTTTAGGCGCGCTGGGGGTGGTCTTGCTGACCTATTCTTTAAGCCTCAAAAGAGGCGTGTTAAGGATGCAAGGCCTGTTATTAACCGGGGTCATGGTTAGTTTTATTTGTTCGTCCTTGTTTATGTTAGTTATGGCTATTTCACACACCGAAGACCTGCACGGGATTATCTTTTGGATTATGGGATTCTTGGAAGAACCAAATTTTCTGCTGATTAAACTTATGAGTGCGGTTTCCTTTTGTTTATTAGCCGTTTCTTATCTTTTCTGTTTTGATTTGAATGCGCTTTGTTTGGGCGAGCAAGAGGCCTTGCATTTAGGGGTGAACACGGAAAGGACTAAGCGGCTGCTGTTCGTGATTGCCTCTTTGTTGACTGGTTGTAGTGTGGCGGTAGCCGGGATCATCGGGTTTGTCGGGTTGGTCGTCCCGCATTTTGTGCGCATGTTTGTCGGCAGGGATTACCGGATCCTGCTGATTAGTTCGTTTCTCTGCGGAGGAAGCTTTTTAATCTTCTGCGATACTTTGGCCAGGACAGTTATTTCTCCTCTGGAGCTTCCGGTAGGTGTAATTACCGGGATATTGGGCGGCAGCCTGTTCATTTATGCCCTGGGCAAAAGAGCTAATTCTTAAACGGAAAAAATAATGCTGAAAATAAAGGACTTAAGTTGCGGTTATGATACCAAGATTGTGCTGCGGGAGATTAACTGTCAAGTAGCCCCGGGCCAGGTCATCGGCATCATTGGCCCGAACGGTTCCGGCAAGACCACTCTTTTAAGGGCGATCTCGCGAGTGCTGAAGCCCGTCCGCGGCAGCATCCTTTTGGCCGGAAAAGATATTTGGCGGATTGAACTTAAGCAATTCGCCCGCCGGGTTGCTTGTGTTTCTCAAGGCCTGCCCACAGGTTCAATCAGTGTGGCCGATTATGTGTTGTTGGGCCGAATCCCGCATTTGGCCAGGCTGCAATTCCTGGAAACAAAGCAGGATTTAGCGGTGGCTGAGCAGGCGATGAGCCTGAGCGATACCCTAAGGTTTAAAGATCAGTTTATTGACCAAATCTCAGGCGGCGAGCGGCAGCTGGCCCATCTGGCCCGGGCCTTGGCCCAGCAACCAAAGCTGCTTTTGCTGGATGAACCTACCGCGCATTTAGACATTACTCATCAGGTGGGAGTGTTAGATTTAGTCAAAAGGCTCAATCGCCAATTCGGGTTAACGGTAGTGATGGTTTTGCATGACCTGAATCTGGCTAGTCAATATTGCGATCGGTTGCTCTTGATCAACGATGGCCGGATCTATAAACAGGGCCTGCCCGCTGATGTATTGACCTATCAGACTATCGAGCAGGTCTATCGCACAATTGTAGTCGTCAAGGAGAACCCGATCTCCGGCCGGCCTTACATATTTTTGGTTTCCGAGCAGGACCGCACCCAACACTAAGACCGTTTCTCAAATCTAACCCACAAGGGTAAGACCTGCGCAATTCCTTTAAGCGCAGGGTCTAATCGGAGAAGTGTCCTAAAATCAATCGGAGAACTGTACCCTAGAGAAAAAGATTGCAAATAAATGGGATTTAAAATAAAATACATAAAATGAGCGCAAGACACTTAAAACATATCTATGGTCCGGTAGCCTCCTGGCGTCTGGGCAGTTCTTTAGGCATCGATTTGCTCTCCGGGCGGGTTAAACACTGCTCCTTTGACTGTCTTTATTGTCAGCTTGGTCCCAACAAAAGGCTGACTACAAAAAGGAAGCTCTATGTCCCGACCAAAAAGATTATTGCTGAGCTTAAGCTCTTGCCGGGGCTAAAGGCGGACTACATTACCTTCTCAGGAATGGGTGAGCCCACATTAGCTAAGAATTTAGGTCAAGCCATTCGGGCAGTTAAAAAAATCCGCCCCGAGCCCGTAGCGGTTTTGACTAATGCCACACTGCTGGGGCGAAAAAGTGTCAGAAATGAGCTATTAGCCGCAGATTTAGTGGCGGTTAAGCTTGATGCCGACTCGCAAAGCATGCTGGAGTCAGTTAACCAGCCGGCTGAAGGCATCAGTTTTTCTGCTATTCTTTCCGGCATCCGCCAATTCAGAAAAGAATATCACGGAGAGATGGCGCTGCAGATCATGTTTGTGCCGGAAAATCAAGCCAGCGCCAAGAATTTAGCCCAGTTGGCCAGGCAGCTTGATGCCGATTGTGTTCAGATCAATACCCCGCGCCGGGCGAGTGCAGTTAAACCGTTGCGGCGCCAGCAAATCTTAGCTGTAAAGAAAAACTTCCGCGGGATCAGAATAGTCGCTATAGACCAAGTCCGGCCCAAGAGAGCCCGCCCCTTAAATAAAAAGGATACCCAAAGACGCCGCCGAAAGATTTGATATGCAGACCTCCCTTGATTGCGTACCCTGCTTTCTTAAACAGGCCCAGGATGCGGCCAAATTCGCCGGAGCCAGCCGGACTCTTCAGAAACAGATCTTGCAAGCCTTAGCTAGAAAAATCGAAAAGTTTGATTTTCGGGCCTGTCCCTCTGAGATGGGCCGTGAGCTTTATGCCTTGGTGATTAAAAAAACCGGCAATAAAGACCCTTTTAAAAAAATTAAGCAGAAGAGTAATCGATTTGCCTTAAGCCTTTATCCGCGTCTGAAAAAGAAAGTTGCCGGATCCAAAGATAAGCTACTCAGCGCCATCGAACTGGCTATTGCCGGAAATATTATCGATTACGGAGTCAAGCACTTAAATATTGATCGGGAAATAGCACGCATTTTTGACCAAGAAGAAAAAACCATTCGCCGGGAACGCCCGGAGCTTTTTTGTTATCCGGAGCTTAAAAAAGCTATTCGCCGGGCCAAGACCATCCTTTATTTAGCGGATAATGCCGGCGAGATAGTCTTTGACCGGGTTTTCATTGAACAGCTTAAAGGTAAGCAGGTTATTTTTGCTGTCCGGGGCAAACCGATTATTAATGATGCCTTGGCCGAGGACGCGATCTTTTGCGGTATTGATAAAATCGCCCGGGTTGTCTCCACAGGCTGCGATGCCCCGGGGGCGATCCTGAAATTCTGCTCCCGCTCTTTTCGTCAGATGTTTGCGCAGTGGCCTGAGTTGATTATCAGCAAGGGCCAGGGAAATTTTGAGGCCTTGGCTAATCAGGGACAAGAGATATTCTTTCTTTTTCGGGCTAAGTGCCCGGTAGTGGTCAAACACCTGAATTGCAAAATGGGCGACGTCATCCTGAAGAAACAGAACTAAAAATTTAAAGCGCAAAGCGCAAAAAGGAGAGACACCATGGCAGAGTGTCAGAAACAGAAGAATATGCAGATGTGTAATTGTAGTTACGATCCCTGTTCGCGCAAAGGGATTTGCTGCGAATGTCTGCACTATCACCGCCGGCAAGGGCAACTTCCGGCCTGCTTTTTTCCCAATGATGTAGAAAAGACCTACGACCGCAGCATTGCCCGCTTCATCAAGGCCCAGTAGAGATAGAAAACCTTGACGAATGAACCTAATTGTAGTAGGCTAATATACTATGGTTTATATAATTGGTATTGATATAGGGGGGACAAAGACCTCAGTATCTTTGGGTAACCCCTCAGGCGAAATATTGGTCCGCCGGGTTTATCCGACCACCTCTTTCCCGGCAACGCTGGGAGAGGCCAAAAGGATCATCCGTACCTTCCTTAATGAATATGACCGTGGCCTGAAAAAGACCAAGGGTATCGGGATATCCTGCGCCGGCCCTTTAGATTTAAAGAAGGGAACAGTGGTTAGCCCGCCGAACATGCCTAGCTGGCGCAATGTTGCCTTAAGGCAAACCTTGGCCCGCAGTTTCCCGTTACCGGTGTTTATGGATAATGATGCCAATTGCGCGGCTAAGGCCGAAAAGATGTTTGGCGCCGGAAAAAATGTCGATAATCTTTTCTATTATACAGTCAGCACTGGAATCGGCGGCGGAATAATTATTGCCGGTAAGATCTACCACGGGGTCACGGTTGATGCCGGCGAGATTGGGCACACGATACTTCTGCCCGAGGGGCCCAAATGTGGTTGTGGTAAACGTGGTTGCCTGGAGGCCTTAGCCAGTGGTACGGCTATTGCCAGGATTGCCCGGGAAAAAGCAACCAAAAAGTCCTTGATTCTAAAAATAGCCGGCCAGAAGAAAAATATCAATGCTGTTCATGTCGCTCAGGCTGCGCGAAGAGGAGATAGATTAGCCCAAACTATTTTTGATCAGGCCAGCTTTTATCTAGCCATAAGCGTAGCTAATGTGATTCAAGTGCTTAACCCGGAGATGATTGTGATTGGCGGCGGTGTCTCTAAGGTGGGCAGTTTACTTTTTACTCCGCTTAAGCGTTATGTCGCTAAGTTCAGTTGGGCCAGGCCGCGCAACAAGTGCAAGATTGTGCCCGCAGCCTTAAAGGATAAAGTCGGAGATCTCGGGGCAATCAGTTTAGTGCTTTAGAGGAAAACTCGAGTTCGTTGGTTAAATTCAAAGAGATTTTAAGCAACAGAAATTTCTTCTTTCTTTGGTTGGGGCAGATTGTTTCGCAATTCGGCGACCGTCTCAATCAAATGGCCTTGATTGCCTTAATCTCGGCCCGTTTCCCCGGATCGACCTTCCAGTTGGCCAAGGTGTTATCCTTTACTATCCTGCCGGTCTTATTTGTGGGTCCGCTGGCCGCCTCTTATGTGGACCGTTGGGATCGGCGCAAGACGATGATCTTCTGCGACTTCTTAAGGGCGGTGTTGGTAGGATCAGTGGCCTTAATTTTCGTTAAATCAGATAACCTGATTCCCGTTTACGCAATTATTTTTCTTATTTTTTCCGCCGGCCGCTTTTTTGTCCCGGCCAAGATGTCGATTATCCCGGAGCTGGTTTCTAAAGAAAAACTGCTTTTGGCTAATTCCTTGTCTTCGATCACAGGGATGATCGCGGTAGTAGCCGGATTTGGCCTGGGCGGAATTATTGTTGAGCGCATCGGTCCCGAAGGCGGTTTTTTGATCGATGCCTTGACCTATGTCGTCTCCGGGATATTTATTTTTATGATTGTCGCTTCCGCAACCGCTTACTCAAGAGGGTCAGCCACGGGATCGGCCGCCTTCAATATGCAGCGTCTGCTAAAAAAGACCGTCCTCGCCGATATTAAAGAAGGCTGGCAATACTTTGCTCAAGACCGCGATATCCGTTTTGTAGCCGGAATGGTTTTTTTGTTAGGGGCCGGGGTCGGAGCGGTGTCCGTAGTGATTGTTGTTTTTATTCAAGACACCTTTGGCTCAATCACCCAGGACTTAGGGGTGTTCTCGATGTTTTTAGGTGTGGGATTATTCTGCGGTTCACTAATCTACGGCCGCTTTGGCCAGGGGCTTTCTAAAATGCGGGTAATCTTTATTTCACTGGGGGCGACCGGGATGATCTTGGGCGTGTTCACTCTTTTCTTAAGGATCTTAGCCCCGGCTTCTTTTACTTACGCCTTAAGCCTGCTGTTAGGCTTAAGCATTTCTCCGATAATAATCTCAGCCCAAACCTTGGTCCATCAGATCACCGATCAAAAAATGCGCGGCCGGATCTTCGGGTCATTAGACATTGTAGCTTACACCGCCTTTTTCTTGTTTATGCTGTTGAGCTCATTCTTAGCCGAGCGGGTGGAGCGGTTTTGGATCCTGTTGTTGGTAAGTATTATTTTTACCATTGTTGGTTTTGGCGCCATTATTTTGCGATTAGATAAGAAGAGGTTGGCCGATGTTTAAACGTCGTCTCGCTCCTCGCCATTATAAACAGGCTACACAAGGCGCAGCCATAGAAGAAATGCCGCCTGCGGCTGAGGTAGTTTTGCCTTTGCTGCAACACACCGGGGCGGTCCTGGAAGCCAAGGTTTGCGTAGGTGAGCAGGTCAGAACAGGGCAGCTGATCGCCGATAGCCAGGCCTATCTATCCAGTCCGCTACATGCTTCGGTCTCAGGTCACATTAAAGCTATTGAGGCCAGGGCCCATCCTGTATTAGGTCAGCATCAAGCCATTGTTATTACCTCCGACGCACAGGATAGCAAAGATCGCGCCATCACAGACAGAGACAATGTCGATACGCTCACGGCGCCGGAAATCAGGAATATCGTGCGCAGTTGCGGAGTAGTCGGATTAGGCGGGGCGGCCTTTCCCACGCATGTTAAGTTAACCCCGCCAAAAAATAAGCCAATTGATGCTTTTATTTTAAATGGCGCGGAGTGTGAGCCTTTTTTGACCGCTGACCATAGGCTGATGTTAGAAAAGCCGTATGAGATCCTGGCCGGCATGAAAGTAACCATGCGGGCCCTAGGTGTTACACGTGGTTTCGTGGCTATTGAAGACAATAAACCCGAAGCGATCAAGCTATTCGAAAAACTCGTTGATGGGACCGAGATTAAAGTAGCCGCTCTGGAATCTTTTTATCCGCAGGGCGCGGAAAAGCAAATGATTAAGGCAATTTTGGGCCGGGAAGTCCCTTCGGGTAAACTGCCTTTTGATGTCGGCGTAGTAGTAAATAATGTGGCGACTTGTTTTGCCATCTATGAGGCCATCTATCAGAACAAGCCTTTATACGAAAGAGTAATTACAGTCAGCGGAAAGATAGTTCAACGGCCCGCTAATGTAAAGGTGAGATTGGGCACCTCTGCTCGAGAGATAATTGAGTTTTGCGGCGGTTTATCTGATGAGCCGGCCAAAGTAATTTTTGGCGGGCCGATGATGGGCATTGCTCAATATACGCTCGATGTGCCGATAATTAAGGGCACCTCCGGAATACTGGTATTTGATCAGAAAGAGTCTAAAGAAAATCCAGCCCACCCGTGTATCCGTTGCGCTAAATGTTTACAGGCTTGCCCAATGGGCCTGGACCCGTCCCGGCTGGCCCAGGCGATTGAGAAAGGCAGATTTGATTTGGCCAGGGAATATCATGTTTTGGATTGCATCGAATGCGGCATCTGCAGCTACGCCTGTCCGGGAAACCGCAATATTGTAGCCTTAGTTAAACTGGCTAAGCAAAGACTAAAAACAACAAAAAAATGACTGAAAACGTAAAACATGTCTTAACTTTAAGTATAATTTGCCTGGTTACGGCAACTCTGCTGACCGGGGTTTATGTTTTAACTAATCCTAAGATTGTTGAGCAAAAGGCTCAGCAGGCATCACTTGCCTTAAGGCAAGTGATGCCTGAGGCCGGATATTTTGAGCCGGTCAGCCTCAACGGAGAGGCCGGTTATTTTAAGGCTTATGCTTCCGCTAATAAAAAAAAGTTATTAGGCTATGCCTTTCGAGCCCAGGCCCAAGGTTATTCCAGTGTGATTGAGACTATGGCTGGAATAGATAGAGCGGGTAAAATTACCGGTATCGTGGTGTTAGCGCAAAATGAGACCCCCGGGCTGGGCGCTAGAATAGAGGAAGTCTTAGTTACTCAGACCTTGTGGCAGAAGATTAAGGAAGTGTTTTCGTCAAAGCAAGGGCCGCAACCGAGCACTACTCAACCTTGGTTTTGCCAGCAATTTGTCGGTCAAGATATTGATGATTTGACCGTGGATGCGATTAGCGGGGCTACGATTTCATCGGCGGCCTTAACTGATTCTGTGCGCCAGCGGGCCCAGCAGATTTTAGAGGAAAATGAAAGATAAACTTATTGTTTCGGTATCACCGCATCTTAGCGCGCCGGATGAGACGCCCAAAATTATGTGGCTGGTCAGCTTATCCTTGATCCCGGCCGGATTAGCCAGTGTATTTATCTTTGGCCTGGCTTCGTTATGGATAGTGCTAGCCTGTGTGCTTTGTGCCGTGGCCACTGAGGCCGTAATCCAGAAACTTTGCGGCAAGGCAGTTACTATTTATGATGGCAGCGCCGCTTTAACCGGTTTATTACTGGGTTATTGTTTACCACCGAGGGTGCCGCTGTGGATGGCGGCCGTAGGCGCTATTGTGGCCATTGCCATCGGTAAACAGGTCTTTGGCGGCTTAGGGCAGAATATCTTTAATCCGGCGCTGGTTGGGCGGGCCTTTATTATGGTTGCCTGGCCAACTCAAATGACTACTTGGATCAAGCCGGGACTCGCCTGGCAATTTGATGCGGTGAGTTCGGCTACTCCTTTAGCTAATAATTTTGTTCAGACCTCATTATGGGAGTTATTGATCGGTAATCGCGGCGGGTCGATCGGTGAGGTCTGTGTGCTTGCTCTTTTGATTGGCGGCCTGTTTCTCTTAATTACCGGTTTGATCAGTTGGCAGATCCCGGCTGTATTTTTGGCTACAGTGGGCCTATTGACCTGGGTCTTTGCCGGAGAGAATTATTTTAGCGGGGCCTGGTTGCAGCACATTTTATCCGGAGGGTTAATCCTGGGCGCGTTTTTTATGGCTACGGACTACGTGACCTCGCCGCTGACTCATAAAGGAAAACTGATTTTTGGTTTTGGCTGCGGTTTGTTTACCGCGATTATTCGGATTTGGGGCGGTTATCCGGAAGGCACCTGTTATGCGATTCTTTTGATGAATGCGGCTACGCCGATGATTGACCGCTACACTCCACCAAAAAAATTCGGCACTTGCTAAACAATAGGACCAGGTCCATGAACAATCGGGAAGCTGAGCCAAACTCAATCGGGAAGCTGTCCCTTTATGCATGTGTTCAGTGTTTTTGTTCTTTGTTGAATGCTGGTGTGCGTCTCGCG
>JBHPFV010000028.1:0-23836 GCA_042571705.1 Candidatus Omnitrophota bacterium
GGTATTATGATTGTCGGACTTTGCGCGATGTTGACTATTGCTACCCAGCGCAGCTGGTATATTGACATTGGCATTGCTTGGGCCCTGCAGAGCTTTATCAGCACTTTGGCGCTTTCTAAATATTTAGAAGGAAGAAGCTTTGATGATTGAGATTATCGGTTTAATATTTATCACGGTGGGTTTTGCTTTTGATCTGTTTGGCTGTTTGGGCTTAGTCCGGCTGCCTGATGTATATAATCGTCTGCAGGCCGCGACTAAATGCGTGACTTTAGGTACCTGCAGTATTCTGTTTGGCACTTTTCTGATCGTGGGATTTACCGCGGCCGGCTTCAAAGCGCTGTTATGTATTGTTTTTCTGATCCTGACCTCGCCTGTAGCCGCGCACGCTATTGCCCGCGGGGCGCACCGGGCGGGGGTTAAGCTTTGTCAGGGCAGCGTGGTGGATAGATATGCTGAAGATAAAGAGGGCGAGGTATGAAACTACCAAAGATCAGAGAGCTAATTGAGGCGATTAAGGCATTGATTAAGGGGCCTTATACCTCTAAATTTCCTCAGCAGCCCCATGTGCCCCATCCTAATTTTCGCGGCCAGCCTAAATTTAATGATCAGAAATGCGTGGGTTGCCTGGCTTGCCAGGAGGTCTGTCCGGCTGCGGCGATTGACCATAAGGATGACGTGGAGAATAAAAAAGATCCCAAGCGGACAATGATTCATTATACGGATACCTGTATTTTCTGCGGCGAATGCGAAGCCGCTTGTATTGCCGACCATCAGGGGATAAAATTGTCTAATGACTGGGAGCTTTCCTTTTTTGATCGTAAGCAGTCCTTTGAGACGATCGAGAAGGAGTTGCAGCTTTGTGAGGTTTGCGGTGGGGCGGTGGCTTGCCGGGACCACTTAAAGTGGATTGCCGAAAAAATAGGGGAATTGGCCTATTCCAGCCCGACCTTATATTTATCGCGCTTAAAGAGCCTGGGCATTGTTGATGAAAATATTGTTTCGGCCTTGAAGGATCAGGGCCGCTCCGATCGGGTCAAGATTCTTTGCGCTCGCTGCCGCAGAGAGACCACCTTAACTGCTTAGTTTATAGTTGATAGTCTATAGTTTATAGATAGTAAAGTAGGGAGAAAAACAGGCCTCTCTACTTATTTTATTTTAAAGCCGATGCAAAAAAACTTACCAGATATACTTAAAGGCAAGACGGTGATTGTGGGGATTGGCAATACCTTGCGCGGCGATGATGGGGCCGGACCGGCCTTGATTGCTCAAGTTGCGGGTAAGGTCAAGGCGGTCTGCATTGATGCCGGAACCAGCCCGGAAAATTATGCCGGCAAGATTACTCAGCAGGCCCCGGATACTATTTTGCTGGTCGATGCCTTACATTTGGAGTGTGAAGCGGGAGCATATGAGATCTTAACTAAGGATGAGATCTTGAATTCCGGATTCAGCACCCATGATCTTTCGCCAAGGATGTTCATTGAATACTTAGAGCAACAAACCCAGGCGGAAATCTATCTATTAGGCATCCAGCCGCAAACCATTGCCTTCGGCCAGGAGATATCTCCGGAAGTTAAACAGGCAATCGAACAAATCTCTACCCAAATCCAAAATAAATGCATGAGACACATTTAATCCAACCGATAGTCAAAGGCATATCCGAACATGCCCAGAAAGAAGGGGGCCAAAAGGTCTCCAAGGTCAAGCTGAAAGTGGGTACGCTGCTCGGAGTAAAAGAAGATTCGTTTAGGCAGACATTTAAGCTCTTAACTAAAGGAACCATGCTGGAAGGTGCCGAGCTTGAGCTTTTCTCTTTTCCGGGCACAAGGATAGAAGTGGTTTCCTTTGATATTGATTAAAAAGATGAATAGAAAAATCTTGGCCTTAGGCGCAGATATCAAAAATCGTCTTCTTTTGAGTAAAGGAAGGCTTATTTTTTTTGGTCCGGATATAGCTGACTTAAGCCAGGTAGAAAACTTTGAGCTTTTTAAGCAGCAAGCCGCCAAGATGTTCAAGCAGGCCAAGCCTAATACTATTGCTTGTGATTTACACCCCGGATATTTTTCCACGCTCCTGGCCAAAGAATTTAGCGCGCAGCTTAAGACCATCAGCTTAGAGCCTATCCAGCATCACCATGCCCATATCGCCAGTGTAGTTTGGGAACATAAGTTGGCCGGACCGGTTTTAGGAGTTTCTTTTGACGGTACCGGATTTGGCTCGGATGGAAATTCATGGGGCGGTGAGTTCCTTTTGGTCAAAGGCTCAAACCTCAAGCGCTTGGCCCACCTTAAATATAGAAAAATGCCCGGCGGGGATAAGGTAGTTGCCGAACCGTGGCGAATGGCTTTAAGTATTCTCGGGGAAAAGGCGTTACCTTTTTTAAAGCAGGTCAGCAGGCAAGACAGGCAGTTAGTTGATCAGATGCTCAAGAAGAATATCAATTCACCGCTAACTTCCAGCGCCGGTAGATTATTTGATGCCGCGGCCGCGCTTCTGGGGGTCTGTGCTTATGCCTCATTTGAGGCCGAGGGGCCGATAAAATTGGAGAAGATCTGCCAGCCCAATATAAACGATTCTTATAAATTCGATATTTTTAAGGAAAATGATTGCCTGGTGGTAGATACCGATAATCTATTTTTGGGGATGCTTGATGATTTAACCAGGGGCCAGAAAAGCCAAGTCATCGCTACTAAATTTCACAATTCTATGATAGAGATTATTGTTAAAGTAGTCAGAAGGATCGCTCGCTTAACAGGAACTAAGCAGGTTGCTTTAAGCGGGGGCGTATTCCAGAACAATTTTTTAAAGGAAAAAGTCACTAAACAATTAACTAAGTCTGATGTTAAGGTGTTCACCAACGTGAGCACGCCAGTTAACGACTTTAATATTTCATTGGGGCAATATTATGTGTCTAGCTGTACCGGCAGAAGTTAAGGAAATCAAAAAAAATAGCGCTGTGGTAGATTTTGGAGGAGTGGCTAAAGAGATTTCTCTAGGCATCTTAACCGGAGTCAAAACCGGCGAGTTTGTCTTAGTCCACGCCGGCTTTGCCATTGGTAAGGTTAGCCGGTCTGAGGCGGAAGACACCTTAAAATTGCTGGAAGAATTATACCAGGCGGCCAGGGCGGATGGAAAAGTTTAAGTTAATGGAAGTATGCGGCACGCATACTATGGCGATTGCCCGTTTGGGCTTAAAAAGATTGTTGCCTGAGAATATTGAGCTTATTTCCGGGCCCGGCTGTCCGGTATGCGTGACCGCGCAGAGTGATATTGACCGGGCGATCGAGATTGCCCGCAAGCAAGATGTAATTATGACCACCTTCGGCGATATGTTGCGGGTTCCAGGAACGCACGGCAGCTTAGAAGACGCCAGAAGAAAAGGCGCTGATGTCCGGATTGTTTATTCTTGTTTAGACGCTTTGGAGATTGCCGAAAAGAATCCGGATAAAAAAGTAGTGTTTATGGGCGTAGGCTTTGAGACCACATCTCCCACCGTAGCCGCTACCATCCAGCAGGCTAAGATCAAGCAGATCAAAAACTTTTTTATCTTATCTAACTTCAAAGTTATCTTTCCGGCTTTGCGTGCTTTATCGGCCTCTCAAGCAGTCAAGATCGACGGCTTTATCTGCCCGGGGCATGTCAGCGTAATTACCGGAAGCAGGCCTTATCAAAAAATCGCTCAACGGTTTAAAAAACCTTGCGTGATTACCGGCTTTAATCAAGACGATATTATTCAGGGCATCAAGGGCTTGGTCGAGCAGATTAAAAAGCGCAGCTATAAGGTAGAGATTGCCTACAAAAGGGCAGTAACAAAAGAAGGCAATCTCAGAGCCAGAAAGGTCCTGGATGCTGTGTTTACGCTCAGCGATGCTTATTGGCGCGGGTTAGGAGTGATTAAGAAAAGCGGCCTGAAGTTAACCAGGCCGTATCAGCGGTTTGCCGCGGAAAAGAGATTTAAAGTTACCCTGCCAGAGTCCCGAGAACCCAAAGGATGCCTTTGCGGTGTTGTGCTTCAGGGGATCAAATCTCCCCGCGATTGCCGATTATTTAAAAGAAAATGCACCCCGCAAAATCCTATCGGCCCATGCATGGTTTCATCAGAAGGAACCTGCGCGGCATTATACAAATATGGAAATTAGAGCGAATGGCTAAAGAAATTACACTGGCACACGGCTCAGGCGGAAGTTTGATGCATCAGTTAATCGGGAGCTTGCGCGTTGAGCTTTCTAATCAGATATTAGATGAGCTTGCCGATGCCGCCGAGTTTAGGATTGATAAGTCCAGACTTGCTTTTAGTACGGACTCCTATGTGGTCAAGCCGCTGTTTTTTCCGGGAGGAGATATTGGCAAGCTCGCTGTTTGCGGCACAGTCAATGATATCGCCATGAAAGGGGCCCGGCCATTATTTATTTCATTAGCTTTCATTATTGAGGAAGGGTTTTTATTCTCAGAATTTACTAAAATTGTGCGTTCGATCAAACGCCAGGCAAAACTGGCCGGTGTATTTATTGTTACCGGTGATATTAAAGTAGTGGAAAAGGGCGCGGCCGACGGGATATTTATTAATACTTCCGGCATCGGCCGGATCAATTATCCCGGACGTATTGGCGCTGAGGCTAAGTTGGGCGATTTGATTGTGATTAACGGCGGCATAGCCGAACACGGCCTGGCCGTCTTAAATGCCCGCGAGAACTTAAAATTTTCATCAAGTATTAAAAGCGATTGCCGCCATCTGAATTTTGAGGTAGAAAGATGTTTGGCTGCCTCAAAGAATATCAGCGTAATGCGTGATTTAACTCGCGGCGGATTAGCTACGGCATTAAACGAAATTGCCCAGAGCTCAAATCTGGGCCTTGAAGTTTGCCAAACTGATATCCCGATTCAAGGTAAAGTGGCCACACTTTGCGATGTCTTGGGCTTTGATCCCTTGTATGTAGCCAATGAAGGTAAGTTTATCTGTTTTGTTAGGGCAAAAGATGCGGCTAAGATAAAGCGTACACTGGGCAAGCAAGCCAGAATTATTGGCCGGGTTAGCTCCCGCCATAAAAAATCCGTGTATCTTCAGACCAGTCTTGGTTCCAGCAGAATCCTGCCGATGTTAGAGTCCGACCAACTTCCCCGCATTTGCTAATCATAAAATAAGCTTGACAAAGTTTAGAAGTTAGGCTATACTAACAATTCAAGCATAACCTAACTTTATCATGGGGAGGCTGGTTTTGTCCAAGTCGGTTACTAAAAAGCGCGCTCAGCTTAGCGCGAACATGGAAGACTATCTTGAGGCCATCTCGATGCTCAAGAAAGAGAACGCTGTGGCCAGGGTCAGGGATATCAGCCGACTGTTGCAGGTTACCAATCCCAGCGTAACCGGGGCCTTGAATGTCTTGGCTAAAGAAGGTTTAATCGTCCATGAGCGCTATGGCTATGTCGACTTAACCGAAAAAGGCCAGGCCATCGCCGGGCGGATTAAGCGCCGCCATGAGATGCTGATCAAGTTCCTGACCGGGGTTTTGCGGATTAGCCCGCAGATAGCCGCAAAAGACGCCTGCAAGATGGAGCACGCGATTAGTCCGCAGACCTTTGAGAAGTTAACCCAATTTGTTGAATTTAAGGTCAACAGAGCTAAACGTGGCTGAGAAAAAATTACGAGAGTTAAAACCAGGCCAACGGGCCAAAGTAGTGAAAGTGGCCGGCCAGGGGCCGATCTTCCGCCGGATTCTGGATATGGGTGTGGTCCGTGGGGCGGAGGTCCTGATCGAGCGGATCGCGCCACTGGGGGATCCGATCGAGATTAAGATTAGAGGCTATCACTTGTCTTTGCGTAAGAGCGAGGCCGAGAATATATTCGTTGAGGAACTCTAAATGACAAAGGAAATTTTACCTTTAACTTTGATTGCTCCGGGAAAAGAAGTGGTCTTGGTTTCCATCGAAGGCGGCTGGGGTTTGAGGAAAAGGCTGAATGAGATGGGCTTAAATGAAGGGATGAGTTTTAAGCTGTTACAATTCCATAAACCCGGGCCTTGCATTATCCTGGTCGGCCAGACCAGGTTGATCTTAGGTTATGGGATGGCGCACAAAATTTTAGTTAGGGAGAGTTAAGATGGCCAAAAAAATTACCATTGCCTTAGCGGGTAACCCTAATTCCGGGAAGACCTCGATCTTCAATAATTTAACCGGGGCCCGCCAGCATGTCGGCAATTATCCAGGGGTAACGGTAGAAAAGAAAACAGGCGTACTCAAACACAAAGGTTATCAGGTTGATTTGGTTGATCTACCCGGGACTTATAGCTTAAGCGCCCATTCTTTAGATGAGTTGGTAGCCCGCAATTTCCTGATTGAGGAGAAGCCCGATGTAGTGATTGATATTATCGACGCCTCTAACTTAGAAAGAAATTTGTATTTAGCCACTCAGCTGATTGAATTAGGCGTGCCTTTAGTCCTGGTCTTTAATATGTCTGACTTGGCTGAGGCCCAAGGATTTGTGATTGACAAGGATAAGCTCTCACAGCTTTTGGGCACACCGATTGTGTTTACCGTGGCCACCAAACGCCTCGGGATGAACGAGTTGCTTGATAAGGCGATTGATGTATCCTTGGGCGTTACAGATTTAACAGGCACGGTGATTAACTACGGCAAAGAGATTCAGGAAGAGCTGACTAAAATAGAAGATTTGTTAATTCAGGATAAAAACCTCTCGCCTAAGTACTTTTCGCGTTGGCTGGCGGTAAAGCTATTGGAAAACGACGGCGAGATTATCAAGACCGTGAAACTCAGCCCTTATGCCCAAGAGATATTGACCCAGAGCGAAAAGAGCGTGGCCCATTTGGGCCAAATTTTTGGCGATTCCACCGAGGCGATTATCGCCGACCGGCGTTACGGATTTATCAGTGGCGCCTGTTCTGAGTCGATCCAGCGCACATTTGAGGTCCGGCATACCACTTCTGACGAAATAGACAAGGTGCTAGTCAACAGGGTCTTGGGGTTGCCGATTTTTCTGGGCTTGATGTGGCTTGTATTTAAGTTTGCTTTTACTTTGAGCCAACCCTTAATGCGATTGATTGAGACCGCTCAGGGTTTTTTGGCCGGCGCGTTGGCTAATGTACTGCCTGAATCCGGTCTGATCCAATCATTGGTAGTCGATGGCCTAATTTCCGGAGTAGGCAGTGTGTTGGTATTTGTACCGGTAATCTTTTTGTTATTCCTGGCCTTAGCGATTTTAGAAGATTCAGGATATATGGCCCGGGCCGCTTTTATTATGGATCGCTTAATGCATAAGATTGGTTTACATGGCCGTTCGTTTATCCCGATGCTTTTGGGTTTTGGTTGTAACCTGCCGGCAATTATGGCTACACGCAGCATCGCCGATAGAAAAGACAGGCTGGTCACTATTTTAGTGACGCCGTTTATGAGTTGCGGGGCCAGGCTTCCTGTATATATGTTGTTAGTTGGCGCATTTTTCTCAGAGCGGATTGCCGGTAATATCTTGTTTTCATTGTATCTTTTGGGTATTTTGGTGGCGGTGATCATGGCCAAATTGTTTCGCCGCTATATTTTTAAAGGAGAAGCGGCACCGTTTGTGATGGAGCTGCCTCCGTATCGCTTGCCGACAGCTAAAGGTCTATTTATCCACATGTGGGAGAAGGGTTCGGTTTACTTAAAGAAGGCCGGGACAATTATTTTTGCCGGTAGTATGTTGTTCTGGGCGTTAAGCAATTTTGGTCCGAATATTCCTGAACAAGCCAATGCCCGCCAGCGCCTTGAACACAGCTATGCCGCCGGGTTAGGCAAGGCGGTGGCCCCTGTTTTTGAGCCGCTGGGGTTTGGTGACTGGAAAATATCTGTCGGTCTAGTCGGCGGATTTATCGCTAAAGAGATTGTAGTCAGCACGTTGGGCACGCTGCATGCTGCCGAACCGAAACAGCAAGGCCTTCGGCAGGCGTTACAAAATCAGACTCGTCCCGATGGCACCAAGGTCTATACCCCTTTGGCTGCCTTTAGTCTGATGGTGTTTATCCTGCTTTACTTGCCTTGCTTGTCGGTACTTGCGGTAATCAAAAGAGAGACCAATTCCTGGCGTTGGCCGGTGTTTGTGGCCGGCTATACCAGCGTGGTGGCTTGGCTGGCCGCTTTCTTAATCTATCAGGGAGGAAGCTTGCTAGGATTAGGATAATGTGGTAAGATAGACAAAAGGCAAAAGATGAACGCTGAATTACTGACTTTATATATTACCGCGGCTTCTATTGGGTTTTTTCATACCCTGTTTGGGCCGGACCACTATCTTCCGTTTATTGTAATGAGTAAGGCCAGGGGATGGTCGCGGGCCAAGACGGCTCTCATCACTTTTATTTGTGGTGTGGGTCATATTTTAAGTTCAGTGGCCTTAGGCCTGATTGGGATAATTTTTGGCCTCGCCGTAATGAGATTGGAGGCCTTTGAGGCCATGCGCGGCAATTTAGCCGGCTGGGCCTTAATTGCCTTTGGTTTTACTTATTTTGTTTGGGGGCTGCACCGAGCAGTAAGAAATAGGCCCCATCGGCACCTCCATTTGCACCAGGATTTAACTGAGCACACCCATGATCACGCCCATACTGAAGGACACGCCCACGTACATCAGCAGAAAAAAAAGAATATTACCCCTTGGATCTTGTTTACCATCTTTATCTTGGGTCCCTGCGAACCGCTGATCCCCATTTTGATGTATCCGGCAGCCAAACAGAGTCTGGCCGGTTTAATCGGAGTAACCGCGACATTCGGTATAGTTACCATCGCGACTATGCTGGGCATTGTAACTGTTGCTTCATTAGGGATAAATATTGTTCCTTTAGGCCGCTTAGAGCGCTACGCTCATGCCTTGGCCGGGGCCACAATATTAATTTGTGGAGTAGCTATTAATTTCCTGGGGCTTTAATTTTAAAGGGGATTTAAGCTAATGAGTAGAAAAAGGTTGATTTTGCTCTTTTTTAGCCTAGCTCTGCTTATAGTTTTGTCCGGATGCGGGGCGAAGAAATTCTTTTACAAGACCAAGAGACCTAAGCTGGTGCCGGCTAAAGATCTGAGCCAAACCTATGATACCGGCTTGGATTTATATAGGCGAGAAAAATATCATCTGGCCGAAGACTATTTCAAAGTCGTAATCAGCGACTTTCCGGAAAGCAGCTTGGCCCGGGTGGCGATGTATTATTTAGCCTCGGCCTATAAGGAGCAAGAACAATATCACGATGCCATCCAGACTTACCAGGAATTAATCGAAGAATACAAACATGGATTTTGGGTTAATTTAGCCAAAAGAGACTTAGCATCAATAAAATCCAGGTCGATTGTCCTGCCCGAGACCTACTAACTCCCCCAATCTAACTCTCCCTTGACTTGTCCATATTGTTATGTTATGCTATAAATCTCTCCAGGGAAAGGGGTAGGGGATCCGTGGACCAGAACATCAGTCCTATATTCAGACCAAAGACCTGTATCCAAGTCGGTATTCTCACTAATATTGCCTTGACTGTTTTTAAATTCTTAGCCGGCATCTTAGGTTTTAGTCAGGCTATGGTGGCTGATGCCCTGCATTCACTATCTGATATCATGACCTCAATAGTAGCTTATGCCGGGGTATGTATTGGAGAGAAGCCTGCCGATAAAGACCACCCTTACGGTCACGGTAACGCTGAGACGATTGCCGCGATTTTGGTGGCAGTGATGATTTTGGCGATCGCGGTTTATGCCGGCAATACGGCGCTGACTGCTTTGATTCAACGTAACTTTACGAGGCCGTTATCGATTGCCTTATTTGCCGCTATTTTTTCGATTATTGTCAAAGAAGCGCTATATCGCTATACGATTAAGGTCGGCCGGATCAGTAACAGCCCGGCAGTAATAGCCGATGCCTGGCATCATCGTTCGGATGCCTATTCCTCAGTAGCGGCTTTAATCGGAATTGCCGGCGCGAAGATTTCTTTCTTGTATTTGGATCCTTTGGCGGGATTAGTAGTTTCGGCTATGATCTTAAAAATTGGCTTAAGTGTGATTCGGGCCAATGTGGGTATAATTATGGATGAGCGGCCTGAGGAGGCCTTCATTGATAATGTTAAGCAAATCAGCGTTGGTGTGGAAGGGGTCAGAAGGGTAGATGATGTGCGGGTTCACCGGCGCGGCCCGGACTATACTATTGACATAGAAATTGCCGTGGAGGGTGAGATTACTGTAGCCGTAGGCCATAAGATAGCCGCGAATGTGCGCAGTAAATTACTGAAGAAAATGCAAAATGTCTATGATGTAATGGTACACGTTAATCCGTGCAAAATCAGAGAGGGATAAACATGCGTGAACAAGTAGAGAAGGTTTTAGCTGAAGAAGTCCGGCCGATGTTGTCTAGCCACGGAGGCGGAGTCGACTTGGTAGAGGTAACTGATGATGGCACGGTCAAAGTAAGATTGACCGGCGGTTGTTGCGGTTGCCCATCAGCCTCGGCTACTCTGACTCAGGTCATCGAACAGGCGGTAAAGAACAAAATTCCGGAAGTCAAAAAGGTAGAAGCAGTATAACGTTGATTCAAGATAATGTGCGCAAGATACTGAAACAGTTACCCGCCCAGGTAGAGCTTGAGGCCGCGGCCAAGACCAGAAGCGTTAAAGAGATTGAACAGGCCGTAGCCGGCGGCGTTAAGATTATCGGCGAAAATTATGTTCAGGAGGCCGAGAGCGCCCAGGCCGTAATCGGCCCTCAGGTGCGCTGGCATTTTATCGGGCACCTGCAAAAAAACAAGGTCAAAAAGGCGGTTAAGATTTTTGACCTGATCGAAACGCTGGATTCGCAGAAGTTAGCCGAGGCCTTAGACCAGGCCGCGGCTGGCGCCAATAAAGTAATGCCGGTTTTAGTCGAGGTCAATAGCGCTGGCGAGCAGCAAAAATTTGGCGTATTACCGGAACAAGTCCTGAGTTTCATTAAGGGTCTTTTGCCTCTGAACAACATCAAGGTGATGGGCTTGATGACCATGGGGCCGGCTGTTGGCGATCCCGCGGCTAGCCGCCCTTATTTTGAGAAAACTAAGCAGATTTTTGAGCAGATTAAAGATTTAGATCTGGATGGCCTGGAGATGAAGTATCTTTCTATGGGCATGAGCGATACTTATCAGATAGCTATAGAAGAAGGGGCTAATATTGTGCGTGTGGGTAGTGCCATCTTCGGACCAAGAGAATGATTAACCAAGAGATTAAAAAGAGAGAAAAGATAGCCATTCTAGCTTGCCGGCAGGTGGGTAAGCTTCTTTTGGCTAACTTTGGCCGGCGCTTAAGCGTAAAGAGTAAAGGCGACCGTGACCTAGTCACTAATATTGACCAAAGGGCTGATCGCATCATTACCGGGTTAATTAAAAAGAATTTTCCCGAAGATGGGTTGATCTCTGAAGAAAGCCCGCATTCCAGTTCTCGCTCAGGATACAGTTGGATCATTGATCCCATCGACGGCACGCATAACTTTGTGCATCGTATCGAGGTCTTCGGCACATCTTTAGCCGTGGCCTTTAACAATCAGGTTGTGCTGGGCGCGATCTTTATGCCTGTTGGCGATGAGTTATACCTGGCTCGCAAAGGATCCGGCGCTTTTTGCAACGGAAAGAAAATTACGGTTTCACAAAGGCCTTTGAGAGAATCCACCATAATTTATGATAGCAGTATCCGATACAATAGAGTCAAGATGCTTAAAGCCCTGGCCGAAGTTGCCGAGCGGGCATTTAATGTGCGGATGTTCGGCTCTACCGTTCGCAGTCTAACTTACGTGGCCCAGGGTAAGGCCGAGGCCGAGATCGAGTTTAACGATAAGGTTTGGGACTTTGCCGCTGGTTTGCTTTTAGTGGAGGAGGCCGGGGGCAAATCAACAGATTTTCAAGGCCAGCCCTGGACTTTGAATACTCAAGGCTACATCGCTGCTAACGGAATTATTCACAGCCAGTTATTGCGGATGGTCAAAAAAGCGGAGCGAGAAGATGGGAGTAAAAAAGGGTAAGCTCTATTGTTGTGAACGCTGCCAGATTTATTGGAGCTGTGACACTAAATGGTATCGCGGAGAGCGCCACGAAGAGGATATCTGCTGTCCGCGCTGTAATTTTTATACCGAATGCACCGGTAAATTAAGCAAAAAGGATCAAGACGTAATGCGCCAGATTAACCGGCAGTGGGAAAAATAGTGCAGAAGTTGCGAATCTTTCATTACCCCGAAAATATCCTGCGCGGAAAATGCCAATCTGTTTTTGAGATTACTCCTGCGGAAAAAGAACTGTTCGAGCGGATGCTTTATACCATGAAGCGCGCATCAGGGATTGGTTTGGCTGCTCCGCAAATAGGGATTAAAAAAAATATTATCGTGGCTGATACTGGCGAAGGCGTAATCAAATTGGCCAATCCGCAAATTATTAAGGTTAAGGGCACAGATAAGCTGGAGGAAGGTTGCTTAAGCGTGCCGCAAGCGACGGTCAAAGTTGTCCGGCCGTATGAGATAGTGCTCGCAGGAATCAATGAACAGGGGCAGGAAATAGAGCTTGAAGCTAAGGGATTATTAGCCAGGGTCTTGCTCCATGAGATCGACCATTTAAACGGTAAATTAATTGTTGATTATATGAATTTTTTGGAAAAGATTAAATATAAGCTGGACCGCCATAATCAGGGAGAGCAAGGCTAAATGAATCTTACCCGGATTAGCCAGGAACTTAAAGAGCACGCCCCTTTTACGGTCTTGGGTGCTGCCTCCGGGATCATCTTTATGATAGTTTTTAGTAAATTACCTGCGCGGATCAGTTACAATATGTTTTATTTATTGCATCCGGCCCACGTAGTCTTGAGCGCTTTAGTTACCGCTTCAATGTATGAACTGCATAAGTGCGGCGGGTTGGGCAAGGGTTGTAATCTGGCGCTGCTGTTGGTGATTGGTTATTTCGGTTCTATCGGCATAGCCACCTTGAGCGATTCTTTGATTCCTTATTTAGGCGAGGTGTTATTAAACCTGCCTCACCGGGAGGCGCATATTGGTTTTATTGAGAAGTGGTGGTTAATTAATCCCCTGGCGATGATCGGCATTGCCGTTGCCTATTTTAAGCCCCAGACCAAATTTCCTCACCTGGGACATGTCTTAATCAGCACCTGGGCCTCGATATTTCATATTAATATGGCCGCCGGCGAAACTTTGAGCTGGTTGTCTTATATTGCGATATTTTTCTTTCTGTTTATCGCGGTCTGGCTTCCTTGCTGTATCAGCGACATAGTTTTTCCATTACTCTTTGTTAAAAATAAAAAACCGAAATAGGGGGAGGCACGATGCTAAAGGTAAAACGAGCTTTGATCAGTTTATCGGATAAGACCGGAATCGAGGATTTAGTCAAGACCCTCAACCAATTTAATGTCGAGATCCTTTCTACCGGCGGCACCGCCAAAAAGATTAAGCAGCTAGGTGTTCCGGTCAAGGATGTCTCAGAATACACCGGCTTTCCGGAAATGATGAATGGCCGGGTCAAGACCCTGCATCCGAAAATTCACGGGGGCCTGTTGGCCCTGCGCCAGGATCCTCAACACATGGAGCAGGCCCTAAAGCACCAGATCGAAATGATCGATATGGTGGTGGTCAATCTCTATCCGTTTGAGCAGACTGTGGCCAAACAGGGCGTCAGCTTAGAGGAGGCCATCGAAAAAATCGATATCGGCGGACCTTCGATGCTGCGCAGCGCGGCTAAGAATCATCAATCAGTCGCTGTAGTGACTAACCCCAAAGAATATCCCGAAATCATTAAAGAGCTAAAAGCCAATCAGGGCGGGCTTTGCGAAGACACACTTAAGGGTTTAGCCACGGAGGTGTTTCGGCGCACCGCTGAATATGACCGCGCCATTTACAGTTATTTAAGCAGAAACGGAAAACAGTCTACTCAAGACCTAAACCTAAGCTTTAATAAAGTACAGGATTTAAGATACGGGGAGAATCCGCACCAACAGGCTGCCTTTTACAAAGATCCCCAGGCCGTTGAGGCCGGTATTTGCAATGCCCGGCAATTACAGGGGAAAGAATTATCTTTTAATAACATCATCGACTTAAATGCGGCCATAGAGATAGTTAAAGAGTTTAGCCAGCCCGCAGCCAGCGTGATTAAGCACACCAATCCTTGCGGAGCAGCCACGGCCGCTACTTTGGCCCAGGCCTATTTAGATGCCTTGGAGTCTGACCGCTTAAGCGCCTTTGGCAGTATTGTGGGTTTTAATGGGCAGGTAGATCAGGCCACAGCTTCAGCAGTGATGCGGGAAGCTGATTTTGTGGAATGTATTATTGCCCCGGGGTTTGATCAAGCCGCCCAGGAAATCTTTAGTCAGAAGAAAAACTTACGCCTCCTGGAGGTACCGGACTATAAGCAGACAACTAGCCAGGAAAGAGATTATAAAAAGGTGGTCGGCGGCCTTTTAGTGCAGGATATGGATTTAAGGCAGCTAACCGAGGCAGATTTGCGAGTGGTGACCGAGACCAAACCAACAGAGGAACAAATTCAATCCCTGCTCTTTGGCTGGAAGATTGTCAAACACGTAAAAAGTAATGCCATTGTCTTGGCCCAGGGGACCAAGACCGTAGGGGTCGGCGCCGGGCAGATGTCGCGCGTGGATTCTGTGATCATTGCCGCCAGAAAAGCCGGCTCCAGGACAAAGGCTGCGACTTTAGCCAGTGACGCCTTTTTCCCGAAGCCCGACGCTATTGAACAGGCCCATCAAGTAGGGATCTCAGCGATTGTTCAACCCGGCGGCTCCAAGGCCGATCAGCAAATCATTGCCGCCTGCAACAAATATGGCCTGAGCATGGTCTTTACAGGAGTAAGGCACTTTAAGCATTAAAAAATGAGCGGGACAAATTTGAAAAAACAAAAAATTATTAAGGCAGTTAAGGATATTTTACAGGCCATCGGGGATGATCCTCAGCGCAGTGACCTCTTGCACACACCCGAGCGGGTGGCTGAGATGTATGAGGAGATCTTTAGCGGGATTGAGCAAGACCCGGGTAAGGAATTGGAAGTGCTCTTATCCGAAGACCATGACGAGATTGTTTTGGTCAAAGACATTCCTTTATATAGTGTCTGCGAACACCATCTGTTGCCTTTTATCGGCCGGGCCCATGTAGCCTATGTGCCGCAGGCCAGCCGGGTTACCGGCTTAAGCAAGCTGGCCCGGGTAGTGGATATTTTGTCTAAGCGGCTGCAGGTTCAGGAAAGACTGACTACACAAATCGCCGACGTAATCGTGAAAAAGCTAAAACCCAAAGGGGTGATGGTAGTCATTGAGGCCGAACATCTTTGCATGTCCATGAGAGGGGTGAAGAAGCCGGGCGCGGTTACTGTGACCAGCGCGGTCAGAGGCATCTTCCGGACCAACTCCAAGACCCGGTCCGAAACCCTAAGCCTGATTAAATGATGGAGAAGAGGAAGATGATTACTCAGATTGGTTCCTTGCCGCTGGAAGATGTGGGGCAGGCGGTGGCCTATAGTCTTAAGCACGATATCCCATTTCTTCCTGAGCTGCCCAAGAGAGGCGATTCGATGCTGGAATATGCCAAGCAGCCGGGGCGTTTAAGCTGCCTGGAGGAATTTAAAAAACATAAGTTTGAAACTGTCAAAATCCAATGCATTGGTCCGGCCACCTTGATGCTCAGCGGATACAAACAGGACGATGTGATCCAAAGAATCTGCGAACATATCACCGCCATGACTGATGGTTTGCAGGCTGAAGAAATAATTCTTTTCTTAGATGAGCCGGCCCTGGGGCATTCTGGTGTAAACTTCCGGGAGTTATGGGAGGCCTTGTTTGCCAGCTTCAGTGTAGTGCCCGGGGTGCATACCTGCGGCAACATGGATTGGGATTTGATGTTTGATTCTTGTCTGCAAATGGTTAGTTTCGACGCCACTAAATTCGACCTGACCGGATATTCAAAATACAGAAGCGGCAAAAAAATCGCCTGGGGCGTAGAAACAGCAGATGATGTTAAAGATTTTCAAGCCGGGGACTTGATTACGCTGCCTTGCGGGATTGGCACACCGCTATATAAGAGTGAAGACTGCGAACCGAAGTTGGAAAATTTAAAAAGCATAGCTGATAAGTTTTCGAAAGGAGCATGAGGTGGGAAAAGTTCCGGCGGACATAGTTATTGCCAGAAGAGCAAAACTGACGCCAATCAAGACCATCGCTAAGAAGTTAGGCCTGAAGGAAAAAGAACTCGAACTTTACGGAGACTATAAAGCCAAGGTATCATTGTCTGTTTTAGAGCGGCTGAAAAAAAGAAGTAATGGTAAATATATTGATGTCACCGCGATTACCCCTACGCCTTTGGGTGAAGGCAAGACCGTAACCACTATCGGCCTGGCCATGGGTTTAAATAGAATCGGCAAAAAGACCACGGTTTGTATTCGTCAGCCCTCTTTAGGCCCGGTATTTGGCATTAAGGGCGGCGCCGCCGGCGGAGGATATTCACAAGTTGTGCCGATGGAAGATTTTAATCTGCATTTAACCGGTGATGTGCATGCCGTAGGCTTAGCCCATAATCTTTGCGCGGCCTTTTTGGATAATTCCATTCTGAAAGGGAATCCTTGCAATATCGATCCTGGTTCGGTTATGTGGCGCCGGGTGGTCGATGTCTCAGATAGATTTTTGCGCAACATCAAGATCGGTCTGGGTGGTCCGCAGGACGGTTTTGAGCGGAAGTCCGGATTCGATATTACGGTGGCTAGTGAAGTAATGGCCATTTTGGCCTTAACTAATAGTTTGAAAGATTTACGTAAACGTCTCGGTCGGATAGTCCTGGCTACTACTAAAGATGGGAAACCGGTTACCGCAGAAGACATCAAGGTAGCCGGGGCGATGGCGGTGTTACTTAAAGACGCGATCAAGCCAAATCTTTTGCAGACCTTAGATAACACGCCTTGCCTGGTCCATGCCGGCCCGTTTGCCAATATTGCCCATGGCAATAGTTCCATCTTAGCTGATAAAATCGCCTTGAAGCTTTCTGAATATGTGGTCACTGAGTCCGGTTTTGGCGCTGACTGCGGCGCCGAGAAATTTCTAAATCTAAAATGCCGGATCAGCGGGTTGCGTCCGGATTGCGTGGTGATGGTGGGCACGGTCCGGGCCCTGAAGATGCATTCAGGCAGATTCAAAGTTGTGGCCGGCAAACCAATGGACCCGGAATTATTAAAAGAAAATTTAGCGGCCTTAGAGGAAGGCTGCGTCAATTTAGAAAAGCATATCGAGAATATGAAATTGTTCGGTGTGCCGGTGGTAGTGGCGATCAATAAGTTTACCGCCGATACTAAGAATGAGATTGAGTTGGTGCGCAAGAAGGCTATTGCCGCGGGCGCGGAAGAGGCGGTAGTAAGCGATGTTTGGGCCTCTGGCTCCAAGGGCGGCGCGCTGTTGGCTCAAGCCGTGGTTCGGGCTACGGAGAAAAAATCCAGTTTTAAATTTCTCTATCCGTTGGATTGGTCAATCAAGAAAAAAATCGAGACCATTGCCACTAAAATTTATGGCGCTAAAGACGTTAAATACGAACCGGCCGCTGATCAGGCGATTGCCTTATATGCTAAGCTGGGCTATAGTAAAGTGCCGCTGTGCATGGCCAAGACCCATCTTTCGCTTTCGCATGATCCTAAGTTAAAGGGTCGGCCGGATGGCTTTACCCTGCCGATTCGCGATGTCCGGGCATCGGTGGGCGCTGGTTTCTTATATCCTTTATGCGGCACGATGCGTACGATGCCGGGCCTGCCAACGCACCCGGCCGGCGAAAAGGTAGACTTGGATAAAAACGGTAATGTAGTGGGGTTATTTTAAAATGAAAATTCACAAAAAATCGTTCGGAGTGATCTTAACAGGATGGGCCCTAATTGTTTTGGGGATCGGGTCTTTAATCCATCCGCTGCTTAATTTTCAGAATTTTAAACACAACTTCTTTGATCTTTATCATTCTTCCTTGCAACTGGTTTGGGTAATCTCGACCGCGATTTTAATTGGTTATGTAGTTGGCGGGTTTAAGATCCTGCGTCAAGAAGAATTCGGCAAAAGCCTGGTGGTCTTTTTGGCGATCATTGATATCCCGCATCTGGTGGTTGGCCGGGTAATCTATAGCAATCTTGGTTTGCAGCCTTTGTATTTACGTAATGCTTCTTTGATCACCGCGGGCATCATAATTAATTTAGTATTGATTCATTTTTTAAACCATCCTAAGGTCAGAAAACAGTTTAGTTAGTTTATAGAGGAGATTATGTATAAAGAAACTTTGCAGAGATATTTGGATGATTTGGCCTCGAATCTTCCCGCGCCGGGTGGAGGTAGCGCCGCCGCCTTGGCCTCAGCTACCGGAATAAGCCTCCTGAGCATGGTCGCCAACTTTACTGTAGGCAAAGAAAAATATAAATCCGTAGAAGAAAACGTGCGGCGAATCTTGGAGGTTTCAGAACAGTTACGTCTGAGACTACTGGAGTTAGTTGATGAGGATGCGGCTGGATACAAGCAAGTCTCCCAGGCCTATAAGTTACCTAAGGAAACTGCCGAGGAGAAGAAACAGCGCCGCGGGGCAATTCAGCAAGCTTTAAAAGAGGCCTTAGCCGTACCGCTTGAGGTCTGTAAGCTCAGCCATCAGGCCGCGAAATTATGCCCGCAGCTAGCTGAACAGGGTAATCCCAATCTAATCAGCGATGTCGGGGTGGCGATAGTGCTTGTGGAAGCGGCCTTTCAGTCAGCGCTATTGAATGTGGAGATAAATTTGAACGGGCTAAAAGACGAAAAATTCATCCTGGAGGTCAGGGAAATCACTGAGCCGCTGGAAAAAGAGATTGCGGCCATTAAAGATCAGGTTTGGCAGACAGTTAAGCAAAAGATGGTAGAAGGAGCTAAATAATGAGCGCAAAGTTATTGGATGGAGAGGCCTTAGCTGTTAAGATAAAAGCAGGTTTAAAAACAGAGATCGAGGATTTAAAAGGTTCCGGAGTTAGTCCGCATTTGGTAGCGATACAGGTAGGTGAAAACCCGGCTTCCCGGGTCTATGTCAATCAACAGAAAAAGGCCTGTGAACAGATGGGCATAATTTATGAGCTGAAAGAGTTAGCCGCGGATATCTCCATAGAAGATTTAGTTTACACTTTGGAAGAATTAAATAAAGATCAAAGGATTACCGGAATTATTTTACAGATGCCGCTACCCGATCATCTTGATGCCCGCAGTATTCAGGTGCAAATTACTCCAGAGAAAGATGTCGAGGGATTACACCCGGCGAATATGGGCCGGTTAGTTTATGGTGATTCCAGTCTAGCCCCGCCCACCGCCTTGGGGGCGATCGAGCTGTTAAAATCCAGCGGCGTGGATTTGAAGGGTAAGGAAGTAACTGTAGTCGGGCATAGTGAGATTGTCGGTAAGCCGGTGGCCTTGCTGCTGCTGCAGTCACAACTGGAAGCGGCCACGCCTACAGTTTGCCATATCGCCACCCGCGATTTAGCCTTTCATACCAAAAGAGCCGACATCCTGATTGTGGCTGCGGGCAAGGCCGGATTAATTAGGCCTGAGATGATTAAGCCGGGGGCAATTGTAATTGACATTGGGATTAACCGTGTACCGCTTTTAGATGAAAACGGCCAGCCGGTTTTAAATGAAAAAGGCAGACCTAAGAAAAAGACAGTGGGTGATGTGGAATTTGAGGGCGCGAAAGAAATCTGCTCTTATATCTCGCCGGTTCCCGGAGGCGTGGGTCCTTTAACCGTGACTATGCTGATTAAAAACACGGTGTATTGCGCCAAATTAGTGAGGAGTCGATAACAGATGACTAAAACAAGAATAAAAATTGATTGTGGTGAGTGTCCGGAGCAATCACATTGCTGCCAGGAGGGTGTCTCGCTGGATTTAGAAGAGGCCAAAAAGATTCTGGACTTGAAAATTCCCAGAGGGAAGTTTTATGATTTGGACGTAGATGATGATTTTTCTTCCGGCTTTAGGGTAGATACCTCACTGGGCAGCGACCCTTGCAGCTTTTTAACGCCTGAGGGGTTATGCGCGATTCACAAAATCAGCTATGATTTAAAACCCACCCCTTGTAAGGAATTTCCCTGCGATGCTCAAGAAAAGGACGGACTTTCCGCCGATGTGACCTACCTCTGCCTTTTGTACAAGCAGGCCAAAAGCGCAAACAGCAAAGAAAGCAAAAGCTAAATCCGTTTGGCGCTATTGTTCGATATCGTAGAAAGTGATTTTGCGGGTCTTGTTGGCGGGCAACATCTTTTTGAAGTTACGGGCTTTGCGGAATTGTTTTAGGTTTTCTAACTTTCCTGTCTTTTTTAACCTTTCATAAATCAAGTGCCAGCCGCAGTCTATTTCCTGATCGACTTCACATTTTCCTTCCTTGGTGCCGCCGCAGGCGCCGTTGAGCAGACTTTTGCTGCAGAAGGCAATTGGGCAGATGCCTCCGGTTGAATCCAGGACGCAATCACCGCATTGTTCGCAGCGTTCATCAGATGGCCAGAGGCCTTGAAAACCGCCCAGCGAAACGGTATCCAGCGCCGGATGCACAACTTTATCCAGGATCGCCGCCACTGCCTGCACGCCAATCCCGCAGGAGATCACGATAATTGAATCCGCTGATTTAAGCTTATCTTTATGCCTGATCAGGCGCATGCTGACTAAGGTCTTATTGCAGAGAAAGTCGATTAATGCTTCGCCGACTACAGTTTTGCCGGCTTGCTCTAATTCCTTTTTTAGTTCGGCCACGGCCGCTCGTCCTCCGGTGTCTGCGGATTCCGGGCAACCATTGCAGGCGGCCAAAAAGATATTCTTGTCTTTTGCTGTTGCTTTGAGGATTTCAGCTATAGGTTTTTTCTCAGTAAAGATCATCTTTTATCTCCGACTTTTTCTAAAGCGAGTTCCTTAAATATTAAATTTAGCACCGCGGGTATCTTTTGTCTTACTTCCGGGCTCAGCTCCAAACCCCAGTCGATTGTTTTAGGCTCCACCCCGATAATAATGATTTCACTGGGTAAATTGCCTAGCTTTTCGACCGCTTTTAAAGTCGGCAATAGACCCATTTGATGCAGAGAAAGTGTAGAATCGGTTGGCTCAAGCCGCAGATCATCAGGACGCAAATGATAGACGCTGCCGGGTTCTTGGCCGCAGGTCACACTATCAATAATTATTAACTTGGTCAGATTTTTAAGGCTGGAGAGGGCATCTAAACTGGCGGTGCCTCCATCAATCAATTCCACTTCTTTGGGCAGAGTTACTTTTTCCAGTTCCCTGATCAGATGTACACCCAGGCCTTCGTCCTTTAAAAGGATATTGCCCAGCCCTAAAATAACGCATTTTTCAGACAACGCCAAATTCTCCCAGCTGTTTTCCCCGCCCGTCAATTAACTGCACTGAACAAGCCAGGCACGGATCAAAGGCCCGGATAATCCGTACAATCTCAAACGGATTATTTTCGTCTTTAATCTTGGTGCCGATAATCGCCTGCTCCATTGGTCCGGGCTGATCTTGGTCATCTTGCGGTGAGCCATTCCATGAAGTCGGGCTGATAATTTGATAACGGTCGATCTTTTTATCTTTGAGGCTCATCCAGTGTCCGACACTGCCCCGAGGGGCTTCACTCAGCCCGGCGCCTTCGGCCGTATCAGGAATCTCATAGTCACAATGTATTGGCTGTTTGGGTTTTAACTGCTGGACCCAAGCGCTCATCGCCTCGGCCACCAGCTTGCATTCGATAGCCCGGGCGGCATGGCGGCCCAAAACAGAAAATAGGACCTCCGGCTGGGCCTTAAATTTAGCCAGCAAGCCATCTATGGCTGGTTTAACTTTGGCATCGCCGGCAACATAGTGGATTACCATCCTGGCCAGGGGCCCGACCTCATAAACTTGCCCGGCATAGCGCGGTGATTTCAAGAAAGAATAGGCCTTGCTTTTTTCCGGTTCAGGTTCGGTCCGGCTCTCGGCCGGGTTCTTTCCGGAAGAGGCGTCGGTATAAAAAGAGTGTTTTACCTGTTCGGTGATTTTAGCGGCATCAAAGGCCGCTAGTTTCAAATCAGTAGAAACAACTCCGGCCTGGAAAAACTTATCCCCATTAACCGAAAAACCACCGTAAGATAACAGGTTGCCGCAGCCTTTGCCGATGGCAAAATAATCAGGATAGGCGCCGGCCACCGCGATTACATCGGGCAGATAACAATCTTCGATAAATTGACGAATTTCATTTAAGCGCCAGAGGAAATTGGTGATCTTGTCTTCCGTAGGGGGTTCGGTTACTCCGCCAGCCACAGTACCGACATTATGCGGCATTTTTCCGCCAAAGATTGACAGCATCTCATGGCTCTTACGCCGGATATCCAGGGCCTGCAGGTAATGGTTTACCGCCGCCTGATTCAGATCATCCGGCAGGCGATAATCACCCTGATAGCGTGGGGTAAAAGGATGAATCTCACCCACAGCCTTGCTGGCGTCCACATAATCCAAGGCCGCCAAATGATAAAAATGGAGGATATGCGATTGCAAAAAATTAGAGCCAAAGATTAAATTACGGATTAATTTAGCGTTTTCGGGAATTTTATCTTCTAAGCCAAAGGCATTATCCAGACAAAGGGCCGAGGCCGTAGCGTGAGCAGCCGGACACACTCCGCAGACCCGTTGGGTCAGCCGGGAGGCATCGCGGGGGTCGCGGCCTTGTAAGATAATCTCAAAGCCCCGGAACAGCGTGCCGCTGGCCTTGACTTCGCGAACCAGGCCATTATCGATAGCGACTTCAATCCCTAAATGTCCTTCGATACGTGAAATCGGATCTATGGTTGTGTATTTGTATTGATGCATGTTTTAATATCCTCCAGTTTAAATCTCTCATAAAGCGGGGAAGTGAAATCAGGAAAACCGGGCTCCACACAACCTAAGCAAGGCGAACCGGCCTTAATGCACCAATTCAGGCCGTTATTCCACTGCCTTAACGGACAATCGGCGTAACTATAATGACCTTTGCAGCCGACTTGATAAAGACAGCCCGGTTCTCCGGGCTGCTGGGCGAATTTTCCTTTGTCAAAGTCAGCCCGCCGGGGACAGTTTTCGTGAATTAGTTTGCCGTAGAAAAGTTTAGGCCGGCCGGCATCATCCAGCTCTAATTCTGAGCCTAACAGGATGGCTGAGATCGTACCCAAAAGCCAATCCGGATGCATCGGGCAGCCGGGGATATTGATTACCGGGGTGTTAATCTTTTTTTCAACGAGAATCTCTTTTACCCCGCGGCAGGCGGTAGGGTTAGGTTTGGCTGCCGGGATCCCGCCGTAAGCGGCACAGGTGCCTACGGCCAGCACTAACAGCGCGTCTTTTCCTAATTCTAAGACGCTGTCTAAGACAGTCAGATGTTTTTTGCCGGTTTTGCCGATGCTTCCGTAAATACCGCCTTTGGCCGTGGGTACGGCGCCTTCCACGATCAAGACATACTTTCCTTTTTGTTGTTTTTGCGTATCCTGTAAGACTTTAATTACCGGCTCACCTTGACCGGCCATAATCGTGGCGTGAAAGCGCAGGTTGAGCCGTTTTCCGGGCACAAGTTCGTCGAGAATCAGGTTCTTGATTTTGGGACTGACCGCATTTAGGGCCGAGACCGAGCAGCCGGTACAGCCGGCGCCTTGGATCCAAACTACCGGAATTTCTGTTGTGGCCATCATATTCTCCTTGAGTTAGGCTTCATATTTTAGCAGGGAACGCACCGAATGTCAAATCTATTTGCTTCAGGGTTCTTGCTTGCTCGTCCTTCATTTAAGCTTTCGCTGCGTATTTTTGCCGCTCGCTGCAATTTTTTTCCGAGTTGTGGCATTTACCAC
>JBHPFV010000029.1:0-22814 GCA_042571705.1 Candidatus Omnitrophota bacterium
CGAGCAAGTGCGTTTCATCAGGCAGAGTGAAAAGAAAAACTTCATCACCGGTCTGAGCGCGGAAATCCTTAAGCCATCAAGTAATCGCCGGGAACCACTTTGCCCCTATTTCGGCCGCTGCGGCGGATGCCAATATCAACATCTGGATTATAAGCAAGAGGTATTGTCTAAAGCCGATCAGGTTCAAGAAATCCTTGCGCATATTGCCGGCCTCTCAACATACCGGTTTGAAGGGATCGAGCCCTGTGTGTCTGATTATGGCTATCGCTCATCAATTACCTTACATAAGTCAGGGTCCGGGTACGGTTATTTTGCCAGAGATAATCAGACGATTATTGCGATCAAACAATGTCCGTTGGCCAGGGATGAGCTAAACTCCGCGATAGGCACGTTAACCCCTGATGGCAATAGGGAAAATGTTACGCTAAAGTCTGACCAAGCCGGCAAGGTCTGGATCAGTAATTATCCCGGGCAAAGGTTCTACAAGGATGAGTTTCTGGGAACTGAACTTACTTTCTCACCCCTGGCATTTTCTCAAGTTAACCGGCAGATAGCTGTTGCTTTAGTAGAGCGGCTGCGCCAATGGATGGAAGAAGAGCCTCAGGGGGCGCTCTTTGATCTCTATTGCGGAGTGGGTTTTTTCAGCTTTCTGTTGCGCCGGTTGTACGAATCTGTGGTGGGATTGGACCAGGGCCGGATAGCTATTGCCTGTGCTAAGACCTCGAAAAAAGACCTTAACCTCCGCAATGTTAGTTTCTATCACACGGAGGTAGATCAGGGGTTTACCGGTGTTTATCAGAAACTACACGGGAAGATAAACACTATTCTGCTGGATCCGCCCCGATCAGGGATCAGCAGGAAGTTGGCTCAGGGCTTAAGCGAATTAAAAGATGCCCGGAGCCTATATTACGTATCCTGCAATCCGGCTATACTGGCGCGCGACGCTAAACTACTCACCGCAAGTAAGGCCTGGGCGCTTACTCGCCTAGCCTGTTTTGATATGTTTGCCCGCACAAAACATATAGAATCCATTGCCTTATTTAAAAGGCTATAAAACAATACATCGATGAAAAAAGTAACTTATGTTTTACTGGCTGTTGCGCTAGTTCTGGCTTTAGCCTATGCCTTAATTAATCCGTTGATTATATTTTTAGTCAAAAGGCAGCTGGGCGCAACCTTCAGCGGGAGCCAGGTTTCACTTGGCGGATGCCGCTTTACCCCAGCCAGACGGCTCAGTCTTAGCGAAATTAATATTAAAAGAAAGCAGCTTTACGATTTCCGGATTAAAACCGCGGAAATAAATTACAGCCTCACCGCGCTGTTGCGGGGTGAGATCATAAACATTTCTTTAAAACAGGCCGGGCTTTCTGTGAACCTGCCGCAGCAAGCGGTTGTTGAGCTTAAGCAATATCTTAATCTGGGCCCACCCGGCTGGTTGCGGATAAATGCTCTGGAATTATCGGATATCAACCTGGATTTCAATACCAAAGACCTGACTATTCAGTCGGTTTTTTCCTGCCGGTTGGATTTAGCGGCCCAGGCCATAGAGTATCTTGATTTTCAAGTGGAGTCTTTGGGTCTGGCCGGGGTGAAGTTAAACAACGCCTCTTTGAGGGCCGCGCAGGATTTACCCGCAGGCAATCTGGATATCGGGCAACTAAAATACGACAAGCTTCAGCTAACCGCGATCAAAGGTAAAACCAGACTCAAGGGTAACCGGCTCTCAGTAGAGGAATTATCAGCGCAAGCCTTAAACGGAGCGGTGCAAGGTGAGCTTACCGTGAGCATTGCTCAGGAGATTGATTATTTGCTCGATTTGCGCTTCCTCAATTTGGATATTGAAAGCCTGGTTGATGATTTCAATCTGAAAGATAAATTTGAGATGTCCGGTAGTTTAAGCGGCAGCGTGGCTGTGCAGGGAAGAGGCGCGCGGATCACTGTGCTGGGGGGTGATTTTTCCAGCGACTCACCGGGAGGCATCCTGATAATTAAGGATAAAGCACTGTTGGAAAATTTGGCCGGGCAGACCAATGAGTCTTTGGATTTATTAGTGGAAAATTTCAAGAATTACCGCTATAATACGGGTACGCTCAGATTATCCCTGGAACAGAATAATCTCTTGCTGGATGTGGCCTTAGACGGGGATACCGGCAAGCGTAATTTGAATATTACACTGCACGAACTGAATTCTAAATAAGGAGGGGGTAATGAAATTAATTACCGTTTTGCTGTTGATGGTAGTGGTTGGCTTAGGCTGCGCAAGTATGCAGGTAGGCGGAACTAAGGAGCCGATTAAGGTGGATATCTCTATGCGTTTGGATATTTACCAGCATGTTGAGCAAGATATCGATGCCATTGAAAGTATTGTTTCCGGGGCTCAAGAAAAAAAGGCGCCTGCCGATGACCAGAGTTTTTTGCGATTTTTTCTGACTAATGCCTATGCTCAGGGTGGTTTAAGTTCGGCAGTAGAGCAGGCCGCCTTAAGGCGCCGGGACCGGCTCTCGCAATTAGCGGCATTGGAGTCAAAGGCGGTAGTAGGAGAGAACAAACAAGGCCTGGTAGAAATCAGGAATGCCCAGGCCGCTGATGGCGCGGTGAGCCAAATGGTTAGCGCCGAGAACAGCGACCGGATGCTTATTTACCGGGAAGTGGCCAAGAAAAACGGCACCTCTGTAAACGAAGTGCAGAAGTTGTATGCCAAACGCTTACAGGCCGATGCCCCTTCGGGCACACCGATAGAGGTATTAAATCAGGCCAGCGGCGCTTATCAATGGCAGCTGAAGTAGAAAATAAGATAACCGGAGGAGATGATGGATCAGCAAAGACCCACGGGGGTGCTAATATTAGCAGCGCTTTTGATTTTCTCAGGCGTAATCTGCATGTTTAACTTTATATATTCGACTATAGTATTGAGTGACGCAAATCAGCGATTATATAGTATTGAGGCATATAAACAGGGACTTTTAAAAGCCTCTCCACAACTGACCAAAGAGGAATTTGAAAAAAATATCCGCCCGCTTGTAGAACACATGTTTATCGCTCACAACGCGTTGTTGACCAGTCCAAAAATTCGCCTGTTCTTTATATTCAATGGTTGTTTGGGGCTGATAACTATTATTTTAGGTATCGGTCTGGTCAGGCTAAGAGAACTTGCCAGAAAGGCCACCATGATTTTCTTTATGCTGGGGGTAGTCTTAATCCCGCTTTTGGTTAATTCTTTCATAGTAACCATATCCGAAATAATGTCCCGGCATTCGCCACAACTCAGCGCTCAGCAGACAATAGCATCAGCGGTCCTGCCTATACTTTGGCTGATTCAGATAACTTTTATCGGCTTAATCGCCGCCGGAGTTGCTTGCTACCTGGTCCGGCCCCTGGTCAAAGAGCAGTTTAGGTAGCAGGCGCACTCACCCATTTTAGCCAATCAGGCATGAATAAGACGGATATTAAAAATCTCAACCTAGCCGAGCTTAAAAAGGCCTTGGCCGATATTAGGCAGTTGCCTTACCGGGCGCAGCAGATCTTTGTCTGGCTTTATCAGAAGGGCGCGGATAATTTCAATCAGATGAGCGATATTCCCGAGGCCCTCAAAGATAAGCTGCGGCAGGACTATGTTATCGGCGCTATTGAGCTGGCTGAGCATCTTCAGTCCAGTGACGGGACGGAAAAATTCCTGTTTAAGCTCAGCAAAGGTAATTTTATAGAAACCGTGCTGATTCATGCCCAGCGCAGGAAGACGGTCTGTCTTTCTACCCAGCTGGGCTGTAAGTTTGCTTGTTCGTTTTGCGCCAGCGGCCTCAAAGGTTTTATCAGAAACCTTAAGCCCTCCGAAATTACCAACCAGATTTTGTTTTTACAACACAACCTCAAACGTAAAATCACAAATTATGTATTTATGGGTATGGGCGAACCCTTGGATAATTATAATAATCTAGTTAAGGCCCTCAGGATAATGAACGACGCCCAAGGATTAGGCATCGGGGCCAGAAGAATCACGATTTCAACCTGTGGGATAATCCCGGGCATTGAGAAACTAAAAACACTGGGACTCCAGGTTAATCTATCGGTGTCGCTGCACGCTGCGAATAATAAACTAAGGGATACGCTGATACCGATTAATAAGCGCTACCCATTGGAGGAGCTGATTAAGGCCTGTGAGGGTTTCATTAATCAAACCGGAAGAATGATTACCCTGGAGTATGTCCTGATCAGCAATAAAAACGATTCTCAGCAGGATGCCAGCGAACTTGCGGCGATAGCCGGGAGATTAAAGGCCAAGGTCAATCTGATACCATATAGCCAAATTTCCAACCTCAACCTGGAGACTAGTCAAAGAAAAATTATCGGCCAATTTATGAAGAAACTGATGCAGCAAGGAATAAATGTAACCCTCAGGGAGTCAAAGGGCAGCGACATCCAGGCGAGTTGCGGACAGTTGGCAAGTAAAGTAAAAAGTAGGTTGGCTGCCCCGCCTCAAGATTTATCTTGAGACCGTGTTACCTTAGGAGTAGAATTAAAAAGACAGTTTTGGAAGTAAAATAGTAACGGTTCTGAGGTCTATTTTGATCAGGAGCAGAAATGTGGAAAACTAAGAAAATTATATTGATTTCGGTTTTAATCGGCGCTATTGTCATAGGGGGAGTGGTTCATTATCAGGACAGACTTAAATATTTGGATGGGGAATACTTAATCAAGAACGCTAAGGCGGAATGGATGATGAAGAAACCTCAAGCGGCAATTAAATATCTTATAACTGCTCTTAAGAATCAAGATCGCTTTGTGCGCCAGGCTGCGGTAGAAATGTTAGCAGAAATAGAGGATCCTCGGACGGTAAAAATCCTTATTAATGTTCTCAACGATAAACAGCCGAAGGTGCGCAAAGCGGCAGTATTGGCATTGGGCAAAAAGGGCGATCCGGCCGTAGTAGATGCCCTGATGCGTGCTCTGGCAGATGAAAATAGAGAAATCAGAAGAGCAGCGGCAGATTTGTTGATCTGGATGCATCACGGCGCGGTAAATACTGTTATGTCTGTTATTAAAGATGGAGATGATATTATTCGTAGACATGCGTCATTGGCATTTGTAGATATACGCGATCCTCGCGCGGTCGTACCGCTTATTGATGCGCTCAAAGACGAAAATGAAAATGTCCGTAAAGAAGCGGCAACAGTTTTATCCTTGGAACATAAGACAGACCCGAGAGTCATAAAACCACTTTTGGTCGCTCTTGAAGATGAGAATGAAGAGGTAAGCAAGCTGGCCTATTCGGCATTAAGGAGTAGAGGACGAGATCTTCGGCCGATTGAGTCGCTCAGGGAGGCTCCTAAGTACAAAAAACCAAAAGAAGTAATTGAGTTTGCAGGGGCCTTAGATGTAACAAGCGATCCGGAATAATAATGGAACCGCTTATTCTTGCCCTTAAAGATAAAGATGCGAGTGTGCGCGTACATGCAGAATGGGCATTATTAGAGATAAAAGACCCTCGCGCGGTAGAATACTTTATACCTATCCTTAAAGATGATCATTATTTTGTCCGTCAAACTGCAGCACGAGCTTTAGCAGATATAAAAGACCCCCGTGCCGTTGAGCCGCTAATCGAAGCTCTCAGAGATGAAGCATCTGTCAGAAACAACGCTCGCCAAGCACTGATAGAGATAACAGGACAAAATTTTGGCAACAAACCCATGCAATGGCATGAATGGTTGGAACAAGACAGAATGCCGGAGACAAGATAATGCGCGTTACAACAATTGTAATCATTATCATTGCTGTCGCTGTTGTAAGCATAGCATTCAAAGTGTTGAAGCAGTTTGATTATTTCCAAAGTCTAAGCGACCAAAGCAGTAGATATAAATCCGATGAAAAATTTCCTTTCGCCTCTTTTGTCTCGATAAAGCCGATTATCATTAGCCTTCAAGATGACAATGAGCAAGTGCGGGAGAATGCAGTATATGCATTAAGGGCATTAAAGCACCCTCAGGCAATCGAACCACTCATCGCAGTTCTTAAAGATAAACACGAAACTGTGGATGTCCGCTGTGCTGCAGCATATGCATTAAAAGATTTTAATGACCCCCGCGCAGTAAAAACCCTGGATGAGGTTAAGAACGATGAGAATGAAGACTTTAAGGTGCGGGATGCCGCAACACCGTATTCGGAATTATACCAGTAAATGGCCTGACAAATAATGCATAATAAAAGATTTATTGAAAATACTTTAATTTTCTTTATTTTTATTTTTTTATTTTGCCATAACTTAAGAGCTGATGTGATTTACCTAAAAAATGAGCGAGAGATAGAAGGGACTGTTACAAAAGAAACTGAAGACACTGTTGAAGTCAGTGTTTACGGAGGGATAATTAAATTAGATAAACAAGATATAATCTATATTGAAAAAGACGAAGGTGTAGAGGTAGCTGAAGAGATTGATACTATAGTAATCCGTACGATATGGAAGCAGAGTATGTTTGTAAAAAGTTACAAAGAAGTTGGAGCCGATATTATATTGGATGGAGGCACAACCGAAAAAGTTATTCCTAAAAAGGATATAGAATATATAGAGAAGAGATACCGAGACGGACGACGCAGTAAGCGTATGTTCCAGGATCTTCCGGGACACGTAAAAGAAAGGAAGGAAATATTATTAAATTCTCCTGATTCAAGAAAGCGCTCAAAGGCAGCACATAAATTAAAACGTACAGTTGACCCGCGCATAGAAGAAGCTCTGATTACTGCATTTATAAATGATACAAGCGCATCTGTGCGCGCAGCTTGTGCTGGGGCATTGGGGGCATATAGCGATCTTCGCGCAATAGAATCTTTAATCGCTGGTCTCAAAGATGCAAGCAAGGAGGTCCGCTTCGCATCAGCCTGGTCTTTAGGAGAAATAGGAACTACTGCTGCCGTTGAACCTCTTATTATTGCGCTTCAGGATGAAGAGTGGTCTGTCCGTAACAGTGCAGTAATAGCATTGGGGGAAATTGGTAGTGAGCGGGCAATGGATTATTTAGCCATGACATTTATTAATGAAAAGAATGAGAGGGTGCGCAAAAACGCAAAAATAGCTTTGGATAAGGTGAAAGTACGATATAGGTCCAAAGTCGCATTTACCGAAGCAAAAGCGATAAGTAACGAGATGGTTCAGAGAAAATTAAATCGGTTTACAGGTTCCGGCGAGTTATCATCTTTTGTTACCGCCCTAAGTGATGAAAGCGCCAGCACTCGACGTGGTGCAATAACCAGATTCGCAAAGAAAGAAAATCCTCAGATAACAGAATTACTGATTATTGCCCTGGAAGATATTGATCCATCTGTCCGAGAGCAAGCAGTGCTGGGATTAAAAAAGAGATTAGAATACAGATGGGATTATGAGCTTGAGCCCAGCGCAGTAGAACCTCTCATTGCTACCCTTAAGGATAAATATAATAAAGTCCGAATGTATTCGGCAGAGCTTCTTGGCTATACCAAAAATTCTCGCGCAATAGCTGCTCTTGTAGATAGCCTTAATGACGAAGATGCCTTTGTTAGGGACAGGGTGCGCTCAGCATTAATAAATATTGGCGAGGTTGCATTAGCTCCTCTTTTTACTGCCCTTAAAGATGGATATTGGGAGGAGCGAGAAGCCGCGGCATGGGCGTTGGGTGGAGTACGAGATTCTCGTGCCTTAGAACCTCTTACTGCTGCCTTAGAGGATGAGAATGAGAATGTGCGTAAAACTACGCAAAGGGCACTAGAGAACTTAAAATTGAATATACGCTTACAAGGCGACCGTCAATTTCAAAGGAAAAGATAATAGATGAATAAAATAAATGTGGCCATTGTTCATGGCATCGGCAATGCCGGCAGCGGATATTCTCAAGCGTTGGTTGAGGGACTGAAAGAAGAATTCAATCGGCAGCTTAAGGCTATACTTGCGACCGGCGAGGAATATTTTAATGAAATAAAATTCCAAGAGATTGTTTGGGGAGATATTTTAAGCGAGCGTCAAAGAGAGCTAAAAGCTATTTTACAAAATGTCCAAAGTTCGGTAAAAAGTAAGCGCTGTTTTAACTTGTTTAAAATTTTATTTAGAAAATTTTATCATTGGCTCAGAACCGCCTTTGCCGCTGAGTCCATCGGAGACGTTATTGGCTACAAGAACCCCGAGGCGTATAAGCAAATTCATAAAAAAATACTGGACGGCATTGATAGCCTGAACAAAGAAAAGGCCAAGGATAATATTACTTTCATCGCTCACAGCCTGGGCACGGTAATTGCTTCGGATTTTATTTATGACCGGCAAAAGAAAATTGGAGATTTTCACAGCAAGTTTAGGTTAAGCAACTTCTTTACTCTAGGCTCGCCCTTGGCGTTGTTTGCTTTACGCTATGACCAGAGATTATTTGGCCAGCCGATTAAAATGGAAGATCAATATGGGCGCTGGGTAAACATATTTGACAAAGATGATCCGATTGCCTATTCCTTGAAACCTTTAGACGCCGCTTACCAGGTCGCGGTTTTAAAAGACCAGCAAGTCGATACCGGATGCTTTGGTATTTCACATTTACGTTATTGGCAGAATCACAAGGTGCATCAGCTTATCGGCAGAAAATTGGCCATTGATTGGTTAAGAATAAATAATAGATTAAGCCAGGCGGACTTTGACAATTTATATCAAAGCTATGATAAAGATTTAGGCCTGAATGAAAAATAGTGGTATAATTAGCGGTTGAAACATGCAGGCGTTCGAGGTATAATCTAAGGCTATGGACAGGATTAAACTGATCAAGGGCGATATTACCGGATTATCTGTGGAGGCGATCGTCAACGCGGCTAATGCGCATTTGCAGATGGGTGGCGGTGTGGCCGGGGCGATTTTGAAAAAAGGCGGCCAGTCGATACAGGATGAATGTGATAAAATCGGTTTTACGCCAGTGGGACAGGCAGTTTTAACCGGCGCCGGCAGTCTCAAAGCCAAATATGTGATTCATGCCGTGGGTCCGCGGATGGGTGAGGGAGACGAAGATAAGAAACTTTTAAACGCCACCATCAGCAGTCTGAATATAGCCCGTGAACAAGGTTTACGTTCCGTAGCCTTTCCGGCTATATCTACGGGTATTTTTGGTTATCCTCTGGATAGATGCGCCCGGATTATGCTCAAGGCCGCTAAGAGGTTTTTACAGCGGCACGAGCTGCCCAAAGAGGTCATCTTTTGCCTTTACGATAATACGGCCTACCGTAAGTTTGAGCTAATGGCCAAAAAAATTGACTACTAAAAAAGGAGGGAGACAAAGATGAATAAGCCCAAAGAGTCAAGGAAACAAATTTTTTCTAACACTATGCATCGGGAGCTATTTTTGCTTTTCTTTAGCGCCTGCGTGATTCCGGCCTTGATTGCCGTAATCGCCATTGTCTACCTGATCTTTGATATTATGGCTGAGCAGCTGATGTTTCCTGAGGCCGTCACTTACAATATTGGCCCAGTGGTGCAAAAAGTATTGATGGTCTTCATGGTCGCGGTGCCTTTGTCAATTGTATTGATGCTTATCTTTGCCCTGAATATCACGCATAAGATTGTCGGGCCGTTTGACCGGATCGTCAGAGAGCTCAGCGATTATGCCGACGGTAAAAAGAAAGACCAGATCAGAATACGCGAGGGTGATAAATTCTTTCCTTTGGTCAACAAGGTTAACATCTTGATCGAGCGGCTGAACAAACAGTAGATAACGGAGGTAAAATTATGCAGGGTATACTCGACTACACAATTTTTGAAAACACTGTTTTAAGTTATGGAATTTTTCTCTTAATCTTTCTCGGCGGCTTGCTAGTGACAAAAATATTCCGGACCGTGGCCTTAAAACGGCTAAGAAAGTGGGCCGAGCAGACTGCCAGCACACTCGATGACTTGATTGTTAATTTGATTCGTGAGATTGTCATTCCTTTGGCTTATTTTGGCGCTTTCTATCTTGCCGCCAATACCCTGACTCTGCATGTGCTGCTGAGCAAGATCATTAATGTTGCCGGGATGGCCCTGCTGACAGTCTTTACCGCGCGGCTTTTGATCATTTTGACTGGTTATGGATTTAAGGTCTACCTGGCTAAAAGAGAGAAAGATGAGAGTTTAGACCGCAGCCTGCAAGGCATCCTCAACGTAGTCCGGGCAGTTATCTGGGGCCTGGCGATTGTCTTTTTCCTGGATAATATCGGTTTTAAGATTTCTACGGTCATTGCCGGATTAGGCATTGGCGGTATCGCCGTAGCCCTGGCCGGCCAGGCCATCTTAAAAGACCTGTTCAGCTATTTTTCGATCATCTTTGACCGGCCGTTCGCGATCGGAGACTTTATCATTATTAATGATTACCTGGGGGTGGTTGAGCATATCGGGATTAAGACTACCCGGATTCGCAGTCTGGGCGGGGAGCAGTTGGTGTTTTCTAATACCGACCTGACCGATTCACGGGTGCGTAACTATAAGAGAATGGAGCGGCGCCGGGTGCTGTTTAAGCTCGGGGTCACCTATCAAACCACTATGGCTCAGGTAAAAGCAATACCGAAAATAATTGAAACGGTGATCAAGGATGTCCCCGACACTATCTTTGACCGGGCGCATTTTTCCTCTTACGGGGATTTTAGCCTGATTTTTGAGATTGTCTATTATGTGCTCGGGCCGGACTATAATAAATACATGGATATCCAGCAGGAGATTAATTTCGCGATTAAGGCGGAATTCGAGAAGGGGGGCATAGATTTTGCCTATCCGACCCAAACCTTGCATGTCGATAAGATAAAATAGGCTGTTTAGCGTTTTGTTGTTTGACTGATATAGGTAACGATGTTGGCCGAGCTTAATCCGGTTTCCAGGCCTTTATATTTTAGCCAGGCATGAGGGCGATCTTTCTCATACCAGACAAAGGTAGTGGGCACAAAAATCTTGAATATCCCGGCGATGAGACCCAGGTCTGGTATCAGCCTTAGCTTGAGCGCCTCTTTTTTACCCACCGGCAAGTCCAGAGTCTCATATTTTTGGAACTGGATATCTAGCTTATATAGTTTCGGTTCGCTGGTTACTAGATAAAATCCCGGATAGTTGTCTTTTTCGAAATGAGATAGAAAAGGCCTGATGAAATAAAGTAATGTAGCGTAGTCGGCGGTGCGGCCTTTTATGGGCAAGGTCTTTGATTTAATTATGTTTGACTTAGCGTCCTGAGCGGTAAAGTAGATTTTGCCTTTTTCGTAATCATATTTGTGCAGCCAGGTAGCAATAGCGGCTTGGTTTTTATCTTTGACAATGCATTGAGTAGATAAAGGACGAAAAAAAGCGTCTTTTTCTTCCATCAGAGCGGTGATCGTCCAGAGCACATCTTTATATTTGTCAAAATCACCCGAGCCTTGTTTTATCAGAGTATAGATTTTCCGGCCTGTTTTTTGAGTTTGTTGCAGTGAAAAAGAAATATTGGCCCGGAAGCGGTCAGTGTTTCTATGGTAAGTAACGGCAGCGCCGCTGCTTAAAGAATCATCTGGAGCGAGTGTTGGCTGCTCAGAATACACCAGCCCAATCCAGGATAAAAGCGCCAAAAAGATAAGTATGTTTTTAAGTTTCATTTTAGCTCCTGAAGCTTTAGCTCCTGAAGCTTCAGCTCCTGAAGCTTTAGCTCCTTAAACTATTTTACCACGAATCAGCAAAAGGACTCAACTAAAAATGCAAGTTGCGATCAGCCAAGGTAAACAAAAGGCCCTCCGGGCCAAGATGCGCAGCTTAGGGGTCCGTGAAGAAGACTTGCAGGAGAGATTTATCCGCGCCAGTGGAAGAGGCGGGCAAAAAGTCAATAAGACCTCAGCCTGCGTCTATTTAAAACACCGGCCCAGCGGAATAGAAGTGAAGTGTCAGCAAGAGCGTTCTCAGGCGCTGAATAGATTTTTAGCCCGCCGGCGTCTGGTGGATAAGGTCGAGGCGCAGAGATTAGGCCGGCTCTCTCAGGAGCGTAAGCGAATTGAGAAAATTAGAAGGCAAAAGCGCCGTCGCTCCAAACGGGCCAAGGAAAAGATGCTCAGAGATAAAAGAAAAAGGGCGGAAAAGAAAAAGGACCGCGCTTACCAGCCCGGACCGGACGAATTTTAAAAAAGGATCGGACCATGCCAGTGGATTTTAAGAAACTTCTTAATCCGGCGCAATTCGCCGCGGTTTCGGCGAAACAGGGTTCAGTGTTGGTAATTGCCGGGGCCGGTTCGGGTAAGACCAGAGTAATTGAATACCGGGTCTTAAGTCTTGTACAAAGCGGCATCAACCCTAAGTCGATCCTATTGCTTACCTTTACCCGCAGGGCCGCCCGGCAAATGCTGGAGCGCGCCGCCCGGCACGATGCCAGGTGCCAGGATGTCGAAGGCGGAACTTTTCATTCGTTTTGCTACATGTTGCTTAAAAAGTACGCCAGCGTTCTGGGCTTTCCCAATAGATTTTTGGTTTTGGATGAGGCCGATGCCGAAGAGTCAATTCAGCGCTGCTCGACTGAGCTGGGCTTCTTCGAAAAAGAGCAGAGATTTCCCCGCAAAGACACCTTAAGGGCTGTCTTGAGCATGGCCGTAAACAAAAATATTTCTGTTGCCGAGGTGCTGGAACGGGAATATCCCCATTTTATCGAGTACACCGAAAGTATAGATAAGCTAAGAAAAAGGTATGCCGAGTATAAAATCAGCAAGAATTACCTTGATTATGATGACTTGCTGGTATATTGCGTATTGTTACTGGAGCAGGAACAGGTCCGCAGCCGGATTCATCAAAAATACCGCTACATTATGGTTGATGAATATCAGGATACTAATGCCCTGCAGGGGAGGATTACTTATTTGCTCGGACGCGAGCACGGTAATGTCATGGCGGTCGGGGATGACGCCCAAAGCATTTATGGTTTTCGCGGGGCCACACATGAGAATATTATGCGCTTTCCGGATAGTTTTTCCGGATGCCGGGTGATCAAATTAGAGGAAAACTACCGCAGTACCCAGTCAATTCTGGATTTAAGCAATTCGGTTTTGCAGAACATGAAGAATAAGTATTCCAAGTGTCTGACTTCTGCCCGCCAACAACCGGGTGATCAGCCGGAGCTTTTATTTTTTAAGGATACCTATCAGGAGGCCCGCTGGATCGCGGCCCGGATTAAACAATTAAGAGATCAGGGCTTGGCTTTAAGTCACCAGGCAGTATTATTTCGTTCAGCGTATATATCGATACCTCTGCAGGCGGAATTAAGCAAGAGAAACATTCCCTATCAGGTCTTTGGCGGATTAAAATTTTACGAGACCGCGCACGTGCGTGATGTCCTGGCCCATTTACGGGTGCTGGTCAATCCCAAAGATGAATTAGGCTGGATGCGGGTCTTGCTTCTGATTAGAGGGGTGGGCCCGAAAACAGCCGGAGGAATATTAGCTAAAGTAATGGCCTGTTCCAGTCTGCAGCAGATTGTCAAGCAGGTGTTTGAGAAAGAGCTAAAAAATCAACGCCACCAGAAAGCGCTTTTGCGCCTAGCCCGGCTTTTAAAGCAGGCCGAGCACAGAAGATCGGATGTCGGAGCCAAATTTGCCGATGTCTTGGAATATTACCGTCCGATCTTAAAGGATAAATTTGATGACTGGCACTTAAGGCTGAATGATTTGGAGACCTTAAGCCAGATCTCAGCCAGATACAAATCCGCGGAAACATTGTTGGCTGATTTTGCCATTGAATCTCCGGAGCGTAGCGTTGGCCGAGTTGAGGCTCGGGTTCATGATCCGGAGCGGCCGCTGAGCTTATCCACCATCCATTCGGCTAAGGGACTGGAGTGGCAGGCTGTATTTTTATTAGGTGTGACCGATGGGATTTTACCGGTTAGCTTTGCCTTAAATGATGAAGATGCCGAAGAAGAGGAACATCGCTTATTATATGTAGCGGTGACCAGGGCCCGCGATCAGCTTTTTCTTTCCATGCATCATCAGGGCACGCGCGGCGGGATTACCCAGTTTAACAAAATATCCAGATTTATCGATTTGCCGAACATCTGCTCAAAACTGAGCATTCACGATAGCGCGGGGTTAGGCTGGGATGGTGAAGATTATAGCCAGGTCCCCGCGGAAGAGATTGACCCGATTTATTCCAAGGAATCATTATTGGATGAAGTTATTGATTCCTTTCCGTAGATAAGGTATAATTAAAAAAATTTTAAGATGATCAACGCTAAGCGTAAACGACAAGAAACAAAACGGATCGGTAAGGTCTTCGACCGCAAATTCAGGAATTTGTTTCCAGTCTGGAATTTTCTGGAGTTCGCGATTGTGCGCCTGTCGATGGCCTTGATTAATTTCTTTCCGATTGCGGTTTCCACCTGGATCGCCAGGAGAATAGGCGAGCTGACCTTTTTCCTGATGCCGGTCAGGCGTAGGGTTGCCTTTGAGAATATGAACCTGGCCTTTGGTGGCGCCCTGCCCGATGCGGAAAAAAGGGCAGTGGCTTTAGAGTCTTTTCGCCACTTAGCCACTGCGATAATGGAATTCTTCCGACTGCCTAAATTCGTGAAAAAATCAGCCGGACGGGTCACGCTCAAAGGGACCGAACATCTCGATCGCGCCTTTGATCGGGGGCGGGGCGCGGTTTTGGTAATGTCCCATTTGGGCCCTTGGGAGTACCTGGTTTTTCTTTCCTACCTTAAGAAATATCCGACTACCGTCTTAGGCCGGCCGGTGAGAAATCCCTACTTTTATCGTTGGATTGTATCGTTGCGCCAGATTATGGAATTAAAACACAGCGATAAGATGTTGGGGGCCAGAGAAATCCTTTCTGAGCTTAGGGAGAATCACTTAGTCGCGATTACGATTGATCAATGGGCCGGTCCGGAAGGGTTATGGTCTTATTTTTTTAATGTGCCGACCTCGACTACCTCGCTTCCGGCGCGTCTGGCAAAAAGGACGGGTTGCGCGCTGATTCCGGCATATTGTGTGCGCATAAACAGCGGAAAGTATGAAATCCATGTCCATCCTGAGGTCAGCCTCAAGGCCGAGGCCGACGTTTGGGTGGAGAAGATGACCAATCACCTGAACAGTCTTTTGGAGCAGCAGATCCGGGCCTTTCCCAGCCAATGGATGTGGACCCATAAACGCTGGAAGAATAAAAAACCAGTAAAGATAAAATAGATTTTAAGATTTTTCTTGAGCTTATTTAATTTCAGAGGTATAATTTAGATAAATGCGGAAACAGTGAGAAAGGAGGGGTGAGGGTGAGTTGGAAGATGTTTTGGCAAATAGTGTTGTTGATGGTTATCGGAGGATTAGTTTTGTTGAGCCTAAAATGCGGGATGAGCTGTTACAGGAGTAAGTGTCCGATGACTGGTTCGATGTATAAAGGAAGCGTACAAAAGTAGTAAAAAACCGTTAAAACGGGGAAAGGTATTGGTAATGGCGACAGGTCAGATCAAAAAATTAGTCCGTGATCGAGGCTTTGGCTTTATCAGCACGGCTGAGGGTAAAGAGATATTTTTTCACAGCAGCGGTTTACAAGGCGGCGAATTTGACAGTTTAAAAGAAGGCCAGACTCTGGAGTTTGAAATCGAGCAAGGCCCCAAAGGCGAACGCGCGGTCAATATTAAGGCATCCTAAATAATCAGGTGAGCAGAAAGACAGTATTCAAAATACTTGCTGTTTTAAGCACAGCTCTGTTCGCTGTGTTTATTTTCCTTCCAGTATTTCTTGTGCCCGAGAAACCGGATCGGGTCCAGTCGATAATTGTCTCAAGCTTCAGTCTTGTAATTATCAATCTGATAGCTATAGTTATCTGGATTCAACGTCTGGAGAGGGATTATCAGCGTTGGAAAGATAAATACGGCAGCATCGCTAAATTGTACAGATATATAATAGTAGTCTGGGCAGCGATGCTTTCAGTATTTATCGTCATGGCAGTAGTATTTATTTTTTCAAAATCAATTGGTGGGATTTTTAGCCAATGAGCACAAAGTCGATTAGAGAGCTTGAGCAAAGATTAGCCGCTGCCCCGGCAGCTTCAGTCAGGCACCAGGTGCTCAGCAACGCCAAGTCTTTTAAGACTTCCTGGATCGACCTGGGCCAATCTCTTTATGCGGTCTGGAAAGATAAGCTATATAAAGACTGGGGCTACAGCAATTTTGATGCCTATACCAAAAAAGAGATCGGCATCCGTAAGCAAACCGCGCTGAAATTGCTGCGTTCATACTTGTTCCTGGAGAAGGAAAACCCGCTGTATTTGAAAAAAGATTTTAACCAGCAAGCCGATCCGGCTTCAGTGCCGAGCTACGAATCGGTAGATGCCTTGCGCCTGGCGAGTAACAACAAACAAATTGACCGGGTCGATTTGGAGAATATCAAAAAGGATGTCTTGCAAGGCGGAAAGGACGCCCAACAGGTCAAAAAAGACCTGACCAGCTTGATTAAACAGCGGCAGGAGCTGCTTCCGGAGGAGGCCTGGCAGAAGAGGCGACTGAGCCTGATCAGGCGGACTTTGAGTTTACTTAAATCAATCAGGGAAGAGGTAAAAATGGCCAAGGTGCTGCCGGCGCAAATCATCAAAGACGTGGATAAAATAATCGTCAAATTAGAACAGGAGCTGGGCTAGTGAGATTGCGCTCTAAAGAATTTGAGCATAATCAGCTGATGCCTGATAAATTTACCTGCTCCGGGCAAGACATCAATCCGGCCTTAGTCATCGAGGAGCTGCCCCAGGGGGCTAAGAGCCTGGCTTTGATTGTCGATGATCCGGATGCCCCGATGGGGACCTGGGTACATTGGGTGCTGTTTAACATCCCGGTTGGTTCCCAGATCGATGAAGACAGTATTCCGGGCGTTGAAGGCAGCAATGATTTTGGCAGGAATAGCTACGGAGGGCCTTGTCCGCCCTCGGGTACCCACCGTTACTTTTTCAAAATCTACGCCCTGGATAGTGAGCTGGATTTGCCCGTTGGCTCAAGTAAGCTTGCGCTGGAGCAAGCCATGCAGGGGCATATCTTGGATCAGTCTGAGTTAATCGGTTTGTATAAAAGATAGAAAAATATTCAGCCGGCCGTTTGAGCCTCTAAAATTTAACTTTCGGGGCCTGGCGCGCAGCCTGATCCTCAACCTCAAATAAATCCTCTTTCTTAAACCCGAAGGCGCTGGCGACCAAATTCGTCGGGAATTGATCAGCAGCCTTATTCAGGTTAGTCACCCAATCGTTGTAGTTATTTCTGGCAAAAGAAATCTTATTTTCAGTAGAAGTAAGCTCTTCCTGAATAGACAAAAGATTCTGATTGGCCTTCAGGTTGGGATAATTCTCTACCACCGCGAACAGACTGCGTAACGATTGGCTTAAGAAGTTTTCGGCCTGGCCTTGGTTCTTGACTCCGGAGACATCTACGGCCTGTTGGCGGGCCTTAATCACATTTTCTAATACTGTCTTTTCGTGGCTCATGTATCCTCGAGCCGTATCGACCAGGTTGGGGATTAGATCGTAGCGCCGTTTTAATTGCACCTCTATTCCGGCCCAGGCGTTTTTGACCTCGTTGCGCAGATGGGCGAATTGATTATACATGCCAATTACCAAAATCACCAATACAAACGCTAACACCACCAGCACTAAAAGCACTAAAATTACTCCCAGCATTATTATCCTCCTTTCTTAAATATCAACTTTATACCGATCCTTTATTTTCGATTAAATACTGCAGTACCTCCAGCTCGTCTTTGTCGAACCAGACCAAACCGCAGATGTGGCATTTTTCCACTTCGACCAGATAGGCCAGGGTATAGAAATTCCTGGCCATCCGGGCCCCGCATTTTTGGCATTTAAAATTGGCCGCCTTGCGAACCTTTAGTTTCTGGCGGATTTTTTGATAACCGTTCTTCTGGGTTAATGAGGCCAGTTTCTTAATCCGCTCGTTGAAACCCTTTTCCTTTCTGAGGATGATCCGGCTGATCTTCTGTCCGTCTACTAACAACCCGGCGCAGAAAAGGCAGCGGTGAATAACCGTGCCTTCGTATTCTTCTTCCACCAGGGCCTGGTTACACTTCGGACAGTCAAACGAAGAGCTTTTGTGGCGCTTGAGCCGATCATCAAACAGCGGCTTTAAAAAAGGTTCCTGTTTGGCTTGCTTTAAGCCCTCTTGCTCTAAAGACTTAATCCAGGTATCGGGCCTGAGCCAGCCCAAAAGCATCATTTGGCTGACTGAAAATGGTCCCTGCCAGCTGTTTTGCTGATCCATCAACATCCAGCGCAATTGTTTTTTCTCAGTGGGCTTTTCGCGGAAGTTATCTTTTAATTTTTCCTGCCTGATCACCGACTCCTGAATATTTTTGACCTCAGCGTGGGCCAGTCCGGCTAAGATCCTGATTCGCTTGTTAATCGGTGGATGAGTGGAGAAGAGGCTGGAGAGCCAGTCTTCGCGCTGATCACATTCTTCTTCAGCGGGGTTAAGAATAAACAATGATTCTAAGCCCTGATCAATAACGCCTAAGCCCCGCCAGCCCCGAGAAATTGTATATAAGGCCTCAGAAAGACTAAGCGGATCCCGGGTAATCCTGACGGCAATGGCATCAGCGCGCAGCTCGCGGTTGCGCGATAAGGCCATGCGGATTAAAGTATAAAAGGAATTGACTACAGCAAGTACTCCGTACAAGCATGCCGCGACAATTACGACGCCGCCGCTATTTCTACTGTAGAGACTGCTGCCTCTTCCAGATGAACTCAAGGCGTTTTTAAGCCCATTGAGCATCGCCGCGTAGATTCCAAACAGCGCGCAGCCGATGGTGGTCTGGAAAGAGTCACCCGATGTGATGTGGGCCACTTCATGGGCGACCACGGCCTGAAGCTGGGGCCGGGTCAATTTGGTCAACAGGCCCTCGGTGACGCCAACCACACCCCGAGCGCTGTGGTCGGAAACAGCAAAGGCGTTTAAGGCCACTGCCGGGATCACCATCGGGGTGATGCTATATTTATTGCCTGTAGCTACATTGACCTCTTCCAGCACTTTTTGAAAACGCTTGTGGTAGCGGTCTTTTGTATCTAACTGCTGAGCCCTTAAGTTCTTTTGAATAAACACCATACCGTTAGCAAGGGAAAAGTAGATGTGGATTACCGCCGCGGCTAAAGCAAAGACAGTTACATTAACCGCACCCTGGCGGCTTAAAAAAGGCTGAGCCTTAGTTACGCCGCTGAATTGGGAAACCAGGAATAATTTAGCTACATTGGCAACAATCAGGGCGGCCGCGAAATAAAACAAAACCACCACCGCGAAAAAAAACACTATCCGGGTGTTTTTCTGCTGTTCTATTTCAGTATAGGTCAGGGGCATCTTAAATTTAATCATAACACACGCGTCTTTAGTTTTCAATTAAGATTTATCTTGAGAGTGGATTGGTTTAGAGGTATAATTAAAACCTACAGATGAAAAATATACCCGATATTTACTTAGAAGAATTTTTTCAACAGCAAACCGGGCTGATTAAGAGCCGGATCCAGCTGGCCGGCATGCTCTTCGTCTCGACTTTCTTCATGGGCACCGTGATTAGCAATTTCTTTCTCGGTCAAGCCAGCAGCTTTCATCAACTGCTGACCTGGCTTTTCTCGATCTCAATATGTGTAATGGCGTTTATCCTGGCCAGAAAGATTTTCACAATTCGCCAGGCCAAGTTAAGCGCGTTTTTATTTATGACCATGGTGTTGGCGGTGCTGGTCAGGTATTATGCCCTGGAAAGCGCCGCCCCGTTTAATGTGGCGATGGTGTTTATTTTCGCTTTCTTCGGTTTTTCGCTGATGTTTCCCTGGTTTCCCAAAGAAATCTTTGCGGTATTACTTTTACATTGCTGTGCTTTCGGCCTTTATTTATTTGGCCTGGGTACTTATATCTTTAAGGACAATACAATTATCATTGAGGTCCCCGACTATTTACAGGGGTTTGTAATCATGTTTCTATCTTTTTGGGTCTGTTTTGTAGTCAGTAAGGGTGAACGGCAGCGGGAAATCGAAAACTTCGTTTTACTGAAGAATACCGAGAGCCAAAATAAACAGATCCAGCAGGAACTGGATCTGGCCACGCGGGTGCACAAGACCCTGATCCCTAAATCACTGAGCAGCGATTTAGTAGATATAGCCGTGATGTACTTACCGGTTTCTTACATGGGCGGAGACTATGCCAAATTTCATTTTGTGGATAAACTTAAGCTGATTTTTATTATCTGCGATGTGACCGGACACGGTGTTCCCGCGGCCCTTTTAGTCAATAGACTGCACACGGAATTTGAGCGTTCGGCCAGGGCAGGCAAGCCCCCCGGAGTTTTACTAAAACAACTGGATGACTTTATTATCAAGGATTTTGCCGGGACCAATATGCTTTTAAGCGCCTTCTGCGGGCTATTGGATTTTAAGGAAAAGAAGCTTAACTATTCTAACCACGGACACCCGGATCAATATATCTATAAGATCTCCAATTCCGCCCTCTCCAACTTAAGCTCCCAGGGCAGTTTACTGGGTCTGCCGTTCAGGGATGAGAATGTCTACCAGCAGGAAATTAATTTTGATAAAGGCGACCGGATCCTCTTGTTTACGGATGGAGTTACCGAGACCAGAAATAGGGATAATCACGAATATGGCAAAGACAGGCTGGAGGAGTTCATCAAGCAAAACCATGATTTGCCGGTAGAGGCATTCAACCAGAAATTATTGGATGAAATAAATAAATTTAAACACGGCAATTTCCAGGATGACGTGTTTATACTGAACCTGCATATAAAAAAGACCAAAGCCAGTATTTTATCTTTCCTTGAGCTTTGATATATAAAGAAAAGACGGGAGGCGGGATGAAAAGCAGAAAAATATTGATGATCGATGACGAGTTAAATTATTGTTTGCTGGTCAAGACCAATCTGAGCAAGCAGGGCGGTTTCGAAGTATCTTACGCCACAGACGGCGCGCGCGGAATTAGCATGGCCAAGGAGATCAACCCGGATTTGATCCTCTTGGATGTCAGGATGCCCGGGATGGATGGCCTAGAGGTCTTAAAAAAGCTAAAAGCCGATCAAAAGACGTCCTTTATTCCGGTGGTGATGCTTTCGGCCATAGAAAGCGAAGACAGCAAGATGCAAGCTACCCAATTATATGATGAGGATTACCTGGTCAAGACGATCGGGGCCGCTGAATTAGTCACCAGATTAGAAGAGATATTAAGCCGCCGGGGAAAATAAAATTAAGAAGAAAAGGATAGCCTATTTATTTTTGTTGATTGGCGTCTTCACGTTAAGCTTAGGCGCAGGTTATAAATATTATCGGCTGCAAACAAAAAGGTCCGGCTGGCTGGCCTTGGAACAAAGCCTCAGCCAAGAGATCGCCCAGTTTAACGGAGAAGTCGGCCTGGCCTTAAAAGATTTAACAACGGATTGGCAGATTGTCTTAAACGGTGAAAATCGTTTTCCTGCGGCCAGTCTGGTCAAAATCCCGATTATGTTGAGTTATTTTGCCGCGGCTGATCAGGGCATGGTTGATCTCAATGATTCGTTGCAATTTAGGTCTTCAGACTGGGTCGGTGGATCGGGGCGCTTAAGAAAAATACCGGTCGGCGAGAGCTATTCCCTGGAAACCCTGATTGAGTTGATGGTCAGCAATAGCGATAATATTGCCGCGAATATGCTGATTGGGCATTTAGGCCTGGATTATTTTGATCATTCATTTCAGGAGTTTGGCCTGAAAAATACTAATCTGGCCCGCAAGATGATGGATTTTAAAAGCCGCTCGGCCGGACGGGAGAATTATACTACGGCCGAAGATATGGCGTATATTTTGGAAAGTATTTATCGCCAACAACTATTCAGCGAGGACGCATCCAGGCTGTGTTTAGAGTTACTCAAAAGTCAAATGATTAATGACCGGATCCCGGCTAATCTGCCTGAAGGTGTTTCAGTCGCGCATAAAACCGGATTGGAAAGAGGGGTCTGTCATGATGTGGGTATTGTCTTTACCGAAAAAGGCAATTTCTTAATTTCTGTTTTGACCAAACATCAAAATAAGAGCGCCAAATTATCTAAAAGGCTGATTGCCCAACTCGCCCTTTTAGCGCACAACTTTTATTATAGTTTTTAATTATTTATTTGCCGCGGCGGCGAGATAAACAACTTCGTTCTTTTTAGGCAGGCTGACATTGATATTTAAGGATTTGATGCTTTGGCGCAACTGCTCTGATTGCGCAGGCTCACCGTGAACAATAAATACCTTCTTTAGCCTGTGGTTGCATCCTTTAACATATCCTACCAAATCGTTCTTATCGGCTCTTCGGTCCCGACCATTGATATCAGCACCAAAAAAGGAACTACCAGAATCGCCTACGCGGTAGATCTGGGCCGGGCCAACCTGCCCTACTTAAGAAACCCGGAAATCCCTAAAAATATCGACTATCTGATTATTGAAAGTACCTATGGGGCCAGGACTCGTCCCGATATCAGGACCGTGGAAGATCGCCTCTCTCGCGCGGTCAACAAAACTGTTAAGCGCGGCGGCAAAGTAATCATCCCCTCCTTTGCCTTAGAACGTTCCCAGGAAGTGCTCTATTTTCTCTCCCGGTTGTTAAGAAAAAAGCGGATCAAAAACATACCAATCTTTGTCGACAGCCCCCTGGCCGTAAATATTACTCAGGTATTTCAGAGTAACTGGGAATACTTTGACCGCGAAACCCGGGAATTATTCAAAAAAGAAATCGATCCGTTGAGCCAGAAAAACATTACCTATGTCAGCAGCGTCAACCAGTCCAAGAAGCTAAACGACCAGACCGGTCCGATGATTATTATTTCCGCCGCCGGCACCTGCGAACACGGCCGGATCC
>JBHPFV010000030.1:0-21053 GCA_042571705.1 Candidatus Omnitrophota bacterium
ACATTAAGTGAAGCAAGGAGTTATGTAAATAATCTCGGTTAAGCGGCGGGTGCGTCTGATGTATCCTGGGTAGCGATAGAACTGATCAGTCGCGGCGGTTAAGTCGTTATGGCTGAATCTCGCCGAGAAGAAGCTATTCAGAGCATGATGGTGCAAGTGCCCCAAGAGCAGCTTAAACCCCGCAAAAGGGTCCTTGGCCGGCCTTAAGGCTAATGGAGATTGGCTGGGTTCGAACTTTTGCGCCTTTTTGCGCTCCAGCATTTCCTGATGGGCAACTTCCAGGAGATCATAAAAGTGCTTGGCTTTGGTATCGGGCCAGCGCCAAAAGTAGAGTTCGGCTATGCGCCTAATATAGCGCTCCTCCTTGGAGTGAATATTGGTAATTAGGGCCAAGCGCTCTTGTTTCCTCTTGATCAGTACAATCCTAACTATAATGTTTTCAGATAGTTGTGTATTAGTTAGGTTCACATTGGCCTCGGCTATGGACACTGACTCCTGCTCCGGACCCAGCTTCGCCGGCTGGAACTCGCGGACCATCTGGATACCCCGGAGTTGAGTATATTGCCAGGGGCTCAAAGGGGCCAAAAAGTAACATTTTGTCCGGTGTTTGATATTGCGCCAAACTGCCAATTCTTTGCCTGAGCCATCTTCAATAGCTATACGGGTAATTGGTGTCTCTGCTGAGTGCTCAAAGCAGCGCATTAATTTCCACATTTCCTCTGGGAGGGTGTTGTAGCCGGGACAAGCCTGTAAGATTAATGGCCTTTGAGCAGAAGGGGAAAGAAAGACATTATTTACATAACTCCTTGCTTCACTTAATGTTGTGGAAAAACTCTGCGGGATCTTTGGGCTGGGCCAGACGGTATGAGTCTGGGCATCTAGATAGAAGGCCTTCCCGTTAAAATCGATCCGTAAGAATGCTGCTTGTTGGCTATTTTTCATAACTTCTTTATTTATATATAGTAAGAGGTTTGTTTCTTTCAAAAACTCCAGGTATTGGGCAATCTCTTTTTTATCGGGCAGCTGTTTGACTCCGGCCAAATAGCACAATTCGCGTCGAGGAAAGTCGGTAATTTCCTCTGCTTGTTTATATCCAAACAGGGGCGCGTAAAGCAAGATCGCGTTGATTTTTCGGGCCAGATTTAAGGCCTTTTTTGCCCGATGGGAGTCGGTATTGGCCTCTAGTAAATGGTTGATTGTGCCTAATAGGCCGGTCATCAGTTCCGCGCCTTTGAGAAAGAAGCCTCCGGCATAGTCTAAAGATAAACTGTGTGAGGGCGTCTTTAGCCTGGTGCTGGTCCGCTTGCGGCCCCTTTGGATGCGCATTCCTAAGACCTTGGCCCGCTTGCTGATTGTCGCCTTGGAGATATCCAGGCCAAATTTCTGCCGCACCGCCAACCTCAGCTGGTCATAGCGCACCGGCCCCCTGCCCTTAAGCTCAGCCTCCTTGAGCCGGTCATCCAGATACCCCCGCGCTTCTTCAGTCAACCTCCCCATCTAATCCCCTTTTTTTAAGACCGTTTCTCAACCCAATCGGAGAAGTGTCCCCCCAAGCAAAGTAAACATTTTTAGGCATTGTTACCATTGTATTCCCATGATGTTATCAAAAAATACCATTCATCATTGCTTCTTACTATTTAGTCTACCATTTCCTCCTAAAAATGTCAAGCCCTATCTGCCAAATCAGAGGTCACACATCCACAAAGTAAACATTTATAAGCATTGTTAACATTGCAATAATAACCGGTTACACCTCCATACCACCATTAAGACCGTTTCTCAAACCAATCGGAGAAGTGTCCTAGAATCAATCGGAGAACTGTCCCTTTTATAGCTCAATAGGGTCTATATGCTTGCCTTCACTCCTAACCTGATCTAGCGCCCTTTCACGATAGCTGGACCATGGGTATTCATGGACCGCATTAACTAGATTCGCTCTTACCGGATTAGATTCAATATAGGTAATGCAGTCCACCAAATAGCGGTCCTTAGTGATAACCTTATTTTTGAACCTACCCTGCCAAAGATGCCCTACCCCAGTATATTTCTCATTGTAATAAAGGGTGTAAGACAGGGTTACTCCCTGCATGAACTTAGAGAGGTTTTTGGGAGGTTCAACTTGCCCCAATAGGTGAACATGGTTGGGCATTAGGCAATACGCATATAGCTTAAAGTCCAACTTCTTCTTATAGTATTTCAACCTCTCAAGATATGCCTTGAAGTCTTGTTCATCCAGAAATACCCTTTGCTTCTGGTTGCCTCTGGCAATAAGGTGATAACAAGCGTTTTCTATCAATATTCTTGGTACATGTGACATAAAATCACCTCCTTTTTTTAATGATCCCCCATTTGTCGAGACCCCTCCTTAAAATAGCCTCTATAGTATAAGACACAGTTCAGAGGCAAATTCTTGCATATTATTTCAAAAAAGTTTTTAGGGGGACAGTTCTCCGATTGACGTTAGGACAGTTCTCCGAATGTGACCCTGCGCTTAAAGGAATTGCGCATGTCCACCCTTGTGGGTAGAATGAGAAACGGTCTTAGGGAAGGGGCTTGACAAAATGGGAGACGTGGGATATATTAGACATAACATGAAAACAGTAAAAATTGTAAATGTTACCAAGAAAACAATACTTGCTCAAGAGGGCAAAATAGCCGCTTCTTTAGGTCAAAGAATGAAGGGATTATTGGGCCGGGATGGCCTAGCAGCTGATCAGGCCCTGGTGCTTAAACCCTGCACTTCCATCCATACTTGCTTTATGCGCTTTACCATAGATGTGCTATTTGTGGACAGCAAGATGAAAGTAATAAAGCTGATTCAAAATATCCCTCCGTTTCGCCTCAGTTCAATAGCCTGGAGAAGTCAAATGGCTATTGAACTGCCTGCTGGCAAGATAGCCCAGACCAATACCCAATCTGGCGATCTAATTCAAATAACTTAAATCTAAGGGGACACTTCTCCGATTGACTTTAGGACACTTCTCCTATTGACTTGAGAAACGGTCTTAGGGAGGAGGGGTTGGGTTAGGGTTGGGGGGATTGCTGGAAGATGTGGGCGGGGAAGTCGATGCCCTGGACGCGGATGTCTTCCATAAATGAGGGGACAAAGCCGGTAGTGCGGAACTCGCCCAATACCTTGTGCTCTGCATTGATCCCGGTCTGCTTGAAGGTAAAGATGTCCTTCATCGTCACCTCGCCTGTTTCTTCCTTCAGGCCGGTGATCTCGGTTATGGCCATGACTTTTCTGGAACCGTCACTAAGCCGGGCAGTATGAACAATGATATTGATCGCGCCGGCGATTTGCTCACGGATGGCCCGCATCGGCAGCTCAATGCCGCTCATCAGGACCATGGTATCCAGACGGCCCAAGACATGATGGGTAGAGTTGGCGTGGATAGTGGTTAAGGAACCGTCGTGACCGGTATTCATCGCCTGAAGCATATCCGGAGTTTCGTTGCCCCGGCACTCACCAATGATAATCCGGTCCGGGCGCATCCTGAGCGTATTGCGGAAAAGTTCACGAATAGAGATCCCGCCTTTGCCTTCAATATTGGGCATCCGCGACTCCAGTGAGATCCAGTGCCGCTGACTCAGTTTAACTTCGGCCGCATCCTCAATGGTCACAATCCGCTCCCGATCAGGAATAAAGTGCGAAAGGGCATTTAAAACAGTGGTCTTGCCTGAGCCGGTACCACCTGAAATAACTATATTTTTACGCAATAACACACAAACCTTTAAGAACTCCAGCAAATCATCGGTCAAGCTGCCAAATTTAACCATATCTTGCATAGTGTAGCGCTCGCGGGAAAATTTACGGATGGTCAACGTCGGCCCGGTCAGAGACAAAGGCGGGATAATCGCATTCACACGGGAGCCATCAGGAAGACGGGCATCGACCATGGGTACGCTCTCGTCAATCCTGCGGCCCAGGGGCGCCACAATCCGCTCAATCACGGCCCGGACCTGGTCATTACTGATGAACTTCTTACTGGTCAGCTCAATTTTACCGTTGCGCTCCACATAGACCTGGTCTTTATTATTGACCATCACTTCGGTTATTTCCGGATCGCGCAATAAATCCTCCAGCGGCCCCAGGCCTAAGGCCTCATCAGAAATCTCTTTAACCAGCTCTTTGCGCACCTCATATGAAGAAATCAGCCCCGAGGCCTTATCCGCCAAAATAGTGGAAATTACCCGCTCAGTGCGCTCGCGCAATTGCTTGGCCCGCGTCCGGTCCCGGGAGGCCAACACCACATCCATGCGCTTTAAGTCCAACTCTTCAATCAGCCGTTTATGCACCGCCTGCTTCAAAAGAATAATCTCATCTTTCTCAGCCACCGCTGAGACCACAGGAGTAGCCATACCATGTTCTTCCCAGAACTGACCAACATGCGGGGCCTTCTCCGCGGCCTTAGGCCGCTCCAGCTGCTTAATATACAAATCGCCCCGGGCAACCAAGGTCTCGGCCAATTTATTCAGTGACTCAGCAATCTTTGTGCGCGGTGAGTCAAGCACTAAAGGTACTCCGCGGTTGACCGCCGAACCCGCCGTACGTCCGTCACTGGGCAGTTGGGCCAGGACATCACAACGCAGGGCTGTGCGCAGGTCCTGTTCGTGCACCCCGCCCCGGCTTTCGGCCCGGTTTAAGACCAATTTCACCATATTCAGCGGAAAATGCAGACTCTGCATCGTATCCAAACTCCACTCGGTCTGGTAGACAGAAAGCACATCCGGCGTAGCCACCAAAAGGATCAGATTGGAGTTGTCAAATAAATGAATCAAGACATCGGTAAACACAGAGCCGGCATCAATAATCACAAATTCATAATCAACCTTTAAAAGATGTAAGATTACCTCGATCCGCTCGGTGGTAATCTGGGGGATCTCTTTAGGCCGGCTGACCGCCGGCAAAATATCCACGCCGGAATCGTGAGTCATCAGGTAGCCTTTGAGTGAGCCGATTTTGTCTAATTTCGGTAGCCTGGCAATTAGAGAAAAGATGGTTTCCTTGGCCTTGAGATTGAGCATATTGGCTACATCTCCGCCGCGCTGTAAATCCAAATCAACCAAGACCACTTTCTTGCCTAATTTGGCCAGGCTGACCGCTAAATTCGTGGCAATAATGGTCTTGCCTACTCCGCCCTTAGTGCCAAATACGGAGATTACTCGGGAGTCGGATGGTTTCATTTACGCCTTTCATTCATAACTTTTAAACACGACGGGTATGGTCAAGCTCAATTCTTCCTGGGAAAGTTGCTGGGGAAATGCTGGATAGGGGGCCTGGGCCCTGACCGCGGCTAAGGCCGTCTGATCTAAAATATCATATCCGGAAGATTCGCGGACTACGACTTCTTTTAATTTGCCGTCGGATTTTAAAGACAAATTGACTTTAACGATGCCCTCCTGCCGGCCCTGGCGGGCCTGGTCAGGATATTTAACGTTGCGGGCGATGATATCTTCAATCATATGACTATAATAAGTCAGCGGAGACTCCTCTTCACTGTAAGCGGAAAAGGTGCGTTGCGCCGCCAAAAGCGCCTCTTGCTCGCGCATCTGAGCGGCGATCTCTCCCGGGCTTACTCGGGCACCCAAGATTCTCGGCGCTAAGGTAATCACCATTTCCGTGCGCTTGTCCCTAAAATCTGTGGACTTAAACAACTCACCTAAAATAGGCACCTTACTTAACCAAGGCAGCCGATCAACATTGCGGCTATCTTCATTCTTAATCAAACCGGCAAAAAAGGCCAGCTCGTTTTCACGAAGCAACAGTTCAGATTCAACTTTCCTCTTTTTTATGGCCGGGATATTAAAATCTGCATGAGTAACGGCATTGCCCCAGTCTAAATCGCTGACTTCAGCCAATATTTTTAACATAATCTCATTCTTTTCATTAACCTGGGGCTCGACCTTTAAATTCACACCGTATTCGCGCCATTCAACAGTGGTCTTTTGATCGTCCTGCTCGACCACATAAGGCACATCGCCGCCGACTAAGAATTCGGCTTTTTTTCCGCTTAAGGCAATCAACTTAGGGTTAGCCAGGGTCCGGGCCTTATCCTCTTGAATCAGCATATTCAACCGGGCATCCACCTGGGTCCGATCCCAGTCGAACATCCGCCATAATTTGGGGGCCTTGCCTTCGATAAAGGCCGGTTCGGTATAGATCACCGGCAAGTTTTGCGTCCAATCCATCCCCAGCTGTTTAAGATCCTCTATAGAGATTTCTAAGACTTTGACCTCGACTTCAATCAGCGGCTGTTCCTCATCAACCGTAACCAGGCTGGTGGTAAAGTCTTTGAACGGCTGGATCAGATCCTTGACCTTCTGCACTTGCTTCTCAGTCAAGACCTCACCCACCACGAACATCTTCTCCCCTTCCACCTTGACTCTTAACCCGTGCAGGTCCGCGGCCACCAATAGCTCCCTAATACTCTGGGCCTGTATTTCGGGATCAACGTCATTAATCGTAATATTGAATTTCCGCTCACCCAACTTATCCCAAATAATCAAGCTAGTGCTGCCTTGGTCTTTGGCCACGACCATCACTTGTTTCTCGCTGATTACAGTAATATCGGCAACTTTCGGGTCGCCCACCGCGACTCTGCGCAGCTGGTCAACTTCTACGACATGCAATTGATTAGTCAAAAGCTCGATGTTTTTCTCTAAGCCGCAGGCATCACTGACCGCGATCAGCAAAAAACAAAACGCTAAAAACAAATGTTTAAGCTTCAAAATAGCTTCTCCTATTTTCTGGCCGGCAACGGGGTCATTTCCTTTTCCAGGCCGCGAATTACTTCCACGTGCTGCACTTCGGTCGTGGGCCGCTTTATATAAAAGGATAGCAGAGTATTTAAATCTACAACTGTAGGCAGGTTGCTTAAGTCCGGGGAAGGCATTACCTCGCCTTTTTCCATTTGTGGCCGTAAGGTTAAGCGCAGTGAGCCGTTTTCCTGGGCCACACTGATGATTTGGACCTCCTGCGGACTTAAGGCCAAAGTAACTGTCATCTTTCGGGAACGAGTAGGCGTGCTCTTACCGGCGGCATCCTTAGGTTGCTCAGCTACCATCTGGCTGCCTACAGCCAAAATCAAGATATCTTGAAACAAGGTTAAGGTCATCCGGGGTTTCTTAAAGGCAGCTAAGATATCCACGTGGTCTCCGGGCTTAACCATGCCTCCGGCGGCATAATCGGCAGTTTCTAAGGTAATGGTCATTGCCCTTTTGCCTGGCGGGGTCTTACCGGAAAGAGTCAGCCCCCTGCCCGGAGCCGCCAATTTTGTTTGCAGCACCTGTTCTCCGGACATAATCGTGGCCAAGGCGGTCTTGCCCACGGCCATCTCTCTGGCTTTTAAGGCCCCGGGCTGGATAAATCTAGTCGGCACAGGTTTTAAAGCCAGCATACTATAGTCAATGGTGGTGCCTCCGGGAATTTCCCTGGCCGCCACTAACACCGGCCTGCTCTCCAGGTTAAACTGGGATTCCCTTTGGCTAAAATAGAAATTAGTCAAAATCACCGCCAAAACGCCTAAGATTGCCGCGGCTATAATTGTCCACTTGCGCTCTATGTGTATCATCTTATTCCTTTAATAGTCGATCATAAATAATCACATTAGAGTTTTTGCGTAAGTTCCCGATCAGGGTCTCCAGGGCCTCTTCCTGCTTTCTCAGCAGGAGCCCCTTTTCAATATCACTTTTTACTTCGGAAAGCGCTTTCTGGCGGGCGGCTTTAATTTCAGTGACCTTAATAATATAGTAGCCGTCCGGGCCTTTGAAGATATTGCTGGCCTGATTTAATTCCAAGGCAAAGGCGACCTGCTCAAATTTCTCGAACATGGTCTTGGACTCCGGGGAAGTCAAGGGCGATTTCTGGACAATGAAACCAATATCCCCTCCGGCGGCGGCGCTTTTGCGGTCAATCGAGTCGGTCCTGGTTAAAGCAGCGAAGTCCGCTCCCTGTAACAGCTGAATCATGATCTCTTTAGCCTTTTGTTCGGAAGACAGGACCATCATGCTGATCTTTCTTTCTTCGGCGATCTTAAACACATCTTTATAGACACTATAGTAATTTTCCACTTCTTTGGCCGAGACCTTGGCCTTGGCCCGCTCGGCCTCAACCAGCTTGGCAAAAAGAAACTGCTCTTTTAAATCCTCCAGCGCCTTGAGCAAATCCTGGTCACGATCTAAGCCCCGGGTAATCGCCTCGGCCACAAGCAGCTCTTTCTCCACCATCCGCTCTAATAATTCCTCTTTGTCGTCCGCAGTCTCAATCAAATAATTAGACTTTACTGAATCCGGGATCTCGGTTGAGGCCTTAATCTCTTTATTATAGGCCTCCACGCGCTGGGTAAATTCCTCTAAACCAATTATCCTGCCGTCAACTGAGGCCAGCGCCGTGCCTTGATACTTTACTGAGGTTTGTTGAGCTGCGGGCTTAGGTGTTTCCGGTTGGCCAAAGTTCATCAAAGAGCTCAGCTTCTCACTGTCACAACCACTGAACGTAGCTAAACTAAACACCAGCAATAACGAAATTAACAACCTGTTCAACATTTTAACCCCCTATTTATCCCAAGGAATGTCTTAATCTATACATATATTCGCGCATATATTCTCTTTGCTCTTGGCGATGATCTTGCTTATATTTGCGAATCTGATCTTTGTGCCTTTTGCGCCACAGCTGCGAACGCCGGCGGTACATTGCCGCCCAGGAGGAATCGTGGCGAGAAATCTTAAAATACCCGGGATTATGCTGGCGCCAGGCCGCCAAATTCCTCAGCTGCCGCTGATGCTGACACTCAATGCGCGAACAAACTTTCTGGTCTTTTCTATACTTATTTGGCAGAAACTTTTTTTTACAAATCAGGCATATCTGATAATCTGCGATCACTTATTTATCTAAGTCCTTCATCGCCATTTGATAGCAGCGTTTCGGGGGAAAACCCTTTTCGTAATATTTGAACATCGAGTGGACAATCTGGAAGTCACGCTCGGAATAATCGCGCTTATCGACCCGGCCGCGCTGATACTTACGCGGCTGGATATAGCCCTTGGCCTCCCAGTAATAAAGGATGTCCTTGGTCAGGTTCTGGATTTTATTGAGGATTTCCCCTGTAGTCATACTGCTCTCTGTCATTAACGTAAGCTAATATTTAAACTTAGGTAAAAGTGTAAACTTTCGCTTATCCTTATACTTTTACCTAAGACTTCACTTAAGTATAAGTATATACATTTCCTATACTTTGTCAAGTGTTTTTTTACTTTTTCGGACTTTAAGACCCTCCGGGTGTACCCTAGGCAGGAATAGAAATAAATGGAGCCGATGAGAGGGATCGAACCTCCGACCTGAGCTTTACGAAAGCCCTGCTCTACCCACTGAGCTACATCGGCTTATAGAAGGTTATGTAGATCAGTGTCCCCTTGCTTCGAAGACCCGAGGGGGAACTGAGCTACATCGGCGTGTTACCTAGTTATGTAGCTCAGTATCCCCTGCTTCGAAGACGAGAGGGAACTGAGCTACATCGGCTTATAGAAGGTTATGTAGATCAGTGTCCCCTTGCTTCGAAGACCCGAGGGGGAACTGAGCTACATCGGCGTATTTTATTCCAGCCAGAACATAAAGCTCGGCTCGTCTGTGAGCGACTCCTTGGAAGCCTCGTATTTACCCTGTAGCGCAATGACTCCGGCGCCTTGCAAGGTGATGGTGCCGCCTGAGCGGTTAACGAGAGCTGGATCAGAGCTTGAATCCGGTGCGAGGGTGCCAAAGATGAAATTACCAATGGTCAGCGTGGTGTCTTCGCGGCCGCCCACGGTAATCGACTTGGCAGAAAAGGTCTGTTCGAAAGAAACCGCGGCCCCGGCGGCATCAATCAAGGCCTCATCGGCCGCACTGGGCTCAACCGCCGGCGACCAGTTATCATCATCGGACCAACTGCTACCGTCGCCGTCGCCACTCCAGACCTTCTGCTCGGCATAACACTGTGTAAGGTGTAAAGCGCAAAGCGCAAAGAATAATGCCACAAAAGTTATCACCCAAAAACGATTACGGTCTAACAAATAACCCCGCCCCCTCAATATCCATTTTGGTTACCTCAAGCGTAACTTCATCCTCTAAGAGCACAAAGTCTTCAATTTCCAGGTCGTCGTCATAATCATAGAACCCATTGGCGCCGAGGGTGAGTAAATTCAAGCCCAAATCTATGGTGGTATCGGGATATTCGGTATAAACCGGATTGCCCGCCGGATATTCTACGCTGTATGTCTGCAGTTTGGCCTTGGATAAGCCGATCCGGCTAAAAGTCAGATTGATGCGCCAGGACTTGCCTGAGCGCGGCACAGCCAGAAGCTGCAACTGGTCGCCGCTGGAAACCCCAGAGATGTTGTTGATTAAAAGTGTATGGATGTTCAGACTATCGGGAATCGGCAACTGCGTGCCTTCGCTTAAGGTCAAATATCCCGAATGCAACGGCGAATTGCGTAAATTAACAAAACTGATTAAACTCTGGGTGTATTGGCCCAGGCGGGCCTGCATCTTAATCTCAATTCCGCTAATCATATTTAACTTATTCTCCGCCACCGAGGAAGAATCGTCAACTACATTATTGGTGTTATCTAAGTAGCTTAAGGACATCTGGGAAATCTCCACCCCGAAGGAATTCCGGGAAATATTCTCCACGCCGTCGATATCCCTGGCGTAAACCTGGCCATCCTCGCGATCCCACCAGATCTCTTTAATTACATCGGGATTCCGCTGGGCATCAGGATGATAGATAAAGCGCAGTTTGCTCCCCTGGGGGGCCAGATGCCCCAACTGGACCTGAGAAAGGTGACTGTCCTGAAGCTCTATCCTCTTCACTGGCAGATACCGACTCTGCCCGCCTTCAGCAAGCCTTACCTCGGCCAGAGGCACTGCCGCGCCGGGCTTAATCCGGCGATTCAAGGTATAAATAAAATTTTCGCTGGAGACCGCATGGCTATCATCAGTCCAGGGCGGGACAAACTCTATTCTTTTTGGCCCGGCGGAGATAATCCTTAAACTGTCCTGCAGACCATACCTTACGGCGCTGCCGCTTACAACCTGATCGATGGTCTCGGAGAGCACCTTTTGCAGAGCGAGCATGTCCCGGGAGTAACCCCAACTCTCCAGGGCGCTATCCAGACTAAAAAACACCGCCGCGGTAATCACCACTGAAATCGCGATGGCAACTAACAGCTCTATTAACGTAAACCCTGTCCGATGATAAATTAATCTTTTATTTCCCGCCACATCAAAGCCCCAATCCCTGACTTGCTAATCCGGCCAAAGGTCACTGTGCCTGACTTTATATCAAACTCTAAGGTTGATGCCGGCGAAACGGTGACAATCTCCGCCTGGGTGTTATTCACCACAATCCACGCCCTTCCCTGATTGAATGTAGCCGGAGTCTGAGAGGACGGGGAACTGGCGCTGGCGTCCTCCTCTTCCTCGGACAACTTTACCGTTACCGTCAGCTCATTTTCGGTGGTAATTATATTGCCTTCGTTATCCACTAAGTTAATCACCACCTCGGCTGTACCCACTGGCGCGGTGGTCGAGACCACCTCTAGGGTGGCCTCGATGACCTCAAAAGAAGCCGGCGTGCCGGAGAGCACACCGGCCTGATCCTCAACCTCAACCTGAAAACTGCCGGGGACGGAGGCGCTGCTGGAGAAGCTATGGCTTCCTGCATCGGAGGCAATGAATGTATAGACCTCGGGTAAGGTCAGTCCCAGCGTAGCGGTAAGTGTCACCGCTCCCTGGTAATTGGCTATCGGCGCCTGCTCGGCATCAATTGCCGAGACCGAAATAGGAATGGTCTCACCCACATAATAAAAATCCCGCTCTCCTGAAGGCTCCTCGGCCTCGACCAAAAGCCCCTGCGGAATAAAATTAATCGCCTCTGAGACGCCTGTTTTCTCCGGATAAGTTGAGTCGTGGGCGGCGAGTTTAATTGTCCCCCAGCGGTTAAAGCTAACACTCTTTTCTGCCGCTCCGTAAGAGAATTCTTCCGCTGGTATGCTGGCCGGTAAAATCAGACCCTCGGTCTCTGGCGGAGTGACTGCCTCTACAGACAAACCGACCTGGCCCTGATAATTGGGACAGCTGGCGCCCTGGGCATTAAGCGCGCTGACTTTTAAGGGGAAGCTGGCGCTGACCACTTGCGGTGTCGCGGCCTCTAGAACAAAACTGGCCGGGATAAATAATATCTCCGGTGAGATTCCCGCTTTGGCGGAATCCGTGGTATCCTGAACCATGATCTCGATAGCGCCGCAATCCGGATATTGGCAAATCAGCTCAACTTTACCCTGGCTGAATCCGGAAGCCTGGTTAGGGCTAATCTCCGCCGTGCCGGTCATGGGCGAGATGTATCTAGTCGTAATTTCTACTTCACCGCCATAGGACTGATCCGGCTCACCATCTTCATCTTCAGCGATAATCTCCATCACAAATCCTTGACCGGCCACCTGGGGCGTACTCAACACCACCCTAAAATAGTTTAACTCAGTGACCACTTTCTGCTGCTGCAAGGCGTCTTGCCAGCCGCGGTCGGGATACTCCTGGACCGAGATAATCGGCTTGCCCGCAGTCTTATCCTTATAATAGAAGCTGATCTCCTGGGCATCTTCCGGAATGGTCACCTGGCTAACTGACAGCCAACTACCCTTATCCAGGGAAAACTCTCCCTGAGCGGAGCTGGACTTAAGCTCCAGGGTAATATCGCGCCAGGCAGTCTGCGGCGCGGCATTGGCATTCTGCAGCTGGACCGTAATCAGGTTGGAGGGCTCTTCCTTAGTTAAAGTCTGCGGCGCGGTGATAATCTCCAAGCGGTCCACAAAGTGGACGATTAAATCATCAACGAAACTGTCATCGGTACGACTGATGCTGTAGACCCCCTCAAAGCCCAGCTGGCTTAAGGAGCTAATGGTCGAGTCAATGAAATTAAGGTCAGTCTTATCGGCAACAAATTCACTCTCGGGGCTAGCCACCGGCTCAATATAAATATCATACTCATGGGTCTCAAAATCCAACTTTAAGATTACCCGGTACCATTCATCCTCGGTAAAGGTCACCCCGGTATCCTGCCAGGATGAGCCATCGGCGGCATAAACCTTGCCGGTATAGTCGAAACTGACCGCGGCAATCTTACCTGTGGGCACGTCCCGGCGCTGGGCCCCAATCCCGGGTTTGGCGATAAATTCTATCCAGGAGGGGCTGAGGTCTCCGTAAGTGGCGCTGCGGGAGACATTGATTGCCGTTTCCGCCCCGGTTAACTCCAAGGCCTTACCGCTTCCTGAATAGGTGGTGGAGGCCTGGGTAACGGCAGAGGAGGTCTCGCCCTGATCCACGCTCCAGGAATCCACCTCGTCTATAGTGGCATCATCCTGCCGGCCGTCAAAGTCCTCGATGTAGGTGTCGATGGCCGCTGCCTGTGCGCTGAGGCACAGAAATAGCACCAAGAAAACCAATGTAAGGATATTTCCTGGAAACCCCATTATGCTTGACTTATTTATTCCCATATGATACACTTTTTTCTGGAGGTGAAAAAATGCACAAGTTGCAGCTGACCGCAGAATTAGCACCTGATCCAAAAAACGGTGGATATACCATATATTGTCCTGAATTTGATGTGATGACCCAAGGCGATGACCCCGACGATGCCCTTGCTAATCTAAAAGAAGCTGTCCGCGGATACATCAAGGTTGTGGGCATAAACAAGGCTTTTAAGGAATACCGCAAATTAATCCGAGAAACCCTTGAGGTCTCGGTCGCATGAGTCCTCGGCTGCCTCGAGTCACCGGCAAGCAACTGGCAAAAGCCCTGAAAAAAGCAGGATTTATCTGCAAACGTATCGAAGGCAGCCATCACATTATGCAGAAAACTTTTCTTGAAGGAACTGCTACTATTCCTGTTCCTGTCCACTCTGGCAAAACCATTAAACTCGGCCTGTTGAATCATATTCTTCGTAAAGCTCGCCTTTCTGTTGAAGACTTGCTCAATCTCCTCCATTAATTCTTTCCTTTGCCAAAATATCCCTTCATAAATGGTCGCTGTCCCTATTTTACTGTAGATTGATCAAAGCGACTATCTTAGTTTGCTCTCCATTGAATGACTCTAATGCCTTGCCGATGATTGAGTTTCTTCTCCGCTCGTTTTCATTGATGGTGTCAGAGAATTCCTGCATGCTCATCCGGCCATGAGTTTCCAATAAAGTGTATTTCATGGCGTGGCCAGGGGTGCTTGATGTGGTTAAGAGGTCCCCCGGCTCGATGTATCCGTTTTCATCGGTTACCTTAACCGGGACCCGGCCGGCAATGACCATCGGGGCTATGGTGTCGGTGATTTCGAAGTCATCTCCGCCAAATGATGAATGGCCGGATGTGGTAAAGATGATGTTCGGTTTAGTGGAGACCACACCGATTACCTTGGTGTCATACGGTGTTGCTGAGGGCTCTGCGGTGCAAGTATCAACTGCGGAGGCGCTAACCACATCTCCCGGTTCTAACTTCTCTAAAGTGTAAACCTCTTCCGCTAAATCATATAAAGTACCGGTATTGTCCGCTGTGCCGCCGGATGTGTCTACATAGAGCACTCCGTCTGTTCCATTATAAACTGCAGTATCACCATCACCAACACTGAAAGAGCCATCTAAGACACTGACGTTGTCGGCGGCGTTCATTTCTAATACCTTTGTACCGTGAAAAGCGATACCTGTTGCGTTGCTGGTGCTGGCCTCGCCTGCCCACTGAAAATACCACGCTGCGCGATCATTGGCACTTTCATCTCTACCCATTATTATCTCATTATATTCTGTGGCAATCATGTCCGGAGCGTAGAATCCGGCCGACCTGAATTGGCCTGATGCATCATCCGGGGTTTCCACTTCGAATATAAAGGTTGGATCAGTGGTGCCAATGCCAACGTTGCCGTCGCTTTTAATGGCCATGCGTGATACAGTAGTTGCACTTCCGTCAGGAGTGGTAAAAAACTCTAGCCGGCAGGGCATGTCGCTGTCATCGCTACCAGTTGAGGGTTCTCCGTCTATAAACGCACCAATTCTGGCTCCCATATCATAATCGGTACCGTCAGCATTATAACCATACCATCTAAGATCTCCCAAATCATCTTCATCTACTACATTAGTCGGACTACCTATAGACCCTCTTGCTCGCTTTAATTCTATATCCAGTTTTTGGTTCTCGTGATCATAATAGCTATAGAGACGCATCTCACTCCTATCAGTATCGATACGGAAAGCGTCATAAGTGTCGGCGCTAAGGTTTTCTATATTTAAGGTTCCTTGTGGCGTCGAGGTGCCGATGCCGACTTGGCCGCCGGAGTCAATGCGCATCTGCTCTGTGGCCGTTGCCGATGCACCTGTTGCAAACACAAGTTCAGTGGCATTGTTATCAGCTGCAAAGGTATCATCCGCCTCTGCCCAGATGCTTGCACCGACAAGGATAGCGTCTGTGCCGCTTGATTCGAGTGGCGCTTGGAAATCAATCTGGCCTAGCTTGTCACCGTCGACTACGGTGAGTTCTTCTGTCACAACACCGATGACGCCCGGACTTCCGGCAGGACCGCTTACCTCTAAAAGGTCTGAAGGACTCGCCGTCCCAATGCCGACTTCACCATCCATATCTATTACCATTTGCTGCTGAGCTGTTCCACTAGTATTAGTCACAGTCCAAAACTGTAGCTCTGCTGGGTAATCATTGACTCCTCCCCAAAGCCCAGCTGCCTCACCCCTAATAAAAGCCCCGATAGAACCTGCTGTTACATCAGAATCATTCCCGGTAAACAAGATTGTTCCTAAAACATCTCCATCGCCTATATTTACATTGTTTGCATTTAACGATATATTTGCCCCTGTGCTTTCTGTTATTTCTAATTTTTGCGATGGCGCCACCGTGCCGATGCCGACGTCGCCGACGTTTGTAATCCTCATCCTTTCGTTTGCCAAAGCATCCCCTGCAGTCACACTACCACGATAAGTGTAGAATTGTATTCCCTCGGCATCGCTACTGGCGTCAAACTCAATAGCGCGATAGCCAAAGCTAGCATGAGTATTGGCAACATCAAAATCTCCGTCAGTAGCAGCGGCCCTGATATTTTGTCCAACAACTGAGTCGGATTCTCCTGCTGTTTGTCCGAGATGTATGCCCCAATTGTTTCCATTTGCCTGTAATTCAAGGTTGCTATGAGTAGCATGGTTTATTGACAACAGCTCATCCGGCGAGTCCGTGCCGATGCCGACGAGGCCGGTGTCTCTTTCTATTGTTAATATATTTGTTTTAGAGCCAAATGCCGCTGTTCCAGTATCAATTTTAAACTCATTTGACTGTCCATCATAATAAACGTCAGCACCTGCTGTACTTCCAGTTTCACCCAACAACAATCCTGCCTTTCCCAAATTTGCAGCGCCCGTTGTCATTTTTAGAACAGCGTTATCATCAGCATCATCAACTCCTAGAATATCTAAGTCCGCCCCTGGATTCGTGATCCCAATCCCGACTTCGCCATTGGCTATCTCGAGTTCATCATTGGCGCCATCCCAGACTATGGTCCCGTCAGTACCGCCGTCGGCATCAAAGGTTAAGGTGACATTGCCTCCTGCGGCACCTATGGTTACGTCACCGTCATCGGTAAGCGTTGGGTCGGTTTCCGCTCCGGCAGCGGTCAGTTCTACTACAGTGCCGGCGTCATCTTCGAAGTAGAGGTCGGAAGCTCCGCCATTGTCTTTTACATATAGCCAGCCTTGGTTGGCGGCTGGGTTGCCACTGGGAGCGGTGATCTCCGGCATCTGAACGGTCTTGGCGTCACCATTAAGCCGGGCTATCTCGGTTATTGCACCGGCTGAGTTTAGGCTGAACACCATGTCAGCGTCTTCTGAGAGGTCAGTTACCGTGGTCAGCGCTACATCTATTGAGCCTTGCTCCTCTACTCCGCCGGCGTCTTCCACATCAAAGGTCAGGCCTGCGCCTAAGCCGGCGGCTGGTGTGCCTCCTTCTTCAGTGATCGTGACTACATCCACTACGGCATTAGTGGTGGCATCGGTCTTGTGTACGTCTAAAAGCGTGCCGGGGCTTACTGTGCCGATGCCGACGTTGCCGTCAGGCATAAGAGCAATATCGGCAGAGGCAGCAGTATCATCCACAGTGGTAATAGTCAACGCCCCGTCATCAGCAACTTCAAATTTAGAGTAATCAATAGCGCTGCCGTCGGCATCATTATATGAGAGGCGCACTTCTCCAGTTGTGCCCATGTTGACCTCTAAAACGCCATCCGGTCCCGAGGTCCCGATGCCGACGTTACCGCCGTTTTGTATACGCATAACCTCACTGAATCCGGCGCCGCTTAATCTGTTGGTTACCCCAGTAGCAAATCGCATATCTCCCGTACCGCTCCAGATTGCAAATGGTTGTGAATCAAGATCATTTACATAAATCCCTCCACTAATATCACCATTTCCATCATCTAGAAAGATGTTAGTTCCTTTAGTGTGTAATAATCCTATTGGACTCGCCGTCCCAATCCCGACGTTGCCGGCATCATCAATGGTCATCCTCTGGGCAGCAGTGGCGCTGGCCTCCGGGGTGGTCCAAAATGATAATTCTGTGGGCATATCTGTGCCGTCTGAGGGCGTGCCGTCAATCCTGGCTTCGATTCTTGCGCCTTCATGCCAGCCTGAGCCGTCGTGGCCGTCAAAAGAGACTACGCCTAAGACATCGTTGTCATCGACTAATGCGGGAGCGGCTTCAGTATTATCGGCTTTGCGCAGGTTTAGCTCAGGCAGTTCCGTGGCGTCATCATCATAGGTGGAGATGGTGGCTATTGTGTCTGCAGCATCTTCGGCAAGCTCTAAAATCGTATCCGGGCTCGCGGTCCCGATACCGACGAGGCCGGCATAATCTATTCTCATTGCTTCAATAATTGGATCGGTATAAACTGATGAGTTTGAGACCCAAAAGCTCAATCCCAAATTATCATTATCTCCACTAGATTGAATGGGTACTATTGCCGCTTTCTTGGTAACTGATGTTCCTAATTTTGAGAACTCAATACCTGCACCGTAAGTTTCATCTCCAGCTGCTACTCCACCGCTATCTATATACAAACCTGTATATGAATCATGTGCTGAAGAATAGCCGGAACCATACACGCTAAGTTTGCCAAATGGCCCCGCGGTCCCGATGCCGACGTTGCCGTCAGGCATAAGAGCAATATCGGCAGAAGCAGCAGTATCATCTACAGTAGTTATCGTTAAAGCGCCGTCACTGGCTACTTCAAATTTAGAATAATCAATGGCGCTGCCATCGGCATCATTGTAAGAGAGGCGCACTTCTCCGGTTGTACCCATGTTTACCTCTAAAACGCCATCAGGCCCCGCGGTCCCAATCCCGACCTGGCCGCCATCTTCCACAAATATACCAGCCCCACCATCTTCAAACAGGGATAATCCAGCGCCATCTCTTGCTTGTATCTTATCAGTTTGAATCATTAGGGCATCGCCGATGTCCCAGTCAGCGGTCATCGGTGTTGTGCCGTCTGTTTTGACGTAACCTGAGATTGTTCCGGATATAGAGCCGGCAACAGTAAGGTCTCCGGCGCTATCCAGTCTCATCCCTTCTGTGGGTGAGGCCCCGTCATCGCCATCGTTGACGTAGAAGATCAGGTCTCCTTTTTCATCATTACTGGTTCCATCATGAGAGGCCTGAATAACAGCCAGGGCGGTCTGCTCTCCTGTTGACTGCTCTCCTTCAAAGATCAGCTGGCTCTCCCGTCCACCTTCTGTGTCTTCCTCTGTTGAGTTCCAGAGGGTCAGATACGGTGCGGTGCTGGAGAGCTCAAGCAGTGTGCCGGGACTATCTGTGCCGATGCCGACTTCACCGCCACCCTCTACCCTTAATAAGACGTTTCCATTCGAGTGACCGTCCATGACATCTAAAACCGGTTCGGCGCCTGAGAGCAAGGCTCTGTTACTTACTCCACTGTGTCTCTGCCCTGATATTATTACCGCCGGGGTGGTCGGTGAACTGCCTCCGTGAGTCCCAACCAGCTCCAACGGAAATTCATCATTGACTGCGGACCCGGTAAACCCCTGGATCATCAGCCCGCCGTCATTGGTTCCAACAGTATCAATATGTTCTCTAATTTGACCTATCGTATTGGTCTGATCGACGTCGCTAAGCGATGAAGAGCCACTATAATCAGGCAGGGTGACATCAGCCGCGGAAAAGCGCATTTTGGGGAAGGAGCCAGCTCCCGTATGCATATGAACCATAGCATCCGGCGCCGTGGTCCCAATCCCAACTTCGCCATTTAGTATCTCAAGTTCATCATTGCCGCCATCCCAGACTATGGTCCCGTCAGTACCGCCATCGGCATCAAAGGTCAAGGTGACATTGCCTCCAGCTGAACCCATGGTTACGGCACCGTCATCTGTGAGTGTTGGGTCGGTTTCCGCTCCGGCAGCGGTAAGCTCAACTACAGTGCCGGCATCATCTTCGAAGTAGAGGTCGGAAGCTCCGCCATTGTCTTTTACATAGAGCCAGCCGGCGTTGGCGGCTGGGTCGCCACTGGGAGCGGCGACTTCTGGCATCTGGAAGGTCTTGGCGTCACCATTAAGCCGGGCGATCTCGGTTATGGCGCCGGCTGAGTTCAGGCTGAAGACCATGTCGGCGTCTTCTTCGGTATCGGTGACATTGGTTAAGGCTACATCTATTGAGCCTTGCTCCTCCACTTCACCTGCATCCTCCACATCAAAGGTCAGGCCTACGCCTAAGCCGGCAGCTGGGGTGCCTCCTTCTTCGGCTAAGGTAAGCACGTCTACCACAGCATTAGTGGTGGTATCGGTCTCGTGCACATCAAGAGGTGTGCCGGGGCTCAATGTGCCGATGCCAACGTCGCCGCCATCAAATGCCCAATTAAACCCATCGACGCTCTCGAAATCGAATCGGTCATTACCAGCATCACCTAACTTCCATACATCAGTGTTGTCGCTTTTGCGAAACCTAATTTCAAAATCATCATTGTCACTAGTATCTTTTAAAATTATATCGGCAGAACTTCCTTGAAACCTTGTAGACTCGCCGAAGGCATTAAAGCGCATGAATTCAGTGACGGTGCCGTTGATATTGGCTGAGAAGATCATGTCAGCGTTTTCAGATCCTTCGGTTACCGTGGTCAGCGCTACATCGATTGAGCCTTGCTGCTCTACACCGCCTTCGTCTTCCACATCAAAGGTCAGGCCTACGCCTAAGCCGGCAGCAGGTGTGCCACCTTCTTCGGTGATCGTGACTACATCCACTACGGCATTGGTGGTGGTATCGGTCTTGTGTACGTCTAACAGTGTGCCGGGGCTCTCTGTGCCGATGCCGACTTGGCCGGCATCATCAATGGTCATCGCTTGCACAGCAGTGGCGCTGGCCTCCGGGGTGGTCCAAAATGATAATTCTGTGGGCATGTCTGTGCCGTCTGAGGGCGTGCCGTCAATCCTGGCTTCGATTCTGGCGCCTTCATGCCAGCCTGAGCCATCGTGCCCGTCAAAAGATACTACGCCTAAGACATCGTTGTCATCAACTAATGCGGGAGAGGCTACAGTATTATCGGCTTTGCGCAGTGTTAGTTCAGGTAGCTCTGTTGCATCATCATCATAGGTACCGATACAGGCTATTGTGTCTGCAGACTCTTTGGCGAGTGTTAAAAGCACATCTGGTATCTTCTCCCCAATCCCGACATTGCCGGCATCATCAATGGTCATCGCTTGCACAGCAGTGGCGCTGTTATCCGGGGTGGTCCAGAATGATAACTCTGTGGGCATGTCTGTGCCGTCTGAGGCCGTGCCGTCAATCCTGGCTTCGATTCTGGCCCCTTCGTGCCAGCCTGAGCCGTCGTGGCCTTCAAAAAATACTGTGCCTAAGACATCATTGTCATCAACTAATGCGGGAGAGGCCTCGGTATTATCTGCTTTGCGCAGTATCAGTTGAGGCGATTCTGTGGCATCATCATCATAGGTGGAGATGGTGGCTATTGTGTCTGC
>JBHPFV010000031.1:0-21035 GCA_042571705.1 Candidatus Omnitrophota bacterium
TGACATAATTGTCATAAATATATGATGCTTCTTCGGAATTGGAGAATACACCTATTCTTCCTGCTCCTGCATACACTCCATCTCGAATCAGCCAAAACTCTAAACCACTAGACAACCACCAACCAAATCTATCTCCTAATGCTATCGATATGTATTCCTCATTAGGATCTTCTGCTTTAACAGCTACCAGCTGCGTACCTGACGTTGGGTATCTTCTCGTTAGCAATAGGCCATAATCCGCTATGGAGCCCCCTATCAATCTATTGACATTTATCCCAGTAATAAATTTTCCTTTGCTCAAAACCTCATTTTTTTCAATGTCTGGATCTGAATCAAGATTAACCACTTCTTCTTTTTGATTAGCAAATCCGATTAAGGTAAAACATAAAACCATGCATATACAGCCTAATGCAACTCTTGGTATTTTAACCATAACCTCTCCACTCCTTATAATTCTCCTACAGGTGCTCCTAAAGGTTTCTTCGGAGGGTGGGGTATTATAATAACAAGCTCCAGCTTGGTTTATAAGACATCCCTATCGCCCTCGGATATAATTGATAGCTGTTTAAAACTTACCGCCGCCAAGTATTAACCGTTTTGGGCTCCAAACATGAAGCACTTTCTGCATATATTCAACGTCTCCCAACCTATCTGAGAGTTTCTTTATTTTTCCTTTATGCTTAAGAATTTCTAAATCTTGACGTTTATCCAGTCCACCGCTGGCAATAAAAGTTCGCATACGCCTAAGCTCACCAGCATCTAACCAGGCTCCATGGTCACAGCATATATCTATAAGTATTCCGGATATATTTTTAAAATTGAAGCGGTTCATTAGATTATTACAGCGAACGCATTCCCGGTATTTATCTCTTTCACCTAGTGCCTCACGCACAAAAATTGGCTCTATTGTTGGGTCATTATAGACATCTTTTTCAGTAGTCAGGTATTCAAATTCCAGAGTATCAAGCCATATTCCGGAACACGAAGGACAAACATCTAGCTCTTGCTTCCTGTAGATTTTTGGCTCAAGCTCAACTTTACATTTAGGACATAAGGCCTTAGTCTTTGTAGAAGGAATTTTATTTGGCATATTACAGTGAGGACAGAGTCTCGTTTTGGTGCCAATCTTTTTTTTACAGCGTACGCAGGTATTTGAGTACATTACTTCCTCCTTATTTAAACTGCTCCTTTACTTTGGGGCGGGTGAAGAAAACTATACAAATTCTTTGCTAACTGGAGTAAGGTAAAAAACAAAAAGATAACTAAGTCCAATTACAGTATTAATTACAAGATTACGCTTTCCCCATTCGGAAATGGCTTTATCTCTTTTAGAAGTTTCGGTAGGCATATCTCTATATTCAATCATTTTTTCGTGTCCCGTTACATAATCATATCGTTTTATATACCCCTCTTTTGGCTTATCGCTTCCTGTTAAATAGATCGGGATTATTAATGAAGAGCCAATTAGCCAAATGACTGCAACAGTGCCAATAGTTCTACCTGCTTTAGAAAATGTAAGAGTTGAAATGCCAGCAACTAATGCTATCCAAGACCTTCCGATTATCCCATATGCTAAAAAAACTATACCATAAGCTGATATTATTAATGGTATTATCATTTTCATCATCCCCCCCTATAGCTCCCCTTCAGGAGTTCCTAAAGCAAAACTTGCCTCTGTTACCTTATTATCCTTAAAATAGATAAACTTCCTATCTGGATACCACCAGACAGACATATTCTCATATAGGCTTTTGTGGAATGGTTCTCCTATAGCTTGGATAACCTGTTCTTCGGTCATACCTGGTAAGATGATGCCAGCTTCGATTTCTTTATCATAGTTAGGGCTTGCACAAGTTTTTGTGTCTTGGGCAAAGGCGGTTAAGGGTCAACAGAGTAAGATTGTTAGGAGTAGGGATTTCATTTCTTCTTTTTACTTTTAATTATTGAAATTATTGCAAATGGTATAATAATAACTCCCAAAACCAAGCAAACTGTATGTTGTTGCCTAATACGGTTAACTTTTTCTACTGATTCTGGGTCAAGAATTAGTCTACCGTTTTGATCATATTGTACGACACCGTTTTTATCCCTTGCTGGGCTGGGAGCCAACAGCGGAATGCACATTCCCCAAAATAATAGAAGTATGCCCAAGATCAAAACAATGATAGCTGTTTTCTTATTTGTTAGCTTCATTTCTTCTTATCCCTCAAAGTATAGATTAATAGACCGCCGATGATTGAAATAGAGAAAGACACAATACACACACCCAGAATCGCTTTTTTATGATAGTGCGAACCACCCAATAAGAAAATTATTGAAATCAATATCCCCATCACCCAAGCAACTATATAGCTCTCCTTCAGGTGCTCCTAAAGAAAAGCTAGCCTCTGTTACCTTACCATTTGTTTTCAGCAGCAGGTTTTGTTGCGGCCCGTAGTTTTTGCCTGATAAAGCATTTTATCAGCAGCTTCTATCCACTGATTAATAGGGGCAGCGAAGTCGGTAACGCCATAGACGCCGAGGCTTACTGCGCAGGCAATCTTCTTGTTTCTAAATACAAACTTATGTTCCGAGACCAATTTTCTTATCCTTTCAGCTACATTATAAGCGATCTCTCTTTGGGCTTCAATCACGATGATAAACTCTTCGCCTCCGAAGCGGGCAAAAAGTTCTTCTTGCCGGATCACAGTTTTCACTACCCGGGCCAACTCCCTAAGTATGAAATCCCCCGCTAAATGGCCATAGGTATCATTTATATTTTTAAAATGATCTATATCAAATAAAATCAGCGCTAAAGGTTTCTTGTGTCTTCTTTCTTCCAATGTCTTCATAAAGGTCGCCTTGTTGTAAACATCTGTGAGCCCATCATGCGAGGCCAGCTGGTAAAGTTCTTCATGGAATGCAGTTTCCAGATTGTCTTTATATAAGAACTTCAAGCTGGTATTTCCGATTGAGACCTTATCTCCGTCCTCGAGAACTGTTTGTTTTGTATGGGAGACAGGCTTAAAATTCACAGAGGTACCATTTGTGCTTTTTAAGTCGACTATGCCAAACCCTTCTTTTTTTGTTATAATCCGGGCATGCTTTCTGGAGACGTACGGCTTGTCAATCCTGATCTGCGCATTTTCCGTACGTCCAATGACCATATTTGCCATATCGATAAAGAAGACCTTTCCGATCTCACCCCCTGCGATGACTACCAGGCAGGCATTCTTTCGCTTACGTTTTTTAGTTGTCTTAGCTGTCTTAGCTGTCGAGGAGCTGAGCTTTATCTTTTGCGTTTCAAAAAATTCAAGATTTTCCATTGATTTCCCTCCGTTTACTGCCCCGTTAAAGGAATTGCAAGGCCTACAGTTTAGTGTTAATTTAAGAAGCGGTCTGTATGTTCATTGTTTTGCTTTTGATTTTTTGGGAATGACCAGCCACATTACAAAATATGCAATCAGTCCTAAGCCGTGAGACAATATGGTCAGTAAAATGAAAGCAATTCTAATGATCGTCGGGTCTTTGTCAAAATATTCAGCTATACCTGCGCAAACACCGCCAATTTTCCGGTTAGCCTCAGATAGATAAAGCTTTTTCATCGTATTCTCCTTCCACCTTTTTATTTTATTCGCCCAGTTCAAAAAATAATTCTGTCACCTCAGCGGTGATCTTGCCTGAAGCCATCGCTACTGTATTTTCCAGTGCAGGTCTTAGATAAAACTCGATGGCAACAAAAAACCCTCCCACAATCACCGTCCAGATGATTAGATATTCCAAGGTGCTTTGACCTTTTGAATTTAATAATTGGCTGCTTGTTTCCATAGTCCTCTTTTGTTTGCTCTGGCTTGTTGATATAACTCATAAAAGAAATCCGCATATTTGGTATTGGGAGGAATACTCATGAGCTTGGCGTAACCTTGCTTAATAATTTCAGCGTTGATAAAAGTGCCGTCAATAAGATAAACATAGGCCAAGAGCCTGCCGTACTTATCTGTTTGCTCTATGTCAAACTCCAGGCTTACTTTTTTGTGCTCAACTAATTGTTTAGTGAATTGGTATGATTCACGCCCCCCGGCCATAATCGCGCCGATATCCTGGCCGGTCCTGCGGGCGTCTCGGTAGAGCTTCTCAGATTCATACATCTCAGGAGTATCTATGCCTATCAGGCGGACCATTTGAGCATTAGCCAACTTCAGGGTATCTCCATCGACGACCTGAGTAACAAGAATATTGTTGTAATCAATCTCGGCACAGGAGCTAACCGCCAGCACAGACAATATCAGTAAGACCGGAAATAACAATTTCATTTTCTATATCTCGATATAAGCAGTTTAATTTCAAAAATAATGCTTAGGGGAATTAACAATATAGCTGAGCGCAATATCCACAGCGAAAAAATAAAAAACTGTCTTATGAGCCTGTATCCATCAAATAAGCTGGGTATAGAGGTTACGTAAATTTTTGGATAGAACCCGCTAATCAATGCTAACCCATCATAGATATATTTTTCTATTTTTACGTTTCCCAGGGGGATGTAAATAGCGTGAATGAAATCAAGATAGCGCCTGAGCTCACCAGCAGGGATCCAGCCTATTTCTGAATCGCTCAGTAAGGGGCCGAAATAATATGAAGATCGGTTATGTTTCATAGCCGGGTTAAGGTTGAGCATAGAAAAATTAGCTATCTCTCCTGATTCAAGATCAGCTAGATCAAGGAACTTGTCTGCTGAATAAGGTAGGCCAGCGGATGAAACGTCAACAATACCCACACGTTCCTCTCCGTTAAATAAGTAGCGCGTCCGCAGAACAGTGTGCCCGGCCCCTTTTAAGAATCCGCCTTTTTGCGTTCGCGGCAAAAAATGAATAATTTGGAAATCAGTGTCAGTTTGGGTAAGAAAATATGCGCTAGCAAAAACTAAATTCGAGCAGTTGCCCCGGCCTTCAATTATAGTCTCTTTGTATTTGGCGGCCGGCTCAACCTGATAAATGGTCTGGCGACCGTAACGGTATGGGATTGAGGAAATGAACGCCTGAACATCCAAGCCGCCTGCGCAAGCTGTGAGTTTAGGCGCTTTTGCCTGTTCGCTTATAGCATTGGACTTTTGAAATGCCAGCGGCTGCCCAACGATTACAGCCAATATTGCTAAAAGCAGAATAAGATAAGCAAAGAACAATTTCCTAATTGCCGGCACTCCTTGGTGAGTTAAGCAATCTTATGGATTTGTTCTAACTTCATTTTTAAAAGATTCAGCGAGGCCTGTCCGGTAAATTCAACGGCGCCATTAATCAGCACAACCGGGGCCTGAGATGCATTGACAGCGTAATTGCTGACATTTTTTAGATGAGGAGTATGAATCAATGAATAGGTTATTTTTATTCTATTACGCATCTCTATTTCTTTGATGATAGAAGCAATCATGCTCTTGACCCGCGCACATTTTCCGCAGGGAGGACACATGATTTCTATAGTACCGATCGCCACTTTTTATCTCCTTTTAACAGGTTTTTTATCGCCCGCCGCTGATGGCTTCTTTGATAGCGGAAAGTTGGCCCTCGCTGACTTTATCTTTGAGGGCATCGGGTAGTTCACCAGATTCTTTTGCTTTATCCAGGTAACTTTCATAGGTAGTTTCATATATCTCAGCCAACTTCACTTCCATTCTTCCCTGTAATTTATTCAGAAATAATGCGAAGATATTCAGCATCGGCAAGATGGACATGCCGATTATTATCATGATCGTGACCGCAGCGATCTTCTTCTTTTCCCGTTCTTGCCTTTCTCGCATTATGAATTATTCCGTTTTCTTTTCTGGCGCTGCCGTCTTTTGTTGTTTTATCCGTTTGATTATAGCCTGCATTTCTTCTTTTTTAAGCTTGCCTACGACTTGGATCTTTCCGTCCGTAATTGGGTCGATTATCCGCGGCGCTGTGAGCAGCTGCCCATCAACCATTACCCCTAAACGCTGATAAGGGTTTTCAGTGGTTATTTCCAGAAGCCTGGCTTGCCCTGCTTCAGTAAACTCGATTAAAAGCCTTTGGTCAAGTACGCTGATGCCATGTAGTTTGGCAAAGGACTTTAGTTGTTTGGTAGGTTCAACAAATTCATATTTTGCCTTAACGATATCGTTGATGGTCAGGCAGGGCTCTTTTTGCAAAAGCACTGGTATATTTGTATCCGGGTTAACTTTTTCCGTACAATCAGCGCTTTGCTCTTCGCAACTTAAGTGAAAATCGAGAGCAATTGGCCCGGTTAAAGCAACTACGACCGCAGCCTGCGTAGCCAGCGCAGCGGGCGTAGCCGGCGCAGCCTGCGTAGCGGGCGCAGCCTGCGTAGCGGGCGCAGCCGGGGCAACAGCAGCCGGTTCTTCCTCAACAATAGCTGGCTGCTCAACAACCGCAGCCTGCGTAGCCAGCGCAGCGGGCGTAGCCGGCGAAGCCCCTTCTTCCTCAACCGTAACCTGGCTATCCTCGGCCAAAACTTGTTCGATCTGGAGCTCATCCTCGGGAATGATTTCTTGGGCACAGTGTGCTGTGGATACAGCTAAGCAGTTAAACGACACAGCCAGGCTCAGATAACACAAAAGCAATATCCGGGTCCTCATTGTTGCTCCTTTCACTTTTATCAGGTTCCACCATTATTGCTATATTATAACCTTATCTTAAGGAAAAATCAATAGTTCAAAGGTTAAAATTCTAAAAGGCGTTTTTAATCAGGTTAATTTTGGCGGGAGTGCTTAAGATGACTGAGACCACGTCAAATCTAAAACTACCTTCAGGCAGGAGGGCGTGCTTTCTTATATAGAATTGCGCGCAACGGTATAAGTGCCTGATCTTTTTTCTATCGATGGCCTCATCCGGCCGGCCAAAGTCCGTAGAGCTTCTGGTCTTCACCTCCACAAATACCGTAGTCCCGTTGTCCCCGGCGACAATATCAATTTCTCCGGTTCGTGAAGAAAAATTCCGGGCAATGATTTGGTATCCTTTTTGGCGCAAAAACATTAAGGCCAGCCTTTCTCCCTTTTTTCCTAAATCTTGCTTATCTTTGCTCATTTTGCTTTCTTTAAGTGCGCCTTCTTAAGGCCCTGGCTAAGATTTTGCCGCCAGGGCCTTAAAAGGGCAGTTCTTTTGCTATTGCCTTTGATAGGCCTCCAGGACGATCTCGGTCAGCTGATCTTTAGTTTCATCATTCAGGGCGGATACAGTGGGGTACCATTGACCATCTTTTCCTTGCCGGCGCGGCATGCCTACAAAGAGTCCCTTTTTGCCGTCAACAATGCGCAAACCCTTGACCAAAAAAAGATCAGAAATTGCGACATCGACAAAGGCCTTCAGCTTCCCCTCGCCATCGAGCTTATACACTTGCTTAACCTCAATTTGAAAATCGAGCATTTTTCTCACCTCCTCCCTGGCAAAACTAGAGACCTCTCCTTAAATGTGTCTCTATAGTATAAGACACAGTTTGCAGGCAAATTCTTGCATATTATTTTAAAAAAAATGGTGAGCTGGCAGAGGTTAAAAGGCGGGGGGAGTCTTAGGTGTACTCTTTTAAATATTCTCCGTCGATAACTCCTTTGAGGAAATACTGTTCCAAAGACATGCGCATTGATTGCATGCCGGCGTTCCTGCCGGTCATAATAATTGTCGGAATTTGCTTCCAGTCTCCGTCTCGGACTACTCTGCGCATGGCGTCGTTGATTATTAATACCTCCGCGCCGACAACTAACCCCTTGCCGTCTTTGCGCGGGACTAAGTTTTGCGTAATTACACCGCGTAAAATAAGCGAAATCCTGGTGAGCATGTGTTTTTGCAGTTCCGCTGGAAAGAAGGAGACGATTCGGTCTAAGGCCTGGGCTGAATCAGCGGCGTGAATGGAAGTTAAGACCAGCATCCCGGTCTCAGCCGCAGTAATCGCCACTTCCATGGTTTCTGTGTCTAAGATCTCTCCGATCACCAAGACATCGGGGTTTTGCCTTAAAGCGTTTTTGGCGGCATTGGAAAAAGACAGTGTGTCTCGGCCCACTTCCCTTTGTTTAATAATGCATTTGTCGTTAGTATGTAAGTATTCAATAGGTTTCTCAATGCAAATAACTATGCCTTCCCTTTTCCGATTTAAGTGGTCAATCATTGAGGCCAGAGTGGTGGTTTTTCCTGAGCCGGTCCTTCCAGCGACTAAAATAAGCCCTTTTTTGTTTTCCATCATCTCTTCGGTTATCACCGGCAGACCCAACTGGTGCGGTGGGTTTATCTGTGCCGGAATTAACCTAAACACGCCTTCGGTCCGGCCTTGCTGCACATGCAGATTTACCCGCAGTCTGATCCCCTCTTTATAAGGTAAGACAAAATTTATTTCTTTTTCTTTGAGAAAGATCCGATAGCGATCTTCATCGAGGATATTTAAGAGCAGTGCCTTTAGGTCCTCTGTGCTAAAGACAGTCCCTTTAGTAAACTCAAGTTTTCCGAATTTCTTGAGTACCGGGGGGTATCCAGCCACAAAATTAATATCAGTTACTTCTTGAAGATCGATCTGATCTAAGACCTCAAAGATATTAATTTTGTTAATCAACTTACTGATTTTAGCTTTAGTTGCGGCTTCAGCATCTTCCAGGCCGACCCCGACTAGAAATTCAATAGGAGAATCCTCGGAGAGCTCCATTCGGGCTACTTTCCCTAAGAAGATAATTTCTTCCTTTCCTAGCGAGAGATTAATTCTTAATGTCGTATCCAGGGCCATTCTCTCAGCAGTATAAAAACTGATTCCGGTCATGTTGATGTCCCGGCAAGGGACAGTTACCGGCAGAGCGAAGTTCTGATCATCTATCCGCTTTTCATATTGAATAGTGTGTCTAAACTTAAATCTGACCCCTTTTCTCTTTTCCTCTTTAAGCATCAGCGTCTCCTTAAATTCATTTTGTCCTGGAAGTCGCGGATGATTCTTTGGGCGGTATCGCTGTCTTTATTTCTCCAGGCTTGATAAATCATAATCAGTGTCCGGGTGCTGGCTGTATCAAAAATCCATTTAAAGCTGAAGATTACAGCCAGGACCAGAAATTGGACGAAATACGCTTTAAAAATAAAAGAGAAAATAAATGAAAAGCAGGATAAGACCGGCCATTTATACTTTAACAGTTCATTTGTATAATTCAGTTTAGCGATATTTTTCGCACCGTTTCTCATCGCCCAGGAGGGCTCCAGGCCTGCCTTTTCTTTTGCCCTTTGAGCTAACTCTAATTGACTCAGGCAATGCGCGCAATGCGCCAAATGTTCAAGCAAACTATCTTCTTTTTCTCTCGATAAGCGTTTGTTCAAAAAGTCACTCAGCCTTGATTCTTCAGGACAGTTTGCGGTTAAAGGAGATTTCTTTGTCTTGGTCATATTGCTTTTTAAGTATCCACTGATCAATTGATCAATATCTTGTCTTTGCCTATTCAATGTTCTAAGAAACCCTGTTCAGTTAAGCTCTGTTTTAATTTGTCTTTACTTCTTCTGACAATGCTGGAAATAGAATTCGTAGGCATTTTTAATATCTCTGCGATTTCTTGGTGTGTTTTATTGAAAAAGTAACTTAATTTTAAAGTGATTATTTCCTTGGGTTCAAGAGAGCTAAAGGCCTGAGCTAATAATGTTTGCGACTCAGCCGCTTCTAAGTCATGGTTAATGTCGCTGTTGCCAGCCAAGCTCCCCTGATCCTGGCTTTCGATATTTATGTGATTGACTCTTTTTTTCCTCAGATAGTTTAAGGTGCGATTCGCCGCGACCATGGCCAGCCAGGCCGAGATCTGATTTCTGTTTTTTATTTGTTCAAGTTTCCCTTTTTCCCATAATAAAACAAAGACATCTTGGAACACCTCTTCGATGTCTTGGCGATTAAATTCAAATCCTTTGCGCTGCAGAGTGTCTTTTATCGCCCAAAACACCAAGGATCCAAATTTTTCCACAAATCTTTGCCAGGCCCGGCGATTCCTTCCCAGGCACTGCTCGACTAAGTCCGCATCATTTTCGCCGCGCAATTGTTGATCTACCCTTTATTAGTCGCTTGTTACCGCTCTGTAGATACCGTAGCCAGCCGCCCCTAAGCTGATTAACCCGCCCAAATTAGCGCAGCCGCTGATCAAGCAAGACAAGATCAAGACTAAAATAGCGATTTTCTTCAATGGTTTACCCTTTCTTTATTTTAGCAATTTTGGCCTTTTTCGATCTGATCTGTTGGTCCAGCTTATCTATCTGATTAAAAAGCGAGCTAAGTTTATCAGGGTTAATGCCGTCTTTTTTGGCATGCATCTCAGCTGCCTTTTTGCCCACTTGTCTGAACCCATTTTCTTTCTTTAGGTTCAGGCTGACGACATCTAACTGCAATTTGCCTATTTTTGAAGCCCGGACAACTTCTTTCTCACCCTTTTGGGCCAGGGTCATTGTTTTTTGCCCCAACTCTTTCAAGTTTTCTTTGGCCTCTTGCCAAATTTTAGCAACTTCCTTTTGAATATCAATCTTACTCTTAGTCATTTTTCCTCCTTGAATAACCTATTCCTCAATTGTAATCGCCTCTACCGGACAGTCTTCTTTTGCCCTTTTGGAACAATCTGAACACGATTCCGGGACGGAATCGTTTTTTACCTTGGCCTTGCTTTCCTCCATGGCAAAAACATCCGGACAGACATCGGCGCAAAGGCCGCAACCAACGCAGAGCTCATCACTGACTAGTGCTTTCATTTAACTGACCCTTTCTTCTTTTTTCTTTTCCGACGATAAATAACACCTATCTTCTTTTCCTGTTCTAAGATATAATCAATAAATTTGCTAAGCTGTTTTTCACCTCCTTCTAAAAAGGCGCGGAAAAATATTCCTACTCCATATTGACTGATCTTTTCCTGAGCAATTGCCGACTGGGTTCGAAAGGCAATGCCAATGCATTTGATTTCCTTGGCTTGAGCGTTTTTTTGCTTACCTGGCTTTGGTAATTTTATCTGTATCTCCATGGCTGCGCCGCGGGGAATATCCTGATCGGTCTCCACGTATGCGCCCAGGACGCTGATGTTTTTTGTCAAGGCCCAGAGCCGCTGATTATTATATTCTATTTTTATTGGCAGGACGATATCAATTCTTTTGCGTCTTCTTCTTTCTTTTTTAGGCATCATTCATTGCGCTTGGGTATGATCGAACCGACCTTTTCTTTGATGGCCTCAGTAGTCTTTCTTACTTCAGCAGGGATGATTGTGGTCAGATTGCCAAACAGCCCTCCCTCTAAAGACACCGATTTAATTACATTATTAAAATCACTGACGTTCTTAAACACGGCCGGCTGCTTAACCTTGAAGATCACTACCGCAGGTTCGCCAATTCCGGCTCGGTAATTTATAAAGGCTATTTTTCCTATAGAAAACTCTAATTGGTCGATCATAAATTTAGCAGGCGGCTGTTTCGTTGTTTTGGGATCTTGCGCCCCGGCTGAGTTTGAGGCTGAGACATTTTTCTTTTTTGACTCTTTTCTGGGAAAGGCCTTCTTGAAACCACCCATATTAGAGAGATTTTGTTCATTTCTGATTATGTTTATCTCTGTTATATCTAATTTGAGCAGGTATAAATGCGGATTGCCCGTTAAGCAGCCCAATAAATCGTATTTTATGAAGATCTCTTCGGCACGAGCTAAGTTTTCGTCCTTAAATCCGGGTGGATTGAGTACATTTACCCCCTGAAGACGTAAGCTGTTTTTGAGCAGATCTAAATGCACAAGATCGATAGAAGCTTGAAGCTCGGTAAATTTAGCTACCCCTCCTTCAATTAAGGCCTTACAGATTAGGTTACGAAAAAAGGCCGTAATCAAAATTATGACTAAAATAAAAATTATCAGAGGTTTTATAATCTTAACCATAGTTAACTCAGCCTGGCTTGAAACGCCTGATAAGCCGGAATTTTATGATGTTTGGTTAGAGCGTTAGATAAGGCGAGCCTTTGCCAGAGGCCCGGGCGTTTAAAGTCGCAAATCCCTCGTTTAGAATGCACGATAAAATTAATTAAATCTTTCATTTCAGAACAGTGCTCTTGATTTTTAAGCTTCTCCAAGGCTTGTTTAATGTTTAATCCGGAAGTGTAAAGCAACTTAAACGCGTTTTTGATTTGGTTGCGGGATTGGATTGAATAGCCGGCGCGTCTTAGGCCTACTGAATTTATAGCCCAGACAACCGAATCGCCTTTGACCAACATGTACGGCGGCACGTCTTTAGATACACGGGCCAGTCCTCCGACCATAACCAGTTTACCAATGCGACAGAATTGGTGGATGGTGACATTGCCCGAAATAAAGGCGCCATCTTCGATCTGCACATGACCGGCCAGGAGCGCGCCGTTACAAATAGTGGCATGATTGCCGATCAAACAATCGTGGGCAACATGCGAGAAAGCCATCAAATAATTATTGTTACCAATAATCGTACTGTTGCCTTGTTTGCTGGAGCGGTGAACTGTGGTGTATTCTCTGAAAATATTACCCTGGCCAATTAGTAACCTGCCGTTAGTATCCAGCTGTTTGCGGATCTGCGGCAGATGGCCTAAGGCTGCGCCTAGATGTATCTGGCAGTCATCTCCGATCGTAGTGTGGCTTAGGATATGGGCGCAAGCGTGGATCTTAACCCGCCGGCCAATTTCCACATCGTCCTCGATAATGCAATAAGGGCCGATTTCTACATCTGCGGCCAATTTCGCATCCTTACTCACGATTGCTGTGGGGTGGATGTTCGGCGACATTTTGGTTAGTTTTTACCCTTTTGATTAGGTCGGTTCAGGCCGATTTTACCGGCAATGTCACGAAACTCCTTATGGGAAATCTGATCTAAGTTTTTGTGCCGCTTAGTTAGCTCTTCATTGAATTTGATACAGGTTTCTTGTATCGACTGATGAGTTCGTTTAGACCCGCCAAAAATGTAAAAATTCTTACCCCGCGTAATGCGCTTATGCTCATCTTGGGCGTCAAGGCCTAAACCTAACAGAAAACTAGCGTTTTTCATATAAGCATTCTACCATAGGCAGGGTTAATTTTCAAGCCTGCGCTTATTCAACAATGGCAATGTTCTCAAAACAAGATATCCCGAAAACATAAAAATAAATACCGAACCTATTGCGATTCTATACCTTGCGATTTCTAAGCCCCGGAATAACCAAGAGGTAATTATTCCCCAGGCGGTGGTCCCGAAAATAAAAGAAAGCATCTGCAGCATGCCAAACAAACCAAACATTTGGCCGATCTTCTTCTCCGGGACTAATTCGACTAACATTGTCCGCAAGCTGACCCAGGTGCCCCCCAGGCAAATCCCAGCACTTGGGCCAACTATCCAGAACATCCAGTCAGTTACCGCGACAGCTGCGAAGAATATCGTCAGACACCAAAGTTTGAATACTAACTGCAGGGTTTTTCTTGACTGCCAACGGTCAACCAGGAATCCAAAAAGACGGCTTCCGGCTATTGCGAAGATAGTGGAAATAATCATAAAATTGAAAACTTGGGCATCATTGAAGCCCATTACGCTGTTAGCGTAAACTCCCATATAGACGACAATAGTATTTACGGCGTTTAAGCATAAGAATGCCGCCAACAGAAATCTGGATAGTGTTTGGTCCTGACGGATTTGACTCAGGCTCTTTTTCAATTTAGCAAATAGCAGGTTTATTCGCAGTTCCGATTGAGGGATATGCGGGTAAGGCGGGTCTTTAATAAAAGCAAAAGCCGGCGCGGCAAAAATTAGAAACAGCGCCGCAGTGGGCACAAGGGTGGCCTGTCTGCCTCCCCAGGCCAGAAAAGGTTTGATTAAAATAAGTCCAATAATTGTGCCAAAATAACCAAGACTGACTCCCAGGCCGGATGTCCGACCCAATTTTCCAGCAGTGCTTACCTGGGAAAGCAGGGAATTGTAAGTAACTCCGGCTAATTGATAACAAAGATTAGCCAGGGCAAAGAAAATCAGAATTAAAATTGTTCTTTGTAGAAACCCCAGCATTGCTGTTGAGGCTACACAACCTAAAGTGAAGCCAATTAAAAAGGGTGTTTTTCTTTTTAGCCGGTCAGATAACTCACCTAGGAAAGGCATTAAGATTGCGGCTAATATCATTGAGCTGCTCAGGGCAAGACTGTGGTATATTTGCGGACAACCTTTATCCTTGGTTAACCAGAGTACGAAGTAGAGTGAGATGATATTCATTGAGAAGATGGTATTGGCCAGGTCGTAGAGAGCCCAGGAAACTCTAGCCAATTTAGGATTTGTGCTCATTGGTGGGTTAATTGGTTGCTTTACCTTTGCCTTCAGGAACTGTTCCCAGCCAGATCATTAGCAAAAGTTAAGGGAACTGTTCCTAAGTTGCACAACCAACAGAAGCCAGAAGCTTAAAGCAAAAAGGTAAAAAAGTTATATCTTATACACTAGATCATTATGGCGGACACGGGATTTTACTAATAAACCGATTTCTTGCTTAGGCTTGGCTTGTTTAATCGGCGTGTTATTAATCTGCATCGAGTTAACCTTTTGTTTGAAATTCGTAGTATGCCCCTTAAATTCTAAGGTATCCCCCAAAGCAACTTCTCCTTTAGTCAATAAAATTACACCCGCTTTGACATGAGGAAAATAATGGGTAACCCGACCGACTAGTTGCGCCTTGGCCTTTTTCGTCCGCACAACTTTTGCAGCTTTCTTTGCTTTTGGTTTTCTTTTGAGCGCGGTTACTTTTTTCTTAATTTTACTTTTTTTGGCTTTAGGTTTCTGTAATGCCTTCTTTTTAGTCTTTTTAGGTTTAGCTTTGGTTTTGACCTTTACTACTTTTACCTTTTTCTTAAACAACCCAAAAATCATTTTTTCCTCCTATATTTTACGAGTCGGAGCCTACTCCTCGTCCATTCTATTTAAATAATCGTCAAAGTCTAATTTTCCGTATAGTTCTTGTTTGACTGCCGCTATGCGTTCCGGAAGATAGGGATGAGTGCGCACATAGTTTGGCACTAAAGGCATTCTTGGCCCCTCTTTTTCAAATTGTTTTAATTTGTTTAATAAACCCAGTACAGCTTCGGGATTAAAACCGGCCTTACGCAAGTACCTGACTGATAACTTATCCGCTAACAATTCATCGTCCCGCGAATAACCGCGCATAATTTGATCGAAGGCCAGATCAGATCCCCGCTTAAAACGCGGATCCTTACTGGCTACCAAAGCTAAAATACTGACTATTTGATAACCTAAAGAAGCTTGTAAGCGTTTAATGCTGTGCCGGGCCACAATATGCGCGATTTCATGGGCCAGGATCGCTGAGATTTCATCGTCGGTTTCGGTTTTTTCGATTAACTCGTCAAAAACATAGACATAGCCTCCAGGCAAAGCAAAGGCGTTAGCTGAGTCTTCTTCAATTACGGTAAATGAATAAGAGATGTCTTTTCTCCCGCAAACAGCCGCCAGCCGCTCTCCTATTTTTTGCACCCGGTTTTGCATTTTCGTATCTTTACTCACCTGCAATTGATTCTCTATTTTTTGGGACATGGAAAAGCCTAACTTCACTTCTCTCTCCGTATTGAAAATCAGATGCTCCTCTGCGCTTGTGCCCAGATTGTACTCCCCACAGCAGACCAATGGCCAAGCGCAACAGCTCAACAATACTAGTGTGATAATTTTTTGTTTACGTAAAAGTCTCATTTTTTTGCTTGGGCCACGACTTCGTCACGAATTTTCCCGAGCACATCCTTTAAAGCCTCATTGAGCAGTTTTAGTTTATAATTGAATCCGCGAGAGTACCGGGCCAGACTCAAAAGCCCGGTAGAGAGCTTTAAATCTTCGGAAACATCAAAAGTCTGATCAACTACCACGCCGCCTCCGGGTGTGCTCATTTTAATATAGATGCTTAAGGCGATAATGAATTCATCTTTCGCCCAGAGCGTAGAGACCGTGCCCAAATACGGCAGAAAAGTAATTTTGGCCGGAGACATTACCGCTTGGAAGTGCTGGACTGCTCCTGAGATTTTGTAATCAGCGGTGTGGTCCTTACTGACAAGAGAAAATCCAGCGTTGTTTAACTCTTGACTTAATATTTCAGTAATCGATAGGGCGACTTCCTTGCTGAAGTGCGCGTCTTTTGAGCTGAAGGTCAGCAGTTTGCCCTTGAGGCCTTTTTTTTCTTGCTCCGGTCTGGCGTCAATAAGCTTAGGCAGGTAGAGCGCGCCTAATTTCGGAGCCGGCAAAGAATTATTCAGTATATCGTAACCGATTACATGCGGACTGCTGGCGCACCCGGAAACCAAAACCGATAAAATCACTACGATCCAGAGCAGCTTAAACTTCATGTTGCTTTACCCCTTTCCAGCGGTTATGGAACCAAAACCATTGCTCTGGATAGCGAAAAATATATTGCTCAATAATTTTGTTAAAATTCTGGGTATTCGTGAAGATGTCTTTTTTACGATCACCACTCCTAAGGACTTCCACCTCTTTGCCAATAATTAATTTATATTTGCCGTTGCCATTACGCACATTCATAATCGGTAAAACTGCCGCGCCGGTCTTTAAGGCAAATACCGCCGCGCCGGTAGGGGTAGGCGTAGGCAGACCCATAAAATCAGCTTTTACTCCCCGGCCTGATCTTTGGTCAACATAGACCATCAATAGATTGCCATTTTTTAGCCAAGTAATACTCTCTTTAATGGCCTGAGCCAGAGGAAACTTAAGTATTGAGCGTTGGCCAAACCTTGCTCTCATTGCGCTGAAGATGCCCTCTAGTTGCCCGTCACGCATCTGACGCATAATCGTGGTATTGGGAATACCCAAAGAATTTAGCTTTCTACCGATCAGGGCAAAATTTCCTAAGTGCGCCCCTAAGGCAATCACGCCCCGGCCGCGCTTGAATACTTTCCGCAGGTGTTGCAGCCCCTCCACTTTAGTGATTAAGCTGTCAATTTCCTGATCAGTAGTTTTGTGCGTATAAAGATGCAGCACCTCCCAGCCAAAACAAGCAGCGTTGATAAAGCTGTTTTGAATAATCTTACGCAGTTGTTGTTTGGTCTTTTTGTTTTTATAGATCATGTTGATATTGCGTAGCGCCGAGCGTCGATGTCGCGTGATAACACAAAAGCCAACGATGCCAAACACCCTGCCTATCCGGCGGGCCCTGTTGATGGTCAGGCAATATGTGGCCAACGTGATCAATTTGACCCATTGCCGGCCGAACCATCTTTCCAGACGCTTTTTTAGTTTTTTGTTTTTGAGAAATTCGATGGGCATTTTAGGTTTGTCTAGCGTTTACGCGCGCTGCGTCTTTTTTCTTTGAGGCGCTGTTGGTATAACTCTTCAGCGGATAAATCCTGATCTTGCTTAACAATGTCTTTATCTTGTCTTAATTTATATTTAGCTTTTTTAAAGTAACGCATTTCACCCTTTTATAGCATATTCAGGACAATTTTGCAACCATAGATATAATTTTGACCCCTCCTTAGGCCCTTCCTTAAAAAGGAATAGGAAGGCCTACCCTTTAGGGTTTAAAGGAATAGGAGGGTCTATCCTTTTGGATTAGGGTTAAAGCTTGATCTTATCCGCCAGCTCCGCGACCACCGGGCATTTCCAGTAATTGCCCATTAGGGCCTGAATCAGGCCTACTAGGGATAAGACAAATAAAAGCAAAGCGCCCAGCGGGGCTAAGACCCAGCCTAAAAGCGGAATCCAGGCTAAGACACCCAGGGCGACCTCACCGAGAAAGATGACTAAGCCCTGTTTTCCATGATGAAAGGCAAATTTATTATCCTTCTTTAGAATCAAGGGTAAAAAACAGAGAATCGACAGATATGCTAAAACCGCAAACATTTTACCTTCCCGCACTTCTTTATCTTCTGCCATTGGCTCTTCCTCCCCATGTTTAAAAAAAATCCCCCGAGAGCGGTTAAGCCCTCGGGGGTGTAAACAACTAACTGATCACACTTAGAAGTTGACCTTACAACTTCCTGCGATTAACACAACATTGTCGTTGGCTACGCGGTTGGTTATTGCGTCGCCGCCTGCGTTCATGCCACCAGCCTGCATTACGCGGCTTGCGTGGACTTCATCATAGTAATCACCAGCCATGAATAGTGCCGCTTCCAGAGCGAACTGCACGTCTTCGGTGTAATCATAGGTCACCGAGAGATCAAGCTCGTCACCGACTTCGTCATCCTGGTTGGTGTATGATGGTTCTTCGTCAAACCAAAAATGCGCATAACTCAGATTCATGCGCAGGCCATCAACTAATTCGCCCAGATCTAAAGCGAGATTAGTTTGGATGGTATGTTGGTTGGTTGCGCCGCTGGTATCCGCGGGATCATTGGTAACGAACAGACCCTCTAGCAAGTCGCGGATAGTTGATAGCCTGGTGGAGCGATACATTGGATCCCAGGCCTCGAAGTCATCAGTATCCCGATGCTCCTCATCGCCTGGATTTCCTGATGAGCTCACATCTTCACCGGAAAGGTAAAGATACTGCAAGCCAAGTGTGGGCACGAATCTGATATCGGCCAACGTATATTGTCCGCCGACGTTAGCCATCAGGGCTTGACGGTCGCGCGTCAGTTCATTTTCCATTGTAGTACCGTTATTGTCTTCGATTTCTCCCCATTGACCGGCAATTTCACCGTACAGAGCCAGGTTCTCATTATAAACCGTGCTGCCTCTTAAACCACCGGTGTACACGGTGTTAGTGCCAAACATCGTGGCTGTAGCGTTATCCGCTTGATCATACATTGTCAGGCCATAGGTCTCATCCCTTGTATAGAAGATGTAACCTTCGGCTTCGGCATTATAGTTGGCGAATTGATAGCCGACATTAAGACCGCCCAAATCGATTTCTAAGTCATCTCTGGAATCGGTAAGCACGGCATTATCGCTTTCCACTATTTTTGCCATAAACATATCAAAAGTCCAGGGGTCATAATCCAAGATCGCCCGTACTGCATCGAATCCATGCATCGGGCTGAAGTCATCATAAAAGGTTGAACCATCTGGGTCTTGATATAGTGCGGGGCCAACAATCATTCCTCTTCCGTACATTAGTTCCTGGCGACCAATAATCAAGGTTAAAGGAGAATAAAGCATTTCCTTTAAAGTGATGCTGGCCAAATCGAGATTAATGTCGTTTGTGGTGGCCGCAGGCACATCCCACTCTCTCATATTTACTAGTCTGATTGTGGTTGCGACATTGTCGGTCAAATCAGCATCAATCCTTAATCTGGTATTGCTTTGCAGATAGGAGTGCTGATCTTCCACGTTTTGCCATCCCAGCGCATTGGTCCAAAATTGGTCTTCCATATCATAGTTGTTGCGGTAGATGGCCGCTGCGGTGATGTCACCAGAAACCTTGATATTTTGCACTTCCGCGGAGGCCGGGTACGCTACCACAGCCAGCAAAGCGCAAAGCAAGGCTACTTTTTTAAACATTTACTTCCTCCTTAAAATTTGTGCTTACAATATTTCTAAAACTAGGTTTCAACCCTAGAGATTTATCTTTTATAAAATATATCACCAATTGATGACAGCTTAAGCTTAAATTAATTGCTTCCCCCCCTTTCTGACCCTGATTTAAGCTATCTATGGTGCTATATTACAGAGTTGTAAACTATTGTAGAGTTAAGTATACCATACAGGCATATAGTTGTCAAGTGTATTTTTAACTATTTTTACCTGTACTTACTTACTTCTGGCTCCTAACCCTTTACTATTATTGCTCTTCGATTACGGTATTATACTACTAAATCAATGCCTGTCAAGTGTTTTTTTAAGCGCCCCTGGGAGGAGTCGAACCCCCGACGCAAGGCTTAGGACGCCCTCGCTCTATCCATCTGAGCTACAGGGGCAAGATTAGAACTTTATTATCGAATCTACCGGATAGCCTTTTAGCTTCTCAATGCCTTTTAGCTCGACCAGTTCAATCAGGAATTCTATTCCCGTAATTTCGGCGCCAAACTTCTCCACCAGCTGACAAACCGCCTGGGCCGTGCCTCCGGTAGCCAGCAGATCATCAACGATCAGCACTTTATCTTCAGTTGAAATTGCATCGGCATGCACCTGTAGTGTATCGGTGCCATATTCAAGTTGGTAGGTTACTTCATGCACCGCAGCCGGCAATTTACCTTTTTTTCTTACCGGGATGAACCCGGCATTTAATTTGTAGGCCGCCACAGCCCCAAAGATAAAACCCCTTGATTCAATGGCCACCACCTTGGAGATGTCTTTTGTTTTATATTTTTCAGCAATGATTTCCGCCGCCTGCTTAAATCTGGGGCCGTCTTGTAAAAGCGTGGTAATGTCCCTAAACAAGATACCTTGTTTAGGAAAATCCGGAATGCTCCTAATTGAGTTCTTCAGTTCTTCCATGGCCTTATTCCCTTCCATTAATATTCTCCGAACTCTTGCTTATCCTTAGTCTGGATGTAAAGTCTTAATTTACCGATCGCGGCATTTTCAATCTGCCTGACCCTTTCCCGGGTAATATTAAATTTTTTGGCAATCTCATTTAGCGTGTGGGTGCTGCCGTCAATCAGTCCGTACCTTAAAGACAACACCTCTTTTTCGCGCGGATTCATCTTTTCTAACAATTCGCCTACCCGTTCATGACGTAAGACCTGGGCTACGCCTTCGGAGGCCTCGGCGCTTGATTCATCGGCGATTAAATCCACAAACTGGCCTGAACCGTCTTTTCCGATCGGGGTTTCTAAAGAAGTGGTCCGGGTGACCATACTGCGGACTTGCCGGACCTTTTTCATTGAGGTCTTCAGCTCTTTGGCCACTTCTTTTAAGCGCGGCCTGCGGCCTAGCTTCTGAGTCAGTTTCTCGACCGCCCTTTTCCATTTCGCAATCGCCTCAACCATATATACCGGCACTCTGACCGTCTTAGCCTGATTAGCTAAAGCCCGGGTGATATATTGCCTGATCCAATATGCCGCATACGTAGAAAACCGGAACCGTTGTTCGGGGTTAAACATGGTCACCGCTTTCATTAGCCCCATGTTTCCTTCTTCAATCAAATCGGTCAGCGGGACGCCAAAATGTGAATATTTTTTGGCGATGTTAA
>JBHPFV010000032.1:0-21028 GCA_042571705.1 Candidatus Omnitrophota bacterium
GGTCAAAGAGGCAAAAAAATTGTCTGTATTTGTCCGTCCGCTTAGCGAGACATCTAAAAAAGCCCAAACCAGACTAATTCATTTTATCCAAAAAAATGATTTTGGCATCGATATTCAGTTTAAATATCTAGTCAAGATCGATGGAGAAAGAATTTCTGCTCGGGGCGGACCGGACGAAATAGCGGAAATTTTGCGTCAAGTAATAATTCAGAAATATCACCCGGACAAATTTTTGGATTATTTATTGCTGCTTCAAGAAAAAGACGCAAGTTTAGCCATGCAGCAGCTCAATCTTCCTTTAGCCGCTATCGAGGACAAAAAAGAAGAAGCCCAAGAATTGCTGCAGGCAGATTTTCAACAGACTGAGCAATTAGGCATTAGGCAGGCGCCGGTATTTCTATGGGAAAATACGTATCTGGCCGGCCAGTTAAACGGCCTAAAAATACATCCGCCTTTTAACAAAGAAACCGCGAGGATTGCTCCAGATCAGATTGCCTCCGGGCCGATCACTTTGGAATTCTTCTATTCACCGCACTGTCACAGCTGCAACAAAATAAAGGCAGACTTTATCCCCCAACTAGAATCAAAGTATCAAGATAAAATAAGGATTAATTACCACGATGTTACTAGACCGCAAGAGCTGGAGCTTAAAATTAGCATGGAACAAGAGTTTGGCATCTTTGGCGGGCGGGTGCCGCAGGTTTATCTTCCTACCGCCGCCTTTGAAGGCCCGCAGGCAATCAGAACAAACTTAACGGGCGAGATTGAGAAGATTTTAGCTCTGGCCGATAGGACTCAAGCCTCAAAAATAATAGTATCAGAAAATGTGTTTTTGGATAAATTTACTACTTATAGTCCGGCGGTGGTTGGTTTAGCCGGTTTAGCCGACGGGGTCAATCCTTGTGCCTTTGCCACCATAGTATTTTTTGTGACTCTTTTGAGCGCTCAGCATTACCGCAAAAAAGAAATCGCCTATATCGGCGCAGCCTTTATTCTGGCTGTGTTCTTAACTTATCTGGCTTTGGGGATCGGAATCTTCCAGGTTTTAAACAAATTGCAAATTTTTGCGGTCTTGGCTAAGCTGGTTTATCAAATAATCGCCTTTTTGGCTTTGGCTCTGGGGGTATTCAGCCTGGCTGATTTTATCTATTATAAAAGAACGGGCGTAGGTTTGGCCAAGAAGGCCTGCGACTTCAGGATGTATAATCGCCTGCGTCAATTAGTGGATAGCAGAAAAGGTTTCCGGGCCTTACTGCTGCTTGCTTTCGTCAATGGGTTTATCATTGCGCTGTTGGAATCAGCCTGCACGGGTCAGGTTTATTTTCCCACTATCGCCTTTGTGTTGAAGGACTCTCAGCTGCGCCTGAATGCGATTTCTTATCTTGTCTTATATAACTTGGCTTTTATTTTGCCTTTAGTGGTTATTTTTATTTTGACTTATCAGGGGTTTAATTCAGAGAGGATTACTCTGTTCGCCAATAAACATACGGGTGGAATAAAGTTGGCTACCGCCGCGTTGTTCTTTATCTTAGCGGCGGGGTTGTTTGTGGTTTAAAAAGGGGGTATGGTATGGATTGGGGAATGAAGAACAGGATGAGTAAGTTAATCAAGCCGCAGACAGGTAGGGCGGTATGGCTGGCGATGGACCACGGATATTTTTTGGGCGCGGTGCGTAGATTAGAAAAACCCGGCCCCACAGTAGAGCCGTTATTGCCTTACGCCGATGCGATTATGCTGACCAGAGGGGTATTGCGTAATTGCATTGACGCTGGAAACTCCCCTCCGGTGATCTTAAGGGTTTCCGGAGGCAACAGTATTCTAGGAGAGGACCTATCCAAAGAAACCATTACTGTTTCGATCCAAGAAGCGCTGCGGCTTAATGTTGTTGCCGTAGCCTTTTCGATCTATGTGGGGGCTAAGTATGAGCATCAGACACTGGTCGGCTTATCAAATCTGGTCAATCAGGCCCAGGATTATGGCCTTCCGGTCTTGGCAGTGACTGCCGTAGGTAAAGAACTCGCTAAACGAGATGTGCGTTATCTAACTTTGGCTTGTCGGATTGCCGCGGAATTAGGCGTGCAGATCATTAAAACTTATTACTGCGATGGCTTTGAAAAAGTAGTCGCGGCCACGCCTGTGCCTTTAGTAATTGCCGGTGGACCGAAACTAAGAACCGAACGAGACGCCCTGCAACTTGCCTATGATGCCGCAGAAAAGGGTGCCGTAGGCGTGGATATGGGCAGAAATATTTGGCAATCGCCTCAGTCATTGGCAATGATTCAAGCTATGCGTAAGATTGTGCACGACCGGGCTAGTGTGGACGAAGCTGAACAGCTTTTCGAAAGTTTGAAGATTTGACTTTAAACAATGGAGGAATGGCGATGTTTCCCTTACCTGTGATTTTAGCAATACTTATGGCTGGGGCGGTATTGGTGATCATATTTTTGCTGTTTCAGCAGCTGATTCGGGGTGAGCGGGATTCAGAGCACCACACCTCGTCTTTTGATAGGTTGAAAGATGAGTTATCCGGCAAAGATGAAGAAATCTCAAAAATAGGAGTAGAGAAAGATAGCCTGCAAAAAGGCGCAGAAGTCGCGCAAAAAGAAGTCGATAATTTAAAGAAGGCCCTGGATAGGCAAGAAAGTCTTTATGAAGAATTAAAGGCAAAATATGAGCAAGCACAGCAAGACACTGCCCAGAGTAAGGAGTTAGAGGCGCAATTAGAACAACAAAAAAAACAACTGATGGAATATGTAATTAAGCATAAGAAGTTAGAGCAGGAAATGCACGTGAGACAGGACGAACTTGCTGCCCTGGAACAGAAGAATCAACAGTTGCGTCAGGAACTAGACGCAGAAAAAAGTAAGGCCTTAAGCCCTGAACCAGGGCCGCCACCGGTTGAGGAGCCAGAGCCAGAGCCAGAACCGCCTCAAGAGCCAGAGCCAGAACCGCCTCAAGAACCAGAACCAGAGCCAGAACCGCCTCAAGAACCAGAGCCAGAGCAACAACCAGAACCTGAACAAGTCGAAGAACCAAAAGAAGAGAAGAAGGAAGAGAAGAAGGAAGAACAGGGATCGCTTTTTAGTAGATTCTTAAAACCTAAGATTAATACGGAGCAGGGCCCGGAGTTACCGGGAGAAGAGAGTAAATCAGTATAAGCCAGATGGCGATACAGATCATTACCCAGACGCGCAAGACCCGCTCAGGTTGAGTTTGCAGACGCTTAAGCAGTATTTTGGTGCGTTTGAGGGCCAGAAAGAAAAACAAAATTCCTGAGGCGGCCGCCAACAGCCCGAACACAACTACAAAGCCCCACCATCTTGCCTGTGTAGCCAAAATTAAAAGCAGCCCCCCTAAGATCAGACGGATAGTGCCCACTACGTAAAGACGGCTACCAATTAGAAAAAAATCGATAGTTTTACGCAAAAAATCTGGCTTGACCAGGGCTACTAGACAACCAACTATCTTGATCAGGCCGAAAACCACAACAATCTGAAGCATCTTTTGTCCCTTTTATTCCTTGAATTAGACTTTTTTATTGTATCACCTAACTCAAAAAATATCAAGGCCATAGATAAAAATCCTATCTCACCTTGACATTTTTCCCTGTTTTGGATACACTATACTAATGTCTCCTAAAATTGTCCAATTTCTAGTAATCTTGAGCATTTTTTTTCCTTTCGGGCCAGGCTTTGCTTACCAGCAAGTCAACCGCTCAGATATAGTTTGCGCAAGCTTAGATGCAATTCAGTATCGAATAGAACATAGGCAGACTTTGGCGCAGAAGAAAGAGCAACAGCCAAAACAAAATATCTTTTCCGATTTTAGCCTGAATAGTCCTATTTTGGATATACTCTCGTTTTATAGAAGATCTGCTTGGCCGGTTTCGTGTTTTGCCGATGATCAATATAGATCGTATCAGCATTATGCGCCTTTACCGAAAATAGCTGAGGAAGCCAGACATCATTGGGATTTAGGGTTTGAGCTATCGCATATTAAGTATGAAGAACCGGATGTGATGGAAGAAGAAGGCACGATGTACGGGGTTTCTGGCGCCTACACCTCTCGGGGCGAGTACTTTTTCCAAAATTTTATGTTAAAATTTGAAGGCAAAGCCAGTTGGGGCGAGGTAGATTATCAGAATTCCGGCACCCTGAATGATATTGATGATCTGATGCTGGAATTTAGGGGCTTAGGCGGCCGGAGCTTCTCTCTATTCGACACATTTATGTGTACACCATATTTTGGTTTTGGCTACAGGTATTTACTTGATGATCTGGATGGGCTGACTTCTTCCACAGGCGCCTTAGGTTATGAAAGGGAGTCTAATTATTACTATAGTCCGGTAGGCCTGGAACTGCTGACCAAATTACAGCCGGGTTGGTTTTGGGGATTAACATTAGAGTATGACCATTTTTGGATGGGCGAGCAGGAGAGCCACCTTAGTGATGTCAACACTGCTTTTGATGATTTGAAAAACGATCAGAATACCGGTTATGGACTTCGGCTCTCCACAAAATTAGAAGGCCGTACCGAGGCTATTGATTTTATATTCGAGCCATTTATCAAATATTGGCGGATTGCCGAATCAGAAAAAGAAGCCGTTTCTTACGCCGGAGTGATTTGGGGCTTAGGATATGAGCCAAAGAATAACTCTACGGAAATTGGCGGGAAAATCGGAATAAGGTTCTAAGATGGAATTGAAGATTAACAGTGATTTAAAAAAGATCCGCGAGGTCAGCGCAAAGATTTTACACTGTTTAAACGGAAAGCAGCTAAACGACTCTTTTATTTTTGATATTAGGCTGGCCAGCGAGGAAGCGGTGATTAACGGTATCAAGCACGGGAATAAATTAGAATTTGAGAAAACCGTGCTGATTAACTGCGATGTTACCGACCAGGCTGTAGTTGTTACCGTTGAAGACCAGGGAGCGGGGTTTGACTATAAAAATTTGGCCGATCCCACGCAAGGTGAAAACTTGATTAAGGGCTCAGGGCGCGGCCTGTTTCTGATTCAAAATATAATGGATAAAGTAAAATTTAATCCTCGAGGCAATAGGATTACCATGACTAAATTTTTTCCAAACACAGGAGGTCAAAAAAAATGCAAATAAAACAAAGAGAGCTCGACCAGGTCGTGATTTTAGATATGTCCGGTGAGATTAACATTAGCACCTCTCCCGAAGTGCGCAAGGCCTTTGACCAATTGATTAACGAAAAGAAGAATAAGATCTTACTTAATTTTAGCGCAGTCGATTATATCGATAGCTCAGGATTAGCCACACTGGTGGAGATGCTCCAGCGCCTGAAGCGTTATGGCGGCTTATTGCGCTTGTCCGGCGTTTCCGAGAAAGTCAAGAGCCTGTTTGAGATTACCAAACTGGATAGGTTGTTTAAGATCTTCCCCAGCGAAGAGGAAGCAATAAAGGATTTTTGAGCAAAGCGATGGAACGATACGTAGAAAATATTGGCCGCACCATCAGGGAGGCTTTGGAGAAACTGGTCGCTGAGGCCCGGTTATTTCTGGAAGCCCTGTATTGGATTTTTATTGCCCCGTTTACCAGGAAAAAGTCCGTTTCTTGGGCGGCGACATCACATCAGATGGTGTTTTCCGGAGTGCATTCGCTGATTATAGTATTTTTTGTGGCCTTTTTTACCGGTGTGGTCTTGGCTATGCAAAGCGCTTATCAATTGGTGCAGTTTGGCGTGAAAAGCCTGGTGGCCAGTCTGGTCTCAGTTTCTATGGCCAGAGAATTGGGCCCGGTGTTTACAGCCTTAGTGGTCACCGGACGGGTAGGTTCGGCGATTACCGCAGAGATTTCGAGCATGAAAGTCAATGAGCAGATCGAGGCCTTAGATACCATGGCCATCAATCCGGTGCGTTATTTGGTCGCCCCCAGACTGCTGGCTTTAGTGATTATGCTTCCTTGCTTGACTGTTTTAGCGGATATCATCGGGATGCTCGGCGGGTTTGTAATCGGGTTTTTTACTCTGAAGATTAATCCCGGCATGTATATGGACATGACGGTCAGATTTTTACAACTCAAAGATATTTATACAGGACTGGCCAAGTCTTTTGTATTTGCTATTATTATCGCTACTGTCGGTTGTCATGAGGGCTTATCGGCCCGCGGCGGGGCCGAGGGAGTGGGCCGCGCGACCACGATTAGCGTAGTCCGCAGTTTCATTATGATTATTTTGGCTGACTGTATTTTAACCGGAATTTTTTATTTCGCGGATGTTTAAGATGCCCAAGACAGCGATTAAAGTGGAAAATTTGACCAAAAGTTTCGCCGGCCGGCAAGTGCTCAGCGGGGTCAATCTTGAGATTTATGAAGGCGAGACCTTTGTAATTATGGGCGGTTCCGGATGCGGCAAAAGCACGCTGCTGCGGCATTTAATCGGTGCGCTGAAGCCGGATTCGGGCAACGTGTTTATTAAAGGCAAGAACATTACTCATTTTACAAACTTAGAATTGGAAGAAGTCAAGAAACGCTTTGGCATGCTGTTTCAGTCGTCCGCGCTTTTGGATTCTTTGACTGTTGAAGAAAATGTCAGCTTGCCCCTCAAAGAACATACCAAGCTTTCGCCGGAAATCATTAAGATCATGGTCAAGATGAAATTAAGCCTGGTCGGTTTGCGCGGGTTTGAAGAGCATATGCCCAGTGAGATCTCCGGCGGAATGAAAAAACGGGTCGGCCTGGCCCGGGCGATTGCCATGGATCCGGAGATCATCTTTTATGATGAGCCCAGCGCGGGGTTAGATCCGGTAGTAGCCGCGGTGATTGATAAATTGATTTTAGATTTAAGCAAAAAACTTTTAATTACCTCGGTTGTAGTTACACATGATATGCAGAGCGTGTTTCGCATTGCCGACAGGGTGGCGATGTTACATAAAGGTAGAGTCTTGGAAGTAGGTCCGACGGATCAGATCAAAAATTCCGCTAATCCGATCGTGCATCAGTTTATTTCCGGCAATGTTGATGGACCGATTCAATTTTTAACTAAAGGAGATGATTATTTAGAACAGTTAACGGGATAGGAGAAAAAATGACTAGGAAGACTAATGACTTTAAGATTGGCTTGGTAGTAATTTTGGCTATAGCTTTACTTTTAACCTTGACCTTGAAGGTCAATAAATTCTATTTAGCAAAGTCAGGCTATAAGCTGAAGGTGGCCTTTGTCAATTCCAGCGGCATAGAAAAAAATGCCCCGGTGCGCCTTTCCGGAGTCGAGGTGGGTAAGGTTCAGGATTTAAGCTTACTTTACGATGAAGCTGGGACGCATGTGCTGCTCACCCTTTGGCTGGATGTAAATGCCAAGGTCCGCGATGATTCAAAGGCGTTTGTGACCACAATGGGATTAATGGGTGAGAAATATGTGGAACTGAGCGCAGGTTCGGCTGCCGCTGAGTTTCTTGCGCCCGGCAGCACGATAATTGGCCGGGAGCCTTTCGATACCGCTAAGTTTATTGAAAAAGGTGAGCAGATTGCCGAAAATTTAGACCAGGCCATTGTCTCTATGCGCAATCTTTCCGAGGGGGTCAATGAAGTAATTATTGTCCACCGCGAGGATTTAGATAAGATGCTCAAAAACTTAGTCGTGACTTCAGAAAACATGAAGGCCTTCAGCGATGATGTCAAATGGCATCCCTGGAAACTGATTCGTAAAAGTAAGTCCCAAAAACCAAAAGAACAGAAGAAGAAAGTAGAAAATAAGGAAGAGGAACAATAAAAAAAGCTGTTCGTTTCCGTTTACCGGCCATTCTTTTAACTCTGGCCCTGTTGGCCGGGGCCATTTCTTACCTGCGCGTTTTAGATGCCTACGAGCTAATCTTTTTAGACCTGCGTTTTAAATCCCGCCCGCTGCAAAAAATCAATCCTAATGTCGCGATTGTGGAAATTGGCAACGACACGTTAATCAATCTTGGGCGCTGGCCTTTATCACGGGATTTTCACGCCAGCTTGATCAAAGTCTTATCTTTTGCTGAAGCTGAGGCAGTAATTTTTGATCTGCTGTTTAGTGAACCGCAGCCACAAGATCAGTTCCTGGCCACCGCTTCCGCCGAGGCGGGTAATGTTTATTTTCCGTATGCGCTCAGCCTGCAGGGAAATAAGCGCGGATTTTGGCAAGCGGACAAGTTTAACGCGCCCCTGCTCAGTCAACTCAGCCAGGGCGCTAAAGGCACCGGCCACGCCAATGTTTTAGCTGACCTTGACGGCAAACGCCGGCGCCTGCCTCTTTTTATCGACTATCAGGGTCAACTGCTGCCGCAACTGAGCCTAAGCGCAGCCGGCGATTATTTGGGAGTTTCGCCTGATCAGATTAAAATTGTCTCGCAGAGGTTTATCCAATTAGGCCGGAAGATGCGCATTCCTATAGATCAGGAGTGCGCTACCTTAGTCAATCTGGCCGGCAGATGGAAAGACACATTTGCCCACTATTCTTATTTCGACATCTTGATGGCTTATGCTAACTATGAGCAAGGGGCGGCAAAACCGGCTTTGTTGAAAGAGCTAAAAGGTAAAGTCTGTTTTGTAGGTTTGACCGCAACCGGAACCGCTGATATTAATCCTTCGGCTCTGGAGCGGGTTTATCCGATGGTGGGTCTGCACGCGAATCTTTTTAATTCCATCGTTAATCAAAGCTTCTTACGGCGTTGTTCGCGCCCGGCGAATATCTTGATCCTCTTTCTTTTCTGTTTGGCCAGCATCTGGCTGACCACTAACTTTAAGCCTTTAAAAGGGTTGGCCTATCAGTTAGGTCTATTAGGCGCATTCACATTAAGCGGATTTTTGTTGTTTCATTTGGCTGGGTTATGGATCGACATGTTCTTCCCGACAGTGGCCTGCGTCTGTGTATATCTAGGCACAAATCTGGCGCGCTACATTAAAGAGTTGTACAGAAGTGAGCTTTTAGAAAAAGAGCTTTCCATTGCCCGTAATATCCAGAGGAGTTTTTTGCAAGAGGTGCCGGAAGGCTTACCAGGAGTGGATATCGCGGTAGAGATGGATACGGCCAAGCATGTCGGTGGGGACCTCTATGATTTCGTCAAGTTCTCCGATGGACGGATTGGCCTGATGGTCGGTGATGTCTCCGGAAAGGGTGTGCCCGCGGCGTTGTTTATGGCCCAGGCGATTAGCAAATTTCGTTATTACGCCAACGTTTGCGCGACGCCAGCCGAAACCCTAACTAAGCTCAATCAGGATATTAGCACCAGCTCCACCTCCGGGCTATTTGTGACTATGGCCTACCTGATCTATGATCCGGCTGCTTTGAGCTTAAGCCTGGCTTCAGCCGGCCATATGCCTCCTTTGGTGTTCCGTGATTCACAACTACTTGATAAGATTGAGGTTAGCGAAGGAATCCCGATTGGCCTAATGGCCGATGCCGATTTCACAGAGCAGAAATTCAGCTTACAAAAACAGGATTTTGTGGTGCTTTATTCTGACGGGATCACTGAGGCCAGGAACAAAAAGGCCGAGGAATATGGCGATGATGCCCCGATCCAGGCCTTAGTTGGCAAACAGGCCCTTCCCAGCCCGAAGATCGTTCAAACGCTCAAAAGCGCACTGAATGCCTTTGTGGGTCGAGCCCCCCAGCATGACGACATTACTATTATGGTCTTTAAAGTAATTTAGCCTGCCTGTAATCTTGCATATCCCTATATAATATGGTATACTTTTAGCAGAACGCCAACACGGCGTTGGTTTTTTCTCAATCAGGACCGAGAAAGGCAAACCACTTGAAAGGGTGGGGCGCAAAGCTAAAGAGCCTAACCCCCTGACTCTAAAGGAGTTAAGGGCAAGGCTGTCAGTTGCCGTAGAAATAGCCTTATTCTTTCCATAGAGGGGGTGTGTGAAAGAGTAGGGTTTTTTTATTGGCAATCGGCTTAATCAGGTAGGGGGCAAGTCGATGCCAGCGTCCTGGAACAAAAAATATAAAATAGGAATATTAGCGGCTATACTATGTGTAATAGTAGCTTATATCCCTACAGCAGAGGCCTCAACCCGGATGTTGCAGACCGTTACCGAAGACGGTGTGCTGTTCAGGGTCTATTTCGAAAAAGGGATCGGGCCAGAACAATACTATTATGCCTATGAAGTGCTGCAAGCATCAAAAGCGGCCTACCGTAAGGTCGTCTCTGAATACGGCTTTAACCGCAAAGGCTACACCTTTTCCCAGCCCACCAACCTGTTTGCCTACGATATTGACAAAGTCATCGATGTCTATATTAGCGATGTCCCGGCTCCTTATGCCTTAATGACCCCCGCAGGCGGATTAGAATACAAGGCCCAAATCTACGTGCCGCAAGATTTCCGGGCCTATCGCCAAAGATACAATATTACTCAACCGGAGCTTGAGCTGGCTGCTTCCTTAACTCATGAACTGCTGCATATCGTTACTTTCTCTTACAACCGCAATATGCAGGCTAGTTGGCAAGGCAAGACTTCGTTAACTTCTCACCGTTGGGACTGGTACACCGAAGGGTTGGCCAGATACTTTGAGGCCTTAGCCGGTTATCAGGAAGAATTTTTGTCCAGTGGTTATCGCAAGAAGCGTGGCGATAAGATCGAGGTCTTGCCTTGCCAACTAGCCTGCATATTGCGGTTGTAAGAGAAAGTAACGATATGCAGCAGTTCATGAGTTAAGGAAGCAGCCAGCTCAAGCTCCGGTTGAGTAATATTGTATCTTTGGCGATAGGCCCGGAAATCTTGCGGCACGTAGATTTGGGCCTTGTATTCTAATCCGCCTGCGGGGGTCATTAAGGCATAAGGAGCCGGGACATCGCTAATATAGACATCGATGACTTTGTCAATATCGTAGGCAAACAGGTTGGTGGGCTGGGAAAAGGTGTAGCCTTTGCGGTTAAAGCCGTATTCAGAGACGACCTTACGGTAGGCCGCTTTTGATGCTTGCAGCACTTCATAGGCATAATAGTATTGTTCTGGCCCGATCCCTTTTTCGAAATAGACCCTGAACAGCACACCGTCTTCGGTAACGGTCTGCAACATCCGGGTTGAGGCCTCTGCTGTAGGGATATAAGCTACTATTACACATAGTATAGCCGCTAATATTCCTATTTTATATTTTTTGTTCCAGGACGCTGGCATCGACTTGCCCCCTACCTGATTAAGCCGATTGCCAATAAAAAAACCCTACTCTTTCACACACCCCCTCTATGGAAAGAATAAGGCTATTTCTACGGCAACTGACAGCCTTGCCCTTAACTCCTTTAGAGTCAGGGGGTTAGGCTCTTTAGCTTTGCGCCCCACCCTTTCAAGTGGTTTGCCTTTCTCGGTCCTGATTGAGAAAAAACCAACGCCGTGTTGGCGTTCTGCTAAAAGTATACCATATTATATAGGGATATGCAAGATTACAGGCAGGCTAAATTACTTTAAAGACCATAATAGTAATGTCGTCATGCTGGGGGGCTCGACCCACAAAGGCATTCAGTGCGCTTTTGAGCGTTTGAACGATCTTCGGGCTGGGAAGGGCCTGTTTGCCAACTAAGGCCTGGATCGGGGCATCATCGCCATATTCCTCGGCCTTTTTGTTCCTGGCCTCAGTGATCCCGTCAGAATAAAGCACCACAAAATCCTGTTTTTGTAAGCTGAATTTCTGCTCTGTGAAATCGGCATCGGCCATTAGGCCAATCGGGATTCCTTCGCTAACCTCAATCTTATCAAGTAGTTGTGAATCACGGAACACCAAAGGAGGCATATGGCCGGCTGAAGCCAGGCTTAAGCTCAAAGCAGCCGGATCATAGATCAGGTAGGCCATAGTCACAAATAGCCCGGAGGTGGAGCTGGTGCTAATATCCTGATTGAGCTTAGTTAGGGTTTCGGCTGGCGTCGCGCAAACGTTGGCGTAATAACGAAATTTGCTAATCGCCTGGGCCATAAACAACGCCGCGGGCACACCCTTTCCGGAGACATCACCGACCATCAGGCCAATCCGTCCATCGGAGAACTTGACGAAATCATAGAGGTCCCCACCGACATGCTTGGCCGTATCCATCTCTACCGCGATATCCACTCCTGGTAAGCCTTCCGGCACCTCTTGCAAAAAACTCCTCTGGATATTACGGGCAATGGAAAGCTCTTTTTCTAAAAGCTCACTTCTGTACAACTCTTTAATGTAGCGCGCCAGATTTGTGCCTAGATATACACAGACGCAGGCCACTGTCGGGAAGAACATGTCGATCCATAACCCAGCCAAATGAAACAACAAAAATCCGCTTAATGTGAATGCGCCTAATAGACCTAACTGATAGGCCAACCCTTTTAAAGGCTTAAAGTTAGTGGTCAGCCAGATGCTGGCCAAACAGAAAAGAAAGAGGATCAAGATATTCGCCGGGCGCGAACAACGCCGTAAGAAGCTTTGATTAACGATGGAATTAAAAAGATTCGCGTGCAGACCCACCATCGGATAAACCCGCTCCAGAGCCGAAGGATTAATATCAGCGGTTCCGGTTGCGGTCAAACCTACAAAACAGACTTTACCTTTTAGCTCTTTCAACAAAGCCGGTTTTGCCGCCCCTTGCTCATAGTTAGCATAAGCCATCAAGATGTCGAAATAAGAATAGTGGGCAAATGTGTCTTTCCATCTGCCGGCCAGATTGACTAAGGTAGCGCACTCCTGATCTATAGGAATGCGCATCTTCCGGCCTAATTGGATAAACCTCTGCGAGACAATTTTAATCTGATCAGGCGAAACTCCCAAATAATCGCCGGCTGCGCTTAGGCTCAGTTGCGGCAGCAGTTGACCCTGATAGTCGATAAAAAGAGGCAGGCGCCGGCGTTTGCCGTCAAGGTCAGCTAAAACATTGGCGTGGCCGGTGCCTTTAGCGCCCTGGCTGAGTTGACTGAGCAGGGGCGCGTTAAACTTGTCCGCTTGCCAAAATCCGCGCTTATTTCCCTGCAGGCTGAGCGCATACGGAAAATAAACATTACCCGCCTCGGCGGAAGCGGTGGCCAGGAACTGATCTTGTGGCTGCGGTTCACTAAACAGCAGATCAAAAATTACTGCCTCAGCTTCAGCAAAAGATAAGACTTTGATCAAGCTGGCGTGAAAATCCCGTGATAAAGGCCAGCGCCCAAGATTGATTAACGTGTCGTTGCCAATTTCCACAATCGCGACATTAGGATTGATTTTTTGCAGCGGGCGGGATTTAAAACGCAGGTCTAAAAAGATTAGCTCGTAGGCATCTAAAACGCGCAGGTAAGAAATGGCCCCGGCCAACAGGGCCAGAGTTAAAAGAATGGCCGGTAAACGGAAACGAACAGCTTTTTTTATTGTTCCTCTTCCTTATTTTCTACTTTCTTCTTCTGTTCTTTTGGTTTTTGGGACTTACTTTTACGAATCAGTTTCCAGGGATGCCATTTGACATCATCGCTGAAGGCCTTCATGTTTTCTGAAGTCACGACTAAGTTTTTGAGCATCTTATCTAAATCCTCGCGGTGGACAATAATTACTTCATTGACCCCCTCGGAAAGATTGCGCATAGAGACAATGGCCTGGTCTAAATTTTCGGCAATCTGCTCACCTTTTTCAATAAACTTAGCGGTATCGAAAGGCTCCCGGCCAATTATCGTGCTGCCGGGCGCAAGAAACTCAGCGGCAGCCGAACCTGCGCTCAGTTCCACATATTTCTCACCCATTAATCCCATTGTGGTCACAAACGCCTTTGAATCATCGCGGACCTTGGCATTTACATCCAGCCAAAGGGTGAGCAGCACATGCGTCCCAGCTTCATCGTAAAGTAAGCTTAAATCCTGAACCTTACCCACCTCGACTCCGGAAAGGCGCACCGGGGCATTTTTTTCTATGCCGCTGGAATTGACAAAGGCCACCTTCAGCTTATAGCCTGACTTTGCTAAATAGAATTTATTGACCTTCAAGGTCAAGGTTAAAAGTAAAGCTATAGCCAAAATTACTACCAAGCCAATCTTAAAGTCATTAGTCTTCCTAGTCATTTTTTCTCCTATCCCGTTAACTGTTCTAAATAATCATCTCCTTTAGTTAAAAATTGAATCGGTCCATCAACATTGCCGGAAATAAACTGATGCACGATCGGATTAGCGGAATTTTTGATCTGATCCGTCGGACCTACTTCCAAGACTCTACCTTTATGTAACATCGCCACCCTGTCGGCAATGCGAAACACGCTCTGCATATCATGTGTAACTACAACCGAGGTAATTAAAAGTTTTTGCTTAAATCTAAAATCAATTTATCAATCACCGCGGCTACTACCGGATCTAACCCCGCGCTGGGCTCATCATAAAAGATGATCTCCGGATCCATGGCAATCGCCCGGGCCAGGCCGACCCGTTTTTTCATTCCGCCGGAGATCTCACTGGGCATATGCTCTTCAAACCCGCGCAAACCGACCAGGCTTAATTTCATCTTGACCATGATCTTAATGATTTCCGGCGAAAGCTTGGTATGTTCTTTGAGGGGCAAGCTGACATTTTCTTCAACAGTCAAAGAATCCAAAAGCGCGGACGACTGAAACAGCATGCCAAAGCGTTTCTTGACTTCTTCCAATTCTAAGTTTGTAAAATGAGTAATGTTCTTGCCTTTAATAAACACGTTGCCCGAATCCGGCTTCAGCGCACCGATTAAATGCCGCAGCAGCGTGCTTTTGCCGCATCCGGAACCGCCCATAATTACAAAGGTCTCGCCTTCATAAATCTCAAGATTGACCCCGCTGAGCACTTGCCGGCCGGCGAAACTTTTGGTCAAATTTTCCACTTTAATCGCTGTCTTGGGCATCTTAAACATCCGCGAAATAAAAAATTCCGGTTAAAATACAGTCAGCCAAAATAATCATAATGAAACTGCGGACTACGCTAATCGTGGTCGCGCGGCCCACTCCCTCGGCCCCGCCGCGGGCCGATAAGCCCTCATGACAACCGACAGTAGCGATAATAATAGCAAATACAAAAGACTTGGCCAGTCCTGTATAAATATCTTTGAGTTGTAAAAATCTGACCGTCATGTCCATATACATGCCGGGATTAATCTTCAGAGTAAAAAACCCGATTACAAACCCGCCGAGCATCCCGATGATATCCGCTAAAACAGTCAAGCAAGGAAGCATAATCACTAAAGCCAGCAGTCTGGGGGCGACCAAATAACGCACCGGATTGATGGCCATGGTATCTAAGGCCTCGATCTGCTCATTGACTTTCATGCTCGAAATCTCTGCGGTAATCGCCGAACCTACCCGTCCGGTGACCACTAAGGCTGTAAACACCGGGCCCAATTCTCTGGCCATAGAAACTGAGACCAGACTGGCCACCAGGCTTTTCACGCCAAACTGCACCAATTGATAAGCGCTTTGCATAGCCAAGACCACACCGGTAAAAAAGGCCACAAAAAATACTATAATCAGCGAATGCACTCCGGAAAACACCATCTGATGTGATGTCGCCGCCCAAGAAACGGACTTTTTCCTGGTAAACGGGGCAATAAAAATCCAATACAGGGCTTCCAGAAATAACCGGGCCTCAGCGACCAGTTTCTCCAAAGCCTCCCTGATGGTGCGGCCAATATTTTCTACGTATCGTTCCATCGCTTTGCTCAAAAATCCTTTATTGCTTCCTCTTCGCTGGGGAAGATCTTAAACAACCTATCCAGTTTGGTAATCTCAAACAGGCTCTTGACTTTCTCGGAAACGCCGGACAAGCGCAATAAGCCGCCATAACGCTTCAGGCGCTGGAGCATCTCCACCAGTGTGGCTAATCCTGAGCTATCGATATAATCGACTGCGCTAAAATTAAGTAAGATCTTATTCTTCTTTTCGTTAATCAATTGGTCAAAGGCCTTGCGCACTTCGGGAGAGGTGCTAATGTTAATCTCACCGGACATATCTAAAATCACGACCTGGTCGAGCTCTCTTTGTTTTATTTGCATTTTTTTTGACCTCCTGTGTTTGGAAAAAATTTAGTCATGGTAATCCTATTGCCTCGAGGATTAAATTTTACTTTATCCATTATATTTTGAATCAGAAACAGGCCGCGCCCTGAGCCCTTAATCAAGTTTTCACCTTGCGTGGGATCGGCCAAATTTTTATAGTCAAACCCCGCTCCCTGGTCTTCAACGGTAACAACTACAGCCTGGTCGGTAACATCGCAGTTAATCAGCACGGTTTTCTCAAATTCTAATTTATTCCCGTGCTTGATACCGTTAATCACCGCTTCCTCGCTGGCCAGCCTAATATCAAAAATAAAAGAGTCGTTTAGCTGCTTTCCGTTTAAACAGTGTAAAATCTTTGCGCTGACCTCGCGGATCTTTTTTAAATCACTGTTAATCTTCAATTCCATCTTAGAACCTTATTCCGATTTTCCCGCCAATTTCCGTAGAGTTATTCTTTGGCTCATATCCTAAGCCCCAAATCACTCCGGCGTAAGAAACGGCTTCTTTTTCTGATTCGGCAATCCGCCAATATTTGATAAATGGCTCGAATATAAAATCAATAGCCTCGGTACGGCCTTCTAATTTTGTGGAGAGCCGAAGTCCATAACCGGTATTCTGATCGTTTTTCAAATCATCAAAAGCAGTGTTGACATCACTAAGGTGGCTCTCCTGCTCGCCCATCCAAAAATGGTCATACTCTAATGTTAATCCCCAAAACCAACCCGGCTGTAATTTGGTCAGCAGTTCCAGGCCTACCGGACTATAGTAATAATTAGACTCCCTTTCATAACCTAAGGCGCCTGTGGAAGAAGTCAGCCCATCCAGATCATCAAGTAAATACCTGTAGCCAAAACCAAAATATGGTGTACACATAAATGTGTCGAATAGAGAGAAGCTCCGGCCGCCTAAGCCCCTAAATTCCAGCATCAGATCATCAATATCATTCAGGGTGCCGGAATTCTGATAATCTACCTCGCCCCAACTGGCTTTGCCTTCAAATTTTAACATAAAATTTTGGAAAAAGTACTCGCCCCGAGAGGTGTAGGCGCCAGAAACCCCGTACATCGTGCCTTCTTCTTCCATCACATCCGGTTCTTCATACTTAATATGCGATAGCTCAAACCCTAAATCCCAATGATGTCTGGCTTCCTCAGCTATTTTCGGTAAAGGCGCATAATGCTGATACGATCTATATTGATCATCGGCAAAACACGAAACCGGCCAAGCAGATCTTCTATAAAACGAGAGTATATCCAAAATAGGACTATTCAGGCTAAAATCGGAAAAGATATTTTGTTTTGGCTGTTGCTCTTTCTTCTGCGCCAAAGTCTGCCTATGTTCTATTCGATACTGAATTGCATCTAAGCTTGCGCAAACTATATCTGAGCGGTTGACTTGCTGGTAAGCAAAGCCTGGCCCGAAAGGAAAAAAAATGCTCAAGATTACTAGAAATTGGACAATTTTAGGAGACATTAGTATAGTGTATCCAAAACAGGGAAAAATGTCAAGGTGAGATAGGATTTTTATCTATGGCCTTGATATTTTTTGAGTTAGGTGATACAATAAAAAAGTCTAATTCAAGGAATAAAAGGGACAAAAGATGCTTCAGATTGTTGTGGTTTTCGGCCTGATCAAGATAGTTGGTTGTCTAGTAGCCCTGGTCAAGCCAGATTTTTTGCGTAAAACTATCGATTTTTTTCTAATTGGTAGCCGTCTTTACGTAGTGGGCACTATCCGTCTGATCTTAGGGGGGCTGCTTTTAATTTTGGCTACACAGGCAAGATGGTGGGGCTTTGTAGTTGTGTTCGGGCTGTTGGCGGCCGCCTCAGGAATTTTGTTTTTCTTTCTGGCCCTCAAACGCACCAAAATACTGCTTAAGCGTCTGCAAACTCAACCTGAGCGGGTCTTGCGCGTCTGGGTAATGATCTGTATCGCCATCTGGCTTATACTGATTTACTCTCTTCTCCCGGTAACTCCGGGCCCTGCTCCGTATTAATCTTAGGTTTTAAGAATCTACTAAAAAGCGATCCCTGTTCTTCCTTCTTCTCTTCCTTCTTCTCTTCTTTTGGTTCTTCGACTTGTTCAGGTTCTGGTTGTTGCTCTGGCTCTGGTTCTTGAGGCGGTTCTGGCTCTGGTTCTGGTTCTTGAGGCGGTTCTGGCTCTGGCTCTTGAGGCGGTTCTGGCTCTGGCTCTGGCTCCTCAACCGGTGGCGGCCCTGGTTCAGGGCTTAAGGCCTTACTTTTTTCTGCGTCTAGTTCCTGACGCAACTGTTGATTCTTCTGTTCCAGGGCAGCAAGTTCGTCCTGTCTCACGTGCATTTCCTGCTCTAACTTCTTATGCTTAATTACATATTCCATCAGTTGTTTTTTTTGTTGTTCTAATTGCGCCTCTAACTCCTTACTCTGGGCAGTGTCTTGCTGTGCTTGCTCATATTTTGCCTTTAATTCTTCATAAAGACTTTCTTGCCTATCCAGGGCCTTCTTTAAATTATCGACTTCTTTTTGCGCGACTTCTGCGCCTTTTTGCAGGCTATCTTTCTCTACTCCTATTTTTGAGATTTCTTCATCTTTGCCGGATAACTCATCTTTCAACCTATCAAAAGACGAGGTGTGGTGCTCTGAATCCCGCTCACCCCGAATCAGCTGCTGAAACAGCAAAAATATGATCACCAATACCGCCCCAGCCATAAGTATTGCTAAAATCACAGGTAAGGGAAACATCGCCATTCCTCCATTGTTTAAAGTCAAATCTTCAAACTTTCGAAAAGCTGTTCAGCTTCGTCCACACTAGCCCGGTCGTGCACAATCTTACGCATAGCTTGAATCATTGCCAATGACTGAGGCGATTGCCAAATATTTCTGCCCATATCCACGCCTACGGCACCCTTTTCTGCGGCATCATAGGCAAGTTGCAGGGCGTCTCGTTCGGTTCTTAGTTTCGGTCCACCGGCAATTACTAAAGGCACAGGCGTGGCCGCGACTACTTTTTCAAAGCCATCGCAGTAATAAGTTTTAATGATCTGCACGCCTAATTCCGCGGCAATCCGACAAGCCAAAGTTAGATAACGCACATCTCGTTTAGCGAGTTCTTTACCTACGGCAGTCACTGCCAAGACCGGAAGGCCATAATCCTGGGCCTGATTGACCAGATTTGATAAGCCGACCAGTGTCTGATGCTCATACTTAGCCCCCACATAGATCGAAAAGGCTACGGCAACAACATTAAGCCGCAGCGCTTCTTGGATCGAAACAGTAATGGTTTCTTTGGATAGGTCCTCTCCTAGAATACTGTTGCCTCCGGAAACCCTTAAGATCACCGGAGGGGAGTTTCCAGCGTCAATGCAATTACGCAATACCCCTCTGGTCAGCATAATCGCATCGGCGTAAGGCAATAACGGCTCTACTGTGGGGCCGGGTTTTTCTAATCTACGCACCGCGCCCAAAAAATATCCGTGGTCCATCGCCAGCCATACCGCCCTACCTGTCTGCGGCTTGATTAACTTACTCATCCTGTTCTTCATTCCCCAATCCATACCATACCCCCTTTTTAAACCACAAACAACCCCGCCGCTAAGATAAAGAACAACGCGGCGGTAGCCAACTTTATTCCACCCGTATGTTTATTGGCGAACAGAGTAATCCTCTCTGAATTAAACCCCTGATAAGTCAAAATAAAAATAACCACTAAAGGCAAAATAAAAGCCAAGTTATATAAGACAAGATAAGAAATCGCATTCAGGCGCAGCTGAGAGTCCTTCAACACAAAGGCGATAGTGGGAAAATAAACCTGACCCGTGCAGGCTGATTCCAACAGCGCAATGATAAACCCATTGACGAAAGCAAGCAGCAGTAAGGCCCGGAAACCTTTTCTGCTATCCACTAATTGACGCAGGCGATTATACATCCTGAAGTCGCAGGCCTTCTTGGCCAAACCTACGCCCGTTCTTTTATAATAGATAAAATCAGCCAGGCTGAATACCCCCAGAGCCAAAGCCAAAAAGGCGATTATTTGATAAACCAGCTTAGCCAAGACCGCAAAAATTTGCAATTTGTTTAAAACCTGGAAGATTCCGATCCCCAAAGCCAGATAAGTTAAGAACACAGCCAGAATAAAGGCTGCGCCGATATAGGCGATTTCTTTTTTGCGGTAATGCTGAGCGCTCAAAAGAGTCACAAAAAATACTATGGTGGCAAAGGCACAAGGATTGACCCCGTCGGCTAAACCGGCTAAACCAACCACCGCCGGACTATAAGTAGTAAATTTATCCAAAAACACATTTTCTGATACTATTATTTTTGAGGCTTGAGTCCTATCGGCCAGAGCTAAAATCTTCTCAATCTCGCCCGTTAAGTTTGTTCTGATTGCCTGCGGGCCTTCAAAGGCGGCGGTAGGAAGATAAACCTGCGGCACCCGCCCGCCAAAGATGCCAAACTCTTGTTCCATGCTAATTTTAAGCTCCAGCTCTTGCGGTCTAGTAACATCGTGGTAATTAATCCTTATTTTATCTTGATACTTTGATTCTAGTTGGGGGATAAAGTCTGCCTTTATTTTGTTGCAGCTGTGACAGTGCGGTGAATAGAAGAATTCCAAAGTGATCGGCCCGGAGGCAATCTGATCTGGAGCAATCCTCGCGGTTTCTTTGTTAAAAGGCGGATGTATTTTTAGGCCGTTTAACTGGCCGGCCAGATACGTATTTTCCCATAGAAATACCGGCGCCTGCCTAATGCCTAATTGCTCAGTCTGTTGAAAATCTGCCTGCAGCAATTCTTGGGCTTCTTCTTTTTTGTCCTCGATAGCGGCTAAAGGAAGATTGAGCTGCTGCATGGCTAAACTTGCGTCTTTTTCTTGAAGCAGCAATAAATAATCCAAAAATTTGTCCGGGTGATATTTCTGAATTATTACTTGACGCAAAATTTCCGCTATTTCGTCCGGTCCGCCCCGAGCAGAAATTCTTTCTCCATCGATCTTGACTAGATATTTAAACTGAATATCGATGCCAAAATCATTTTTTTGGATAAAATGAATTAGTCTGGTTTGGGCTTTTTTAGATGTCTCGCTAAGCGGACGGACAAATACAGACAATTTTTTTGCCTCTTTGACC
>JBHPFV010000033.1:0-20564 GCA_042571705.1 Candidatus Omnitrophota bacterium
CGGAATAGTCAATTCAATAAACTGGCCCGTGGCAAAAGAAATCTGCTCTTTTGGCTTTAACCTGATCGTCTTGATCGTCGGGGTCTCAGGTATCACCTCCAAGACCTGCGTTTCGATCGGACGGTAGGGATTATCTTGTTTATGCATCGGAAACTAACCTTTTTAAGACTTTCCTAATGTCGATCTTGGCCGGACAAGCCGAAATACAGCGGCCGCAGCCTGTACAAGCATAGACATCAGCGACCTTAGGGAAAAAATCAAATTTTTTCTCAAATCTGTTTCTTAATCTCATCCATAACTTTGGCCTGGGGTTAGCCCCTCCGGCCACCCGGGCAAAATCCTTAATCATGCATGAATCCCAAATCCTTAAGCGGGCCATCTTCTTCTGATCCTGCTGGTCATAGAGCAAAAAACAATGGCAGGTAGGACAAATCACATTGCAGGCCCCGCACTCAACGCAAGTGGCGGCCTCCTCTTCCCAGATATTGGAGGCGTATTTCTTCTCGATTACGCCTTGATATGAGTCCTGATTAGGAACATCATTTTCCTGAATATTCTTATCTACCTCAGCGGCGACCTCAGCCCGCAAGGCATCTCTTTGCGCGCTTAATTCACCGTCGGTATCTATAAAAAGTCCGGAATGGTGATTAACCACGGCCTGGCCTTTTTGTGAGCCGACCTCGACTACAAAACCATCCTTAAGATTAGATAAGTTAAGATCAAAATTCCCTTCAGGGTAGGGCTGGATGCCTAAAGCCAGACAAAAGCAAGTCTCGATAGCGCAGGTACAGTCCGCGGAAATAATAAGATTTTTCTGGCGGTTTTGAATATAGAAAGGGTCGGGATAATCATGATTTTTGAAGACATGATCCTGGATCTTAAAGCCTTTTAAGTCACAGGCCTTGACTCCGACTAAGGCCAGCGGCCGATCAGCCGCATGCGGTATCTCCGGAGAAAAACCTGCGGCTACCTGTTCCCGGGCCCGGCTAAAAAAGGCCTTCAGCGGCTCAACAGTCCGGACTTCTCCGATCACCAGGTCAGCGCTAGGCTGATCATATCTTTTGTAAAAACGCTGGTTGTCTTTTTTGACCGGCACAAACACATCGTATTCGCTTTTCAGCGCATCCAGCAACTTCGATAAATTATCCTGGGACAGGAAATAAAGCATTATTTTTTATCTTTATTATTGACCAGAAAGTAGGAAAGGGCCTCTAACTCTCTGGAAAGGTCGACATCTTTTACTTTGACATCCTCGGGGACATTTAAGCTGGTCGGCGCAAAATTTAAAACGCATCTGACCCCGGAATTAACCAATTGATCAGTTACCTCTTGAGCCTGCTGAGCCGGGACCGCAACAATGCCAATGGTAATCTTTTTCTCAGCGATGGTCTGGGCCAACTCAGCGATAGTTTGAATAGCCACGCCTTTAAGTTGCTTGCCAACTTTTCGGGCATCGGCATCAAAGGCGGCGACTATCTCTAAACCGTGCTGTTTAAAACCCGGATAAGTCAACAAGGCCGAACCTAAGTGCCCGGTACCCACTACCGCCACATTCCAGGTCTTATCTTTACCTAAGATCTTCTCTAATGCGGCCTTCAGCTCAGCGGTGTTGTAACCGGCGCCTGAGGTGCCAAACTGGCCAAAATAGCCTAAGTCCTTTCTGACTTGGGCGTCACTTAAATTGACCCGTTCCCCTAATTCCGCCGAAGAGATTGTATGAATATTAATTCTGTTTAGTTCCGTTAACTCTCTTAAGTAGACAAACAAACGGGAAATTGTGCCTTCCGGAACTTTCTTATTATTCATACTTTGTAACATTTATCACAGACTCTGTACCAATTTTCACAAAGTATAGCAAATAAAAATTCTCCTGTCAAGAGAATTTTTGTACGCGTTAAAAAATTCCGAGCTTTTTAAATATTCTGCCGCTCGGTCTCTTCTTTAATAATCTGGTCGATATATTTGTCGGCCTCAGGCATGTCGTCAAAGATATCAATCATCGGCAGGACCTTGACCATATCAAACACCTTCTTGATTTGGGGTTTAAGGTTGACCATACCGAAGTTGGCCCGTTTCTGCCCTAAGGTCTTCTTGACCCACATCACCACTTTGATGCCGGCGCTGCTGACGTATTCGACCCCGGCCATATCGAAAATTACCGCCTTGGTGTGTTCATCGACAATTTCCTTTAACTCGGCTTCTAAGTCCGGCGCGGTCTCCGTGTCCAGGGAACCTCGCAATTCCACGATATAGGCGTAATCCCGCTTTTTGGTGATCTTAGTCTCTAATACCATCGTAGACACCTCCTTAAAAATTTACTCCATATTGTAAGCCAAAACTAACTATATGTAAAGAAAAATTATTTGGAGCAAATCGTCCCGCCGCCAACAACAAGATCATCCTGGTAGAATACCGCGGCCTGGCCCGGCGTAACCGCAAACTGAGGCTGGGCAAATTTAATCAGTACCCGACCTTGATCCTGGGGAAAAATAGTGGCCGCGGCCGGCGGGTGCTTGTATCTCACCTGGACTCCTGCCTTAAACGACCCGTTTAATTCACCCAAGGCAATCAAATTTAGATCTTCAGCAAGCAGTTCTTGCCTAAAAGCTTGCTCCTTTTTACCCACTACGATGCTATTCTCTTCCTTATTAATAGAGGTAACATATAAGGCCTGCTTATCGGCTATGCCAATCCCCTTACGCTGGCCAATGGTATAGTGAATAATGCCCTGGTGCTGACCAATGGTTTCACCGGCGCCATTCACAATCGGACCGGGCTTAAAAACTTTCGGAAAGCGCTGTTTAAGAAACCCGGCATAATCATCATCGGGAATAAAACAAATCTCCTGTGATTCCGGCTTATCAGCTACGGCAAGTTGCTTCTGTTTAGCCAGGGCCCTTACTTTTGCCTTAGCCAACTCTCCTAAGGGCAGGATTGTGCTCTGCAACTGTTGCTGGGTCATGGTGTACAATACATAAGACTGATCTTTTGAGGTATCATTGCCCTTTTTAAGCAGGTATCTTTTTCTGTTTTGGTCAAACTCAATCCGGGCATAGTGGCCGGTAGCGATAAAATCAGCATCTAATTGCTTAGCTTTTTTCAGTAAATGCTCAAATTTAATGTACTGGTTACAGCGGATGCAAGGGTTGGGGGTCCGGCCCTGTTTGTATTCCGCGCAGAAATCAGCAATCACTTTGCGCTCAAAGATAGCGCGGAAATTTAGCACATAATGCGGGATGCCCAGCTGATCGGCTGCTTTACGGGCATCTGCGGCGCTAGCTGCGCCACAGCATCCGCCTGTGTCTTGGCGCGGCCAGATTTGCATGGTGACGCCAATGACCTCAAAACCCTGATCTAGAAGTAAAGCGGCGGCTACTGATGAATCGACGCCGCCACTCATCGCTACCACAACTCTTTTTTTGCTCATGTTATCTTGATTTAATCAACCGCCCTGGGGAAATGATCCCTCTTCGTACATATACCAATTCGCGGAATCGTTTAAATAAGTGTTTAAATTAGCGATCCATTGATAATGCTTATCTTCTTCGCCAAGCAAAAATTTAAGCAGCTTAATCAAATTCTCATCCTTAGCTTCTTTAAGCATATTTTCGTAATATTTAAAAGCTGAATTCTCCAGCTCCATGGCAACTTTACAGGCCTCTTTGTCATCATCTGTTGGCTTGATCTTGTCTTTCCATTCTGAGGTATTCTGTAAAAATAGGCTATCGTCTTGATGGCCTTTGTCTCTTGTGCCGGCCAATTGAAAATCGGGAAACTCACCCCGCTCTTTTAATGTATTATAAAAGTTTTTAATGTCTTTTATATGCACGGCCTCATTATTAGCTAAAAGAGCAAAGGTCTTTTGGGTGATCTTGTTTTTACTCCTGGCGCTGACTTCCTGATAGAACTGATAACCCTTCTCCTCCATCTCCAGGGCCTTATTTAATCCGGCCAACAAAATATTCTCTGCCATCTTCACTCCTTAAAATGTTTATTTACGTATTCCTGTAACAGTTTCTCGGCTTCCGGTTTACACTGGCCGCAGACAGTGCTAATCTTGGTGCGCTCTTGCAGCTCATAAAAACTGCGCGCGCCCTCTAACACCGCATGCTCGATTTCTTTATCGGTAACATTCATGCACTGACAGACGATCCGGGCCTTTTCCTGCTCGATTTTATCTTTTAAGCCGTGACGTTTGTAATAGTCGTTAATCGCCGCGCGCAGGGCCTTATCACCCAATACAGAACAATGGATCTTATGTTCGGGCAGACCGCCTAATTCCCGGGTGATATCTTTAGGAGAAAGATGGTAGGCCTGGTCTATCGGCATCCCCTTAACCATTTCAGACATGATCGAGGTGCTGGCAATCGCGCTGGCGCAACCGTAGGTCTTCCACTTGCAATCGCTAATCACGCCCTTTTCCTGGTCGACCTTAATTAAAACCATCATCTGGTCGCCGCATTTGATATTCCCGACAATACCCTTGCCATCTTCCTGGTAAGCGGTTTCATCGTGTAATATGTTTTTGGGTTTCATAAAGTGTTCTTTGGCCTTGTCCGTATAGACCCAATTACCTTGATTATCCATTGTCTCCCCCTGTAGGTACAGTCGACATATCCCGGACTCTCTTAATCACCTTGGGCAAGACCTCAAGCAGATATTCGACTTCCTGTTTAGTGTTCTCGCGGCCCAGACTGATCCGGATCGCCCCGTGGGCCCGCTCCACCGGCATCCCTGTGGCCAGGATTACGTGTGAGGGATCCAGCGAACCGGAAGCGCAAGCCGAACCCGTGGAAAGCGCAAGCCCTTCTAAGTCCAGATACAATAAAATTGCCTCACCTTCCGCCCCCTCAAAGGAAACATTTAATGTCCCGGCCAGACAATCATGCGGATGTCCGTTAAACTGGGCCTGAGGGATTTTTGCTTCTATACCCTCTCTAAGCATTACTCTAAGCTTAGTCAAGCGCTGTTCTTCCTCCCGCATCTCGAGTTGGCGCATTTCAATTGCCTTAGCCAAGCCAATGATGCCTAATGTATTTTCCGTGCCGGCCCGGCGATTGTGTTCCTGATGTCCACCGTGAATCAGGGGGCAAAAAGGAATTTGTTTCTTCACATATAAAGCGCCGATGCCCTTGGGCCCATAGATTTTGTGCGCCGCAAGCGTCAGAAAATCCACTCCTGACTCCTGGACATTGATCGGGATCTTGCCCACGGCCTGGACAGCATCGGTATGAAACAAGGCATTGTGTTGATGGGCAATCTCACAAATTTGCTTGATATCCTGGATGGTCCCGATCTCGTTATTGGCCGTCATCACCGAGACGATACCGGTCTGTTCAGAGATTTCTTTTTTCAACTGCTCAATATTCACTTTACCCAAACAATCCGCGCCCAGATAAGTTACCTTGGCGCCGCGATCACTAAGGCATTTGGAGGTCTGCAAAATACAAGGGTGTTCGATTTTGGTGGTAATAATCTCGGTGCGGCCTTTCTCGCTAAATACGCATTTGTTAGAGTGGCAACTAAACATCGACAGTACAGTATTGTTGGCCTCTGAGCCGCTGCCGGTAAAGACAATCTCATCGGGGTTAGCCCCGATAAAAGCAGCCACTTTCTCCCGGGCCTGTTCGACAAACTTTCTGGCCTCACGGCCAAAGGAATGCAGGCTGGAAGGGTTACCGAACACCTCCATCGCCTCGCGCATCGCCTTCTTTACTTCCGGATGCAGCGGGGTGGTGGCGTTATTATCCATATAAATTTGTTTTTTAGCCATCAGCTTACTATCCTCCTCAATTCTCTTTCTTTGATCCAACAATATAACACCGGTACCAAAATTAAGTTAGATAAAGTGGCGGTAATTAATCCGCCTACTGTGGGTGCGGCCATCGGTTTCATAATCTCAGAGCCTGAGCCTGTTGAAAACATCACCGGCATCAGGGCGATAATTGTGGTCACCGTGGTCATCATCGCCGGTCTGATTCTTAACAGCCCGCCGGCAATCACAGTTTGGCGAATCTGCTCAACCGTTTTCGGCAACTTTTGCTTAAATAAATCATCCAATGTGGAAAGTAAGACTACGGCGTTATCCGTGGCTACGCCAAATAAAGCGATAAACCCGACCCAGACCGCGGTAGAAAACTTAAAACCCAATATAAATAATAGAATTATGCCTCCCATCAGTGATACCGGAATACCCGTAGAAAGAATTAATAAACTACTAAAATTGTTAAAGGCCATATACAGCAAAATAAAGATTACGCCTAAAGCAATCAATAGCGAAGGAATCAGCCTCTTCCTGGATTCCATTTCCGATTCAAACTGTCCGGACCAGGAAATAAAATATCCAGCGGGAATCACGAGCGCCCCGTTCTTGATTTGCTGATCTACCGCCTTTTGGGCCTTGTTCACAAAATCGATTAGTCCGACTTTATCTTGATTCACATTAACAAATACCCGGGCATAGGTCAAGGTATTTTCAGAATTAATCACTGCCGGACCAGGCACTTTTTTCAAGTTGGCCACTTGTGTTAAGGGAATGTGTTCTCCACCCGGGGTAGGCACGAAGATTCTCTCTAACATCTCAGGCGAATCTCTTAGCTCTCTTAAGTATCTAATTCGCACCGGATAGCGTTCACGGCCTTCCACAGTAGTAGTTAAATTCATGCCTCCGATCGCGGTCATGATAATGTGCTGGATTTCTCCTACTTTAACGCCGTATCTAGCCGCCTGCTCTCTATCTATTTCAATCTCAAAATAAGGACGCTCTGAGATCCGTTCGGCATATGGGCTGATCGCGCCCTCAACCTGGCTGACTATCTTTTCCACTTCCGCGGCAATCTCGACAATCTGATTCAAATCAGCGCCAAACACTTTTATGCCTACCGGTGTTTGGATTCCGGTAGCTAACATATCAATACGATTACGTATCGGCTGAGTCATGATCGGGCTGACCCCCGGCATCATGGTTTTATCCTGAATCTGCTGAATCAGTTTTTCGCGGGTCATGCCCCGGCGCCAAAATCTTTTATCTTTAAGATGGATAATGGTCTCGATCATCCCCACCGGCGCGGGGTCGGTGGCGGTTTCGGCCCGGCCCAGTTTTCCTACCGCCCACTCTACCTCCGGAAATTCATTCTTAATAATTACATCCTGTTTTCTCATTACTTCCATTACCTGGGTTAAGGAGGCCCCGGGAAGCAGTACCGGCATAAACAGTAAATCCCCTTCATTTAAAGGCGGCATAAATTCCTGTTTCATCAAAGAGGCGCAGAACAGGCCGGCAATAATTACAGCCAGAGAAATCAGGATTACCTGACGCTTATGCCCTAAAGACCAACTGATCAGCGGGGTGTATTTTTGATGTAACACCCGAGCGGTCTTATTCTGATCCGTGCTTTTGAGTCTTCCCCTTAAGAAGTAATAACAAAGTGTGGGTAAAAGTGTCAGGGCGATAATGGCCGCGCCGATCATGGTAAAGGTCTTGGTAAAAGCCAGCGGTCTGAATAACTTACCGGCCTGTCCGGTCAACACCAAAACGGGAATAAAGCCGACTATTGTGGTCAGCAAAGCAAACAGTACCGGCTTGCCTACTTCCTGCGCGCCTTGAATGCAGACCTCAAGCCGCTCCTGCTGCGCCAGACGCTCGACCTTTAGCTGCTGGCTCCGGGTAATAATCCGGCGATAAATATTTTCCACTAACACACACCCGGAATCGACCATCACGCCGATGGCGATGGCAATACCGCCCAAAGACATAATATTGGCGTCCACGCCAAATTGACGCATCAGAATGAAGGCAATCAACACCCCGATCGGCAAGACTAACGAGATCACCAGGCTGCCCCAGAAATGCATCAGAAACACAATAATCACAAAAACGGTAATTATTATCTCCTGAGTCAAAGCGGTTCTCAATGTCCCGATAGAACGTAAAATCAGTCCGGTGCGGTCATAAAAAGGCACAATCTTAACGCCCGCTGGCAAACCCACCGATAACTCTGCTATTCTTTCCTTAACCCGCTCAATTACTTTCAGCGGATTCTCTCCGTAGCGCATTAAGATTACGCCGCCGGTGACCTCTTGGCCCTCTTTATCCAAAGCGCCGCGGCGAAACTCCGGACCAATGGCCACTGTGGCGATATTTTTCACATAGACCGGCACGCCTTGATTTTCTCCGATCACAATGTTTTCGATATCAGCGACATTTTTGATAAAACCTAAGCCCCGGACCACAAACTCTACCGAGCCTTCTTCAAAGACCTTGGCCCCCACATCAACGTTGGATTTCTGAACCGCGGAGATAACCTGGTGCAGACTGACATTAAAGGCCAGGAGCTTATTGGGGTCGACATCGATCTGATACTGTTTTACATAACCTCCTACTGAGGCCACCTCGGATACTCCCTCGACCGCGTTTAACTGGTAACGGATATACCAATCCTGGATCGAGCGCAGTTCGGATAAATCATAACCCTCGCCCTCAACCGTATACCAAAATATTTGACCCAGAGCAGTAGCGTCGGGACCTAAAGTAACCGTAACGCCCTCGGGCAAACCCTTCTTGGCAAAATCCAGTCTTTCTAAAACCCGCGTCCTGGCCCAGTAAAAGTCGGTTCCCTCTTTAAAAATCATATTGACCAGGCCAAAACCAAAGGCCGCTGTTGAACGGACCACCTTGATTTCGGGCGTCCCCATCAGGCCGGTAGTTAACGGATAAATTACCTGATCTTCGACATCTTTGGGGCTTCTGCCCGGCCAATCGGCATAAACAATTATTTGTAATTCGCCGATATCCGGAATAGCGTCTATCGGGGTCTGTTTTATCGCTGAGAAACCCCCAATCACCAAAAACGCGAACGCGGCAATAACCAGAAAACGGTTCTTTAAACAAATCTCGATTAGTTTATTGATCATTATTCGCCTTTAATCAATGCAGGTGTAGTTGCGCTGGTGTTTGAGGTTCTGCTTCTGCGCCTAAGGCGCCGCCGTAAGCCGAGGCAGCCACGCCGCTAAGCTGGCTTTGTGAATCAATCAGAAAATTTGCCTTGGTCACCACTTGCTCGCCTTCCGCTAAACCTCCTAAAACAGGATAAAACTTAACTGTCTGACCATCTACGACTGCTGAGGCCTGCGGACCAAGCTGTGCCTCTCGGCCCTCAAATTCTCCTTCGCCAAGATCTACCCAAACAATCCTGCGCAACCCTGTATCCAAAACCGCGGCTTTAGGGATCGCCAAGACTAAATGTTCTCCGGCCGCCGATACATACATACTTTGAATGACTACATCCACATACATCTCCGGCCGTAATTTTAACTCCGGGTTATCAACCTCAGCGCGGAATCTCACTGAGCGCGTCTTGGAATCAACAACCGGATTGACCGAAGAAATCTCACCCGGAAATTCTTCTCCGGGAAAACTGGTAGCGCTAACCAGTACCTTAGCTCCGGCCGCAACCCAACCCAATTCATATTCATAGACATTGCCATAAATCCACATCTTCTGTTCAGGCAAAATCAGGCTGGTCTGGACCTCTTGCTTGTTCTCCAATTCTTCAATCTGGGCCTGACTAAGGCCTAAGAGTAATAATTTTCTCTTAGCTGATTCCAAAAGTTTACCGGCCCGGGCCTTAATTTCCGGAACATTGCCCTGTTCAATCTTCTCTAAGCTGTTTAAACTGGCCAGAAACTCTTCCTGGGCCACGGCTAATCCCGGATCAAAAGCCACTTTACCTACTGTGCGAATCTGTTTAAACAGATGCTGCTTGCTCACCGGTTCCGTGTTCACTCCCGCCCGCCTAATCTGCTCGTCTTTTATTTTTACCCTGCTGACCACGCCTTTTAATTTGGCTGATTCTTGTTGTGAAAGCTCTCGTAGAGGCTGCTGACATACGGGACAGTTAATTTTTTTACCTTCGATAATAAATGAATGTTGACCGCAAATACATTTACCATCGGCCTGGCCTAAATCGCAATGCGGGCATTTTCCTTCTGTATCTACGCCGCATCCATAGTATACCTGTTTTTCAGCAGCTTTTTCTTGATAAACCGGAGTTAATTTCATGTTGCAGATCGGACATAAGGTTTCTCCGGGCTGATAATCTTCGGGGGCGATCCTGACACTGGGATGCATCCCGCAGGTGTAATAAAGTACCCCTGCTGTGTTTTCTTTTTTGCCGCATGAAGTAAGAGAGATGATTGCCCCGGCTAAAAACACAGTACCAACCAAAATCCATAAATATTTAACAAATTTTGAGCCTGCGCAATAACTCATACTTTTGCTCCCTTCCCTACAAGTCTTTACCGACCACACTCTCTAGGTAGGCAATAGACTTCTGGTAATCAACCATTGTCTTATAATAGGCCAGCCTGGTTTGTAACAACGCTCTTTCGGCATCCAGCCAATTCAAAAAGTCAACTACCCCTGATTCATAAGCCACCCTGGCTGCGCCAAAGGCTTGTTCTGTTTGGGGAATCAGGGCGGTTTGATATAAGCTTAAGATGTCTTGATAGGCCGTAATCTTATAATACAAATCTTCCACTTCAAAAATAATCTCATTCTTTGCGTTTTCTAAGCTGCTTTTACTGGCTTCTAACTTGGCTTGCTTTTCTTTGACTTGAGAACTCAATTTGTTAAACCAAATCGGCAGATTTACCATAACCTTACCCATCCAGGCATCCTGGCCGTCATCGGTTTGGGTAGTAGTGCCGTCCGCAATTTTGGTATAATCAAAACCAAAAGTAAAATCAGGAAGATAATCTAATTTAGCCAAAGATCTCTCGTATTCCGCGCGCTCAATTTCTAAATTGGCGGCCAGCAACCTTTGGCTGGTTCCTTGAGTAATTTGATGCAGCTGGTCAAGCGTATATTTAAATTCGCTCGGCTCAACGTTGAACGCCCCAAATTCGCTATCTTTGGGCCGGTCCAGCAGAATATTCATTTTCACGGCCAAGCTTTTTCTATTTTGCCTAAGCAGAAATAGTTTATCAATCAACCTGGAAAGCTCAACCTGAATTTTAAGCACATCCTGTTGCGGAGCGAGGTTTGATTCATATTTTCTCTGCACTACTCTCTCCAGGCCCTCCAGGATAGACTTTTCCTCTTCTGTGATTTGAATGGCCTGCTCAACCCAAAAGATATCATTGTAAACAAATTTGACCTGTTTGATGATGCTGCGTTTGAGGGCTTGATACTTTTGCTGCAGGACAGCGGCCTGTTTTGTTTGCGATTTTGCCTTTAAGTTGAGCTTGCCCGGAAAAGGCACCTTTTGGGAAACGCCGTATTTTTCTTCCTGCGGGCCGACTCTGGTCTCTACACTATCGCCAAAGTAAGCGTAGCTGGCCAGCGGATCAGGCAGGCTGGAGACACTGGTAATCTTATGCACCTGGCTCTGCCAGTTCTGGTAAGCCGCCTGAACCTGGGGATTATTTTTTGCCGCCTCGGCAACTAGTTCCGGCAAAACTACATCCTGAACCGCTGGCTCAGCCTGGGCAAATAAATCAGGGCAGCTCAGTAACACCAAAGCTAAGAGAAGAATAATCTTCTTCTTCAACAGATCCTCCCTCTAGATTCGTTGTGTTCGCAGTTGCCTAGATTATATCACACTTAAATAACCAAGTGGTCAGATAACGTTCAGTTCACTATTTAACCGGTCGTTCTTTAAGCGGCCGGAAGCTGTAGCCGCTTTCTGCTTCGGGAAGGCCAGCTACGGGTTGACTAAGCAGGAAATCGCCTTTTTCAATCCATTCTTTCAAAGTATTGGCAATCTTAACTGCCTTAGTGTAGCTGGAAAGCCCTCCCGTAGGCACCTGCTTGCCCTGGACGGTAATCTTGCCGCTTTTAATCTGGGCGTAGTTGACTTCCCCTAAGCTACCCTTTACTCCTTGGGGATAGGCCTGGCTGTAGTCTACAATCTGGGTCCAGATCTCTTCATCTTTTACGGCCGTATAGCGGCAGATTTCCTCATTGAGAATAGGAATGGGAATGCCCACGCCCACCGAAAGCGTAACCCCATAACCAACCATGCTTGTGCCCCGCAGCCATTGCGCGGACATCTGTTTTAAATCACCAATTACCGCCAGCGTCCCGGCCGGTGCCTGCGGCACGCCGTTATCTTTGCGTTTGACTCCGGGATTATGTTGGGTGCCCTGCCAGACTACATAACCCTCGCCTCCGCCTAAGAAAATCTTGGTGCCGATGCCGATAGTTCGATAATAGGGGTCGTTTAAAAGCGGCGAAAGCTGTCCGGCGCTGCAATAATTGGCATTGGCTAAATGGGGCTTAAGCGTACCCATGTAGGTGTAGATAATCTTGTCCGAAGGGTTCACCGCCACATTGTAGTTCTGGTAGACATTGCGCGGATTAAACAGCACCGCCTCATTAAGGTCCTTGATGTTAATCGCGGTTTCTAATTCTTTGCGCGGGTAACAATCGGTTCCGTAGGCAGTAGCCTTTAATCTTACGTCTTTTCCGGAGACCAGATCCTCAATCACTTGCGCGCCGCCATATTTGAACGCGCCGGGATAGACGCTATTTCGGGGATCATCATCGGGCAGGGCAGTCGCGCCCAGATAAATATCCACGGCCGCAAACCCGCCATAGGCCGGCACGTCATTTAAATAGGCCGTGCCACCGCCGATTTTTATTTTCGGTTTGACATGCCCGACATTAAAGTACGCGCCTGATGAACACATCGGGCCGAAAGTACCGGTAGTAACCACATCTACTTCCTTTGCCGCGGTAGCTGTACCCTTTTTGTCGACTATATCAATTATCTCCTCGGCCGTGACCACCACGGCCTGGCCTTGTTTTATCTTTTCATTGATTTCATTGATTGTTTTTTGAGCCATAGTTTTTCTCCTTGTTGATTATAATATATCTTTATTATTAGTTTACATTTATCCTTATTAAGCTGCCCTTGCGCAGGGCCCGACATCGAACATAACATTTTACTCACCTCCGGCAATCCTGTTGCAATCTACTGTTGTTTAAACAACCAGGTAGTCAAATAGCGCTCTCCTGTATCAGGCAAAACCACTACCACAAGCTTGCCTTGATTCTCTTTTCTTTTGGCTACTTCTATTGCCGCCCAAGTTGCGGCGCCGGAAGAAATCCCAACCAATATTCCTTCCTCACGAGCTAGTAGGCGGGCAGTCTCTCCGGCATCATCATTACTGACCTGAACAATTTCGTCAATTAACTCTGCTCTTAATACATCGGGCACAAATCCGGCGCCAATCCCCTGAATCTTGTGCGGGCCGGGTTTGCCTCCCGATAAAACCGGAGAATCTGCCGGTTCCACAGCAATCGCCCGAAATTCCGGCTTTTTGTCCTTAAGCGCCTCGGCTATTCCGGTAATAGTTCCGCCTGTACCCACACCGGCCACTACAATATCTACTTTACCGTCAGTATCCCGCCAGATTTCTTCAGCTGTGGTTTCCCTGTGAATCCTGGGATTGGCCGGGTTCTTGAACTGCTGCGGCATAAATGAATGTGGGCTATCCGCTAAAAGTTTCTCGGCCTCTTTTACTGCGCCAACCATACCTTCCTTCCCCGGTGTTAGTATAAGTTTAGCGCCCAGCAGAGCTAATAGTTCCCGGCGTTCGATAGACATTGTATCCGGCATAGTCAGGATTAATTTATATCCTTTGGCCGCGCAAACAAAAGCCAGGCCGATGCCGGTGTTTCCGCTGGTTGGCTCAATCACGGTATCGCCTTCCTTAAGCAGCCCTTTTTGTTCGGCATCTTCAATCATCGCCGCGCCAATCCTATCCTTGACACTGGAAAGAGGATTAAATGATTCAAGCTTTGCTACCAATTGCGCCTTTAACCCGAAATCTACCTTGTTTAAGCGGACCAACGGGGTGTTGCCAATTAGTTTAGTTATATTATCGGCTATTTTAGTCATGATTAGTCACCTTTCTCTTATTTTAAATTCTGAGATTATCTAATTGACTTTCCTTTATATTATTATCCACTGTAATCAGATCTATTTTTTTTAGAGTTGCATTTTCTACCCTGACCTTCACTTGATCCGCCTTCAAGCTGTCGCTATATCTGGCCACTATTTGAGCGGCTTTGGTTACCGCGTTATCTTCAAAAATTCCCCGGCCCACTGCTACCGGACCATTAATTTGTTCAGGCATAAAGCAGAGGTCATCCGGCCTAATCAACTGTAATAACTTTTCATTTTCTTGCTGGTCTCTGCCGACTACCAGCTTACAGCCGGAGTTAAGCCGAAAATGCCGGCCTACTTTGAGCAGCTCAATAGCATTTAAGGAAAGCTCCTCATGTCCCAGGAGGTCTTTCATCCTGCGGCTGAATCCCGGATCGGTCAGTAAACAACCGCCGGCCGAGCAAGGGTAATCTCCTATTTCATGCTCTTCGGCCATAGCCATCTGCGGTTTACGCGAGCGGCCGCTAATTTCCAATAACCGTTCGCGGTCGACCCAGCCCTCTTTCTCCGGAATAGTTATAGGCAGCAGTTTTGCCGATAAAGGGCGCAAGACTAATCCGCTCAGCTCAGATTCTCTTTCTGTTATTGTCATTGCCGCGCGGTGTTGTGACATCGGGCGCTGTCCTAATACCTCTCCGTTAATAATAAACGCGGCCCCGATTTCGCGCATATAAGTTTTGGCCTTTTTATGCATCATGATCCGGCAATCAATACAAGGATTAATATTTTTTCCAAAACCATGTTTAGGGTTTTTAAGAATCGGAAAATACTCAACCCCAACATGGAACATTTTAAATTTGACTCCGAATCTCTCGGCCACCTTTTTGGCCTGGCCTCCAGCGCAACCGCTTTTACTGTTACAGCGGCAAAACGGAGTAAAGAAATTAACCGCCTCGACCTCAATGCCTTGGTCGAGGATAACTTTTATCGCTAAAGTGCTATCTAAACCACCTGAAAGTAACGCTAATGCTTTCATAATAGAAAGGCCCCTCATCCCGTCCGGGACGAGGGGCCTAGGCCTCTTTCGTCCCTTGTTAAGTCATCATTTCTTCTGTAACTTCACTGAACGCAGGCTCAGTAGTAGCATTGCCTGTAGCAAGTAATTTTTCCGCTTCCGCGGCGGCTTTCTTTCCGGAAACCAGCATTCCGCCAAAGGTCGGACCCATTCTGGGGATCCCGAAAACAGTGGATACGGCCATGCCGGTAGCGATTAATCCGGGATAAACCTGTCCGGTCTTCTCCACCAGCGCGTCTTCCGATTTTTCCACCCACATCGCGCCGCAGCCTTTGATCTTAGTTAAATTCCTTTTGGCCAGCGCGTTAACTACGCAAGCGTCATGGCCGCTGGCGTCAATAACCACGGTCGCTTCCAGGGCAATCGGATCTAAACAGCTAATCGCTCTGGGCAAAGACGAAACCGCAGTCCAGTTGATCACTACACCACCTACGCGGTTTCTATCCCTCAGGACCACATCATCACATTTGGTCATATTCAGAACCGTGACTCCAGCCTCACAGGCAGCCGTGATCAGTCTGGAGCAGGCATGCGGGCCATCAGCTAAAAATAAACCTTGTTCCACTTTCTTATAAGGAATACTTAATTCATCGAGCACCTGATTAGCCGGTTCTCTAAATGTAACTCCGTTCATCAGATAACCGCCAACCCAAAAACCGCCGCCTAAATAATTATTGGCCTCGATAATCAGCACTTTATACCCTTTTTGGGCTAATTCTCTGCCCGCGACCAGGCCGCTGGGTCCGCCACCGACAATGATGCAATCACTTTTTACATGATCCAGCAGCTTTTTAGAAAAGTCTTTGACAATAGCGCTGGTAATTTGGCTTTCCCCCACCTGAGCAAACTTCTTCTCCATTCACTTCTCCTTTCCTTTAAATAGCATAACTTAACGGATACTGCTCTACTTTCTTCCTGTGCCGCTCGACCATATCCTGCAAGGTAAAAGACTCCAGCGCGGTTATGATTTTTCCGCTGACTTCACTCCAAATATCGCGGACAATACAGGCATCTACACGATCACAAACTTTACGCGAACCTACACATTCCACAACTTCCAGCTTACCCTCGACCGCCAGGACGATTGCGGCCAAGGTTACTTTTTTCGGTGGCTGGGCCAAGCTATAGCCTCCATGAGCGCCGCGGCTTGAGTTAATCAATCCGGCTACTTTCAGCGGCACAACCAGCTGACTCAAATACTTCTCGGAAAGCTCCTGGCGCTCAGCAATGTTTTTTAGAAAGATTGGGCCCCGGCCATACTGCAATGCCAAATCAAGCATCAATCTCGATGCGTAACGACCTTTACTGGAAATCCTTAACATAACCTTCGCCTCTCACTTGAGTTGCATATTCCCTAGTAATTCAGTAGGAATGCTAGTAATTATAGCACATTCAAAATTGATGTCAAGCTTTTTTTAAAAATTCGTATCGGCAATATTCTTATATATTATTTGCACAACACCTTTTCTTTTTTGCTAAGAGAATCCAGCAGCGACTGAAACGATTTCTCAAAGGCTGCGACTCCGTCCTTGAGTAATTGAGCGCAGACGGCATTAACATCGATTCCGATATTGCTGAGCTGGACAATGGCCTGATCGGCTGCGCTGGCATCAGCGGTCAAGGCCGTGGCCACCTGACCGTGGTCTAAAAAGGCGGCCAAGGTTTGATCGGGCAAGGTGTTGACAGTATCCTTAGCAATTAACTCAGTAGCATATTTGATGTCACTATACGCGGGGTTTTTAGTGCTGGTTGAGGCCCAAAGCACTCTTTGCAGATTAGCTCCCTGATTAGCCAGTTGCCTAAATTCATCGCTGGAGAAAATGCTTACAAACTCTCTATAGATTATATTCATGTTCGCTACCGCGGCCTGGCCTAATAAACTAATCGAGCCTGGCGGGTCTTTCCCGGCTAATTGCTTATCGACCACGTTATCGATTCTACTCACAAACACACTGGCCACTGAACGCAGTTTGCTCAGATCAGCCCCGGTTTGCAGTAAGCGTTTTAGACCGCGTAAATAAGCAGCGGCAACCTTTTTATACTGCGCTAATGAAAAGATCAGCGTAACATTGAGGTTAATCCCCTCAGCCAGCAATTCTTCTGTAGCCTCAATGCCCTCATCGGTAGCGGGTATCTTAAACATTACATTAGGCCGGTTAACTTTCGTAAACAGGCGCTGTGCTTCTTTGATGGTCTGATCCTCCTCGTAGGCCAAAAGCGGATTGACCTCCAGGCTGACATAACCGTCTAAGCCCTGGGTTTGCTGATAGACCGGTAAGAATATATCGGCGGCATCCTGGATGTCCTGGACTGTTAAAGCATCATATATTTCAAATGTGGATTTTCCGGCCGCGATCAATTCCTGAATCTGCCGGTCATAATCACTTCCCGCGCCCAGCGCCTGCTCAAAGATTGTGGGATTAGAAGTCATCCCTCTTAAACCCACCCCAATGGCCTGCTTGAGCTTGCCCGTGGTCAGCATCGCGCGGTTAATATTGTCCAGCCAAACACTTTGCCCAAACTCACCTAACTGCTCAACCGTAGTCTTAGCCATTTCTTCTCCTTTTAATTATTTGGTAAATTGCCGGGACGGCCAGGATTAAGGCCATCAAGCCGATTGCGGTTAAAAACCGCGGGGTCAAGATATCTCTAACGCTGTTGATTTCTCCCAGGCTACCGCCAAAGAAGGCCGCCACCACTACGCCCGGAATTAATCCTAACAAGGTGGCAAAAAAGTAATCGCGAAACCTGATTTTAGAAAGCCCGCCGGCATAATTAAGCACCTCGTAAGGCACCAAAGGTACTACCCGAAAGAACAAAATGGTCAAAAAACCATTCTTTTCCAGCTTTTCATCCAAATTCTTAAATTTTCCTTTAAATATTCTATCCACCAGGGCCCGGCCAAAGAACCGTGAAATGAAGAAGGTGGCGCTAGTGCCAATCATCGCGGCAATCATCAAATAGACCGCGCCCCAAATCGCGCCAAAGGCCAGGCCTGCGGTCAGTGAAAGCGGCGCGATCGGCGGAACTATCGAGATGGTATTTAAGGCATAGGCAATAATATAGATCAGCGAGGCAAATTTACCAAACGACTGAATATAACCCTTGAGCGCCGACGGGGTTAAGGCCGATAAGCTCACGCATTGACACCTGACTAACCACCAGACCCCTAAGACCACAGCCAGGCCTAACAGTAATTTTAAGATTAACTTCGAGATTTTATTTTGCAACGGCACCGCCTACTTAAGTAACTTTAACATAATTCTAGAAAACATCTTGGTTGATTTGGAATTTAAGATTTCCATGTAATATTGGTCAGCCGCTCTTTTAGCCACTTGGGCTAAGGTGGGATAGATATGGATAGCCGAGCTAATTTTCGCAATGCTTAACTTGGCCGACTTGGCCAGGACATATTCATGAATAAATTCACCGGCGTTGGCCCCCAGGATGTGCGCGCCTAAAATTTGTCCTTTTTTATCGCAGATGACTTTCGCCAGGCCCCGCTCATCAAGGTCAGTAACCGCCCGGTCGTTTTCGCTGTATTTGGCGCGATAAATCTTTATTTGTCTATTTTGGCCTGAGGCCTCTTCCTCGGTTAGGCCCAGGTGAGCCAATTCCGGCTCGGTAAAGGTGCACCAGGGCACAACCGAATAATCAACTTTTCTTTTAAACGGGATCAGCGCGTTTTGCACAGCGATAATAGCCTGATATTCGGCCATATGGCTGAACTGATAAGGCCCGACCACATCCCCGCAGGCATAGATATTGGCTTTTGTTGTCTTTAGTGTAGCATCGACTGCGATGCCTTGCTTAGTATATTTGACGCCGGCCTGATCCAGCCACAGACCATCAAGGTTGGGGGCCCGGCCTACGGCTACCAAGACTTTCTCGGCTTCTACCAGGGACTGACTTTCATCTTTATCTTCCAAGGTAATCGTCACGTAACCTTCTTCTTGAGCGAATTTAACCGCCTTTTTACCGGTATATATCTCGATACCGTCTTTTTCTAATATCCCGGCCAAGGCCTCAGCTACTTCCTGATCTTCGCGAAACAGGATCCGCTCAGCCATCTCGATAATAAATACCTCAACGCCCAGTTTGGCAAAGGCCTGAGCCAGCTCTACGCCAATCGGTCCGCCGCCTAAAACAGCCAGCGATTTGGGTAAAACCTCTAAATCAAACACTGTTTCGTTAGTCAGGTAATCAATATTTTTTAATCCCTGAATTGGCGGCACTAAAGGGTGGGAACCGGTGCAGATAATAAACCTCTTGGCCCTGATTGGCTTTCCGTTTAATTCCAGGGTTTTGTTATCCACAAACTTAGGGCTGCCGAACAGGACCTTGATCCCTCTTTTCTCGAACACTTCCGCGGGATGATGCTTGCTGATCTTATCAATCATTTCCCGGACATGTTTCATTACCCGAGTCGGATCAAGCTCAGCCAGGCCTTTTGTGGCAATGCCGAACTTCTCCAGCCGCTTGGCTTGGGAAAAACTCAGCGCTGATTTAAGCAAGGCCTTAGAAGGCACACAACCATACCAGGTGCAATCACCGCCCAATTGTTTCTTTTCAATTAAAGCGGTTTTGGCGCCCAAACCGGCGCAGCCGGTAGCCGCGACCAGACCGGCGGCACCGCCGCCTAAAACTACCACATCATAATCGTATTTCATGGCCTCACTCCTTATTTAGCAACAACCGCCTCCGGGGGAGACGCCTTCACTCTCGGCCTTAGTTGCCGTGGGCGCGCAATTAAACGGTCCGAAATGAGTCTGGGCCTCACCGATAATTTCAAAACTCTCAGCGTAGCGCGAACTCTTCAGCATCGCCGCGGTGTTTCCACAAACTAACACCGGCTTCTGGGCAATAAACAGGTGCTCCGCGTCCAGAGCAAACTGGTGCGGATGGTTAGGGATGTTACCTAAATATTTAGCCAGCTGGCCGTAATCCTCACAAATATCTTCCAGATTATCTAATTTAAACGCCCGTATAGTCATCGAATAAAAGTCAATCATCCCGGCCTTAGCCTCAATTTCCGGGTTGTCCAGGCTAATTCTTCTTTTGGCGACTACGCGATAGTCTAAACAACCTACCTGGCGTAAGATCCTGCGGAAATCCTCGATATAAAGCGCCCCGCCTAAACATTCGCCGTAAAGAACCGGGTCGGACTTTACTTCTTCGCTGATCCGTCTTCCGGTAAAAATATCGGAAAAATACAATTCCCCTCCCGGTTTTAAGACCCGGAAGATCTCAGCAAACACTCGCGGCTTATCAGGCGAAAGATTAATCACGCAGTTGGAAACAACTACGTCTAGGGAATTATCCTCGATCCCGATCTCCTGGAGATTCTCGATATAACCTTTCTTAAATTCCACGTTAGCTCTAGAAAAACCAAATCTTTCCATTTGATAATCCAGGTGTTGATTGGCCACCGCTAATTGCTCATCGGTCATATCCACACCGATTACCGCGCCTTGCTCACCGACCAGCTTGGCAATGGTATAGGTATCCCTGCCGCTGCCGCAGCCTAAATCTAAGACCCGGCGTCCCGCTAAAAGCGGCGGGATCGGAGAACCGCAACCGTAAAACTTGCTTAAGAT
>JBHPFV010000034.1:0-20520 GCA_042571705.1 Candidatus Omnitrophota bacterium
TTATAATGTAGTTTGGCACGTTAGTTGCTTATATAGTAGGTATGGAAAAAATTAAATATCGCTATCAAATCATTGCCTTGGCTGTTTTTATTGTCTTGTTTGGCGTAGTATTAATGACTTATGCCGATCAGGAGAATGGAGGATATATTACCACTCCTGAACCGGCCAGTTTGGCCTTAATTTCTACCGGAGGGTTTTTTGGTTTCTTGGTCCGTTTCGCGCGCCGGCGGTTTGAGCAATTTAAACGCTGTTTTGATGTCGCGGTTAGTTCTGTTGCTATTGTAGTTGCCGCGCCGATTGTCGCTGTTACTGCCGTTTTAATCAAGATAGTTTCTCCGGGACCGGTATTTTTTAAGCAGGAAAGAGTAGGGCGAGGGGGAACCCCGTTTAATATATACAAGCTACGCACAATGAAAGTCAATGCCGAGAAGTATACCGGGCCGATGTGGGCGCGGGAAAACGACCCCCGGTTAATCAAGTTTGGCCAGCTTATCAGAAAGTCACATGTTGATGAGTTGCCGCAGTTAGTTAATGTGCTTAGGGGCGAGATGAGTATAGTTGGTCCGCGGCCGGAAAGGCCAATTTTTGTCAAACAGCTTGAAGGGCAGATCCCTGATTATCTTCAGCGCTTGAAAGTCAAGCCGGGCATTACCGGATTAGCCCAGGTCTGGCATAAATATGATGAGACTATTCAAGATGTGAAGAAAAAGATTAAGTATGACCTGTTATATATCCGCAAGATGTGTCTGATGGTAGATTTAAGAATTCTGTTGCGTACTATATTAGTAGTCGCGCGCGGACAAGGAGCGAGATAAAAATGCAAAAGAAAGTTATGCTTTTAAGTTTATTGGCCATTTTCACGATTATGCTTCCCGCTAAGGGAATGTGTGCCTATAGTGGAACATTTGCACCATCTGATATTGACATAGATGATTTGGATCATTGGAAATATTACACGTGGGGGATATTCAGTTCGATTCCACTAGGTGAGGAAATTAGCAGCGCGACTTTGGCCATAGAGAATATCAACAATTGGGATCAGAACGCAAATATTCTATATGTGCATTTATTGGATACTGATTTTGAGGGTTTAGTGGTTGGTAATGACGACAATAATATTGCAACCGGAGACGCATTTGCTGGAGAAGGCTTGTTGGTTACCACATTTGAAGATCTAAATGGTAAGCCCGGCCCAGCCGAAAATTGGAGCTATGATTTTACGCAAGAGCAACTGCTGACCTTGAATTCATATGCCTCAGATAATAGGTTTGGGTTCGGTTTTGATCCCGATTGCCACTTTTACAATGACGGAGTTACTTTTGAAGTTACTAGCGTCCCTGCTGTGCCCGAACCGGCTAGTTTGTGTTTATTGGGATTAGGTCTATTGGGTTTTGGGGTTAAAAAAAAGTGGTTAGCATGAGAAAGAAAACTGTGTTAGTTATTGCATGTTGTTTTAGTTTAACCGTAATGTTGGGTGCTGGCAACGCCTATGCTTTGGCTAGTTCAATGAGTGGGGCATATTTAGACTGGACTTCTTTTGCTTACTCGGGCATAGAGATAGAAGGTTTGGCTCAGGGAAGTTACAGTGCCGCCGAGGCCTGGGATGATTTTGATGATGATGATGATGAAGACGAGGTAGATAGCTGGGGAGATACCTTTGCCTATGTCGGTCTTACTTATGCCGAGGCCATGGCAGTAACTGACGCGACTATGGTAGCTGAAGGGACAATGGCGACAGCTGATGGAGTGAATAACCAATGGGCCTTTGCCGGGGCCTTAGCAGAGCGGGGAGGTTATTTCCAAGCCTTAGAAACCGGGACGTTAGAACTCTCGATCGATTATTATCTGGCCCAGGTGTTAGCCACAGATTATTTAAGTGAAGATGCTTACGCCTGGTCAATGGCTTACTTAGAGTTTTATAACTATGGGAACGGGGATTCGGATGAAGATTTTGCCGAGTTAGAGAATGAGGTTTCTAATGGTGATGATTGGGATGAACTTAATCTCGGTCAGCTTGATTTTGATAATATCGACCTTGATGATTTAATTGGCGGGACTTTGACTGTTTCGCTGGATTTTGAGCAAGGTGATTATGGTGAGTTTTACGCCTGGGTAGAGAATGAGGCTGAGGCCTATTCTGAATATGAAGGTGATATTTGTGAAGAAGTGCCTGAGCCGGCTAGTTTGTCTTTATTGGCAATTGGTTTATTAGGATTATTTGGCGCAAGAAAAAAAAGAAGGGGTTAAAGTAATGAAGAAACTGTTAGTATTAGCGTTGGCAGTAATAATTATAGGTGTAAATCATAATGCTTATGCGTTGTTGTCTAACCCCGGTTTTGAGACCGGTGATTTTACCGGTTGGACGGCAACTGTCCCTTCAGGGGGCTCAGCAGCTGTTGTTACCACGCATGCAGGTACGACGACAACCTATGGCCCGGTATTTGGTCGCTATTTTGCTGAAATTAAGACTGATGGCCCAGGTTCATATACAACCTTAACCCAGGCCTTTACTATTACTCAAGGTGACGATATTGACGGTTGGGCGGCTTTTGATGCTGGCGATTATGATCCATTTGATGATGATGCCGCGGTAAATATTTTAAATTCAGCTGGTGGAGTAATCGCTACTCCCTGGTCAGCCAGCGTTATTGCTGATGGTGATTATGTAGATACACCCTGGACCTATTGGCAATGGATTGCGCCGGCAAATGGCACCTATACGCTGGAATACCGGGTAGCTAATTTTGAAGACGGGGACCAGGATAGTTATGCCTTATTTGATGCAGAGGATATTATTCCTGAGCCAGCCAGTCTGTCTTTATTGGGAATTGGTTTATTGGGATTAATGGCGAAAAGAAGAAAGAAAAATATTTAATAAGGAGGGGCAGGTGGCTTTAAAAAGGATTTTTTTGGTTTTAGCAATTTTGGGATTAGTTGTAAGTGGTAGTTCTAATTGTTATGCTATTATCTGGTCAGCTAATTTATTGGGTAATCCTGGGGCAGAGACAGGAGTACTTTCACCGTGGACTGTCGTGGGCCCAATGTATGTCACTGCATCTCAGGCTCAGAGTTCAGGTACTGTGTATCCTCATAGTGGTGATTACTTTTTCTCCGGTGCCGGGGCTCCCGCAGCCATTGCGGACTTAATGCAGAATGTTGATGTCTCAGCTTATGCCGCTATGATTGATGCCGGCAGCGCACTTTATAGTGTTGGGTTCTGGTATCAAACGGAAGCTTCCGATCTAGCTGAAGGTGAAATAATCTTTTTTGACGCTACGGCTACAGAGATAGATTCTGGCGCTTCGGGCTCACTTAGTTCATCGACTTGGGCCTTCGAATCCAATATTGACCCTATACCTGTTGGGACAAGGACTATCGAAGTGGCGGTAGTAGGTGATTTATATTCAGGCACATATGTTAATGCCTTCTTTGACGATGCCTATTTTAAGATTGGCGAAGGAGTTGTCCCTGAGCCGGCTACGATGAGTTTGTTAGGAATGAGCTTGTTGGGTTTATTTGGCATTAGAAGAAAACGAAGTTAACGCTTAAGAAAATTAGCCACGGGCACGCAATTAATGAAAAATAAAATTCATGATGGGAGGAGGTGAATAAATGAAGAAGTTAGGAATAATGTTAGCAACAGGGTTGATGTTGTTTACCTTGACAGTTGCTCCTACTCCGGCTTTCGCGCTACTTACTTGGGTAAATCCTTTAGGTGGTGGCGACGGCAGTGAAACCAGCTTAATCGCTGGAGGAGGGATTTTGGATTCCCTCTATGGATTGGCAAACTTAAAGCGCATCGATGACGTTGTCGATCAGATTTGGCAGAATCCAGGTAGTTCAACTGCGGAGGCGATAGCGAAGCACGCTACTAACACCCAAACTTTGTATGCTGGTCCTCACCTAATCTTCACTATCGATGGAACTGGCCTGGGTACAGCTGTAACTTTTACGTCAGCTCAATCAGGAGCTGTGTTTAAGTTCTATGACGATCCTAACGGTGCCTTAGACCCACCTAAATGGAGCTCAGTGCCTAGTGAGAACGTTGCTTTTTCTAAGCAAGCAGCAGGATTAGACCGGATGGTGACCTGGGAAATTATCGGCACCAGTGGCGGTTTTGGAAGCAATGTCATCGGCAACCATGTAATCGGTTGGGAAGACAAAGACGATCAAGACTATAATGATATCGTCTTTGAGTTAGCCAATGTTTACCCTGTTCCAGAACCGACCAGTATGCTTCTATTAGGCATTGGCCTAGTTGGACTTGCTGGAGGAAAAGCAAGAAAGAGGTTTAAAGTATAGCCCGGTAACCTTTTTGTATAAGGTAAAGGGCTGTGCTTGAACCTTGTAAGCATGCTTATGTGGGGAGAGCACAATGCCCAGAGTCTGAGTGTTGTGTTCTTCCACCGCAATTATAATTTATATTATAGAATATATTAATGAAAAAGATTTGTCTGATTCTAAGCTTCATGGGACTCCTTATATTAGGAGTGGCGAATTCAGCCGATGCTAAGATTGTCAACTTTGGGGTTGATGTCTATAGTGATGGCACCAATAGCCTACCTTCTACCGCTTTCTTTAACGCTGATACTGATGGTTACCTCCTTCATGGAGGCGGGGGCGCTAGCAGTATCTATTCTTTGACCTTAGATACAGCGTCAGTTTTTGGCAGTGTTCCCGGATCTGTGACCTGGGCTTCGTTATTTGTGGATGCGAAAAAGGTTAATGACAACGATGCCAGCGATGTGGTTGTTCAGGGGATATCAATTGGTCCGTTACAAAATGTGCCCCAAGGCAGCGCTTATGTTCCCAAAAAGAAAGGCGGAGTTAAATTTAAACCAAGTGCTCTTGACAACACCTTTTTTGATTTAGGGGCGCTGGGGGTAAATCTTAACGATTTACAAACTGATTCCACCTTTACCGTGTTGATTAAGAATACACATCCTAAGGATAAAACAAAAAGAGAATTTCGTTTTGATGGCCTTAATATTCAAGCTGAGGTAGTTACTCCGGAGCCGGCTAGTACGTTTCTTCTGGGTGTGGGTTTAGCTGGTCTCTTTGGCCGCGTAAAAATTAGAAAAGAATTGTGAAAGGGAAAAGAAGATTGTGCGCATAGGGGGATATACTTTTGGAGAGGGACAAGTCCTGCAGGAGTTGTCCCTCTTTTTTATTTACTTTTAAAAAGTTTTTGGTATAATGGGTGTTACTTATGAAATACAGTGTTAGAAAAACCTGGGCAGATTCATTTAATTTATTAAGAACTAATCCGGTTGTTATTTTGCCCTTCCTGATTATTGCTTTTCTGGAAGCGCTGGCGCTGGAGATTATCTATTTCGCGCCGCGTAAGCCTTTGGCCTACCTTTTTAGTCCGGTAATCCGTAAAATGTTCGGTGAGCCGTTTAATCACTATCCGTCTAACTTTTTGGCTATGCCTAAGCTATTCTATTACGCCCAGGTTGCAATTTACATCTTGGTGGGCGTGCTGCTGACGGCAATCTCTATTGGCATGGTTAAGAATGTTAGAGAGCGCCTGCCGCTGAAGGCTAAGGCCTTAATCAAAAATGCCTTGAAGCGCTATCTGTCATTGTTTACTTATGGCCTGGTTGTGATTATTCTTGTTGTTATATTAAAGCGAGCAGATGGAATTGTCTTTACCAAGGCGGTTAAGCTGTTGATAAAATACCTACCCCAGGGCTTTGTTAAAATCATTCCCTTTCTTTCAACTGTGTTCATCTTTTTGACTAATCTACTGCTGCAGACATTCCTGATTTTGACTGTGCCGATTATAGTAATCAGGAAAAAGATGTTTATTAAGGCCTTGGGACAAAGCATTATTTTGGGGCTGAAGAACTTTCGGAGCGTGTTTTCTTTGATATTTTTGCCGTTGATGATTTATCTGCCGGTAGCGTTGTTGAAGACCGGGGCGCCAAAAATTATGGATCAGACCTTCCCGGAGATGAATTTATTCATCGAAGGATTTGGGATTGTTTTGACCGTATTGGTGGAGTGTTTTATAGTTGTTTGCGCGGCCAATTTTTTACTGGATAAGGAAAAAAGTTGAAAAATACAGTTTTGATACTAATCGCGATCTTGCTGGTGGTGGCCGGGGTTTTATCCTTGATTACCTCAGGCGCTGAATATGCCGCGGAAAAGGTATTCTATCAGGCCATGAAGATTAACCAGGAAATTACGGTTAATCCTGATGTGGCCCCGCCGTTTATGGTAGCTAAGGTAGAAAATAAACTAAAAAAAGTATTAGAGCGCTATCCTAATACTAAGACCGCAAAACAAGCCCATCTTTCTTTAGTGGAATTTTACCTGGGCAATAAAAAATATGAACAGGCAATTAGTGCCGCGGAAGGGACACTGGAGAAATACGGCCAGGATCGGTCCTTTGCCAGCCGGGTCCAGTTCCTCAAGGGCGTAGCTTATGAACAGCAGGACCAGTGGCCGCAGGCGCTCAAGGAATATCGAGTGTTGCGTAATCAGTACACCAAGACATTTTTGGGCCTGGGTATTCCTTTATATATAGGCGAATACTATTCCACCAAGGGAAAAGATGAGTTTGCCACTGCTGCCTATCAGGAGGCGGTTAGTTTTTATACCAAGCTGGAGAAGGATAATAAAGGTCAGGCTGTGGGTTACGCCGCGATTAATCTTTTGATGCGGGCCTACCTGATTCTTGAGCAGTACGAGCATGCGGGGGTAGTGTTGGAAAAAATCATCAGTGAATACCCAAAATTGCGGGTTTTTGTCCAACAAATCCCGAGTATTGAGGCAATCTTTATAAAGAAATTAAATAAGCCCGAGAAGGCGTTGCAACTATATGAAAACATTAAGGTTAAGACAGATAACGAAAAGGTGATTGAGTTTCTCGACGGGAGAATTGAGGCCCTTACTGTGCAAGAAAATCAACAGTAATGGTGTTGAAAAAATTTTAAAATTTTACTTGCCAAACCCCTATGAATATGTTAAAATCAAAATCTAACCTCAACGCTAAGAGTAGTCGCACTGGACGGCCAAACCTCAAGAAAAACCATTCCAGTCAACCCAATAAGATAGCCTCAATCGGTAAAGTCTCCGAAAATATCATTAACGAACTCTACAGTCCGCTTGACGCTATCAATCGTTTCATCAATCTAGCCCTGCAAAGCCTAGAGGAAAATTCCCAAAGCAGACAATTCCTGCTTGAGTCCAAGAAAGGAGTTAGGAAGACCTCGTTTCTCTTGAAAAGGCTGGATAATTGCGTGAGGAAGATCGAAGAAGAAATCAATCATTTAGAGGGGGAAGTAGGAGTGAATCAATGAGTAAGTCCCGCCTGTTGGTAGTTGATAGCGATAGCCTGACCCAGAAATCCCTTTATGAGTTACTTTCCCGCTATGGTTACAAAGTTGAGCTGGCCAATTCCGTAGAAGAATCCCTGACATTTTTAGAACAAGAGTTATTCCAGATTATCTTTACCGGAGTTAACGGTGAGGATGGTTTTAGATTGTTAAAAACAATTAAGGATAAGGCCTATCCGGCCCAGGTAATCATGTTTACCTCTTACGGTAATATTGAATCGGCCGTAGAAAGTATCAGGATGGGCGCCTTTGATTATTTAGTCCGGCCGGTAGAAGACCACAAAATCTTATCCGCCATCGAGCGGGCTTTAAACCACAACGCAACTGCCGATATTAGGCCGGCCGCGATCAAGAAGTTCACCCAAAAAGATGAGACCTTCCATGGTTTGGTCGGCCGCAACGGCCAGCTGAACACTATCTATTCGATGATTGAGCGGATCTCCGAGACCAAGACCACCGTGCTTTTGCGCGGAGAAAGCGGCACCGGAAAGAGAATGGTGGCCCGGGCGATCCACCAGGCCGATAAGAAAAGAAAAGACCAGCCCTTTATCGAGATAGCCTGCGGGGCGCTTTCCCGGGGGATTGTCGAGAGTGAGTTATTCGGCCACACTAAGGGCTCATTTACCGACGCGATCAATGACCGCAAAGGGCGATTCGAGTTAGCCCACGGCGGGACTATCCTTCTGGATGACATCGATGCCCTTTGTTTAGACCTGCAAGTTAAGCTGTTACGTGTCTTACAGCATAAAGAGTTTGAGCGCTTAGGCGACCACCGTACGATTAAGGTCGATGTGCGGATTATTGTGGCTACCAATCATGACCTGGAGAAGGCCGTAGCCGAGAAGCGCTTCCGCGAAGATTTATATTACCGGCTGAATGTAATTTCGATTAACATCCCCCCGCTGCGTGAGCGCCGGGAAGATGTGCCGGCTTTGGTGGAGCACTTTATTAAGGTCTTTGCCAAAGATAATTTCAAAAAGATTAGAGGTATCTCCCAGGATACTTTAAATATTTTAACGAATTACAACTGGCCGGGAAACATTAGAGAGTTGGAAAATATTATTGAACGGGCTGTGATTTTAGATACTGACGGTATCGTGACCAGGGACGATCTTCCGGAAATTCTTTTAAACGGGGATATTGTTTCCAGTCCAGGGCTAGGCGAAAATATCCCGCGGGGAATCGCCTCGCTCAAAGACGCGCTTAAGGAGCCGGAGAAGATTTATATCCTCAAGGTGCTCAAAGAGGCGGGCTGGAACAAGAAACAGGCGGCCAAAAAGCTGGGGGTGAATCGGACAACTCTCTACAATAAGCTGCGCAAATATAATATCAATTATTCTTCAGAGAAATAATTTTATCTTTCTAAGGATTTGCTTTCCATGTTCCACAAGGATTTGAGCCTCACAAATCTGATCAATCTTGAAGAATGGCAAAGGATTCAGGACTTATTCTCTGAAGTCCTGGAAGTCACTTTAAGGACAGTCTCTCCCCGAGGCGAATTAATCTCACGGGTCAGCCGGCCCAATCAACTCTGCAGTAGAATTTCCCCTAATAATCCCGCCTATCCCGATTTCTGCGGCAGCTGTGTCTTACAAAATGACCCTGAGGTCTTTTCTGAGATCAAAGACAAGTCTAACGTCAAGTGTTCTTTAGGCGTGGATCTGTTTGTGATTCCGCTGATTGTGGCCGCGGAACGGCCGATCGCGTTTATTATAGTCGGGCCGTTAATCCTCAACCGCCGCAAAGAGATCTCCAAATACGCTGAAGACGCCGCCAAGATCGGTGTGCAATTGGAAGACTTGATGGACGCGCTGGTAGAGATCAATGTCTTTTCGCACAGTAAGGTTTACGCGGTGACTAAGTTAGTCCGTGATGTGCTCTCGCATATGGTCCAGACCGCTTATCATAAACAACGCTTAGGCGAGATGGCCCCTGAGATCATGAAGATGGACCCGCTGTTCCTGCGTTATTATGAGGAAAAGATTCTGACCGCGATGCTGAGCGCCTGCATGCTGGGACTGGATGCCGATTCCGGATCAGTGATGACCGTGGATAAGAAGACCGAGCGGTTGCACATCAAGGCCGCCAACAAAATAGATAAAGAGATTGTGGAAACCACTAATTTGAAGCTGGGTGAGGGGATTGCCGGGTTAGCCGCCCAGAAGGCTGAGCCGATAATCCTGCCCGAAGATCAGACCAAGAATAACCTCACCGAGAAGATGAAAAGAAGCTATATCAAATCCTCGATGATTGTGCCCTTCCCTAAAGGCAAAGGCCATAATGTCTATGGAGTAATTAATTTGAATATGCTCAGGAAGAATATTAATTTCTCTCAGAAGGACATCGCCTTTGTGCAGGAGCTGCTCAATTTAGCCAGCACCGCCCTAATTCCCTTCCAAGCCAACAACTCCCACCCCCAAGCTTAGACCAAGCCGGTTATACAGAATAAGCTCGTTTCTATAAATTAAGGTATTGACATGATCAAAAGTATCGTGTATACTTATTTTAGATAGTCCCTAATAATGAGGATTTATAGAAATGAAATATGCTGAGTTAACGCTTGAATTAAGGAAGAATAAGGTGCTGGTCTTTTCTCTAAAGGATGTCGAAAATCTGTTCCCAAAGGAAAAAATCAAGACGTTGAAGAATAATCTTGGTCGTTGGGTTAAAATGGGCCGGTTCGTTAAACTGAGAAGAAATCTATACGAATTTATCGAACCCGGCTTAGAATTAAATATTCCCGATGTCTATGTGGCTAATCAGCTTTATCTGCCTTCATATATTTCGCTGGAGACGGCCCTGTCCATCTATAATTTGATTCCCGGTGTCGCGGCCCAGCTGACTTCGCTGACTACTCGGCCCACCCGGGAGTTTAGAAATAGATATGGCTGGTTTCTTTATCGCAGCTGTCAAAGGCGCGCTTTCACCGGTTATAAGCTAATGCGATATGAGGGAGTTAAAATCCTGATCGCCGAAGCCGAAAAGGCATTGGTGGATTTCATTTATTTTGCTGTGCGCAGAACAGACTGTTTGGACTTTGATCAGGAAAGATTTAATCAGGATCTGCTTAAAAAGCTGAATTGGAGTAAGGTAGCAAGATACGCCGGACTTTTTAATCACAAAACACTGGCGGCAACGGAAAGACTAAAGGAGTGGATCAGATGTTAAGCATGGAACATCTGTTAGCTGAGGCCAGGAGTAACGCCCTGCCATTTGTCAAGAAGAGGGCGATTTTGAGAGAATATTTACAAATTATTATCCTGCATTCTATTTATCAACATAAGTTTGGAAAGCTGCTTTTTTTTATGGGCGGCACAGCGATGCGGTATTTTTATCAGCTGCCCCGGTTTTCCGAAGACCTTGCTTTTAATACAGCAGATTTAAGTTATGCGCAATTTGAGGATATCTCCGAGACAGCAAGCAGGGCTATCTCTAAAGAGGGCTTCTCAGTAAGCGTTGCTTATGAAAGACGGGGCAATCTTTTTACGGCTAAATTGCTTTTTGAAGATGTCATAGAAAAATATGGTATAACCGACCAGCGGGGGATGTCCTTGATGGTCAAGATAGAAGTCAATAGGCCGGAGTGGGAGCTGATTACCGAATCCAAGGTCTTGAGTATGTATGGATATAATTTTACGGCTGTATTAATGAGCCAGGGTAATTTGCTTTCGGAGAAACTGTTTGCTCTTTTCCACCGTAAAAGAGGCCGGGATATTTACGATACTCTATTTATGCTGAAAAGGGAATTTCCTTTTAATGAAAATGTCTTAAGGGCAAATCAGGTTAAACTGCCGATAAAGGAGACCCTGTTGTCTTATTTGAAAGCTATGGATCAAAAAGAACTCAAGCGCCTGGCCGCTCAACTTAAACCTTTTTTGTTCAAAGAAGGCGAGATTGAACTGATTCTTAAGGCGCCTTTATATGGAGAACTGTTTTTAAAAAAATATAAGTGATGAAAGATATAGCTGAAGATTACTTTAATTATCTGGCCAGGCGCTATCCGGTGATGTGCGCCAGTGATGAATTCTACTTTCTCCCGCGGGCTAAATCGGCGCTGAATTTCCTGGATGTCTTAGATAGTTTCAACAAGGAAAAAATCCAGCAGGGCATCGCTGATGTCAGCCGCATCAGAAGCGCGCTGGATCAGATTGATGTCAGCCGGGGCGGTTTAGAGGACCAGATTGACGCCGCGCTTTTAAAGCAGAGCATGGCCACTTTCTTAAATGAATTCTCGCTGATTAAGAGCTGGCAGGTTGACCCCAGCCTTTACTTAAAAGTAATCCTATTCGGGATTATCCAGGCCCAGAACAAATTTAAATTCTTAAAGCCTGATCTGCGTCCCCGGATTGCCCGGATCCCCCGGCTGTTAGAAGAAGCCAGGGCCAATCTGAACAAAGTGCCCCAGGCCCACCTTGACGCCGCGCGGGAGTTAGTGGAAGTAATCCTCACCCAGTTCAAAAAGACTTTTCCTAAAAACAAGCCCGTTGTTTTGGCCTTGGCTGCGCTTGGTGATTTTAGTAAGTTCCTGCGCCGGTTTCCGGCTACAGGCGCATATGTCAGGGATCAGGCCGTACTCCGGCTAATCTTAAGGAACTCTTTTAGCTACCAGAGAAGCTTACGGGAAATATTCGATATTGCCTGGTCGGAATATCACCGCACCCTTAAGCAGCTCAAAGGGTTAGCGTTAGAAATTGACCGGCGCAAGAGCTGGCAAAAGCTCCTGGAGCAATACCGCCTCAAGCAAAAGCGGGAGCCGGCATTAGTCAGGCTTTATGCCGGTGAGGTAGAGAAACTCAGGCGCTTTTTACAGCAGAAAAAGGCCCTCAGCATACCGGTAGCCCAAAGTATTTTAGTCGGGGCTACGCCTGATTTCTTGCGGCCGGTGCGGGCCTCGGCCTCCTACAGCACGGCGCTAACTTCCCATCCTAAAGAACGGCCCCACTTTTATATTACCCCGAGCGCATTCAACGATATTCATATCGAGTATCTTTTTGTGACCGCCCATGAGACCTATCCCGGACACCATCTTTTGGATCTGCGGCGCCGCAAGAACAAGAATACGATTAGACAGCAAATCGAGTCCCCACTTTTCTATGAAGGCTGGGCCTCATATGCCGAGCGGCTGATTGATGAATTGGGCTATATTCGCGATCCGCTGCAGCGCTTGATTGGCCTCAGGCGTCAGGCCTGGCGGGCGGTGCGGGCGATGTTAGATGTCGGCATCAGGACTAACCAGCTAAGCTTAAGCCAGGCCCAAAAAATGCTGGAGGGCTTAGGTTATCAGCCGGAGGCGGTGCGGATGATGCTGCGGCATTATGTGCTGACAGTTGGTTATCAGCTATGTTATACTACTGGCAAGTTTGAATTTGAGCGTTTAAACAGGCAATTTGCCGAAAAGTTAGGCTTGAAGAGATTTCACGATCTGATTCTCTCATCCGGACAAATACCTTTTAGCTTATTAGAGAGGAGGCTGAAGGCCTAAACATGGCGCAGAAATTTTTAGGATATCATTCAGAGTGGAATTTGGGTTCACCCGGTGGCTGGGTCTATCAACGCCTGGCTCAGGAAGTCGGCAGTCTGGGCTGGTCCAAGATAAAAAAACAGGCCAAACTTGATCTCGACCTGGATTTTGATCACCCGATCCTGGATCCGGTGCCCAATTTCGCTAAGCTTTTGTTTCGGGCCCACATGCGTAATTTCGCCAAAAGAGAGGCCTTTATTGCCCTGGTCGCCGAAGAGGAGACTTTAGATAAGGTTGGTGAGAATATTCGGATTGTTAATTATTTAAACAGCCCTTCGGCGCAGCGGATCGCCATCGGCTTAGGGATACCCAAAGTCAAAGCGGTGCTGATCGCTCCTACGCGCTTAGAGTTAAAAGACAATAAAATATTTGTCGGCCGGGAGATGGTGACGGCTATTTTTCAGGACTTCAATAATAGGGTGATCATCAAAGTCAGCAAGACGCATAATCTTAAGGCCCTGTTGAGCGCGATTAAACTAGGCCTGGTGACTAATCCCCGCGGCATGGAGCCGATCGGCTCCAAAGGTGTCTTTGAGGTGCTCACCGGAGAACATAAAGATAAGCTATCTCAGACCACAGTGCAGCGGACGCCCTGGACCCGCCAGTTCTATCCGCGTAAGACTCAAGGGCCTGGTGGTGAGCAGATTCAGGATTTAGTCCAGTGGGCCAAAGATAACTGGGCTAATATCATTTTAAAACCGGTGCATGGTTATTCCGGCCAGGGGATTATTATCGGCCAAAAAGAGACTGATGTGGATGGGGCGATCAAGCGGGCGCTGGATGCCGGTGATTACATTATCCAGCAATTTATTCCGATTGAGATCTGGACTGAGCAGTTTCCCTGGATTGACCGCGCGAATAAAAAGCTGTTTATAAAAAGCTGGCAGACTGATTTTCGCTGTTTTGTGACCGATGTCGGCCTGATCGGTTTTGTGACCAGATTTGGCGGCATCCCGACTAATGTCGGCTCAGGCGGCGGGGTGCAATGCACAGCCGTGTTGCGCTCCAAGATACCGCTGGAGCAAGCTGTTAACCAGCTCAATACCGCGATCTTAAATTTGGGGTATGAGTTCATTAACCGGCTGCAGCATGAGCTGGACCAATATTCGCTCAAGATTGGTAATGTTTATCTGTTGGGCCCGCTGATGAATACTTTGCGGCCGCGGCTGATCACCGAGCAGCATATCGTTCAGCTGAAAGAATATGCTGAGAATTTATGGCAGGATGCGCTGACTTTGGAGAAATTGTGGCTGGAAGGTAAACTTTCTAAATTCACGCAGATTAGTCCGGAGGAGGAAAGGATTGCCGGGCTTTGCCCTTGGCAGGGCAAGCCGGCTTTGATTGCCGCTGATGGATTGTTTGGTTTTACGGAGAGCTCCAAATGCGCGTAGACCGGGATTGGTGGAAGAAGATCTTTGATCAGCTTTATCTGATTACCGATGCCCGTACTGTCTGCGACCACAAATTAACCAAACAAGAGGTGGATCTAGTAGAAAAGACCCTCAGGCTGAATAAGCAGGATCAGATTCTCGATCTCTGCGGCGGATATGGCCGGCACTCTATGGAATTAGCCCGGCGCGGTTACAAACATTCCACCGTATTGGATTTTTCTAAATATTTGATTAAATTAGGCCGGCAAATGGCCCAGGAAGCGGATTTACAGATTAAGTTTGTCCGGGCCGATGCCCGCTCCAGTAAATTGGCCGGCGCTAGATATTCCGCGGTTTTAGTGATGGCCAATTCATTCGGCTATTTTCCGGATGAAAAAGAGAATCTGCGTATTTTGCGCGAGATCCACCGGCTGTTGCGAACAGGCGGCAGAGTCCTTTTGGACTTAAGCGATCCGGATTATGCCCGCCATCACCTTCAACCTTTCTCCTGGCACCAGGCCAACAAAGATATCGCCGTGTTTCGGCAAAGAGAGCTCCGCGGCAATCTGATTAAGGCCCGCGAAATGGTCATTTCCAAACAACGCGGCCTGTTGCGGGACGGTTCATATTGTGAGCGACTTTATGACCAGAAGCAGATCGCCCGCCTACTCAACAGATCAGGTTTCCGTAACGCATCTGTTAGCGGCAAGTTAGGACTACAGAAGCGCAAAAAAGACCTAGGCCTGATGAGCTCGCGGATGTTCGTTACCGCCGTTAAGCCCTAATTTTCTGGAAAAACTTGGGAATAAAACCAGCAGTATAATTGTCTAATCAGTGGAAGTCGAAAATGAAAGACGACGCACTTATTGAGAGATTCTTAAGCGGGGATGAGCAGGGGTTTACCATGCTGGTGGAAAAATATAAAGATAAGATAGTCAATATTGTTTATTCGCTGAGCAGCCAGACTCAGCATGCCGATGACATTGCCCAGGAGGTCTTTATTAAGGTATATCAGCATCTTTCGGCTTTTAAGAAGAGGTCTGAGTTTGCTACCTGGCTTTATCGGATTACCGTGAATACAACTTATAACTACCTCAAAAAGATGGGCCGATTAGTACCCGTAGACTCAAGCGTTTTAGCCGCTATATTAAGGAAGGACGCCGCGGATGATCTGGGCGCTAATGAAAGAAAGCAACTCCTGGAGCAGGCCTTAAACAGCCTGCCGTTTAACTTTCGCAGCGTAATCGTATTAAAGGAAATAGAGGGCTTAAGTTACAAGGAAATCGCTAAAGTCTTGGGCATGCGGCTGGGCACAGTAGAATCAAGGTTATTTCGCGCCCGCCAGATGCTCAAAGAGAAACTCGCTCCCGTATTAAAGGAGGGCCTCTTAAATGTTGTGCAATAAGGTCAACAGGTTACTCAACCGTTATATCGATGATGAATTAGAACAGCGCTTAGTGGATGCGCTCCGGCAGCATCTTGATTCTTGTCCGGGCTGCCAGGCTGAATTAGATCGGCTGAAGCTGCTTAAGGGTGCGCTTCAGCAAAAGAGCGCGCTGAGGGCGAAAGATGATTTTTTAGACAACTTAAGGGCTAAATTAAGGCCTGAGACTGAAGCGGTCGAATATAAATGGGTGCCCCGGGCGCAGCTCCTGGCCCGCAGGCTGATTCCTGTTCCGGTGTTAACCATGTTATTAATGTTTCTGTTAGTATTTTCCCGGATGAATGGGTCTAACCCGATCGATACATTTATATTAAGCAATCTGTCCAATCAAGAGATCGCGGTCTTGGGGGAGTATGTAGATAGTGAGGATTTGTTAACTGAAATCATGTTCTCCGCCTCGTAATATGTTGGTAAATTATCTTCGATAATTTACCAACACTCCGGCGGAGTTAATTCGCCCTTACAACTTACGTTCACTTTCGTTCCGTAAGTTGTGGGCTCATTAAGGAGGTGTTTAAGATGGATCAGGCCAAAGGTTATATTATTGCCTTAGCAGTGTTCTGCGTGGGTACAGGCGTAGCTTTGGGGATGCTGGTAGAGAAGGAGTACAGCAAAAGGAGCTTTCCGCATAGCGTGTTTAAACAGCGGATGGCTGAACATCAGCAATCCGGTCGCGGAAGAGAGCGGCAGAAAGGCCAAATGGGGAAGACGCGCAAAGAAGGAGGCCGGCAGGCCGGGGCTCAAGGCATATTTGAGCGCATCGGTGAGAAATTGGATTTGACCACTGAGCAGGAAACTCAGCTGCAGGCTATATTAGAGGCGAGCAAACAGCAGATCCAGCAGGTCAGTGAAGAATTTAGAGGAAATCTGGAAACGATTAAGGAGAGCAGCAGCAGTAAAATCTCAGAAATCCTTAATCCGGAGCAAAAGCAGCAGTTTGAGCAGATGACCGCAAAGATGGAGCAAAGGCGGCAAAAAAAGCAAGGTTTTAAAAGAGAGTTTGCGGAATGAAATGGTTAGTTTGGGGCCTAGCCTTAAGCTTATGTCTAGCCTGGTCGGAACCAGCCGTGGGCCAAAATCAGGATTTTAATTCAGAAGAAAAGCAGCTGCGGGATGAAATCCAGATCCTTAATCTGTTGGGCGGGCTTTACTTGACCCCGGATCAGAGTGAATTTTTAGTCTGGAAGGTTGAGCAAGCCCAGCGGGTTAAGCAGTATTATTTGACTAAACAAAGCCAATATTCCGGTGACTCCAGGCAAACGCTTGAGAAGTTAAAGGAAGAAATTAAAGACGAGACCAGGCTGGTTTCTAAAGATCTGGCCCGCCAGGTGCATCAGTCCAACAAGCTGAGCTTGGAATTACGCGCTGAGTATCAAAAAGAACTGGCAGGTATTGTCAATGAAGTTAAGCAAAACCTGACCAGTACCCAGCTGCATATTGTAGAGGAGTTTCAGCCTTGCCTGGTGCCGCCTGATGCTCCGGCGCGTTTTGGCCAGGCTGACAATGTCTCCGGTTTGCTGAAGCATCTGGAGCGGGTCAGAAACATACCCGAGGACAAGTATTACAACCAAAAATACGACCTGGCTGATCGACTCCTAAAGCGAGTGCTGCTGCATCGGCGTAAGGGTGAAGAGTTTGACCAGGAAAAGCTGCGCCAGGAAATCTTGGACGTATTTGAGCAGGCCCGCTATACGGATGCAGATGATTTTAACCTCCACGGCGAAGACATGGCCCGAAAGCTCAAACAGACCATCGTCCCGCGGTTGAACAAAATAGACCTCGATACCAAGATCGAGCGCTTCCTGCTCAACCCCGTCATTATCAATATCCTCACCGATTAGTAATTATCCGGCAAATATATTTTATTTTTTTACTTGACAAATGATACTGTTGTGGTATCATTATAGAAAAGGAGGAATCATGAGCATGTTTTGTTATCAGTGTCAGGAGACCATCGGCAATAAAGGATGTACTAAAGGCGGCGCCTGCGGGAAAAAGGAACTAACCGCTAACTTGCAGGACTTGTTGTTGGATGTCTTAAAAGGCATCGCCATCTATGCCGAAAAGGTTAAAGACCAGGGCGCCAGCGTGGAAGAGGCAGAACCGTTCATCACCGAGGCGCTTTTCGCCACGATTACCAACGCTAATTTTGATGACCAGCGGTTTGTCGACTTAATCCGTAAGGGCCTGCGGATCAGGGATCAGCTGAAAGGAAAAAGCGCTCTGGCCGGTGAAGGGCAGCTGCCTGAGGCTGCAGTTTGGCATGCCGACGATATTACTTTGTTTCAGCAAAAAGGCAAAGAGGTCGGTGTCTTGGCTACCGAGAATGAGGACGTGCGTTCCCTAAGAGAGTTGTTAATCTACGGAGTCAAGGGGATCGCCGCCTATGCCCATCATGCGGCAGTGTTAGGAGAAAGGAAGCAAGAAATCGATGATTTTATCATTGAGGCCTTAGCCGCGACCACAAAGGAATTATCAGTTGATCAACTAGTCGCCCTGGTGCTTAAGGCCGGCCAAACAGCGGTGAGCACCATGGCGCTGTTGGATCATGCCAATACCCAAGCCTATGGGCAGCCGGAGATTTCCAAGGTCAATCTTGGCGTGGGCAGCAACCCCGGGATCCTTATTTCCGGCCATGACTTAAAAGACATGGAAGAGTTGCTCCAGCAGACCGAAGGTACAGGAGTAGATGTCTATACACACAGTGAGATGCTCCCGGCCAATTACTATCCTGCCTTTAAGAAGTACAAACATTTTGTGGGCAATTACGGTAATTCCTGGTGGAAACAGAAACAGGAGTTTGAATCGTTTAACGGCCCGATTTTAATGACTACGAATTGCATTGTCCCGGTCCAGGATTCTTATAAAGACAGGATCTTTACTAGCGGCGCGGCGGGTTACCCGGGGGTTAAGCATATTCCGGATAGAAAGCCAGGCGGCCAAAAAGACTTCTCGGAGATTATTGCCTTGGCCAAGACCAGCCCGCCTCCTCAAGAAATCGAGACCGGCGAGATTGTCGGTGGTTTTGCCCACAATCAAGTTCTGGCCTTAGCCGATAAAGTTGTAGCGGCGGTTAAGTCCGGCGCGATTAAAAGGTTTATTGTGATGGCCGGCTGTGACGGTCGCCAGGCCGGGCGCGATTACTTTACGCAAATCGCTGAAAATTTACCTAAGGACACCGTGATCTTGACCGCAGGCTGCGCGAAATATCGATACAATAAACTAAAAGTTGGTGATATCGGCGGGATCCCCCGCGTGCTTGATGCCGGCCAGTGCAATGACAGCTATTCTCTGGCCGTTGTCGCCTTAAAATTAAAAGAAGTGTTTAAACTTGATGATATTAACCAGCTGCCAATTTCATATGATATCGGCTGGTATGAGCAGAAGGCCGTGGCGGTATTACTGGCCCTGTTGTCTTTAGGAGTCAAGGGTATCCGCCTGGGCCCGACCCTGCCGGCTTTCTTGTCTCCAAATGTGGCCAAGGTCCTGGTAGAGAAATTTGATATTAAGCCTACCGGTGAGGTCAAAGATGACATTGAAGCCATGCTCGCGGGGACAGGCTTCGCTTTGGAGCTGGGACAGGCTTCCGAACGACTTGGGGACTGTCCCTAAAAAGTGCTTGACAAGCAAAATCCATATGGTATACTATATATTGAAGAAGATAAATATGTCTATATGAGATAGGTGCTGGTCATGAAAGATAAATGTATAGATTTATTTAAGGCGCTCTCAGACCTGACCAGGCAGGAGATCCTGGAAATGCTTAAAACACATGAGATGAATGTCGGTGAGATCTGCCAGGCCTTTGAACAGATGACTCAACCGACGATTTCACACCATCTGCACATTTTAAAGCACTGCGACTTAGTGGATACCAGAAGGGAAGGCAAGATGATCTACTACTTCGTGAATAAGAAAATCTTGCGCAACGGCATAGTTGAGTTTATTGAAAGACTTGAAATTGAAATAGATTAAATTTTTTTAAGCTAATATATAGATGTATTTAAATATTTAAGTATGTAGATAAAGCAAGAGGTGCTCTAGGGAAATGAAAGGAAAGAGGTGATTAAGATGTTCAATTTCCCAGTAGTAAGACGAAACAATACAAATAACCTACTTTGTTTGGACAGCTTATTTGATGAGGTATTTAAGGCACCTTTAAAGTTCAATCTCGGGGGCCTGGAGACTTTGCCGGCAGTAGATGTCTATAGTAAAGGCAATCAAGTTACGGTCAAGGCCGAAATCCCCGGAGCCAAAGCTGAAGACTTAAACGTCACCATCGATGATGACCTGCTCACGATCAGTGGTGAGAAAAAGCAAGAAAACGAGGTCAAAGAGAAGGATTTTTATCGATTGGAGCGAGCTTTCGGCAGATTCGAAAGAGCAGTCCGGCTTCCTGAGGCGGTCAAGGCTGAAGGCGCCAAGGCCAACTACAAAAACGGCGTGCTCAAGATTGAACTGACTAAGAGCGAAGAGACCAAGAAGAAACAGATTAACGTAGATGTAAATTAACTTAGTCCCTGAGCACCTCTGTTTGCTTTATGTATTATAAGGAAAGGACAAGAATATGAACCCAGAACAGACCATGCAAATGCAGCAAAATCAAAAAAAGGCCTTGGAGGCCTACTGTCGCGACCTGACTACTTTGGCCGAACAGGGTAAGCTCGATCCGGTGATTGGCCGCGACAATGAAATCCGGCGATTGATCCAGATCCTCTCCCGGCGGACCAAAAATAATCCGGTGTTGATTGGCGACCCCGGAACGGGCAAGACCGCGATTGCCGAAGGTCTGGCCCAGCGGATTGCCTCCGGTGATGTGCCCAACGGCTTGAAGGAAAAACG
>JBHPFV010000035.1:0-18783 GCA_042571705.1 Candidatus Omnitrophota bacterium
CGCATAATGAGTGAAAATAAGACAACTGTTCTGAGCTTAAAATTCCGGCAAGGCCCTGGAGAAACTGGAACAACTAAAGGAATTCACTAATCAATGATACTTGATGAGATTATTGCTCAGAAGAAGAAAGAGGTCGCCGAGGCCAAAAGCGGAATTTCACAAGAAGAACTGATTGAGCGAATCGCTGATGGCCGCCAGCCGCAGCGAAATTTTAAACGCGCGATCACCCAATCCGAGCAGATCAGCTTGATTGGCGAAATAAAGAAGGCCTCTCCTTCCAAGGGGATCTTGCGCCCGGATTTTCAACCCCTAGAAATCGCCCGGGAATATCAGTCCGCTGGGACTGGCGCGCTATCTATTCTGACGGATCAGAAATTCTTTCAGGGAGAGTTGAGTTATCTGGAGCGGATCAGGCAGATAGTAACTTTGCCGCTGTTGCGCAAAGACTTTATTATTGATGAATACCAGATTTATCGATCGCTGTTTCACGGGGCCGATGCGGTTCTTTTAATTGCCGGAATTTTAAGCTCAGAACAGTTGTCTTATTTTCACTCATTATGCGCACAGTTAAATTTAGACGCGGTTTGTGAGGTGCATGATCAGCAGGATTTAGAGAAGGTCTTAAGCGCGGGTTGTCTGATCGTCGGTATTAATAATCGTAATCTGAACGACTTTTCCGAGGACTTAAAGGTTACCGAGCGGTTGATCAAGATGATTCCCCGGGGCAAGGTTGTGATTAGCGAGAGCGCGATCAAGAGCCGTGCCGATGTTAAGTATTTACAAGGTTTAGGAATAGACGCGGTCTTAATTGGCGAGGCGTTTATGCGCAGCCAAAATATTACCGCCAGCGTTAGGAAGCTAATGGGCCGTTAACCACCGTTGCCTCAAGGGACTGTCCCCGAAGGGGACTGTCCCCGAGTAGCAGCGCTAAGCGAAGCCAGCAGCTTAAAGCAAAAAGGTATGCCATGGTGAAGGTCAAGTTTTGCGGGATTACCAATGTCGAAGACGCTACCTGGGTAGCCAATGTAGGGGCGGATTATTTAGGTTTGGTGTTCGCGCGTGATTCCAAACGCAAAATCAGTCTGGATAAGGCCCGGGAGATAACCGCAGTAGTCCCGCCTTATATTGAGAAGGTCGGTCTGTTTGTTAACGAAGAACCTAAATTAGTGGAAAAGGTCCTCAGCGCTTGTAACTTAGACCTGCTGCAGTTTCACGGTGATGAATCCGCTGAATACTGCAGTCAGTTTAAGGGCCGAGCCAAGATAATCAAGGCCTTCAGGATTAAGGACGAAGCCAGCCTGCAGCAAATCGCGCAATACGACACCGACTTTTATCTTTTGGACGCCTTTGTGGAAGGGGAGCAAGGTGGCACAGGAGTTACTTTCAGTTGGGATTTAGCCCAGCGGGTTAAAGAATTGGGCAAGCCCGTCTTTTTAGCCGGCGGACTTAATCCGGAAAATATCATCGCGGCGATCAAGAAGGTCCAGCCATACGCTGTGGATGTTTCTTCGGGAGTGGAAAGTTCCCCGCGCAGAAAGAGTGTCGAACTAATGCAGGATTTTATCAATAAAGCAAGGAAGGTAGGATGAAAAGAGTCCCCAATCAAAAAGGTTATTTTGGCGCTTTCGGAGGCAAGTTTGTTCCCGAGACCCTGATGCACGCTTTGGCCGAGTTGGAACGAGAATATACTTGCGCCCAGCGCGATGAAAAGTTTAAACAAAAGCTGCGCTATTACCTCAGCCAGTATGCCGGAAGACCTACGCCCCTTTATTTCGCCGAGCGCTTAAGCAAAAAATTAGGACTGAAGATTTATCTTAAGCGTGAAGACCTGTTACATACCGGCGCGCACAAGATTAACAACACCTTAGGCCAGGCCCTGCTAGCTGTGCGGATGAACAAGCCCAGAATCATTGCTGAGACCGGAGCCGGTCAGCATGGCGTGGCTACGGCTACTGTAGCTTCTTTGTTTGGTTTGCGGTGTGATGTGTATATGGGCACGGAGGACATTCGCCGCCAAGCCCTGAATGTGTATCGGATGAAATTATTAGGTACGCGGGTGGTGCCGGTTGATTCCGGATCCAGGACATTAAAAGACGCCTGCAATGAAGCGATCCGTGATTGGGTGACTAATGTGCGCGATACCCATTATATTATTGGTTCGGTGGTCGGGCCGCATCCCTATCCTTTAATGGTCCGGGATTTTCAGAGCGTGATCGGCCAGGAGGCGAAAGCTCAGATTTTACGGAAGACAAAAAGGCTGCCCGATTATTTACTGGCTTGCGTAGGCGGCGGCAGTAATTCTATCGGTTTATTTTACCCCTTCTTCAAAGATAAAAAGGTTAAGTTTATCGGGATCGAAGCGGCGGGATTCGGTTTAGGGTCCAGTAAACACGCGGCTACTTTAGTTAAAGGCGATGTCGGTATCTTACACGGCAATAAGAGTTTTCTGTTACAGGATCGCGACGGCCAGATTGAGATTGCCCATTCGATTGCCGCCGGGTTGGATTATCCCGGCGTGGGTCCGGAGCATGCCTATTATAAAAGACTGGGCCGGGCAAAGTACGCCGCCGCCTCTGACGCCTGCGCCCTGACCGGTTTTAAATTACTTTCCCAGGTCGAAGGGATCATTCCGGCCTTAGAGCCGGCGCATGCCTTAGGCTATCTCAATAAAAACGCCGGCCGGTTAGGAAAAGGTAAAACTATAATTGTCTGTCTTTCCGGCAGGGGAGATAAAGACGTAGATATTGTGAAGGACTTGATAAAATGAATAGAATTGAGCAGAAGTTTAGAAAGTTAAAAAAAGAAGGCCAGAAGGCCTTGATCGCTTTTATCACCTGCGGTGATCCCAATCTCACGACTACCGCCAGGCTGGCGCAAGAGCTGGACCGTTTAGGCGTGGATATCTTGGAGTTAGGCGTGCCTTTTTCCGATCCTTTGGCTGACGGACCGACGATTCAGGCGGCCTCACAGCGGGCGCTGAAAAATAAAGTTAACCTTAAGTCAGTGCTTAGGTTAGTCAAGCAGTTACGGCAAAAGACAGCATTGCCCATCGTGCTGTTAACTTATTTTAATGTTGTTTTTCATTTTGGCCTTGAGGCATTTGTCCAGCAGGCCAAGCGCGCTGGCGTAGACGGCGTAGTCATCCCGGACTTACCCGTAGAAGAGGCCGGGCAGTTAAGTCAGATATCTCGACGGGAAAAATTCGCCAATATATTTTTGCTGGCCCCGACTTCAGACCTGAAAAGAATAAAGAAGATTTGCGCCAGCTCCACCGGATTTATTTATTACGTATCTTTGACCGGCACCACCGGAGCCAGGCAGGCCTTACCGAAAGAGTTAATTAACCAAGTCCGCCGGGTAAAAAGAAATACCGCTAAGCCGGTTTGCGTAGGTTTTGGCGTATCTTCCGTTCAGCAGGCTAAAGATATTGCCCGGGTAGCTGACGGAGTCATTGTCGGCAGCGCCTTTATCAAGATTATCGCTAAGAATTTAGGCAGTAAAGAGTTAGTCCCGCGGATAGTAAGTTTTGCCAAAAGATTGAGATCGGCGATATGATCCATGCCATAATTTTAGCCGGGGGTTGGGGCCGCAGACTTTGGCCGAAATCACGGCGGCGGATGCCTAAGCAGATTATCCGATTAGGGAATAGACCTTCTTCTTTGGAGACCTTGGTTAAACAGCTGAGCAAACATATTCCTAAACAGCGGATTTGGCTGGTGGTCAATAAAAATTACGCGCCCAGCCTCCGCCGGCATTTACCGACAATCAATAAGAAAAACTTTTTAGTCGAACCCTTAGCCCGCAATACTGCCGCGGCTATTGGCTGGGCCTCATTGGCGATCAAGCGAATCGATCCGCAAGCGCTGACTGTGGTTTTACCCAGCGACAATATCTTAACTAAAGACAAAAGTTTCTGGCGGGCGGTCCGGGCAGGCTCTCTTAAGGCCGAGCAAGGGGATGCCTTAGTCACCATCGGCATGAAACCGCATCGGCCAGCACCTGAATTTGGACACATCAAAATAGCGCAAAGCGTAAAACTAAAAACTAAAAATTGTATAGTTTGTAAGATCGAGAAATTTGTCGAGAAACCTAATCTCAAAAAGGCCCAGCGGTTTTGGAAGAGCGGGAATTATCTTTGGAATAGCGGGATGTTTATTTGGCGGGTGAATAGCTTTCTACAGGCGGCCAAATGGCATCATCCCGGTCTTTATTCAGGTTTACAAAGAATAGATGCGCTCTGGGGCCGGCCGCAATACAAAAATAGGTTGGCTCGAGAGTATAAAAAATTCAAAGATATTTCCGTAGATTACGCAGTCTTAGAAAAGGCTAAAAATACCTATGTGGTAGTCAGCGACTTTAGTTGGGGGGATTTAGGCAGTTGGGCCAATCTGACCCCGGATTTACTCGCTTGCGATAATCAAGGCAATCTTATCAGCGGATTATGCAAGAATATTGATACCCATAACTCGGTGATTTTCAGCGCCGAGAAACATTTGATTGCCACCTTGGGGGTGCGCGATTTAATTGTCGTGCATACGCCGGTGGCTACCTTAGTCTGCAAAAAAGATCGGGCTCAAGAGGTCAAGGGATTAACGGAAGTTTTAGAGAAAGACAAGCACCTCAAACACTTCCTTTAGAACCGCTTCCTAAACCTAGTCTTCCAATTCAAAGGATAAGCAATGAGAGTATTGGCGTTAGATGTAGGGGAAAAAAATATCGGCTTGGCTCTAAGTGATGGCTTAGGCTGGACTGCTCAAGGCCTGACTACTTTAAGGCGCCAGGCGATCGATCAGGATATCTTGGCCCTGAAAACAATAATTACCGAGAATCAGGTCGGCGAGATTGTAGTGGGTATGCCGATTAATTTAGACGGCAGCCTGGGCAAAAAGGCCCAAGAAGTAGCCGCGTTTATAGATAATGTTAAGAAAAGGATTAATTTACCGATTAAGGCTTGGGACGAGCGGTTTAGTTCCGTGCAGGCGGAAAGGGTAATGTTAGAAGCGGACTTATCGAGAAAAAAGCGTAAGAAAAAGATCGATCAATTAGCCGCCCAGCTGATCTTACAAAATTACTTAGACGCAAATAGCGGAAAATAAAAATGTATAATAAGACTAAATTACCTAACGGATTAACAGTAGCCAGCTACGAGATGCCCAGCCGGGTTTCGGCTGCTTTAGGAATTTGGGTCCGGGTCGGCTCAAGATATGAAAGCAAGCCGCTGAACGGTGTTTCGCATTTTCTGGAACACCTATTATTCAAAGGAACAGCAAAACGCAATTGCGAACAGATTAAACAAGCCATTGAGGGTATTGGCGGTTCGCTGAATGGATTTACTTCGGAAGAATTAACCTGTTATTTAGCTAAGGTACCTAGCCGGCATCTTGGTTCGGCATTAGAGGTCTTGGCGGATATGGTTTTAAATGCCCGCTTGGACACTAAGGATATCGAGTTGGAACGTAAGGTTATCTTGGAAGAAATCAGGATGTATAAAGATTTACCCGGCCACTATGTGCTGGATTTATTAGCCGGGTTACTCTGGCCGAGTCAGCCTTTAGGCCGTAACATCGCCGGAGAATGCGATACTATCAGTAAGATCAGCGCGGCCCAATTGCATGACTATAAGCAGAGATTTTATCAATCCGGCAATATCTTTGTAGTTAGTTGCGGCAATTTAAAACAGGCCCAAGTTTTGGCCCAATGTAATAAACACTTTGCCCAAAAAGATAAGCGCAATCCCGAGAGTTTTTTGGCTGTGCGCCAAAAACAGGCTCAAGCCAGGCTGAAAATTCATACTAAAAACACCGAGCAGACCCATTTGGCGCTGGGCTTATATGGATTGGCCCGGGGCGACCGGGATCGATTTGCGCTGGGGCTGTTACACATTATTTTGGGCGCGAATATGTCCAGCCGGCTGTTTCGTGAAGTCAGAGAAGTCAGAGGCCTGGCCTATTCAATTGGCACCTCTTTAAAATTGCTTCAAGATACCGGGGCCTTTATTGTCCACGCCGGCATTGATAACAAAAGGGTGCTGGAGGCGCTGGAGGTTATTTTAGCGGAGCTGCGTAAGATTAAAAAAGAAAATATTGAAAAAGAAGAGTTGGACCGGGCCAAAGAATATTATATGGGACAAGTAATGCTGGCCTTAGAAGATACTTCCGAGCATATGCTTTGGTTGGGGGAGAACCTGATCTCGCTGAATAAATTTCTTTACCTCCAGGAGGTTATTCGCCAGGTCAAGAAGATTCAGGCCTGCGATTTAACGCGTTTGGCCAATCAGATTTTACAAAACCGCAGCCTTAATCTAGCCATCATCGGCCCGTTAAAAGAAAACATGGAAAGTAAAATCAAACAAAGGTTGGCGCTTTAGATGAGGGGTTCAATTAAATTATTTACGCTTTTTGGGATTGCGATCCGGATTCATTTAACCTTTCTTTTATTGCCCTTGATCGTATTCATTACTTTTTCTCAAGAATACGGCGGATATATTTATGGTCTGCGCGGGATCTTTGTGGTCTTTCTGGTCTTTTGTTGTGTGGTCTTTCATGAATTAAGCCACAGCCTGCAGGCGCGGCGTTTCGGGATAGGAGTGGAGCAGATAATTTTGCTGCCGATTGGTGGAATTGCCGGGATGAAGTCTATTCCGGAGAAGCCCAGTGAGGAATTTAAGATTTCGCTGGCGGGACCGGCGTTTAATATAATTTTGGCAATAGTGCTTTTTCTGCCGGCTTATTATCTTTTGGGCCCGGAGAATCTGTTTCGTCCCGGGGTCGAGACCTGGATCAGGACCTTTGCCTATGCGTTTTGGATTAACATCATGTTAGCTATATTTAATCTGTTGCCGGCTTTTCCCATGGATGGCGGCCGGATCTTAAGGGCGTTTTTAGCCAGCCGGATGGAATATGTCAAGGCCACGCGCATTGCCGTAGGCTTTGGACATACCTTTGCGGTATTGTTTGGTTTTTGGGGCCTGACTTCTTTTAATCCGATTTTGATTATCATTGCCTTCTTCATCTTTATGGCCGCCTCTTCGGAGGGCATGCAGGTAGAGTTACGTTCGACTTTAGGCAGATTCTCGGTCAAGGATGTCTTGCCGGAACAATTTACGAGCATTACTTCGGTCAGCCCTTTGAGTCAAGTGCTATCGCTTACTTTACACAGCCATCAGGAAGATTTTCCGGTAGTCGATGAGGGCCGGCTGGTTGGTCTTTTGACCCGGGCGGATATTATTTTGGCCGTACAGCAAGCCGGGATGCAGCAGTTGACTAGGAATGTGATGAAAAAAGAATTTCCCGTTGTCCAGCTCAGCGATTCTTTAACTAAGGCCCACAAATTAATGGAACAGTGGCGGATCAAGGCCGTTCCGGTGATTAACCGCGGGCAGGTAATCGGGATTATCAGTCTAGAAGATATCAGCCGGGCATACCTTTTAATGTCTGGAAGGAGATAGGGATGAAAAGAAAGATTAAAGTCGCGCCCAGTATTATTGCCGCCGACCAAGCTCGATTGGGCGCGGAAGTAAAGAGGATCGAAAAAGCCGGGGCTGATTTATTGCACATCGATGTAATGGATGGCAATTTTGTGCCCAACATCACCATTGGTCCGGATGTGGTCAAGGCCATTGACCAGGTTACGGATTTACCTTTAGAGACGCACTTAATGATTGCTCATCCCGAAGATTATATCAGCGCCTTCAGTCAGGCTGGAGCCGATTACATTACCTTTCATATCGAGGCCTGCAGGAGGAATGCTTCAAAGGTGATTGCCAAGATAAAGAAACAAGGGAAAAAGGCCGGGATTTCGCTTAATCCGGACACGCCAGTTTCAGCGATCAAGAAGTTTTTGAAAGATTTAGACTTGGTGTTAGTGATGACGGTTAATCCGGGCTTTTGCGGCCAGAAATTTATGCCCAGCGTGTTACCAAAGATAGTCAGTTTGCGCAAAATCTTTAAAGGCGCGATCGCGGTTGATGGCGGCATTGATCAGACCACAGCCGGCCCGGTACTTTCTTGCGGAGCGGATATCTTGGCTTCCGGTAGTTATGTCTTTAAGGCAGCTGATCCCCGCAGGGCAATGGAAAATTTGAGGAAATGAGCAGAATAAAATTCGGCACTGACGGCTGGCGGGCTGTAGTCGGTCAAGATTTTAACTTAAAAAATGTCGCCGCGGTAGCCCAAGCGATCAGTGATTACCTGAATCGAACTAAGCCTCAAGCGGCCCGGGGCAAAAAAGAAGTGGTCGTGGGCTATGATACGCGCAGGCTCTCTAAGCAGTCGGCCCAGCTGATTAGTCAGGTATTAGCCGCGAATAATCTCAAAGTAATCCTCTCTGAGCGGCCACTCCCGACGCCAGCGGTGAGCTTTGCGGTGCGTAGGCGCAAGTGTGCAGCCGGGGTGATGGTTACGGCCAGTCACAACCCGCCGCGGTTTAACGGGATCAAGATTAAAGATGCCCAGGGTAGTTCAGTGGAGAGCGTGGTTACCGATCAAGTAGAGGAGTTAGTTTTTAAAAATCAGCCGCGTAAACTATCTCGGCAACAGGCTAAGAAGAAAAGGTTACTCAAGATAACCGATTTGGTTACGGGTTATTTACAGTTTTTAGTTGCTTATTTGCATCTGCCTACCTTAAACAAAGGACGGCTGCGAGTTTTAGTTGATTCGATGCACGGCAGCGCGGATTCATACATCGCTCGAATCTTAAAAAGTTCACATTGCCAGGTCAAGACTATTCACCGTAGCTTTGATCCTTCTTTTGGCGGGGTTAAGCCTGAACCGATTCAGCCTTGCTTAACTGAGGCCGCGGCTACAATTAGAAAAGAAGGCTTTGCCCTGGGTTTGGCTACTGATGGCGATGCCGATCGCATCGCGGCCTTAGACGCAAAGGGCAGATTTATCAATCCGCAGCAGATCATCTCACTGCTTGCGCTTTATCTGATTCGCTGCCGTAAGTTAACAGGCGGTTTGGTCAAGACTATTTCCGGGACATCCCTGATTGATAAAATTGCCCAAAAATATCACTTAAGGGTTTACAACACGCCGGTCGGCTTTAAGCACATCTCTGATTTAATGCAAAAGAAAGATATCTTAATTGGCGGCGAAGAGGGTGGGGGCATCGGATTTAAGAATTATCTTCCCGAACGCGACGGGATCTTAGGCGGACTACTGCTTTTAGAGATGCTGATTGCCGAGAATAAATCTCTGGAAGACCTGTTAAAAGATACCGCCGCTGAATTCGGCAGCTTTGTTTATTTAAGAAAAGATTTACACTCTCGGCAGCAGGATAAAAGTAAGATCAGGGCCAAGCTTCAGGCCTTGCGCCGGAGAAAAACTTTTTTTAATCTCAAAATTGCCAAAATTGAAGATTATGACGGGTTAAAATTTTGCCTGGTTGAAGGCAGCTGGATCCTGTTCCGTCTTTCCGGAACCGAGCCGATCTTGCGCATTTATGCCGAATCCTCCAGCTTAACCAAAACCAAAGCCTTAATTTCCGAAGGGACCAAATGGATAAGGAATTAATTCGTAACTTTTCTATCATCGCTCACATCGATCACGGAAAATCCACTCTGGCCGACCGGCTGATGCAGCACACCGGCGCTGTTGAAACACGAGACTTCCATGACCAGATGCTCGATTCAATGGATTTGGAAAGAGAGCGGGGGATTACCATCAAGGCCTCTACGGTGCGCTTACTATATCAGGCCGAAGACGGCCGGACTTACACCCTGAATCTGATTGATACCCCCGGCCATGTTGATTTTACCTATGAGGTCTCTAAATCTTTGGCTGCCTGCCAGGGCGCGCTTTTAGTTGTTGATGCCTCACAGGGAGTGGAGGCCCAGACTGTGGCCAATTTGTATATGGCCATGGAGCATAATCTCAAGATTATCCCGGTGATCAACAAGATCGATATGGTCAATGCTAATCCGGAAGGGACTAAAAAGCAAATTTTGGAGATCTTAGACCTTGATCCCGAAGATATAATTATGGCCAGCGCCAAAGAGGGCATCGGCACCAAAGAGATTCTGGAAAGTGTGGTCCGGAAGATCCCCACGCCTTCCGGGGAAAACAAGAATTACCTCCAGGCCTTAATCTTTGACTCGACCTTTGATATATATAAGGGCGCGATTTCTTACATTTGTGTGGTCAATGGCTGCATCGAATCCGGCGCTAAGATTAAGATGATGTCCTCAGGCAAGGTCCATGAAGTTGAGGAGATCGGTATCCTGACTCCCAAGCCGAAAAAGGTCGAAAAATTAGAGAGCGGCGAGGTGGGTTATCTGACTTGCAATATTAAGGACATCCAGCATATCGTGATCGGAGATACGGTTACTGACGCCAAGGTACCGGCCCAGGAACCTTTGCCTGGTTATAGAAAATTTCAGCCGATGGTTTTTTGCGGTGTCTATCCGGTCAACAATAAGGATTTTGCTCAGCTGCGCCAGGCCTTGGAAAAGTTGCGTCTCAACGACGCCTCTTTTGTTTATGAGCCGGAAACTTCCGTGCAGGCCGGGTATGGTTTTCGCTGCGGTTTTTTAGGCCTGTTGCATATGGAGATAGTCCAGGAGCGCTTAGAGCGGGAATACGGGCTAAACTTGATTTTAACTGTGCCCAACGTTGTCTATCAAGCTAAAAAGACAAATGGCGAACTCTTAGAAATGGACAGCCCCAGTAAATTTCCCACTGAGGAGAGGACCGCCCAGTTTTACGAACCGTTCATCCGCGCTTTTCTGATGTTCCCGGCGGAGAATATCGGTGAGATTATGGAGCTGGCCCAAAGCCGGCGGGGCAAGTATCTGCTTACGGAATATTTAAGCGAAGACAGAGTCAAGCTGATTTATGAGCTGCCTTTATCCGAAGTGATTGTTGATTTTTATGACAAGATTAAATCGCTGACCCGGGGCTACGGCTCTCTGGACTATGAATTGATCGGGTATCGCCCGACTAAATTAGCGAAATTGGATGTCTTGATTAACGGTAAGGTCTGCGATGCCCTTTCATCCATAGTGCATAAAGATAAGGCCGAGGATAAGGGCAGAAAATTAGTGGAAAAGATGAAAGAGCTGATTCCCCGCCAATTGTTTGAGGTCGCTGTCCAGGCGGCAATTGGTTCGCAGATCGTGGCCCGGGTCTCAGTTAAACCTTTGAAGAAGCACGTGACTGGAAAGTGTTACGGGGGAGACATTACCCGCAAACGCAAACTTTGGGCCAAACAAAAGGCCGGTAAGAAACGGATGAAACAGTTCGGCAACGTGCAAATCCCTCAAGAGGCGTTCATGGCCGCTTTAAAATTGTAATGAAGTATATTATTGACGGATATAACCTGATTCATCAGGTCCCTGAACTAAAGGGCAAACGCCTGCGTTCACAGCGCGAATGGCTGATCAGGCGCCTGGAGTCAGCCCAGGCCCAAAATAAGCAATTCAAGGAGTTGACCGTGGTCTTTGACGGCCCCAGTCAGGTCGTTGCCCCGCAGATTCATTCCCCGGTCAGGGTGATCTTTAGCCGGGGCGCTGATGCGGATAAAAAGATTAAGCAAATGATAGAATCTTCCACTTTTGCCCGGGATATTACCGTGGTCAGCGATGATCGCGAGGTCAGATTTTATATTAGCTCAGTAGGGGCGAAGAAGAGTTCCGTGCGGGAATTTTTGAACAAAGTTAATCAACCCTCGAAACAAAAGTCTAGTTTTAAATTAAATCATCAAGCGGCTCAAGAAATTAATCAAGAGCTAGCCCAAATCTGGTTAAAGAAAGGTTAGGATAAGTGAAAGCAAATACCAAGAGATTAATTCGGGAATACGCCGAATCGCTAATTATTGCGGCGATCTTAGCATTAATTATCAGGACTTTTATCGTTACTCCTTTTAAAATACCCACCGGTTCGATGGAGACCACCCTGATGCCGGGGGATAAAATCTTTGTCAACCGCTTTATCTACCGTTTCCAGCCGCCAGAGCGCGGCGATGTAATCGTTTTTCGCTATCCCGAAAATCCGCGTCGGGATTTCATTAAACGCTTGATCGCGATGGATGGTGAGACAATAGAAATCAAAAAGGGAAAGCTTGTTGTTGACGGTGAAGTAGTCGAGGAGCCGGAAATTCTACAAAAGATCCACTATGAAAACCGGGGCAATTACGGCACGGCGAATAAACCGATTACCGTACCGGCTGACTCCTATTTTGTCTTGGGCGACAACAGCGGCAGTTCGCGTGATTCGCGCTATTGGGGCTTTGTCCCCAAGAAATATTTACTGGGTAAGGCCTTTGTAATTTGGTGGCCTCCCCGGAGAATGGGCAGGATCGAATAGTGTTAAGTCTGGCTAATAAATTATCAATCGCCCGGGTGCTGTTGGTTCCGGCATTTATCGCGACTATAATGTATTATACTCCCGCAAGAGATTGGTTACGGCTGTTAGCGACCGGGATATTTCTTTTGGCGATTCTCAGTGATGCCTTAGATGGTTACATGGCCCGGACCAAAGGGGAAAGTTCAAAATTGGGTACGTTTCTGGATCCCCTGGCCGATAAGCTGTTATTAATTTCTGCTTATATCTGTCTGGCTACAGTGAAGAGCTGGCCGGCGCATCTTAAGCTTGCTCCTTGGATCGTGATTATCGTGATTAGCCGCGATGTAATTATTGTCTTAGGTTCAGCCATAGTCCATATGGTTAGCGGTAAGCTAAATTTTTCACCCACAATTTTTGGCAAAATCACGACGGCTCTGCAGATGTTGACTATCTTGGCCTTACTGCTACAATTGAAGCTCTTTTATCCGTTAGCCTATCTGATGATTTTCTTTACACTGTTGTCCGGCCTGGATTATATCAAGCTGGGCGGCAAGTTTATCGGTGAAACACATAATAACAATAAATAACAGGGGTGCACAATGGTATTATTGGCCGTGATAGCTTCCTATATTTTAGGTTCCATCCCGACCGGGTATATCTTAGTTAAGGCTATTAAAGGAATTGATGTACGCAGCCATGGCAGCGGAAATTTTGGGGCCACCAATGTCTTTCGGGTGGTCAATCCGGCTTTAGGGATATTAGTCCTTATATTAGATATCCTTAAAGGTCTGGTAGCGGCAACTTTTATCGCTGACTGGGCCTTAGGCAGCTCAATTAGCATCGATCCAATAATACTGAGACTGTTGTTAGCCGCTGCCGCTGTCTCTGGGCACAATTGGACCATATTTTTACAATTTAAAGGAGGCAAGGGCATTGCCACTACTGCCGGGGCCTTACTGGGCCTAAGCATAAAAATCCCCCAGCTGGGTCTGCTTTTTGGACTTTGCTTTGGAATCTGGCTGTTAATACTTTTGAGTACCGGAATCGTGTCCTTAGCCTCAATTTTAGCCTCGATTTCACTACCGATTTTCATGCTAATTTTCCACCAACCCTTTAAATTACAGATATTTACGATCGCTCTTTGTCTATTTGCGCTTTATCGTCATAAGTCAAATATTCGCAGGTTGTTACGCGGAGAAGAAAAAACGATATTTGAGCGCTCATAAGACCAGGCTCAGGATTGACAAGGACTATCCTATATGGTATACTTTTATTGAACTTGTTTTTTCGGGTCTTTTTTTATGGAATCTTATTAAATAGTTTTAAAAAGTATTGAGATACCCGGAAAGGCAATTCCTAATATAAAAAGAGGAAAAGGGAGGCGTAAAGCCACGGGCCTTATTCGGGACGCCGGGTTGCCTAAGCGAAATTAGGTAACCCGGCATACTATGTAACATGTTGTAATTATTAATGTTATAACACGAAGTTTTAGACAGGAAAGAGGCGGCAAAATGCGTGATATCCTGTATAAAAACTTGACCTCTACAGATCATCACAGACGGGATATCTTTATGTCAGAACAGTTTATATATCAAGGTGTTACAACAAAAACTGAAAAACACTTTATCTATTCTGTGCGCGATCACGCCTTCTTAGACAGCCCCAATAAACTAGAGGGTTGGGTCAAGAAATACGCTAATAAAGGACCAAGATTAAGGGACCTGTCTGTAGTTAAAAGGTATGACAGTAAGATTGGCGAGGAGAGGTTTGAAGTTAAGATTGTCGGCAACCTGTATGTATTGCGTGATCAGGATATTTACAATGTCGATTTTACGCAGGTCTTCAAGATTGATCGTAAAGGAGAGAAACTTAAAGGCTTAGATCATCACAAATAAGGCGCATATACGGCCGGGTTTGCATCCCTAAACATCCCCCTCCTTGCGAACTTGGCCGTGCGCCGATTTAGCACAAGCGGCTTGCTCACCTCGAGCAAGCCGCTTGTGTTTTACCCACCACCCACCCACCGTAGAGTTTTCTCTAGTATATAGTAAAATTTAGTAAAATACAGAAACAATTAAAAAAATACTTGACAGAATGGAATGAGGATGGTATATTAAATATCCTTTTAAGGGTAGTGTGAGTGTCGTAGTATGTCATGGACAAGAGGAAGGCGGAGATTGCAGATGCAAGACGTATACCTGACGATTAAAGATTTAGCGAAATATCTGAAAGTCAAACAAAGCACTATCTACAATTGGGTCAATAATGACCTGGTGCCTGTTTCTAAAGTTGTGGGCCAGTGGCGATTTAAGCAAAGCGAGATTGATGAATGGATAAAAAACGGCAATAAAAATGGAAAACAGAATAACGGCCAGAAAGTTAAAAAATCTGGCCGTTTTGCTTTAGTAAAAGAGCCAGAGAAAAATAGGATAGAAGAAGATGAACATAAGGATACAATAGAAAAGAGGGAATTTTTTCGGCTAGATAAAAAATTCCCTGTTAGATATAATTTAGCCAAAGACCCGAATCGAATCTTTAACGCCACCGGAAACAATATCAGTGAAGGTGGCATTTTTATTGAAACCGAAGATTTAGAAAGTAATCTCCTGTCCTATTTAAAAATTCACAAGGTAAGATTAACTTTAATAATAGAATTTCCTCACGATGGTCATCTTGTACAAGTGGACACAGAATTAGTTTGGTCGATCAATTACAAGAAAGTTAATAATAGAATGGGATTAGGTTTGAAATTCTGCGACATCGCTCCCGAAGCGCATTCCAAAGTCCATTCTTATATTCAAGAATACGATATATCTGCAAACGGCATGCCGCAATTGCGATTAAATACTCCAATTCATTTTGAATCAACAATTGTAGTTAAACAAAGCTCAGAATCTGTTTATGAATTATTAGCGAACATAAATAGTTTTCCTGAATTTATTGACTGCGTTAAGTCGGTTAATGTTATTAATAAAACAGAAGATCAAATTATTTCAGAATGGTCTATGGAAATTGATGGACTTTTGCTTAATTGGCAACAGTTAAATAAATTAGACAAAAGAGCTGGTTTTATTCGTTTTAAATTAATTAAGGGTGATTTTGACAAATATGCTGGTGAATGGAGAATAAAGCCGCTACTTACTGGAACAGAGATAACTTTGACAATGATTGTTGATTGGGGTATGCGTAGCGTATTAAGAAAATATGTGGAACCGATCCTAGAAAAGAAAACCAAACAGACATTTCATAAGGTGTTGGATGGGTTAAAGAATAAGATGTGGTCAAATAAGACGTCAGAATTAGTGAAATTTGCTTTCATGGTCCATCCTTATGATCTTGAAGTTATTGATATCCAATTTAACGAACCTGCTTGTAGAACTAAAAGAAAGTGGTTTTTAGAGAAAATGTTTGAATATACTCCCCCGTTTGATTGCGCTCATGTTACTGGCGTCCATTCATTAACAGGAAAAAAGATTGAGGGTGAGCTTATTTATTTCCCTTTTTTACCTAAGCAAATACTAACTATGGATAGTAGTTTTATATTTGAACGAGTTGTAGAAGCGGCTAAAATTGCAGAGTCAACAGGTGCAAAAATCTTAGGCTTAGGGGCATATACCGCAGGTGTAGGAAGAAAAGGCGTGTTTGTGGCCAAAGCCTTAAATATTCCTGTAACTACTGGAACAAGTTATACTATAGCTATTGGCATAGAGGCAACATTGAAGGCTGCTGGGGAAATGGGGATAAATTTAAAACAGGCCAAAGTGGTAATTATTGGTGCTACTGGTGCAGTTGGCGGTGTTTTTTCACAAATTTTAGCTGAGAAAGTCTCTAGACTTACTTTGGTAGCAAGGAATGAAAATAAACTTCGTGTAATTGCTGATTTCATTGCTCAGAACAGTAGAGCTAACGTAGAGTATACTAAAGACATTAATCAAGCAGTAGGAAGTGCTGATATTATTGTAACAGCCACTAGCACTCCAGGAGTATTAATTGACATGAAACTTATTCGTCCAGGGACATTAATTTACGATATGTCGGTACCCAAGAATATACCTTTAGAAACAGCTAACCAGCGTAGAGATGTTTTAGTAGTTGATGGCGGCACAGTGCGGCCACCTGGAGAGGTAAATTTTAACTTCTATTTTGGACTAGCTCCGGGAGAATGTTATGCTTGCATGGCAGAAACAATGATTTTGACTTTAGAGGAGAGATTTGAAAGTTATTCAATTGGAGGAAATATTTCTTTAGAAAAAGTGAAAGAAATTGCTGCGCTTGGTGCAAAGCATGGATTTAAAATAGCAGCATTGAGAAGCTTTGGTAGACAAATAACCAAGGCGCAGATTGAACAAGTGAGGAGAAGTAGATGAGCTTCTATTCTATTCCACCTTTATTGGGAGCTATTTTTTGTCTTACAATAGGACTGTTTGTTCTTTTTAAAACTAAGAAATCGTCAGTTATTATTTCTTTCGCTTTGTGCTGTTTTAGCATTTTCATTTGGTTGATTGGATATTCTTTTTCATATTCAGTAAAAAATAGCGAACTAGCAGTATTTTTTTGTAGATTAGCTTGCACAGGAGCGATGTTTACCGCTCCTACGTTTTATCATCTTACTATTAGTTTTCTAAAGAAAAATGGGAAAGAAAAGATCCTAGTGCCATTATTTTACGGAATGATGATTGTTATCACTCCATTTTCTATGACTTCACCATATTTTTTATCAGGTACTTATAAATACTTTTGGGGCTATTATTCTAAAGCAGGAGCCCTACATCCTATTTATTTGATGATATTTTTTGGTATTTTTATTCGCGCCTTTTTACTTTTAAATGTGCATTATAGAGGAAGAAAGACACTGTCTCCTATAAGAGCTACACAAACCAGATACTTATTTATTGCTTATGTGATAGCACTTATGGGTGCAATAGATTATATTCCTAAATATGGCATAGAATTCTATCCTCCGGGTTTTGTTTTTGAAATGACTTTTGCGATAATCACTGCTTATGCTATTGTTGCTCATCGCCTAATGGACATCAATGTGGTAATTACTAAAGGGCTGGCCTACGGTTCGCTGACAGCAGTAATTACCGGAGTATATATTGGCCTGATGACGGGGGCGGATAAGCTTTTTTCCGGAGTAGCTGGATATAATCCAGCCATGGCACATTCATTGTTGTTTATTCTAGTACTGTTTGCGCTGATTTATGTATTGCCGCAGATGAAAATCAGGGCCTTAGAAATGGCCCGACATGCCCTTTTCCACGGAAAATATGATTATCAACATGAATTAGCGGAGACAATCAGAAAAATCCCCACTATTCTTAATCTCAAAGAACTGGGAAGTTATATTTTGACTAAGATTAGCGATACAATGATGATCGATAAGTTGGCGCTTTTTGTTTATGACGAGAATGAACATATTTACTCTCTATTATCTTGTTTGGGATTAGATCAGGAGGTAGTTGCAAAGATTAAATTTGGTGAGAATTCGGCCCTTTCCGGATTGTTAAGAGCCGGCAATGTTCCGATTATAAAAGAAGAATTAAAGAAAACAATTACGATTCCAGAAGAAGCCGGAAAGTTCGCGGTACAGCAACTAGATACCTTAGAGGCAGAATTGTGCATTCCCCTGATGATCAAAGAGGACTTAATCGGAATAGCTGCCTTTGGGTCTAAAAAAAGTGGAGAGATGTTTACCGAAGAGGATTTGGAAATTTTAGGCACTTTAACCAATCAAGCCGCTTTGACTATTGAATATATCAAGGCTATTGATAAGATTAGTACAGAGAAGCGCTATGTTGGCTTAGGCAAAGCCGCCATGCGCATGGCCCATGACATCAAGAATCCCTTAGTGCCCTTAAAGACATTTTTGCAGATTTTGCCGGATAAATATCCTAAAGAATTTAAAGAAATGGCTAAAATCGATGAGGAGTTTACCGGCCGCTTTTATGAAAGCGCTCTAGATGGCGTAGACCGGATCAACCTTTTAGTGGAAAGGGCGCTGCATTATGCCCGGCACCCTGAGCCCATATTCACTCAGGTCCAATTAAACGGCATTTTAAATGATGTACTCAATCAGGAAGAAATCGGTATTAGGCAGGCTAAGGTTGAATTGGAGAAAAAATATAATAGTTCTATTGATTGCATTAAAGCTGATAGCGAACAATTGATGGAATTGTTTTCTAATCTAGTTGCTAATGGCGTAGAGGCTATGGAAAGTTCGCCAACTAAAAAAATGACCATCAAGACCCAGCCTCTTGATGGTCAAGTAGCTGTGGAAATTAGCGATACCGGCTGCGGTATCCCTAAGGACAAAATAGATACTATCTTTGATCCATTTATTACTTACAAACATCAAGGTTCAGGCTTGGGTCTTGCGATTGCGAAAAAGATTGTTGATGATCATAGAGGCACGATCGAGGTAACAAGTGAGCCGGGAAAAGGAACCAGTTTTCGGGTGAGCTTGCCAAAGAAGCATTGGGGAATATGAATATTTATGCTT
>JBHPFV010000036.1:0-18256 GCA_042571705.1 Candidatus Omnitrophota bacterium
CGCAGTGAGAGAAAACACAGATAGTATAAGTTTCTTCTGCTGTAATCGAACGAGCACCGAAAGCGCACCCGAGACAGGACCCCGAGCCATGTAGAGAAGGAAACGAACTGGCATGGTCAAGGATAAGGCAAAAAACCGCCTTGACTTAAAGGGGTTTGTTGTGCTAAAATTGTGCCTCTAAACAAGAAAGGGATAGAAGGAGGAGATGACTAAACTTCGTGAGAAATTACACCAGGGTGAGTACGTAATCACGTCTGAAATCGGCCCACCTAAAGGAACAAATTTAGCGCCCCATCTCAAGGAAGCAGCAGAGCTTAAAAGTAGGGTTACGGCGATTAACGTCACCGATAATCAATCCTCAGTAATGAGGTTTGGTTCTTTGGCTGCCTGCCGGTTGCTGGTTGAACAGGGAGTAGAGCCGGTGCTTCAGGTAGTTACCCGCGACCGTAACCGGATTGCCCTGCAATCGGATCTTTTGAGCGCCTCAGGGTTGGGCGTGGAGAATGTCCTTTGCCTGACCGGCGACCATCCTACTTTAGGCGATCACCCCGAATCGAAATCGGTTTATGACTATGATTCGGTACAGTTGCTGGAAGCGGCGCAGGGTCTAAATGCTGGCAAGGATTCGGTAGGTAATGAATTAGACGGAAAAACGGATTTATTCCTTGGGGCAGTAGTTACGCCTGGCGCTGATCCGCTGGAGCCGCAGATTATCAAAATGGAAAAGAAGGTCGCCGCCGGAGCCAAGTTCTTTCAGACCCAAGCTGTCTATGATCTTGGACAGTTTGAGCGATTCATCAAACAGGCGGCCTATCTTAAGGTTCCGATCTTAGTGGGGATAGTGTTGCTTAAATCTGCGGGCATGGCTAAGTTCATGAATGAGAATGTAGCCGGAGTCCATGTGCCGCAGGAACTCATTGATGAAATCAAGTCGGTTTCCAAAGAGGACCGGCCGAAAAAATCCGTTGAGATTGCCGGTCGTTTGATCAAAGAACTGAAGCCGCTTTGCCAGGGCGTACATTTGATGCCTCTGGGTTGGGATAAATATGTGCCTGCGGTTCTAGACGCCGCCGGGCTATAATTCTTTTTTTACTCACCAAAACACCTCACAAAATAAGACTAGAGTTCACTTTCCCGATTGGTTTGGGAACCGGTTCTAAAAAAAATGTAGGAGTTGGAGATGAGTCAGAAGCATATACAAAGGTCATATGATCCGGCCTCACAGAAAATGATTAAAAAGGCCGCAGAAGAAAAGATTGATGTTGTTTGGGACCGATACGATTCCATGCAACCGCAGTGTGGATTTGGCGAGCTGGGTTTATGTTGTAAGGTTTGCAGCATGGGCCCCTGCAGGATTGATCCCTTTGGCCAGGGGCCGCAGGAAGGTGTTTGTGGTGCCACGCGCGATACTATTGCCGCCAGAAACCTGGTGCGGATGATTGCCTCAGGAGCAGCGGCGCATTCCGACCACGGCCGCGACATTGCCCACGCCATGATAATTACGGCCAAGGCAGAGGCACACGATTATCACCTGAAGGGTACGGAAAAGTTGAAGCGCATGGCTCAGATTTACGGTATTGAGATAAAGGATAAAAGCGTAGAGCAGATTGGTGAAGAGCTTGGCGAGAGATGTCTGGCAGAATTCGGACAACAGCATGGTGAGTTAAAGCTGATTAGTCTGGCGCCCAAGAAACGCCAGGAGCTTTGGCGTAAATTAGGGGTGGTGCCCAGAGGAATTGATCGCGAGATCGTAGAAATTATGCACCGCACCCACATGGGCGTGGATAATGATTATAAGAATATTATTAATCACGGGATACGCGCGGCCTTAGGTGACGGCTGGGGAGGCTCAATGATTGCCACCGAGCTTTCCGATATTCTGTTTGGCGCGCCTGAGCCAATCCGGGCAACTGTAAATTTAGGCGTATTGAAGAAAGATGAAGTCAATATCGTGGTACATGGACACGAGCCTACTCTTTCTGATGTCGTGCAGGAGGCGGCAAAGGATCCGGAGCTTATTGCTCTGGCTAAGAAATACGGGGCCAAGGGAATAAATCTGGCAGGAATGTGCTGTACGGCTAATGAAATATTAATGAGGCATGGTTTACCTTCAGCCGGAAACTTCCTGCAGCAGGAATTGGCTATTTTAACCGGGTCAGTGGAGTTGATGATGGTCGATGTGCAGTGCATCATGCCGGCACTTTCCAGCGTGGCCAACTGCTTCCATACCAAGCTGGTGACCACTTCACCGAAATGCAAATTCCCCGGAGTCGAACATATTGAATTTAATGAACAAAGGGCCAAGGAAATCGCCAAACAGATTATTCGTATGGGCGTGGAGAATTATAAAGCTAGAGCCAAGGAGCGGGTGGATATCCCCGGAGAAATTAAGGGATTGGTGGCTGGCTTTACAACGGAGAATGCCTTTCGTATTTTAGGCGGCAAATACCGATTTACGGTGCGTCCTTTGAATGATGCGATTATTTCGGGAAGATTAAGAGGGGCTGCCGGCGTAGTTGGTTGCAACAATCCCAACATTCGCCATGATTGGGCGCATGTGGAGATGGTTAAGGAGCTGATTAAAAATGATGTCCTGGTGGTGCAAACCGGCTGTTCCGCCATTGCCTGCGCAAAAGAGGGATTACTTACTCCGGAAAGCGCTTTTAAGTACGCAGGGAAGGGCCTTCAGGAAGTTTGTCAGGCGGTAGGCATTCCGCCGGTTTTACATGTCGGTTCCTGCGTGGATAATTCCCGGATTTTGCTGATTCTTTCGGCGGTGGTGGCCGAAGGCGGTTTAGGAGAGGATATCAGCGATTTACCGGCCGCGGGGGCCGCTCCGGAATGGATGAGCGAGAAGGCCATTTCGATTGGATTTTATGTTGTGGCCAGTGGCGTATATACGGTGTTTGGCAAGCCTCATCCGGTGATCGGCAGCGAGAACGTTACTAATTACATTACTAATGGATTAGAAAAGGTCGTGGGTGGTAAGTTTGCCTTTGAGGAAGATCCGGTAAAGGCGGCGCGGATGATGATTGCGCACATTGACCAAAAAAGAGCGGCGCTTAAATTGGCGCCGATGATGCATCAGGATCAGCAGGAGGTAACACAGAAGGCATGAAAGGCATCATCGTTGTTGATCCCAAAAGATGTTTAGGTTGTCATAGCTGCCATCTGCATTGCGCAACAGCACATTCGGAGTCTAAGCAATTAATGCAGGCCATTCAGCAGCGGCCGCTACCGCAGCCCAGGATTAATGTTGAGGCCCAAGCCTTACCTCTACAGTGCCGGCATTGCGAGGATGCGCCTTGTGTTGAGGTCTGTGCGACCAAGGCCCTGGAGAGGAAGGATCAGGAAAGCCCGGTGTTAATCAATGATCGACTTTGTATCGGCTGTAAGCAATGTATTCTGGTTTGTCCGTTTGGGGTGATCTACATGGATGCCCAGGGTAAAGCAGTGACTAAATGCGATCTTTGTTTTGAGCGCCTGCAGAAAGATGAGCTGCCGGCTTGTGTTTCCGGATGTCCCACGGGCGCCTTGCAGTTTAAATCTATTGAGCAGGCCAGTAAAGAAGAAAAGAAGGAATATTTAATCAAGTACAAAAAGAGTTAAGCGCATGATCAAGGCCAGTGTAGACGTGAAAAAAGTCGAGGCGATTATTAAGCGTCACAAAAGCAAAGAGAGTGGGCTGGTGGGAATGCTGCAAGAGGTGCAGGGTGAATATAATTATTTACCTAAACAGGCCTTAACCCAGATTGCCCGTAGTCTTAAGATTCCCCTAAGTCAGGCCTATAGCCTGGCTACCTTCTATAAGGCCTTTAGTTTGCAGCCGCGGGGCAAATACCTGATTTCGGTGTGCATGGGCACGGCCTGTCATGTGCGCCGTTCGGCAAAGATTTTAGAAGAGCTGGAGCGCAACTTAAAGATAAAGGCCGGCGAGACTACGGCTGATTCAAATTTCAGCCTGGAGACAGTAAATTGTTTAGGGGCCTGCGCCTTAGGGCCGCTGATGGTGATTAACGGCGAATATTACGGCAACATGACCGCAGCCAAGGTCAAGGCTATTCTTAAAAAATATAAAAAGTGAAAAAGATCAAAAACTCAAAAGAATTAGAGCAATTGAGACAGTCTCTGCTGAAGGCTCAAGACCCAGATAAGCTCTGTATCGCCCTTTGTAAAGGCACGGGTTGTTCAGCTTCGGGGGCCGCAAGCTTGGCCGAGGCCTTCAAAAAAGAGATTGAAAAACAAAAGCTGCAAAAGAGAGTCCAGCTGCGCACTACCGGCTGCCACGGTTTTTGCGAGCGAGGCCCGTTGGTAGTAATTTATCCGAAGAAGATTTTTTACCAAAAGGTAAAAGCTGACGATGTGGCGGAAATTGTTGCCGAGACTATCCAGAAGAATAAAGTCATCGAGCGGTTGTTGTTTACCGACCCCTCCAGCGGCAAAAAAATTACCCACGAAGATGAAGTACCCTTTTACCAACAACAACAGCGCCTGATTTTTGGCAATAACGGCAAAATCGATCCTACCTCGATTGAAGATTATATTGCCCTGGGCGGCTATAGTTCTTTATCCAGTGTGCTGAGTGAGATGAAGCCGGATCAGGTGATTGCTGAGATTACTAAGTCAGGATTACGCGGTCGCGGCGGCGGCGGTTTTCCTACGGGAAGAAAATGGCAATCCGCGCGCCAGGCCGAAGGTGAACTTAAATATGTAATCTGCAATGCCGATGAGGGTGATCCGGGCGCCTTTCAGGACAGAAGCCTCCTGGAAGGAAATCCGCATACTGTGGTGGAGGGATTGATTATCGGTGCTTACGCTGTAGGCGCCAAAGAAGGTTACGTCTATGTGCGCAACGAATATCCGCTGGCGGTTAAACATGTGGAGACGGCGATTAAACAGGCCGAAGAGTATGGATTACTGGGTGAGAATATTCTGGGTTCGAAATTTTCCTTTACTGTGAATGTGGTGCGCGGCGGCGGGGCGTTTGTCTGTGGTGAGTCTTCGGCGCTTTTGGCTTCGCTGGAGGGTCGTCTGGGTGAGCCGCGGTTTAAGCATCTGCACGCCACTGAAAAAGGTCTCTGGGATAAACCTACGGTATTAAATAATGTCAAGACCTGGGGCACGGTGCCGTTAGTGCTGGCTAAGGGCGCGGATTGGTTTGCTAAAATCGGCACGGAAAAGAGCAAAGGTACGATGATTTTTTCTTTAGTCGGCAAGATAAAGAACACCGGACTGGTTGAGGTGCCGATGGGCATCAGTCTGCGTGAATTAATTTACGGCATCGGAGGCGGAATTCCCGGCAATAAGCGTTTCAAGGCCGTGCAGACCGGCGGACCTTCCGGTGGTTGTGTGCCCGAAAGCAGGATTGATCTGCCGGTAGACTACGAACATCTTACCGAGGCCGGTTCGATGATGGGCTCCGGAGCGATGATTGTAATGGATGAAGACACCTGCATGGTCAATGTAGCCAAATATTTTCTTGCCTTTACCCAGGATGAATCCTGCGGCAAATGTACTCCTTGCCGTGAGGGGGTAAGGCATATGCTGCAGATTCTGCAGCGGATTACTGAAGGCGCGGGCGAAGAGCAGGATCTGGAATTACTCCAGGAGCTGGGTGAGCGGGTATCGGAAAGCTCACTTTGCGCCCTGGGCCAGACTGCGGCCAACCCGGTGGTAACTACCTTGCGTTATTTTCACGATGAATATCTGGCCCATATTAGAGATAAAAAATGTCCGGCCGGTGTCTGTACTGAATTGTTGCGCTTTACTATTGATGCCGATAAATGTACGGGTTGTACAGTTTGTAGTAAGCAATGTCCCCAAGGGGCAATTTCAGGCGAGCAGAAAAAGCCGCACAAAATAGATCAAGCCAGGTGCATCAAGTGTGGTGTGTGTGCTGAGGTTTGTAAATTTGGTGCGGTAAAAGTAGAATAAGATGCCAAAGTTAACTATTGATAATCTTCAGGTTGAAGTTGCAGAGGGCAGCACAGTGTTACAGGCTGCGCAGAAGTTAGGAATCGAGATTCCTACGCTTTGTTTTCACCAGGCCCTTGGGCCCTATGGGGCCTGCCGGGTATGCATGGTAGAAGCGGTGGCCCACGGAAGGACTAAATTGGCTACTGCCTGTACCTATCCGGCCTGGGATGGTTTAGAGGTGAAGACTAATACTGAAAGGGTGATCCGGGCCCGCAAGTTTGCCCTGGAACTTTTACTGGCCCGTTGCCCGAATGTCCAGCCGGTGCAGGAGTTGGCTAAAGAATTGGGCGTGCAGCCGGGCAGACTAAAAAGCGGCGAGCCGGATGAGGATTGCATTCTCTGCGGGATGTGCGTGCGGGTTTGCCGTGATATCGTCGGGCAGTCGGCAATTAGTTTTGTCAACCGGGGCATCGCCCGAGAAGTACAGACGCCGTTTGCAGAACATTCTGAGGATTGTATTGGTTGCGGTGCCTGTGCCTTTGTCTGTCCTACGGGTGCGATTAAGATCGAGGATATCGATCAGGTACGTAAGATTCATTATTGTAATACGGAGTTGCAATTGGTTGGCTGCGCTGATTGCGGGCGGCATTTTGCTACTAAGAAAGAACTGGAGAAACTGAAAGCAAAAATTGAACTACCTGATCAAACTTTTAAATTATGTCCAGATTGTCGGAGAAAATCTTTAAGGAGTAGTGTATGTCAAAAATAGTTGCCGCAGCTGCGATTCGGGGAGCAAAAGTGATTGCCCAACAGGCCGAGGAGTTTCTGAACAAGGCCATTCAAGAAAAGGGAAAAGACGCTCAGGTTCAACTTCCGGAAACCGCCTTTTATCTGCCCATGGCCTATGCGCTTTTAGGGGTGGAGGTGAAGACCTTAACCGATATGGCCGGTGTTTTAGAGCAAATAAAATTATTATTACATGATGAGCCAAGTGAGCAGCTTTGGTTGCCTTATCTGGGGGATGCCTTGGATTCTGGAGTGGCTACGCTCTTGGCCGAAGAATTGATTATGGCCTTACGCTATCTTTATCAACAGGAGCCGCAACCGGACTGCAACGGATTTTTTACTGATACAATCCTGCGCACTTTAGGCATTCAATTAGTCGATGGCCGGATGCCCGGATTTGCCGCTGTCTTGGGCGCGGCGCCGGATAATAAAACAGCTGTGGAAGTTGTCCGGGAATTCCAAAAGCGCAACATCTTAACCTTTGTTGGTTCGCAAGTTAACGGTCGCAGTATTATCGACCAGCTCAAGGAAGAAAAGATTGAGATGGGTTGGGATACCTATATCGTGCCTTATGGCCGCGACACCCTCTCGGCAATTTATCCGTTAAACTGGGCCATCCGCGGGGCGCTGACGTTTGGCGGGCATAAAAAGGGTGAGGCCCTGAAGTGTTTAAAATATTGTCAAGATAGAGTGTTTGCCTTTGGCTTGACCTTAGGCGAAGTAGATGATTTAAAGTACGCTACCGGCGCCGGAGCGATCAACATGGGCTTTCCGATAATCGCCGATACTAATATTCCGGAAATCCGACCCAGCGGGATTTGCACTTATGAACATTTAGTTAAAGAGCTTGATCATAAAAAAATCGTTCCGGTTTGTATTGAAGTCCGCGGGGTCAAGGTCAAGCTTTCGGAGATTCCCATTCCTGTGGCTTATTCAGCCGCCTTTGAAGGTGAACGGGTCAGACGCGAGCAGATGTATATGCAGTTTGGCGGGAAATATACCGCTGCTTTTGAGTATGTGCAGACCAGGAAATTAGATCAAGTCGAAGACGGGAAGATCGAGGTGATTGGTCCGGAGATAGATGACGTTAAAGAGGGCGAGGCGCTTCCGTTAGGGATTGTAGCCGAAGTCGCCGGACGCAAGATGCAAAAAGACTTTGAGCCGATCTTAGAGCGGCAGGTGCACACCTTTATCAATGAGGCCATGGGTATCTTCCATATGGGCCAGCGGGATATGTGCTGGCTGCGGATCAGCAAAGAGGCCCACAAAAAAGGATTTAAGATCAAACATTTCGGGACAATTTTACATGCCCGCTTACACGATACCTTTGGGGCGATTGTGGATAAGGCCCAGATCACTATTTATACTAAAGAAGCGGATGTAGAAAAGCATCTGGTTGAGGCCAAGCAGGCCTATGAGGCCCGCGATGCCCGGATGGCCGGAATGACTGATGAGAGCGTAGACACTTTCTATTCGTGCACCTTATGCCAATCGTTTGCGCCGAATCATGTCTGTATTGTTAAGCCGGAACGCTTAGGGCTTTGCGGGGCTTACAGCTATTTGGATGCCAAGGCCGCTTTTGAGCTTAGTCCGCGCGGACCCAATCAACCGATTAAAAAAGGCGATTGTCTGGATCCTAAGTACGGCGAATGGAAAGGCATCAACGAATTTGTCTACAACAACTCTAATAAAACCTTAGATAAATTCCATGCCTATTCGATTATCACCTTTCCGGAAACATCCTGCGGCTGTTTTGAATGTATCATCGCGATTTTGCCGGAGGCCAATGGCTTTATGGTGGTCAACCGTGAGCATAGCGGGATGACACCTTGTGGGATGAGTTTTTCTACTTTAGCCGGTACTGTCGGCGGAGGGGCCCAGACCCCGGGATTCATGGGCGTGGGCCGGCTTTATTTAGTCAGTAAGAAATTTATTCCTGCCGATGGAGGATTAAAAAGAATAGTCTGGATGCCTACAGAACTAAAACAGGCCTTAGGAGATAAGCTGAAGAAAAGATGCGCTGAAGTTGGTGACCCGGACCTGATGAACAAGATTGCTGATGAGACCCAGGCCACATCTTCAGAAGAACTACTCCAGTATTTAGAAAAGGTCAATCACCCGGCACTAACCATGCCACCAGTGATGTAAACCAAAAAGCGAGGTAAAAGATGGCACTTTCCGGTTTAGAAATCTACAAACTATTACCGAAGACCAATTGCAAGGAATGCGGTTTCCCCACTTGTTTGGCCTTTGCCATGCAGATTGCGTCTAAGAAAGTGGAGTTGAGTAAATGTTCGTATGTTTCCGCAGAGGCCAAAACGACCTTAGCCAGCGCCTCACAGCCGCCGATTCGACTGGTAACTATTGGCGCGGGTGAGCTGAAGCTGGAAATCGGCAATGAGACGGTAATGTTCCGTCATGAAGAGACTTTTTATCACCCCACCGGAATCGCTTTATTAATCGAGGATACTCTGGACGCAGCCGGGCTTGATCAAAGAATTGCCCAAATTAATAAATTAAAGTTTGAGCGAGTCGGACAGGAGATTAATGTTAATTTAATCGCGGTCAAATGCGTGAGTAATCAGGCCGCTACTTTCGCAGAAGCAGTCAAAAAGGTCTCGGACAGTTCAGCATTTCCGTTAATCTTGATCAGCGCAGACCCCGAGATCATCAGACCGGCGGCGGAAGCGGTTAAGGAAAAACGCCCCTTGATTTATGCGGCCACAAAGGAAAATCTACAAGCTATGGCTCAAATTGCTAAAGACAATTGTTTGCCTTTAGCGGTTCAGGCTGAAGACTTGGATCAACTGGCAGAATTGACCCAGCAGGCCAACGCCCAAGGCGTGGAAGATTTAGTGCTGGACTCAGGCCTCAAGGATTTATCCCAAAAACTTAATGATTTAACCCAGATCAGGCGGTGCGCGCTTAAGAAAAACTTTCGTCCCTTAGGTTATCCTAGTTTAGCGATGACTACCAGCTCCGACCCTTATCTAGAAATTATGGAGGCCGCTACTTATGTCGCGAAATATGCCGGGATTGTGGTGATCCAGTCAGTCAGCCCCTGGCAGATTTTACCGATCTTAACGATCAGGCAAAATATTTACACTGATCCGCAAAAGCCGTTGCAAGTCGAAGCCAAGGTTTATGAAATCGGCCAGGTCAATGAGCAGTCTCCGGTAATAGTAACCACGAATTTCTCTTTGACTTATTACACAGTGGAGGCCGAAGTCGAAGGCAGCCGGGTGCCGACTTATATCATCTCTTCTCATGCCGAAGGCATGAGCGTGCTCACCGCCTGGGCAGCGGAGAAGTTTACCGCGGAGACCATTGCCAAGACCTTGGCCGAGAGTGGGATTAAAGATAAGATTAAGCATCAGGAAATAATTATTCCCGGATATGTCGCCGTTTTAAGCGGCAAACTGGAAGAGGAATCAGGCTGGAAGGTAACCGTCGGCCCCAAAGAGGCCTCCGGCATTCCAACGTTTCTGAAGAACCTAAAAAATAATTAGGGGGAATTTTGATGCTGATGGAAGTTTTATCTAAAGGGATACCTTCAGTGATTGTGTTTGCCGTAGCCTTGTTTTTATTTTGGTTTTGGATTAGGATGTTGATTGATTGTCTGACCCGGGAGTTTGCTAAAAAAATTGCCAAGGTGTTGTGGTTTATGGTGGTTGGTTTACTGCAAGTACCGGGCGCGTTTATCTATTGGCTGGTAATTTATCATAAACACTAAAGCAATGGAACGAGAAAAGTATACTGTAACTTTTTATCACCCCAAGCCGACCAGGATTGAGGTCAGCAAAGGCCGTGATCTGCTTTCCGCGGCGGTTACCGCCGGGGTGCATCTGCATGCCGGATGCGGCGGAGACGGTGTCTGCGGCCGCTGCAAGGTAATTATCAAAAAAGGCGATGTCAAGACCGAGCTTTCGGGCAGGATTTCTTTGCAAGAGCGCCAAAAGGGATATGTCTTGGCTTGCCAGACTACGATTCACGGTAATGTTGAAGTCGAAGTACCTCAAGAGTCAAGATTAGACTTAGATCAAGTCTCTGAAGAAGACTTAAAGCTGTTACGTTTAAAGGGCCTCTATAGCCAAGCGGTAGATGTAGACAAAGGCAAAAGTTTACTCGAACATGGGCTATTCGCCCACGGACCCCTAGCCACCAAACTGTATCTGGAATTGCCGCCACCGAGCTTAAGCGATACAGTCAGCGACTTGGAAAGATTATATCGGGAAATAAAAAAGAATAGAGACATCCAGATCCTGCAAACCGGCCTGACCAATATCAAGCGTTTAGGCAGATTATTCCGGGAAAGCGATTGGCGGGTGACCGTGTTGTTAGGCAAAAGAAACGGCACTGTCGAGATTGTCGCTGTTGAGCCGGGGGATACCTCCCAGAGGAACTATGGCGTGGCCTTGGATATCGGCACCACCACCGTCTCCGGGCAATTAGTGAACTTAAACACCAAAGAAATCTTAGGCACCAAGGCCACACATAACAAACAGGCCTCATTCGGCAGTGACGTGATTACCAGGATTATCTACGCTACTGAAGAGGATGGCTTGGAAAAACTGCATCATGCGGTAATCGACAATATCAACGCGATTATCAAGGCCTTGGTTAAAGAGCACGATATTAATTTAAATGATGTTAACGGCGTGGTCTGCGCCGGTAACACTACCATGATGCATCTATTATTGCGGGTAGATCCGGAATTCATCCGTAAAGAACCTTATGTCTCCACCGCCAATTTTGTGCCGGTGATCAGGGCGGCCGAGGCGGGGGTGAGGATAGATCCGCGGGGGTTGATGAGCTGTGTCCCCGGAATAAGCACTTATGTCGGCGGAGACATTACCGCCGGGGTGTTGGCCTGCGGATTGAATCGCAGCGACAAGCTGACTCTTTTGATTGATGTCGGCACTAACGGTGAATTAGTGTTAGGGAATAAGGAATGGACTGTCTCCTGCGCGGCCTCAGCCGGTCCGGCTTTTGAAGGCAGCGGCGTCAAATGCGGCCTGCGGGCCACCAATGGCGCTATTCAGCGCGTAGAAATCGGTAGATTCGGGATTAAGATAGGCACAATTGGCAAGAGTAAACCCTTAGGGATCTGCGGTTCGGGCTATATTGATATTTTAGCCGAATTATTAAAGCAAGGGATTATTAATCGCAACGGCAAGTTTGCCCAAAAGTCTCATTTTGCTTCCCGGATTCGCCAGGGAGACGAAGGCCAAGAATTTGTCCTGGTGCCTAAAAATAAAGCCGGGGTAGATCACGATATTGTAATTACCGAGTCGGATATAGAGAACTTAAAACGCTCAAAAGGCGCCATTTATGCGGCCAGCGCGATTCTGCTTAAAAAATTAAATTTGGAATTTAAGGATATTGAGCAGTTTTATATCGCCGGCGGGTTTGGCACTTATCTGGACATCAATAAGGCCGTGACCATCGGCCTGCTTCCCGATTTAGACCGGGAAAGATTTGTTTTTATCGGCAACAGTTCTTTAGCCGGGGCCCGGGAGATCTTACTTTCTTATGAAGCGAAAAAAGAGGCCGAAGAGATAGCCAGAAAGATGACTTATATAGAATTGAGCGTGGAGCCGGCTTATATGGATGAATACGTCTCGGCCCTATTTTACCCGCATACGGATTTAAATCGCTTTCCCAGCGTGAAGAAGAGGAAGGTCGCTTAATGGCCTACACTATTGCGGTTTGCGGAAAAGGCGGGACCGGAAAAACCACTTTTTCGGCTTTGCTGATTCAGCAAATCCTCAAAGCACAAAATGATAAGTCGATTATCGCTGTTGACGCCGATCCCAACAGTAATTTAGACCAGGCCTTAGGCCTCAGCTCAACCAGCAGCATTGTTTCTATAGTTGATCAGATTGCCAAGAATCCCGAGCAAGTCCCGGCGGGGATGAGCAAGGATCGATTTATTGAATATCAGATTCAAGATACCCTTCTCGAGGCCGAGGGGTTTGACCTCTTAGCGATGGGCCGTCCCGAAGGGCCGGGTTGTTATTGCTTTGTGAATAATTTGTTGCGCAGCTTAATTGAGAAATTAAGCAAGGCTTATAATTATATGGTGATTGACAATGAAGCCGGCATGGAGCATCTTTCCCGCCGGACCACCAGAAAGATCGACCTGTTATTTATTGTCAGCGATTGCAGTGTGGTGGGTTTGCGTTCAGCCAAAAGGATTTTAGAGTTAACCCGGGAATTAAAACTTACTGTCCAGGAAGCCAAATTAGTGCTGAATAAGTCGGCCCACGGCATAGATAACTTAAAACCGGAGATTGAGCAATTAGGAATTTCTTTAGCCGGGGTGATCCCTCAGGATGAAGAAGTAATGAAAGTGAGTTTAGTCAGCGGTAACGTCAGGGCATTATCTGAAGATACAAAAGCAGTAACAGCAGTGAGCCAAATTTGCAAGGAGGTTGTCAATGGCAGTCGAATTAATTAAGGAAAAATGGTCGAATACAGTCAATGCAGTAACTATTGGCGCCACATCCGCTGAAGGGGGTACCCGGAGCTCAAAAGTTGTGGTCGGCGGGGAATCTACTCTGCCTTATTTGTTTGGCGAAGGCGCGATGCCCAATCAGCCGGTGATCGCCATGGAGATTCTTGATGCCGAACCCACAGACTGGCCGGAAGTATTAAAGGAACCGTTCCGCGATGTCCTAGTCAATCCGGTGGAATGGGCCAAAAAATGTGTCAATGAGTATAAAGCCCAGATTTTGGCCTTAAGGCTGCGCGGGACCCACCCTGATTTTGGTGACGCCTCAGCTGATCAAGCCGCGGAAACGGTTAAATCAGTATTGCAGGCAGTGGGCGTGCCTTTAATTATTTTAGGCTGTGATGACGCGGCCAAAGATAATCAGGTCTTAGCTAAATGTAGTGAAATAGCCAAGGGTGAGAATTGCCTGTTCGGTGACGCTACTGAAGACAACTATAAGACCTTGACCGCCTCCTGCTTAGCCGACGGACACAATATTATCGCCGAATCCCCGATTGATATCAATATTGCCAAACAAGTCAATATTTTAATTTCCGATATGGGTTTTAATACCCAGAAGATCGTGATCAATCCCACTATCGGGGCTTTGGGCTATGGCATGGAATACGCTTATTCAATCATGGAAAGGGCCCGCAGCGCCGCTTTGATGGGCGATAAGATGCTCTCGATGCCGTTTATTTGCCTGGTTGGTCAGGAGACCTGGCGGGCCAAGGAAGCCAAGGGCGCGCAAACGGAACATCCGGAATGGGGCCCGGAGGCCGAACGTGGTCCGGTCTGGGAAGCGACTACGGCAGTCTCGATGCTTTTATCCGGAGCGGATATTTTAGTGATGCGCCACCCCAAGGCTGTGGATATCACTCGCACAACTATTAACAAATTAATGCAGAAAGGATAAGTTTTAATGTTAGTAATTGGTGAAAGAATCAACGGGATGTTCAAGGATGTCGGTCAGGCCATAGCTGATAAAGATAAAGCAACTATTCAGGATTTGGCTAAAAGACAAGTAGCCGCGGGCGCCGGCATGCTGGATGTCAATGTTGGTCCGGCCGCCGCTGATGCGGTAGCGGCGATGCAGTGGCTGGTGGAGGCGATCCAGGAAGTGACTGATGTGCCTTTAGCCTTAGACAGCACCAAGGCTTCAGTAATTGAGGCCGGCTTAAAACTAGTCAAAAAGAAGGCGATCATCAATTCTACTACCGCGGCGCAAAAGAAATTAGATAAACTCTTGCCGCTGGCTAAAAAATACCAGGCCGGTCTAGTCGGTCTGACTATGGGTGAGAAGGGTATTCCGCGGGATAAAAACGAACGCAGTGAATTTGCCGCCCAGATAGTCTCATCCTGCATGGAGGCGGGAATCGATTTACAGGATGTTTACCTCGACCCGATCATCTTACCAGTCAATGTGGCCCAGGCCCAAGCCAAAGAAGTGCTGGAGTCAATCCGGGAATTTAGTCTTTTGTCGGATCCGCCGCCTAAGACAGTGGTGGGTTTGAGTAATATTTCGCAAGGCACTGACCAGCGTAATTTGATTAACCGTATCTTTTTGGTAATGGCCGCAGCCTCAGGGTTGGATGCGGCGATTGTTGATCCGTTGGACGGGGAATTGATGGACGCGATGATTACGGCCGAGCTGATTCTCAACAAGCACATCTACTGCGCCTCATTCCTCAACTCTTACAGGAAGAAATAAAAATGGTGGTGACTAAGTCGATTAAGTTGAAGTCTAAGGGTGAGACCGATATCATTGATATTACTGATCAGGTGGCCGAGTGCTTAAGCGCCGCCAAACTCAAAACCGGCATCGTGACCGTCTTTGTCCCCGGCGCCACCGGCGGATTAACCACGGTTGAATATGAGTCGGGATTAGTTGAGGATTTACAGGAGGCCTTTGAGCGGATGGCTCCCCGTAATGGCGAGTATCATCATAACTTAAGATGGCACGATGGCAACGGTTTCTCACATGTGCGCGCGGCGATGTTAAGCCCTTCCTTAACCGTTCCGTTTACGCATAAAAGGATGCAGCTAGGCACCTGGCAGCAAATCGTGTTTATAGATTTTGATAACCGCTCCCGTTCCCGGGAACTGATTGTGCAAATTATCGGAGAATAGCAATGAAGCCAATCTTACAGCTGGCGCTGGATTTCTTAAACGCAAACCGGGCCTTACAAGTAGCCCAAGAGGCCAAAAAAGGCGGCGTGGATTGGTTTGAGGCCGGCACCCCTTTGATTAAAAGCGAAGGTTTAGACGTGATCAGAAAGTTACGTCAGAAATTTCCCCACGCCACTGTTGTGGCCGATATGAAGATTATGGATGTGGGCCGGATCGAGACTGAGGCCGCGGCCAAGGCCGGGGCTAATGTGGTCTGCGTTTTAGCCGCGGCGTCGGACAGCACGATTAGCGAATGTGTGCAGGCCGGCAAGAATTACGGCGTCAGAATAGAGGCGGATTTAATTGAAATCAAGGATAAAGATATTACAAAACGGGCCAAAGAAGTTGAGGAGTTAGGGGTTGATTTTATCGGTGTGCATTGCTCTATTGATCAGCAGATGCGCGGCCAAGACCCGTTTGCCAATTTACGCAAAGTTGCCCAAGCGGTAAAAATTCCTGTGGCTTGCGCCGGAGGAGTTAATTCGGAAACCGCTCCCCAGGCGGTTAAGGCCGGGGCCCAAATTGTCATTGTCGGCGGGGCAATCAACAAGGCTAAGCATCCGGCCCAGGCCGCGCGGAAGATTAAAAAAGCGATTACTTCCGGTAAAGGCATTACCACTGCGCTGTTTAAGCGCGTTAGTCAAGAAGATGTCTCCGTAGTCTTAAAGCAGGTCTCCACCGCTAATCTCACTGATGCCATGCACAGAAGCGGCGATTTAAAAGGCTTACGCCCGATCTGCGCTGGGTTGAAGATGTCCGGACCGGCCTTGACCGTACGCACTTATCCCGGTGATTGGGCCAAGACCGTCCAGGCCGTTGATCAGGCCCAGCCCGGCCAAGTCTTAGTGATTGACGCTGGCGGCGTGTCTCCTGCGGTATGGGGTGAGTTGACTACTCACGGCGCTATCCAGCGTAAGATTGCCGGTATAGTCATCGATGGCGCGGTGCGTGATACTGCGGAGATTAAGAAACTTAAGTTCCCGGTGTTTGCCAGAATCATTACGCCTGCTGCCGGTGAACCCAAAGGTTTTGGTGAAATCGACGTTCCGGTAACAGTTGGCGGCGTGCGTGTTTCAAGCGGTGACTGGATTGTTGGTGACGACGATGGCGTAGTTTGTATCCCCAAGGATAGAGTGGCTGAGGTAGCTAACCGGGCGATGGGCGTCTTAGAACAGGAGAACCGGCTCCGGGCCGAGATCGACCAGGGATCAACTTTAGCTAAAGTAGTTGAATTGCTCAGGTGGGAGAAAAAATAAATGGCCCCAAAAAAGGTCCGCCGCATATTTATTTCCGCGACCGGTCAAAATGACGGCAAGACCATGGTCAGCTTAGGATTAATCTGCGCCTTTAAAGAAAGATTTGAGCAAGTCGGTTTTATTAAACCCGTGGGGCAGAGATATCTGATTGTGAAAAATGAGAAAGTAGATGAAGATTCCGTCTTAATTGAGCGGATTTGTCAGATTGAGTGCGCGATTAAAGACATGAGTCCGATAGCTATCGAAAGAGGATTTACCCAAAAATATATCTTAAACGGCGGAAAAGAGGAGTTAGTTCAGCGGATTAAAAGCTCATTTGCCGCAGTGGCCAAAGATAAAGAATTAGTAGTGATTGAGGGCACCGGCCATGCCGGAGTAGGTTCGGTATTTGACCTTTCCAACGCCACGGTAGCCAGGATGCTCGATTCAAAGGTAATTATAGTTTCCAGCGGCGGCATCGGCCGGCCGATCGATCAGATTATGCTCAATGCCGCCCTGTTTGAAAAGGCGGGCGTCGAAATTGCCGGCGTAATTATTAATAAAGTTAATCCGGAGAAATACGACAAAGTTAATCGCATTGTGCGTAAGGGATTAAACAACAAAGGATTGCGGGTCTTAGGAGTAGTTCCGTATAAAAGGATGCTGGCTGCGCCTACGGTCAAACAGATCCTGGAGGAGCTGGACCTGAAGTTATTAAGTAAACAGGCCCAGTTGGAAAAAGGCATCGGTAATATTTTGGTCGGGGCGATGGGGCCGCACGAGGCGATGAAATATTTCTCAGACGGAAATTTAATTATTACTCCCGGAGACAGGGAAGATATGATTTCCGCGGTGGTCGGTTTTCAAACTAATCAGGTCGCCGCAGGGGTGAAAATATCCGGGATTATCTTAACCGGAGGGATTACCCCCAACAAAGATATCGTTGATTTAGTCAAAGGCGCCCAGATCCCGCTTTTACTGGCTCGCGCTGATACTTATAGTGTGGCTTCGGCGATTCACGATTTGACGGTCAAGGTCAGGCCGGAAGACACCGAGAAGGTCAGAATCATTAAAGAATTAGTGGAAAATTATATTGACCTTGACGGCCTGATCAAACAATTATAAATATGACAAATATCCTCCAGCTGTTTTCCGCCTTTGGTGCGGGCATACTCTCTTTCTTCGCGCCCTGTATCTTTCCGTTAATTCCCGCTTATATCTGTTTCATTACCGGCTTATCCGCCGACCAAATTAATCTAACCCAAGAGTTGCCGGTGGGCAAAAAAAGGCTGATCTTGACCGAGGTGATTTGGTTCGTTTTAGGTTTCTCAATAGTCTTTGTGGCCCTAGGGGCCTCGGCCAGTCTGTTCGCCTCTTATTTTGTTTCTTTTAAGAAGCTAATTAGTGTAATCGGCGGGATTATTATCATCATTTTCGGCTTGCACCTGGTGGGTTTTTTCAAGATTAAATTTCTCAATTACGAGAAAAGGATTCATTTAAAAAACAAGCCGGTCAGCTGGCTAGGTTCATTTGTGGTTGGCCTGGTTTTCGGTTTTGGCTGGACGCCTTGCGTGGGTCCCTTATTAGGCGGGATCTTGATGTTAGCGGCAGCTTCAGAAACATTAACGAAAGGAGTAGTTTTGTTAAGCGCTTATTC
>JBHPFV010000037.1:0-18197 GCA_042571705.1 Candidatus Omnitrophota bacterium
CGAAGAAGATGCCAATGGTATTATTACGGTTACAGAGGAAATTGTGAGTTCATCCGTAGCCGGCTTCGATCTATCAAGAACTACAGGACTAGGGCAGCTGATAGCCGATATGGATTATACTCAGTTAGCGCAAGCTTTAGTGGACGGATTAGGTGAACAATATAAACCCGAAGATATAGCGGGATGGGTCCAGATCGATATCAGAGATTTGGGAAGTCAGAAGCCCACAAAGAACTTTTTGGAGCAATATCTAGGCAGAGAGCTTAGTTTAAGAGAAGTGCGATCAACAAGAGACAGCTTGCTCGATAGAGAAGACCCTATGGCCAAAGTCTGGCGCGATCATAAAAAAACGTTGCCAGACATTATCCGGGCGAAACTCAAAGCCATTATTAATGCGTTTACGTCTAAAAATCCTTCGGAAGTTACGGAGAGGGATGCCATAAATTTTTATAACATCTTTGCGTCAATAGAAAATGTTGCTAGAAGGTATAACATCGAGTCTAGTGATTATTTTAAGGTTAACAATGGCAGGGTTGTAATTGACATAAATCAGAACATTTTGGATAAAGATAGAATGCAAAATGTTATTGAAGATCCGGTTTACAATGACACTAGCGGCCTTAGAGCGAATGTCAGTATTTCACATGGGTCGATTTCCCAAAGAACAGCTTCTTTATACATTGATACCGGATCATTGCCGGCATGCGTAGAGTTTAAAACCGCTTCGGGAAGAGCTGACCTGAGAGGCAGGGAACTGATAATTAGAGTGAAAGTGCCGGATGAATTTGTCGCCAAAAGCACAGCGCCACGAAACGGTATAGAGGCCTCAGCAATTTCTCAAGGGCTGGTTGAAACAACAAGATATGGAGACTGGATAGATGTTATTGAAAGTTCCGAGAATCAACCGTGTTCAACAGGTTTTATATTTGTTGTAGATGAAGCGAATAGGTTAGGCAATGGGGAAAACTGGATAACGGTTAGAATGCGTTTTCCTGATCAGAAAAATCAGTTTGACACTTCTGATCCTGAGAACATTTCTCACATAGGCGTACGCTTTTCCTTGGGAGGTGGCGTGGGTGTAAAATTCGATGGCACAGTGGAGATAAAGGACATTATTATTAGAAACGCGCCTACCACACCCAATGCTGTGATTGTTGAGGATATAGATGATGGAGATAGAGGCCAAGATGCGGTTGCGCCCCGGGTAGTTACATATGCCAAGCTTACGCGGACAAGTGGGCCTTATAATAATGTAAACAATGTAATAGAGAATATTGATAACTTACCGCAGATATTAGGGGAGATGGATCGTGAAAAACTGGTTAATGCTGTTTATAGGGCACTTATTAATACAAACGGACGGGGCAATAAGGTCGATGCCGGTGATATTAAAGATATTATCAAGGATTTTCCGGGAACATTAGATTTCGTTGTTTCGCGAATATCGAGCGAAGGATCTTCCGCCCCTCAGAGTATTGATAGTGCTGCTGTAGAAGCGCTTATTTTCTGGACCGCTCATATGCGTGCAAATGATATTAATATCGATGATTGCCAAAATATTGCCGCACTAGAGCATGTTTCAACAGCGCTTAGCGCCCTAAGATCAAAATATAGCCTTGAAGGTATTAATAAAGAAAGCGTGGACAGGATCATTTATCTTGTCGTTGATCTGGCGGTAAAAGTTAATAAAGGCGAATTGAACAGGGATGAAGCAGCTCATCAAGCGCATGCTATATTAAAAGCTGACGGTAAAGAAGTCGGGGAAGCTCCTCTTGCTTTTACGGAAAAACTTCAAAAAATGATTCTGTGGGGGACGGGGCTGCTGGTGGCTGTAATTGGTCTCGTCTCAGCGTTGCTTTCATATATGCGAGCAAAAACCGCAGAACCGTTCACAAAAACATCGAAAAAAAGTTACAAACCGAAAGCATCTGTAACAACAAGTAAAAGTAAGGCTAAAGGGAAAACACCTACGCAACTAAGTTCAACGGGTCAGGAAATAACGGAGATCAGAGATCAATTTGCCGGAGTCGGCCTCAAAAAATTGGTCGAAGGCAGCACAGCGGGCAAAGCCATGGATATGCTTACTTCAATAAATGATAAAGGGGCAAAAGATAGATATGTTTTAGCTGCGGTGATCACTTTTGCTTCTTTAGCGGCAGCGATCATTAACAGCATTGAAGCTACCCTTATGAATTTCTCCACGGTTATTGGTGCATTTGTCGTTGCCAGCTGGATTATTCTTAAACTGCATCAAGTTTATCCGAAAGCAGTGGATAGATTCTTGCAGATCGTGGGAATTTATTCAGCGGCGATAATGATTTCAGCGGTCGACGATGGAACCATCACAGCAAGTTACATTGCGAATTATTGGCCGTTTATGGTTTTTTCAATAGCTATTCTCGCGGTAATATTTATCCCTATGGCTTATCGGCTATATCTGAATAAATATAGAAACGGAGTTTCCGCTAAAAGAGAGCTGGCCGAGGCCCAGGTGCAGTATCAGGCAATGAATCTGGTTCTTGAATCAATAAATGATATGAAAGCCGGCCTTAATGCAATTATCAAGGACCTGCAAGCGGAAAGTAAAGAAGAGGACCTAAAAAGACTTCTAAATATACTTAATAATTTACCGAACAGGGTTGAGTTTCCCGGCAGCCAGCAATTAATAGAAGATCCAAAAGCATATGATGATGCTTTTGTTTCACTAGACATATCCCGGATAGAGACCACCTTTTTAATAAAAGAAGCGGCCAGGGCTATTGTCGCCATAAAGGGTAGTTTTCCAAGAGCAGCTCTTAGTGCTCAGATAAAGGCACTTAAGGAAGCCGGGGTAGAAATAGGGATTGATCCTGATAATCAGAATAAGATATTTTTTGTTACACCAGCCAGCGATCTTAAGGAAATAATAATCAGCGCGGAAATTCAGCTTACCCGGGAAGAAAAAGATATTATTGCCGAATACGCTTTCAAAAATTCTGGGCAGGACAAGAATCATAGAAGGAGCTATCAGCTGGATGTATTAGATTTTGTTAAGTTCAGGATGATGCGAGTAGTTGGGCCGGAGTATAGATATTTAAAGTATAAACAAGAACCGACCTTTGATCAGTCCGAGGAAGAACGACTTCACCAGACAGGCGGTACTGTGCTTGGTGTATTCGGTGATGATCAGGAAATGCCGGGTTCAGCAAAATATCAAGAATTCCTGGTGAAAACCAAGGGTGGACATTTTCGAGAAGGTAGGGGCGAGAATAAAAAGCATATGGGCTCTGAACTTTTTGCCTATAAAGCCGGTTATAACCTTAACTTGGCCGAATATTGCATGGACATTGAACTGTTTGAAAACTTAAAACCAGGTAAATATAAGGAAGGCATAAAGGAAAGAGCGGAAAGAATAGGTTTTGTTTCCGAGCATGAAGATGTGCTTGATTCAATGGCTTCACGTATACCGCTGAGGGAAAGATATGATATCGCGATATTAGTTATGTTGGCTACGGTCATATTAATACTTGTCGTTGCCAGGTTCGGCATTCCATTTGTGCAAGGTTTCCTTGAGGGGTGCGGAGGTTCTGCGCTTGAGATACCGTATCTGGGAATTATTTTATCAAAACTTAGCGCATTGAGACTTTCTTTAGACACGACCAATACATTAGGAGGGTTGTTCTTTAAAACTTTAGTTGGGGGCGGTTTCTTTATGATGGTGTTTATGATACAGCCGCTCAAATTCTGGCTGATGGCGAATGGAGCTGTATTCAGGAATCCCAGGACAGCTTTTACTGAAAATGAAGTGTTGAGTGTGCAGGAACTTCGAAGATCACAGCTATTAAGACAAGCTCGGGAATATGGCATCGCAGGTGAGGTTGACAAGAACGCCTCAGCCGTTGATATAGAAAACGCTATAAGAAGGGCTTCGAAAAGAAGGGCTTCAAAATTACGCAGGATATCAATAAAGAATCAGGCTAAATATCTGGGCACGGAGGCGACAGAAGTCGCTGTTAATGCCGCATGGGATCTGGAAAAAGGAAGTATTGTACTTCAGGTAGTTGAAATGTTGACCCGGAGGGAAGAAGAGCTGGAAACCATTAAAAATGAGATCTCCGAATTAGCTGACAATGACGAAGATGCGTTTTATGATCGCTATAGGTGTCTTGAACAGGAGTCAGGGGGCAGGACATATAGGACTATAGAAGATTTTCAATGGGGAATGCTTAACGAATGGGAGGAAAGAGAGCTATTCAAGTCTATATTGGATCTTTATTACCTAAGGCCAGAAATATGGGATAACAGGCTTTTTATGAATAAGAATTTTGGTTTATCTCTGGAACTCAAGAAAAAATTTATAGAAAAACTAAATACCGGAAAGATACAATTGCGCCCTGAGACTGTTAGGATGCTGGAAGAAAGCACGCAAAACACTCAGGGCTACATTGAAGAGCTAACGGAAATAAGTGATCAAGGCAAAACACCCGGATTTTTAGGATCGAAAGCAAGGGCGCTTCGTGTAGCAGGCCAAAACACAGATTTACTTAACTCTCTTGTTTTAGAAAAGTTAAAAGAAGTCCAGGATCTAAAGAAACTGACAAATATGTCAATATGCGTCTTTTTAGCGCAAGAATTGGGTGAACGTAGAGCAAGAGCGCTGGCAAACAAACTGGTTCCTCAGATTACTATAGCCAGGCCCACTCCACCATTGGGTGGTCAAGAGATGCTTATAGACAGGGTTTATCGGCATGGTGTTATTTACAACCAATATCCTAACCAGGAAGGGGCCAGGGGCATAATAGCGCGTTTAGATACAGATAGTGCCAACACAAAAAATTTGAAGGTACTTGCCGAGGCTGCGAGCGGACACTCTCAGCTTGGTGTAGTTGGCGCGGCACAAGCCAGTTTCCAGCCCGTTCCCATAGCTGCTCAGGGCGCTTCAGGCGCGCAGATACAGCCTCTATCCAAGCCTGGCTCGAACGATTTCGGATGTGCCTGGACGATGGTTAGGGCAATGTATAGTGAATTCAATGAAGCCGCTAATAATAAAACTGTTATCCCTGATATGTGGGAAATTCTGGATGAAGATAATTACCCCCAGAGATTTCATTATTGGGCCTATGGGCTCCTGAAGAGAAGAAAAGACACTCTGGTTCAGTATCTACTGGAAGAGATGAGGGTGGAAAAAGAAGAAGGCGCTTATACTTACGATATCAAAAAACTTACCCCCAAAACCCTTAAGAGAGAAAGCCCCAAGTTATATCAAGAAGTTTTAAGGTGGGGCATTAAGCTTAATGTGGCTACTGAAATAGCGCGGGATTGGAATATAGCCCAAAAACAACTTAGAGGGTATAAAAGAGAAAATGACAAGCATCAAGGCAAGGACATAGAAGCTAGCCAAAGATATGAAACACGCGCCAGAATAATACAGCTGGAAGGCCAAGACTGTGAAATAGAAGCAGTTTATAATAACTTTGATCAATTTTTGGCTGATGCCTGGGTAGAAAGAGAATCGGTAACTGTTATTCAGGGCAACCCCCTACAGATGCCTTACGGTGAGAACAAAAGCTTCTTTAGCGATTATAACATTTGGGGTACGGTAAAGTTTGGAATAGTCGCTTATAGGCATCCGATAACTTTTGTTTCTAGCATTACCGGTATTATTACGGGAATATTCGCTCTTAGCTCATTAGGTACCTTAGGTATTCCGCTTTTTGTGTTTAGCATATTCGGCTCTTTCTTTCTGGGTGTTGAGATCTTGAAATTGGGCTTAAGGAATGGTTCGTTATGGGCGCATAAATATTTGCCTAAACGATCGATATTCCATTTAGATGGTCTTTCAAACTGTTTTGTTTCAAAGGCTATGTTTGGGATATATACGGACAATGAAGGACGGATGCGCCATACTAAAAGCTATCAGGTGCAGGAAATATTGCTGGCAGCGAAAAGAAGAGCTGACGCCAGGCGTAAAGAAATCGAAGATGAGATTGCTGAGGCGCTGCAGGATGGAAATAAAAAACTGCATCAAGAAAGGAAACGTAAAGCCCCGGGTCGGCGCGTTCGTATTGCCGACACTATGCGCTCATTTGGCGAAGTATCTTATCTTATACCAATGGGGCCGCATCCTGCCGACGATACCACTGAAGATAAACATTTAGGCATCCGATTGGTGATGACCAAAAGAGAGGTTAGTTATTGTACAGATATGGGATCTTCTGTATTTGAGAACGCCGGCCCTGTAAATAAAGACTTCTTTAATCAGAGATCTAGATGGATCAACCCGGTTTCTAATGGTACGGTTTTTGGCGGTAAATACAGATTTTTGGCGCCGTTTATGGGAGCTTTTGGCGCGGGTCTTTTAGGCGGCGCCTTAGTCGGTCCGGCAAGTGGGGTTGTCTTAGGGATGATAGCTATGACAATAGGATTTTTTGCCGGTTTTTACTTATGGTATCTTGTGGGCAACTTCATTATGTATATTCAGGTGCGCCGGGGTGTCCGCGGCGCTGTTTCAGATGTTATTGATCCGGTAAAAAGAGTTGGATTGGCTAACTTCCTATCAAGTAGAAATCTTGATTGCGGCGTGGAAGCAACATATTGGACAGACATGTTCTTCTTGCTTACAGCCGCCTACTTCCTGTCGTTTGTGCTGATGATCATATTCGCCTGCTTCTCCGTGTTTGCCACGGGAGATCCGACCTTTGGTTTCGCTTCCCAGGCATTAATTCCGCTTTCCAAATGGATTTCCGCTAATTTGCCCGCGACTATGTGGATGATCACCAGCGCCAGTGTTGGCGTGGGGCTTATGGCCCTGAATTTTGCCAGCCAGGTCGTAGGGAATATATGGTCGCTTTTCTATAACAAAATAGGCGGAAAAGAGAAGATCAGAATCGGATACAGAACTTATTATAACGGGCTGATAGGTAAGTTTGAAGGTTTCATTAAGAAAGTCGAGAGTGGAAGTAAAGCTGGAGATCCCATTGTCACAGGATGGACGGATTCAATAAAGGCTATTGAGGATCTATTGGCAAAAGATAAGAATGCCGAATTGGACAGAAATGATCTCCTGGAATTTATCGGAGAAAAGACGAAGCAAGACAAATTTGTTGCTACAATGATTGAAATGATTCTTAAAAGGTCTAAAGGCAAAGAAATACCCAAATCAATATTAAGGAATTTAGCGGATGAATTAGAGGTTGCTCTTGTCTCCGGCTTGGAAGAGATGGTCACAAGCCTAAAACGTGACCTGAGAGTGTTCTCTGAAGGATTATATTTACCCGGATTACCGATGTTTCTAACGGGCTTATTAACTCTGGGAGCAACGCTTCTTTTCGCTTCTACGCCATCCTGGGTTGTTTTTGGAAATCTTGCCGCGGCTATATTAATGTCTTTACCCATTGTTTTAGGGATTGCGGCTAAGTTTACATCTTTTGAAGGAATTAAAATGCCGGGCAATGACCCCGATGTGACGTTTTTTTACCTCTACTATACTGCTAGGGCCTTCAACATGCCCTTTTATCATCTAGGTGCGCATCCAGCCAGAGGTATCATAATGGGGCAGATAGGGATAAGACAAGATAACAGGTGGCCATACACGGATAAGAGGGTTCTGGTTAGTATACAAAGAAGCGTCGAAAAAATATTCTTAACAAGGTCCAGGGAGTATAAAAGTATATCTGGCTTGGCAAGGGAAAGTATAGGCGAGAAGGTAGAATTAGCGCAATATTTTATGAGCGTTAAAGGGTGGAGGGGTGTGAGAACATACGGCATAGCGGTGCTCACTATTGTAGGACTGTGTTACTTGCGGCCAATATACCAGGCGCTAAATTCGGCAACAAAAGCAAGAAGAAGCATGGCTCCGCTTATGGACCAAATGAGTAAAATGCAGCAAGGTAGTACGGAAGGGATTGCGACTGCTATGGAAAGCGCTAAAGAAGCGTTTCCTTGGAGTCAGTATTGGTGGATCGTCCCGGTAGCCGTATTTACCGCGGCGATAGTATATGTTTACGCTAGGAAAATATTGTTAAGAGGTAAGCTGACTGCTGAAGGTGACAGGAGAATAGATTATAGAAGGCTTCCAGTTCAGCTGCTCCTGAAGAAACAGACCAAACCCGCCAAAAGCTCAACTGCAAATTGCCACATTTTTAGCTTTGGCCTGGCAACTATCTTGGCGGTAAACTGGCGGATTGCGGTGCCGGCGGCGATACTACTGGCCGCAGCAGTGGTGTTAATCGCCGTCAAGCTGATTTTCAGCAGACAGGTTCAGGCTCACGCTCCGCCCAGGAATATTCTTGAATTAACTAATGAAGAGATCCTGAATTTGGCTAGGCCAGGAAATGGTGAACTAAAGAAACATAGTGCGGCAGACTTTAAATTTGCGTCAGTTATTGCCCGGGCGTTAGGGTATGAAGATGATAGTGAGTTCATGAATAAATTGCGTGCTATCTGTTTTGGCCATGATATCGGAGGGGTGCTGGGCAACAAGAAGGACGATGAGTTAGAAGACAGGTTAATTGACTTAGCCAGAGAAAATAACATTGCATATTTAGGCAGGGAGCCAGGTGAAGTAGCTGCTGAGTTTAAGAAGAAAAAAGTTGTCAGGCTTTCATCTCGGGTGAAAAGATTTATTCGAATAATAGACCATCCAAACAATTCCGTCAGAATCTTTGATGAACACAACATTGAGTTGCCAGATCAGGTAAGGTTAGTTATCTCAAGGCACCATGGTCTGCCCAATGAAAAAGAACTGGCCTCCTTGCCACGGGAAACAATTCACCTATTTTTCTGTCAAAAAGTAGCTGATATGTTTGAATTCGGAAATAATGCTTATAAGAAACAACAGGGATTGCGGGGGGCTACTGATTTTGAAAGCCCAGAACAGACCTTAGCCTTTATTAATAAAGAAGAGTTTGAACTCCGACCTTCGTTTGCCCAATTCATGCATGTTGTAGAAGAATTGGTGGCAGCCAAGGCATTTGATCAGGCCATCGCATATAGCAATTCTTCCATCAAGCAAACCGAATTCGCAACAAGACAATTCTTTGCCAGGCAGGTTCAGGCTCACGCTCCGCCTGCTGGTAAAGTAAAGCTTGGCAGATTTAAGAAGCACGTAAACCCATCTCCAAAAGAAATCTATACCCTTCCTGCAGCGCGTTTCGGCCAAAGAGTGAACATAGTAGATCTCTGGATAGAAACGCTATCCAAGGCCCTGAATACAGATAGAATAGTGATTTGCTTCGTAGGCACTGCGTCTAAATTCCCGATGTTGGGTCCTCAATATTGGAAACATGTTGGCGATATTGATATGGATATCTTTGTACCGGCCGGCGTAGAGCAGGATGTTAATAGAGTGCAAAATACTTTTAGAGATATTGCCAGAGAAAAAGGCCTGAACTGCGCTGAGTTGGCGGATGAGGAGCTATTTGGTCCGAAGGGAATATTTGATTTCTATATAAAGTCATTTGAGGTCTGGGGAGAAACCAGGCAAGGATATTTTGAGGGTTACAGATATAACAACAATTATTTTGGCACTGCGAGCGGTTTAAGATGGCTAAGTAAAGTCGTGGCCAAGAAGGTGGATGCTGTAAGGTTATACGAGCGTTATGTCAAGCGTTGCGGAAGAGATTTAGAACAGGTGAAAGGAGAGAACCTCAAAGAGTTAAAGACATTGGTTGGCATAGCTATTCATAATAATATGAATCTTGCCCGAAGATGTGTTGAAAAATATGCTCAACTAGAAGATGCTAAAGGCCAAGGCGCTCTTTCAGCAGACAGATTAAGAGATGAGATTTTAACACTAAAACAGGAATTTCCACAGGACGAAGCCGGCATTCGGAAATATATATATGAGGCATTCCAAAAAGCCCAGCGCAGAAAGTTGCCCAAGGATATTACGCGGATTAATCCCAAAAAACTTATTTCGGACGTGGATCCTTATGTAAAGAGCCATCTCTTACGTGTAGCAGGAATCACTAAGTTAATAACTGAAGAGTTGGGCTTACCAAAATTGGATAGGAGATTCTCAAGGTATTGTGCGCTGTTACATGATTTAGGGGCGCAGGAGAGAGTAAGAACAGAGCCTATTAATAATAAGGAGGCATTCCAGCGAATTACCGGAGTCGAACATGATCTTTCTGCGGCAGGAAGAGCAGCTGAGCGACTCGAACCTGTTTCGTTGGAATTTGATAAGTGGCTGCAAAACAAAGCGCAGAATTATAACATACCGCCAGATCACTTACAAAATGCAAGGGAAAAAGCCGCAGATAATGATTATTATCCCGGATATGAGCTTTATATAAGATATGTCTTGCTAAACGACAAACAACTTTCTCAAGCTGAGATAAATGTTGCACACAATTTATATAGTCACGGTGATATAACCTTAGAAGTGCTCTCAAACAGAAACATCAGCTATCCAGAAGAGTTTGCCTTGGTGGTCAAATATCACCATGATTACCATGCATTAGATGTAGCTCTTAAAAAGTTAGTTGCGGATTACGAATTATCCGAACGTATAGCCAATATCGTAAGGCTGGTTGCTTCGACCATAATTGTCGCTGATGTATTTGAACAGGGAAATAACTATGAGCGCATTGTAGAAAACAAGGGTCAGCCGCAAGTAGAGAACTTTAGAAAGACATTTGACGGCTGGATGAAGAAGCGATTTGACGAAATGGAGAATATTGGCGAACGTAGGCCGCTGGAGGCATTAAAAGCGCTGATCGGAAGGGAAGATAAGAAATTATTTAGAATCATCGCTAAGGCCAGACAGAGCCGCGAACTCATGCCCGAGGATCGTGAGTTCATTGCCAGCCAAGCACGTACCGTTAATTCTGATTGGCAGACGATTATGTTTGCTGGCGGCAAGGGCAGTCGGTTAAAGAGCCAAGTTCCGAAGCCGATAGTTGATGTTGGCGGCAAGCCAATGGCCGCGCACCAGATATTGTTGTTCGATCAGGTAGCGGCTAAGACAACTGTTCTCACCGGATATAAGGCTGAGCAGGTGGAGCAGGCACTAAGAGGTGTTGTGGCCGGTCGTGTATCAGGCGAAGTGGCATTTAGAGCCAATCCTCAAGGTGCTCAAGGTACATATTCAGACATGCTGGCGATTCTGGATGAGGTGAGAGGCAATCCAGCCAAATATATCTTAATCTCTAGTAGCGAATACCCTATGTTGGAGCTGGCCGATGTACAACGGCTTCAGCATGAGCTGACTAACAGCGAGGCTGTGGCCGCTCTGTTAGTGGCTGAAGTTGGGCATTTCGATTCTCCGATGAGATTGACTAAGAATGCAGCAGGCAATTTAGATTGTATTTATAAGCTAACAAATAGCGGCTCACATTTAGAATCACTTGATATCCCCGCGGTTTGCTTCGCGATCAGAAAAGAAACATTCGTTGAGGTAATGAATGCCTTAAGAGAAGAAGGCATGGAATCAGGCATGGGCATCTTAAACTATGTGGCCAGAATGGGCGCGGTTAAGGTAATCAAAACTGAGAATCCCATGTCTGTGGCTGATGTGCATACTCCGGATGACTTACAGGCCGTAAGAAGCCGGATGTCAGCGGCGCAAAAGGCCCATGCCTTCAGCTTAGGCCTGATTCTGGCGCTGAATTGGCCGGTAATCTTAGATAAAGTTTTGGACTGGATTCCTTTTGATTTTTCGGAAACATCAAAAGATTTTCAGATGGGCTGCTGTCCAATCTGTGGCTCAGTTGATGGCTATCCGTTACATAGAATTATATTGCGTGATAACGATGCAGCCACGGGTAATTCAAAGGAATTTATATTCGTAAGATGTAAACATGATAACCTTGTTTGGATGACCCCCCAGCCGACAAGACAAGCAGTTAAGAAAATGTACAATAATTCTGCATATTTTGGTCAAGATAAGGAATGGACAGAAAATCCAAACACATGGAAACAGCTGGCTAGATACGGTTATTCCACAAATTATAATAGGGATGAGAGAGTTGAAATTTTTAAAGGGATGTTAAGCAAACTGATGCAGGAAGGGCATTTGACTCTCTCGGATGAAATCTTGGATTTAGGAAGCGGTAAAGGGTTTATGTTGGATGCGGCAGCAGATCTTGGTTGGTCGAAAGACAGATTGTACGCAGTTGATCTATTTGAAGAGGCCGTGGCTGAAATAAGCAATAGAGGCTTACATGCTGTTCCCGGAGACATGGAAGAAGAGATACCGTTCTCAGACAAGTCGTTTGATGTTGTAACCTTATTTGATGTGTTAGAGCATGTTTTTCAGCCCTTAAAAGTGCTTAAAGAAGCAAAACTGGTTCTACGAAATAATCACAGCCGATTAATTATCAGGGTTCCATTATATGATGCAGCCAATCCCTGTTGCATGAGTCTGGAGCATATTAGCTGGTTTAGTAATGTGGGAATTGTAAAAGGATTGTTGAAGCAGGCTGGATTTGAAATTATATATACAGACAGGCAGGACACTCAGCACGCTCTTGATAATAGCACTGAATTTGTAACAATAGTTTGCAAACAGTCAGCAAATGAGCTTCAAGCCAACTCTTTCAACTTAGGCCTGATCCTGGCGCTGAATTGGTGGGTGGCTTTGCCGATAGCAGTTGTTATTGTGGTGGCAGCGTTAATTGCACCGAAATTATGGCGAGCCCTTCGATTGCGCTTAGGCCAGGCCGGAAAGGCTCTTTCGAGGAAGGTATTTACACAGGCCCGTACTCATTTAGGCAGTATTCTCAGGCAGGCCTCGGCTGTTACAACTTTGAAGGGTAGGTCTTTACGGCGAGTTAAGAAATGTCTATTTTCCGTTACCAGGGCATCTGCCCCAACCCATTCTGTGTATGCCGTAATGAATGCATCTGCAGGCTTTAGGCCCAGAAGTTCATATTTAACGCCCAACTCAAATGGCACTTCAATATCTTCATCAATTCTAGTTAAGCTATTTATGAGCATCACGAAGTTTTTGAATGCCTCAGGCGTTAACTTATTGCGAACTTCCTCAACGATTAACCGCGGTATGCGCACAGTGATTTCTTCAGGCCGGGCGGCTATTTTCTTTAGGACCTCTCCGCAATTTTGGTCTCGAACTGCACCAAGGGCAAATATATATTCATTACTATCTAGAATGAGCAGCAAGCTTCTCCTCCCAGAGCTTTTCTCTCGTCTTGCGGATTTCGTCGATTATTGCCTGCTTAGTCTTACCACGATATGGATAATGGGCTCGAGACATAAGCTGTTGAATCTTGCCAATTTGTTCCAGTACTTTCTTTACATTCCTACGCATCTTTTATCACCTCTCTCTGTTAAAGATACTATACTTTTACCTCAAAGTCAAGAGAGATGTCGCAGTTTTAACTGCGACTCTTGCGCCTTCAGCTTAAACCCTACGGTGGCAGTAGCTATTGTGCCGGTTTTGCTAACGGCAATAATCGCATTTATCTTATGGCGAGTCGAAAAGGCTAGGATACCTTCTCAGTTTGTCATTGCGAGCCCCGACTTGTCCTCCGAAGCCTTGGCGAAGGAGGAAGGGGCGAAGCCCGCCTGCCAACCCAACAGCCGGGCGGGCAGGCAATCTAACGCTAGATTGCTTCGTCGCAATAGACGTAAACGAGGTGCTCCTCGCAATGACGGGGCTGTGGTCGCGCTGGTGCTGGGTGTGTTGGTTGTAATTGGTGTTGCCGAAGCGCTGTTCGGCTCAGCCACCTTGATTGAAAGCAGCCTGCCTTTCTGTTTAGGGTTTATTGCGCTTGGGCCAAGAGAGCGCAGGCAGGAAAGCAATAATCTGGAAACATGGTTAAACCGGGCAAAGGTAGCAGAGAGCAGAGGTGACATGGATGCAACCACCGGGTTTTATCAAAAGGCCCTTCAGCTGGACCCGGAAAATTCTGCTATCCACAACAATCTAGGGCTTGCCTATCATGCAAAAGGAAGCTTTACGCTGGCTATCTTACATTACAGAAAGGCCCTTAAGTTCGATCACGAGAATGCCGCCATCTATAACAACCTGGCGATTCTCTGCCAGACAATGGGAGAGATTCATCAAGTTCTTAAGCGTACTTCTTCAGGGCTGGATCTGGTTGTTATCAACTACCAAAGGGCCATTGATCTTGAGCCTGACGATATCGCCATCCGGACCAACCTTGCCGATTATTTAAGGGCAACAGGGGACTTTATCGGGGCCGTCCGCGAATATGGAGAGATTATTACACGCCAGCCTCAAAATGAAAAGGCCCGTTATCACTTGGCAGAAGTCGAAGCAAAATTGAGTCAAAGAAAAGAAAAAGAGGATAAGGCAAGCTCAGTTTTACCGATAGGCTTCTTAGGTTTGGGCGGCGCGCATGTGGCTTTAGCTTTTGCCGCAGCGATCGTGCTCTGGTTGGTGACCAGAGGCCTCAATCGCGGTTCGCCAATTGGTACGACTAGCTATTTGGCCGATGTTCCCGGATCAGCCACCTCAGTTAAGGATATCTTATCAAAGACTGACCAAGAAATTAACATCCTCTGCGCATGCAAAGCGAACTTTACGCGCTCGCAAGCCATGGAACTTTCTTTAAGGCAGCTTATTCGCAATTATGGTCTTGAAGACAAAATCGAAGTAAGCTCAGCAGGATTTGCCGGAAGAACACGGCTTAGCTTGCCTAATTTGTTTTTAACTTATGTTGCCATAAGAAAAGGCATAGACCTTGATATCTGGAGGAGCCAACATCAAATTCACCTTAATAAATTCCAGCTGCAAAGAGCCGACCTGATCATTATCGCCGACCGAGAAGTTCAGCAAGCCGTCAAGGCGATGGATGCCTCGGCATTGAACAAGTCGGTGCTTTTTGGAGCCCTTGACCCTGAATCGCAAGACTCAGACTTAATAGATCCTTTCCCATCCAACATTCATATCATCAGGAATTTAAGCAGTCTTCTTAATAAAGTAAATAATGTATTCGAGCAGAATCTGCTACCGGTATTGGTTGAAAGAGTGGAAGGCGCTGGTAAGACAGCTGCTCTAGAACCAGCCAGTGTTTTCGTCATCGCGCCGTTGTTGTTGGTGGCTATGTTCAGCAATGGCATGGCAGGCAATACTCTTACAATCTTAGGCAGTGTTATCGTTGCAGTAATATTATGGCGAGCCGGAAAGGCTTTATTGGAGGGTCTACTGGCCCGTGGCGCCTCCCAAAATCCGGCTCGCCGTACATTAGGAGTAGCGGCCTTGGTTATTGGTATGCTGGCCATAGGCTTGGTTGCCTTCTCCCTTGATCTTGGCCTGATCAGTGCTCAAACAGAGCTGATTGCCGCTGCTTTTAGTGGTTTTACTTCTCTTGCACTGGTAACGGGTGTTGGCGAAGTCCAAGGAACAATAAGCACAGCAGATCGACAACGCTTTCAAGAGTTGTTACTTAAGAAGACTCCCGGGACTCAAGGTTATGCTGCAGCTAAGGCCTTATGGTCCTTGGTGCCAGATAGGACACGCTATCAAGCTGATGGAGCAAGATGTGAGTTGGGCCATGCCATTAAATGGGAGATGGTGGTAGCCAAGGCTGATGGAGCAACTATTCTGCTTGGCCCTGATGATGTGGTTAGCTTAGGCTTTGCCCAGGCAAATGAGGTAAAAGCAATCCAGCAGAAGAAACGCCAGCAGATCGCAGCTTATCGGGCAAAACTAGGCATATTGGGCAAATACCAGGATGCTATAGGTGGTAGTAAAGCAAAACAAACTACCTTAGCCGAACTCCTGGGACGGTTGACAAGAAAAGGCGCCATAGGCGATGCCCAATTCGAAGCTATAGATAGATACATTGCAACACTTAACGCAGGCTTCTCAAAGGTTGATTACCATGAAGATAGGCTCAAGCAAATCCAATCCATTCGCTCTCATTTAAAGGCACTAGGCCTAACTAAACTGAAGCTAACTGCTGATGAAGCTAAAGTATTGAAGAAGTTAGCGCAAGCTAAGGTTGATACTCTTCCTGCAGCAGAAGAGGCAGAGGCTATCAATAACTTATACCACAGACTCTCAAGCATCCAAAACGCTCTGCGTACCGCAGGTTTCCAATGGCACGGTAACTCAAAGGTTAGGGTAGATTTGCACGATCGGATGATTAAGCTCACCCCGGATTGGCATTCCGGATTAAAGATTGCCACACATTACAAAGAAAGCATCCAAGAGGGTGCGATCTCATCAATAGTTGACTTAGGAGCCGGGACTTCTGGCTTCTGGGGCATCCTGGGGATGTATGGTATGCCCAATGACGGTGTGATTGATATTGATAGTAGCCCAGAAATGTACGCCCTGGCTCATAATCCCAACAAGCATCAAAGCGATATCACGGATATGCACACTGTTATTGCTGATAACAGCTGCCAGTTAGCAGTAAGCATGTTTGTCTTTGATCTCTTGGGTCCAGCCCAGCTTAAAAGCGCCTTCCTTGAGGCTAATCGCCTGCTCCAGCAAGGTCCAGCAGCCACTCAAATTGGAGAACTTGCCATCAGCCTGCCGCCAGGATATGAATTCTCAGCTGGATGCCTAGCCGCCACTGAGAAACTAGGCCTGAAGCTAATTCATCAAGAAGTAGCCCATAACTCTCTTAATCCGGAAAGTGTTAAAAAATTACGCGCCTCCTTAGATGCTTCAGTAGCTAAAGGTGTTATTCAGTCTTTGGAACACCTGGTGACTAAACAATATCGCATCTATATCTTCAAGAAGACAAAACAGATTGATGATCGAGCCAAAAGAGTCTCTGCAAAAGCATTCTCGATTATTTCGAACATAAGATCACGAGAACGAAAAGGCGGTACTATAGAAGGGCTGAATACCAGCTATATAGTTGCCGCCTTCTTAGCCCAAGACTTAACCTTAGAAGATATTCTTACCAGAAGAGAAAACCTTACCTCTAAGAATGCGTTGCGCAATAACCAGCAAGGGGCTATAGATGCCGATATCCGCCGCTTGGAAATCTATACCCCGCTTATTGTAAGAGGCGCAAGGAGCAGAGACAGAATGTCAGCTTTTGTAGCTGCCTGGAGGAATAACACAACTAGTCTGATAGATGAAAATGAACTCAACTGGGCCTTATCACAATGGAATACCTTAAGACACTTCAGTGCCACACAATTAAACAAGTTTCCCCCATATAGAACCTGGTATAAAGGCGCGCCTATTGAGAAGAAAGGATTCTTTGATCAGGCATTAAAAACCGGCCATGTTAACTTATCTACCCTAGAAAAGTTGCGTGGTCTTTACATAACTAGAACCGGTGCCACTGCCCAACAGTTAGAGGATACAAATTCTCCGTTAACCGAAAAGCTCTTCTCACTATTCGCAGCCGATCCAACAGACAGATTTGCTGCTGAACTCATGAATAAATACTGCAATGAGCAAATGCTAGATGGTGATGAGCTTGCCCGAATTAAAGGAATGCCCCAACCAGCAGCTTTCAACGCAGGCAGGTATGAGCGTATTACCGAAATCTGGACGATTGTAGCTAGCTTAAGAAAGCAATTAAGTCGAAACCCAGATTCAAATGAAGTAGGCAATGAAATACGTGATTATAAAAATTCTGCAAGATCGGGAGGTGCACTTAGAAACTGGTTAGCAGGCAACAAGATCATTCCTCAGTCTTTAGGCATAGACGTACATGTTGTTGATACCGAAGCTCGCTTAAAAGAAATTGAAGGCATCGTAATTGACTTTAGAGCTAAACACGACAGAAAGCCAAAACTAGCTGAAGTAGGCAATGAAATGCCCGATTTTAACGATGCTAGAAGACCAGCAGATCCGTTGAATGAATGGTTAAAAGACAACAGGATCACTCCTCAGTCTTTAGGCATAGATGTACGCGTTATTGATAAGAAAGCGCGCTTAGAAGAAATTGAAGACATCGTAATTGACTTTAGAGCCAAACACGACAGAAAGCCCAATCTAAACGAAGTAGCCAGAAAAATGCCCGATTTTAAGGATTCTAAAATACCGAGAGATGGGCTTAGGGCCTGGTTAAAAATTAATACCATTACTGCCGAATCCTTAGACATAGCGTTAGGCAATGTGGCTGTTGTTGATACCGAAGCTCGCTTAAAAGAAATTGAAGGCATCGTAATTGACTTTAGAGCCAAACACGACAGAAAGCCCAATCTAAACGAAGCAGCCAGAAAAATGCCCGATTTTAAGGATTCTTCAGGACCGGCCATTGCGCTTAGAAACTGGTTAAAAGACAAGCAGATCCCTCGTCAGTCTTTAGGTATAG
>JBHPFV010000038.1:0-16475 GCA_042571705.1 Candidatus Omnitrophota bacterium
GTCTGGGAGAAAGACGAAGCCAAGGACATTAGCTGGACCGCTGATGGTGACATTACAGCCGTAGATATCTTTTATGCCATCTCAGCGGCAAAAACCTGGATTCAGATTGCTGATGATGAAACAGGATCAGGCACCTACGGTGAAGGCTCACACAGCTTCCAGTGGACCGTATTAGACGTCAACTCCGAAGACTGCTATATTAAGGTAGCGGACAGCGCTCATGACACCTTAGTGGATGGTGAATCCAATCAATTCTCGATCCGTCCGGTAATTACGATAACCTCACCGGCCTTGGATGAGAACTTAGAAGTCGACTCACTAAGTAACACCATCTCCTGGAGCCTAAACGGCTCCACCAAGGTGGCCAATGTCAAACTCTACTACTCATATGATGGCGGTCCGTTTACCAATGTGATTGATGAGTCCGGTACAGTGGACGCTACCCAGGATTACACCTGGAACAACATCCCGGATACCATTAGTGACAACGCCGTAATCCGGGTGATTGATAACGGTAACGCCAATGTCATCGGCGACTCCTCCAGCTTTGATATCATTGGCAAGATTATTGTCAGTGCGCCGGCTTCCGGTGTCAATTGGAAGGCCGGGGAGAGCAAGACCATTGACTGGGGTACCTCAGAAGGCACTATCGGCTTGGTGCGTCTATTCTACTGGTACAACTCCCAGTACAACTTAATCGATACCGGCGGTGACATCAACTCTGACACCACCACTACCTTTGCCTGGACTGTCCCGGCCAACCTGATTACCGACAGTAACATCAAGGTCTTAGATGTCGATACCCTAGGTGATGAAGATGAGGTTACCGGTATCTCCGCTGACTTCAATATCATTGGTGGTATTACAGTAGACAACCCTGATTCCGGCGATGTCTGGAAGAAAGACGAAACCAATAAATTAGTTGAATGGACCGCTAATGGCGCGGTAACCAATGTCAAGATCGAATACAAGACCTCTGCCGGAGGCTCCTATTCCGGCAACACCATTGTGGCTGATGATTCAGGACACACTGCCGGAAGCAACCAATATACCTGGGCCTCTCCTGTACCGGACGTCAACTCCGAAGACTGCTATGTCCGGGTCTCCGATGTCAACTACTATGATGATGTTTATGGTGAGTCACCCACAGCCTTTGCCATCCGCCCGGTAATCAGCGTAACTACTCCAGCCTTAAACGATAACATCGAGGTCGATTCCAATGATAACCCGGTGGCCTGGAGCTTAAACGGTTCTACTCAGGTAACCACGGTGGATATTCACTACTCTATTGACGGTGGGGCCTATACCGGCAATGTGGTTAAACTCGCTGTTTCCGCGGCCGCGGAAGCTTCAGACTGGGATAATATACCTGATTCTCTTAACGATAATGTTACTATCCGGGTGATGGATGTGGACAACAATAATGTCTTAGGTGAAAGTGACGCCTTTAATATTATCGGTAAAATATCAGTGCTTTCTCCCGCTACAGATGATGATTGGGAGGTAGGTTCAATCCAGACCATCAGCTGGGGCACAGACGGGACTTTGGGTTCGGTCAAGATTTATTTTTACCATGACGCAGCTTATGAGTTCTTAGCTACCGTTGACAGCGATACATACACTTCCTGGGAATGGAATCCGGTGGACACTCAGGTGGAAAATAACACCACGATCAAGATTGTGGACTTAGATACCGAAGGCACTGGCAATGAGGTCAGCGGTTTATCCGGCCAGTTTGACCTCACCGGTAACTTTACCATGGATGCCCCTCCGTCAGTGCTGGAAGTAAATGATCCCCATGACGTTACCTGGGATAACTTAGGCCTTAATCTGGAGATAGTGAATGCCAAACTTGAATTCTTTGACGGTACCGACTGGCACAACATCGACTACAAGTCAACCGATACCGGAATAGTTACCAACTCCGGTTCCTATTCCTGGAGTGTGCCTAATGACGTCAAGTCACCGGCCTGCAGATTTAAGATCAGCGATCCGAATAACCTGGATATCTCCAATACTTCAGCTCAGTTTGAGGTCAGGCCGCGGATTACGGTGACCGCTCCTGTCTCTACAGATGAGTGGAACGTGAATGACCTGCGGCAGATAGCCTGGGTGCCGGAAGGTGTGATGGGTAATGTCAAGATTGAATATTCCTCAGACGGCGGCAGCACCATCGATTATATCATTGACACTGATATTGCCAACGAATCCTCTCCATACCCCTGGACTATAGATCCCGTAACAACTAATTTGAGTAATAACGCGGTAATCAGAGTAACTGATGTCTCTTATGCCACTGTGACCAATGACAGCGAGCCGTTTACTGTACTGGGTGATGTAGAATTAACCGCGCCAGTGGGCACCGATATATTAAAGGTTGATCAGACATTCGCGATTACCTGGGATGCGGTTGGTGCGGGCGATGTGGATATAGGATATTCTTTAACAGGCGCGGCGCCTTTTACGCATTTAAAGACTGAGAGTTCAGACAAGGGTACCTGGAACTGGAAACCAGGCGTGGATGCTATTACCGACAATGCCAAGGGCTGCGTCATAGAGATAAAATACACAGATAACCCCGATAAGGTCCGCGATGAGTCAGAGGCCTTTGAGATCGAGCCGACAATCGTGCTTAATGAACCTGCAGAGAGTGGTTTGATGTGGGTGGTCGGTACCCAGGAGGATCTAAAATGGACCCCGACCGGCAACTACACACCGGTAAAAATAGAATATTCAACTAACGGTTTTGCCGATGAACTGGAGACAGAATATGTCGCCTCCATAACCAACTCCCTAGACGGAGTGCAAAAGGTCTGGCCCTGGACCATACCCAATGACATCGACGATGATGTCAAGATCAGGGTCAGCTATGAAAACGACCCGGATTGTTACGCTATCTCTCCCTATGCGGTTAAGATTGTCGGTTCGTTGGATGTTACCTCGCCTGAACAGGATACCCCGCAGCCGGTATGGTATAAAGATGAACAACATGATATTACCTGGGATGCGGTTGGTGACGTGACCAATGTGTATATAGGATATAAGACCTCCGGCGGCGGCGCCTACAATGATATCGAGACCAATCACGGCGGGCATACTCAAGGAGCCAATTCATACCCCTGGACCATACCTGATGTGAAATCCGAGGACTGCTATGTGAAGGTCGCTGATTTTTATCATCCTAATGATGTCTACAGCGAATCGGCATATAGATTCTCAATCCGGCCGGTAGTCGATGTTACCGCGCCGGTACAGAATGAGAATCTCGTTGTCGGCGGCAGCTTTGACATCGTCTGGGATATCCATGATTCAACACAAATAAGCCTGGTCAATATTCATTATTCTAAAGAGGGCGGCGGATGGCAAGAGATCGAGAGGGATATTTCCGGATCAGCCGAGACCTATCAGTGGACCAACATACCCAACCAAATCAGTGACGACATAGTTATCCGTGTCCAGGATAAAACCAACAGTAACGTCGAAGGCTTCACCGATAGTTGTGACATCATCGGTTCAGTCACCATGACCGATGGCATCCATCTTCCGGACTCGAACTCCAACTGGGATGCCGGCGCTACTGACAAAGTTATCACCTGGACGCACACCGGTGACTTGGGTAATGTCAACATTCGTTACAAATATGACGGCGGGGCCTATTCAGCGCCGATTAATGGAGCGCCTATCGCAGTTGGCGCCCATACCTATAGCTGGAACCCAATACCCTCTATAGTCTCTGAGACTGTCCAGGTAAAAGTAGAATCCGTGGACAACTCAACCGAGGAATATGCCGAGTCCCCGCAGTTTAAGATCAAGGGCGATTTCTCTATTGATACGCCCGCGGCGCCGCTTAAGTCCGGCGCCTCCTACGATGTTACCTGGGATAATCTGGGCTTCGGAGTCCTGATACCGACAGCAAAACTTGAATTCTACGACGGCTCAGACTGGCACAACTATGATTACAAAGGCGCAGACACAGGATTGGTGGATAACGCAGCCGGGACCTATGCCTGGACAGTGCCTACAGATGTCCGGTCACAGAGCTGTCAATTTAGGATCAGCGATCCGGATAACGCTAATGCCGTAGATACCTCCAGCAACTTCACAGTGTTACCTAGCTTAGTAGTCGACGCCCCGCTCTCCTCAGCTAAATGGGAGATCGGCAGCTCTACCGGTAACGACATCAACTGGACCCACACCGGACCGGACTTTACGGTCAAGATTGAATACTCGGTAGATAACGGTAGCGACGGCTATGCCTACACTGTTGATACTACTCCCGGTGTCTTAGCTTCGGCTGAGACCTTTGAATGGAATATTCCTACTGATCAGGACTTATTAAGCATTGATCAGGCCAAGATTAAGGTCTCTGATGCCGGCTTCCCGACTCTGTTCGATACTTCCGACTCCTTTATGGTTAAGGCCGCGATTACTGTCACCCGTCCGGACACCAATGATGCGCTACCGGTCTTAGATACCTTTAATATTGAGTGGACCACTACTTGTACCGGCTTAGCGGATATGGGCGATGTCCAGATTGAATTCCGGCCTAAGGATACTGAAGGTTATAGTTCAGTAGCCACAGTGGCTTTTGATTCTTCCCCATATACGCTTTGGTTCCCACCGACTGACTCGATCCGCGGTGGCAGCAAAGAAGCCGACATCAAGATTACCGATGTGGACAATACCGAAGTTACCGATACCTCAGATAAGTTCAATATCAAGGGTAAGATGCAGATCGACGCCCCTAATGTCGGCGGCGGGACCTGGTTTGTGGGGGATACCACCCGTCAAATCAAATGGACCCCGCAAGGTGTCTATAGCAATACCGAAATTCACTACGCCAAAGACACAACCGATAATAGCCCGGGCAACTTTACCTCACCAGTCCTAATCAGCACTGAGGCCAATTCCGGCCACAATGTCCAGGTTACTTATGACTGGCCGCAGATACCTAATGCCGCCATGGGTGATAACATCCGCATCAGAGTCAGAGACGCAGCCGATGCCAATGTCCAATCCATCTCTCAAGACGCCTTAACTATCGGCGGTAAGATCGCTATTGATGAACCACAGTCAGGTAGAGTCTGGGAGAAAGACGAAGCCAAGGACATTAGCTGGACCGCTGATGGTGACATTACCGCGGTAGATATCTTCTATGCCATCTCAGCAGCGAAAACCTGGATTCAGATTGCTGATGATGAGACCGGATCAGGCACCTACGGTGAAGGTTCACACAGCTTCCAGTGGACCGTATTAGACGTTAACTCCGAAGACTGCTATATTAAGGTAGCGGACAGCGCTCATGACACCTTAGTTGACGGTGAATCAAATCAATTCTCGATCCGTCCGGTAATTACCATCACCTCACCGGCCTTGGATGAGAACTTAGAAGTCGATTCCTTAAGCAACACCATCTCCTGGAGCCTAAACGGTTCAGCCAAAGTGGCCAATGTCAAACTCTACTACAGCTATGACGGCGGCCCCTTTGACAACGAGATTGATGTATCCGGTACAGTCGATGCTACCCAGGATTACACCTGGAACAATGTCCCGGATACTATCAGTGACAACGCCGTGATCCGGGTGATTGATAACGACAACGCCAATGTAATCGGCGACTCCTCCAGCTTTGATATCATCGGTAAGATTATAGTTTCGGCTCCTTCCTCAGGCGTCAACTGGCGGGCCGGAGACTCCGAGACCATTGACTGGGGTACCTCAGAAGGCACCATCGGCTTGGTCCGTCTATTCTACTGGTACAACTCACAGTACAACCTAATCGATACCGGCGGTGACATCAATAGTGATACCACCACTACCTTTGCCTGGACTGTCCCGGCTAACCTGATTACCGACAGTAACATCAAGGTCTTAGACGTAGATACCCTAGGCGATGAAGACGAAGTCACCGGCATCTCGGCTAACTTCAATATCATCGGCGGTATTACGGTGAGTAATCCTGGCTCAACCACGGTCTGGGAAAAAGATCAAACTGACCGGCTGATTGAATGGACCGCCACGGGCGCGGTAACTAACGTCAAGATCGAATATAAGACCTCAGCTGGCGGCTCCTATTCCGGCAACACCATTGTCGCTGATGATTCCGGCCACACTGCCGGAAGCAACTCCTATACCTGGCCTAGCGCGGTACCGGATGTTAACTCTGAAGACTGCTATGTCCGAGTATCCGATGTCAACTATTATGATGATGTCTATGATGAATCCGACCAGTTCTCAATCAGACCGGTGATTACGGTAACTACTCCAGCCTTGGATGCTAACCTGGCAGTTGGTTCCAATGATAATCCAGTGGCCTGGAGCTTAAACGGTTCTACCCAGGTCACCACGGTGGACATCCACTATCAGATCGATGGTGGCGGTTACGGCACTAATGTAGTCAAGACCGGTGTCTCCGCTGTTGCCGAAGCTTCTGATTGGGATAATGTGCCTGATTTGATTGATACCAATGTCCAAATCAGGGTTATGGATGTGGGCAATAACAATGTCTTAGGTGAATCAGCCAGTTTCGATATTATCGGTTCAATCACCATGACTGACGGCGTGCATACCCCGGACTCCAACTCCAACTGGCAGACGGGGGCCACTGATAAATACGTGACCTGGGCCCATACCGGTGACTTGGGTAATGTCAATATCCGCTACAAATATGACGGTGGGGCCTATTCCGCTCCGATTAACCCGGCCCCGATTACCGTAGGCACGCACTCCTACAACTGGCCGGCCATCCCTTCAACCATCTCTGAGAATGTGTTTGTTAAGGTCGAATCAGAGAATAATCCTACGGAAGAATTCGACGAATCCCCGCAATTTAAGATCAAGGGTGGCTTCAGTATTGATGACCCAGCGGCGCCGCTTAAGTCCGGAACCAGCCATGACATCACCTGGGATAACTTAGGCCTAGGTACGGAGATTCCTACCGCCAAGCTTGAATTCTATGATGGTTCAGACTGGCACAACTATGACTACAAAGGCGCCGATACCGGTTCAGTCGATAACTCCGCTGAGACCTACAACTGGAGTGTGCCTACTGATGTCCGCAGCACTGTGTGTAGATTCAGGATCTCCGATCCGGATAACTCTGATGCCATAGACACCTCCAGCACCTTCTCAGTGCTACCTAACTTAGTAGTCGATGCCCCGCTTTCTAGCGCCAAATGGGAGATCGGCACCTCTACCGGCAACGACATCAACTGGACCCACACCGGACCGGACTTCACCGTTAAGATTGAATACTCGGTAGATAACGGTACTGACGGCTATGCCTACACTGTTGATACTACTCCCGGTGTCTTAGCATCAGCTGAAACATTCGAATGGAATATCCCGACCAATGTCGACATCTTAAGCATTGATGAAGCCAAGATTAAAGTCTCCGATGCCGGATTCCCGACCTTATTCGATACCTCAGAATCATTCATGGTCAAGGGCGCGATTACCGTGACCCGTCCGGATACCAATGACTCACTACCGGTCTTAGATACCTTTGATATCGAGTGGACCACTACTTGTACCGGTACCGCTGATATGGGTGATGTCCAGATTGAATTCCGTCCTAAGGATACTGAAAGCTATACCACAGTAGTGGCCGCAGTGGCATTTGACTCCTCACCATATACGCTCTGGTCTCCGCCAACAGACTCAATCCGCGGCTCAAGTAAAGAAGCCGACATCAAGATTACCGATGTGGACAATACCGAAGTTACCGATACCTCGGATAAGTTCAATATCAAGGGTAAGATCCAGATCGACGCCCCTAATGTCGGCGGCGGGACCTGGTTTGTGGGTGACACCACCAGACAAATTAGCTGGACCCCGCAAGGTGTCTATAGCAATACCGAAATCCATTACGCCAAAGACACAACCGACAATACCCCGGCCAACTTTACCTCACCGGTTCTAATCAGCACTGAAGCCAACGCTGGTCACAATGTCCCGGTCACCTATGACTGGCCGCAGATACCTAATGCCGCGATGGGCGATAACATCAGAATTAGAGTAAGAGACGCCGCTGACGCCAATGTCCAATCTATCTCACAAGACGCCCTGACTATCGGCGGTAAGATCGCTATTGACGAACCGCAGTCAGGCCGGGTCTGGAAGAAAGACCAACTCAAAGACATTACCTGGACTGCTGATGGTGATATTACCGCTGTAGATATCTTCTATGCCATCTCAGCAGCGAAGAGCTGGATTCAGATTGCTGATGATGAAACCGGCTCAGGCACCTATGGCGAAGGCTCACACAGCTTCCAATGGACCGTATTAGACGTCAACAGTGAGGACTGCTATATTAAGGTAGCTGACAGCGCTCACGATACCTTAGTTGATGGTGAATCCGCTCAATTCTCGATCAGACCGGTAATTACGGTAACCGCACCGGCTGCGGATGAGAACTTAGAAGTCGACTCTTTAGGCAACACCGTCTCCTGGAGCCTGAATGGTTCAAATCAAGTCGCCACTGTTAAACTCTACTACTCCTATGATGGCGGCGCCTTTGACAATGTGATTGATGAAACAGGCTTGGTCGATGCTACCTTAGATTACACCTGGAATAATGTTCCCGATACCCTCAGTGACAACGCCGTAATCAGGGTGATTGATCATGATAACGCCAATGTCTTTGGCGATTCCGCCAGCTTTGACATCATCGGTAAGATCAGGGTGACTACACCTACCGGCGGTGAAAACTGGGGCGCCGGAGACAGCAAGGGCGTTACCTGGGATCCCGACGGCACCTTAGGCAATGTCAAGCTCTATTACTTCCATGATGGGGCCTATGACTGGATTGCCACCGTGCCGCATACTCCGGCTTCCTATGATTGGACCATACCGCCGCAAATCGAGAACGATACCACTATCAAGATTGTCGATGAAGATACCGAAGGCCTGACTGATGAAGTAGTCGGGGTCTCCAACGCCTTTAATATCATCGGCAACTTTACCATGGATGCGCTTCCGTCTACGCTTTCTGCGGGTGCCGCGCACACGGTTGGTTGGGATAATATGGGTCTACAGGGTGAGGTACCGACGGCAAAGCTGGAATTCTTCGACGGCACTACTTGGCATGATATTGATTACAAGAGCGACCCCGGCGGGCACGACGGCTTGGTGACTAACTCCGGCAGTTATTCCTGGAGCGTGCCTGATGACGTCAAATCAACGGCTGGTCAATTCAGGATTAGCGATCCGGATAACGCCAATGCCGTGGATACTTCCGACAACTTTGAGGTCCGTTCGGTAATTCAGGTGACTTCACCTACCTCATCCGCTAAATGGGTGATTGGCACCTCCGGCAACACCATTTCCTGGAATATTACCGGCGTGGTCGATAACGTCAAGATTGAATATTCCGCTGATGGCGGCGGCAGTTATCCAATACCGTTTGTAATTGAATCTTCAATCTTAGCCACGGCTACTCCATATGACTGGACCATACCTACCACCTTAGACATCTTAAGCGCCGACCAGGCCAAGATTAAGGTCGCCGATGCCACCTTGGCTGTGGCCTATGGTGAGTCAGCTGACTTTATGGTTAAGAGCGGCATTACTGTTACCGAACCGGAAACCAATGATGTCTTAACAGTTAACCAGGCCTTTAATATTGAGTGGACCACTTTAGGCGCTGCGGATATGGGCGATGTGAATATCGAATTTTCCGCTACCGGCGGCGCTCCTTGGACCAGTGTGGCTACGGTTGACTATACCTCCAGCCCCCACACCACCTGGTATCCTGATATCGGCGACATTACTGACGATACCAAGACCGCGATCATCAGGATTACCGATGCCGATAACGCTGAGGTGACTGATGATTCCGACGCCTTTGAAATTGAAGGTGTATTGACCTTAGATTCACCTGACGTTGATGCCCCGACCTGGTATGTCAATGATACCGAACAGATTAAATGGACGCCTACCGGGACCTTTAGTTACGTCAAGATTGAGTACTCTACCAATGGTTTTAGCGATGAGCTGGAAACTGTAGTCGAAGCCGGATCCTATTCTAATTCGGCGCACAATGTCCAGGCCGCCTATGATTGGACCGTGCCTGATGCCATTGATAGTGATCTGAAAGTCAGGGTCACCGCGGTCAATGATGACGACGTCACTGATACATCAGCCTCACCGTTTGTAATTAAGGGTAAGATTACCGTGAATGAACCTAACGGCGGTGAGACCTGGTATGTCGAAGATTCGATCAGAAAGATTAGATGGCAGGCCGAAGGCACCATACCAACAGTGAAGATTGAATACTCCAAAAATAGCGGTGGCGCCTGGAGTGATGTTATTGCCAGTACCGCCGCCGGCGCCGGAGCAGGCGAATACACCTGGCCTTCCGTGGCCGATGCGATTAGCGACCTCTGCCTAGTCCGCGTCTCCGATACCAGCGATAATACCGTTAAAGATGTCTCTGACGGCGTGTTCTACATTAAGGGTAAGCTGACTGTGCTCACACCTGATGGTACTGAACGCTGGCTGGCCCAATCCAACGACCACGATATCACCTGGAGCATGACCGGCAGCATCCAGAATGTCAGGATTACTTACGCGGTTGACGGCGGCACCTTTGACACTGAACTGGTTGCTTCTACCCCGGCAACCAATTATTCCTGGGAGTGGGATGGTCTGCCTAACCATGTCGCAGACGATTACATCATCCGCGTTGCTGATGTCGATGATGAGGCCAATGTCTATGATGATTCACTGCCTTTTGATATCATCGGAAGCATTACGGTAACCGAGCCTTCCGGTGGCGAGGAGCTGCAAGTGGGTACTGACTTTAAGGTCGAGTGGACCAGGACCGGCGATTTTAGCAATGTGCGGATTGAATACTCTATCGACGGCGGCAGTAATTATGATTACCAGATTGTCGGTTCGACCGCCGCGAGCAACCTGTTCTACTGGTGGATCGATATCTCTGAAAATACAGTTTCACCGGATGTATTGCTCAAGGTTACCGATGCCGATGATATCCTGGTTTATGATGAATCGTTGTCGTTTAAGATTCAGGGTATCTTTGACATTACCTCACCTGACGGCAGTCAGGTCTGGGCCGTGGGTTCGGGCCATGATATTACCTGGACCACTACCGGTAACGTGACTAACGTCAAGCTGGAATATTCTGTTGACGGTGGCAACAACTGGGTCGATCCGCCGATTGCCGCGGACATCTCCAACTCCGGCAGTAAATCCTGGACCATACCTGATGATATCTCCAGCCTGGTCAGGGTCAAGGTCTCTGATGTTAATGATCCCGATGCCAACGATATGTCGGCAGCCAACTTTAAGATCCGCGGTGACTTAAGACTGACCTCACCTAATGCCGGAACCGAGTCCTGGTTAGTCGATGATACTGAACCGATTACCTGGGTCCTGACCGGTTCGATTACTGATGCCAAGCTAGAATATTCTGTGGACGGCGGGGCCTATCAGCAGATTACCGGCGCTGAACAACTGACCGCATCTCTGGAGACCTTTGACTGGGATATCCCGGATACTATTTCCGACGATGTGATGGTCAAGATTACCAACTATGATGACTCCACAGTCTATGATGAATCCGATAACGCCTTTACGATTACCGGTAAGCTGACTCTGGGTGAGCCTCTGTTTACGGGTGGACACACCTGGATTGTCGAGGATCAGGAAACCATCTCCTGGACCAAGACCGGCACCATCCCTACGGTCAAATTGGAATATTCAGTGGCCGGCGGCGCCTATCAACCGATTCAGGACGCCGATAGCTTAAGCGGCCTTTCCTTTAACTGGATTATCCCTGATGATATCGATGATCAGGCCAAGGTCAGGGCCAGCAACACCAATGCGGCCAAACCAACCATTCCTGGCATCTCTGAATTATTCTCAATTAAAGGTAGCTTAGAATTGACCGCGCCGGTTTTGAATGACCTCTGGGGTGTGGATCAAGTCAAAGATATTACCTGGAACACTGTCGGTTCGATTGATACAGTCGAGTTAGAATATGACTATGGTACCGGCTTCAACACGATTCCCGGAGCCGCAGCCGTGACCGCTTCTAATGAGACCTTCCCCTGGACGATTCCTAACAATATTAGCGGTACAGTAGCGGTGAAGATTACTAACAACGACGATCTTTTAGTTACCGATACCACGGACAACTTCAAGATCGCGGCTGATTTGATTCTGACCGCGCCACTAGGTACTGAGGTGTTTGAAGTTGATCAGGACACCTCAATTACCTGGGAGGCGCACGGTACTATTGCCAGCGCGGTGCTCAAGTACGATACTAACTCCGGCTTAGACGGCTATACCAATACTATCGATACTGTAACTGCTGGCGATGAAAGTTACACCTGGGGTGTGCCGGATGCTATCGGGACAAAGGTCAGGGTGCGCATTGAGGATGCCAATGGTACATCCAGCACTGAGGCTGATGAATCGGCCCAGGATTTTGAGATTCGCGGTCAAATAGTGATTGATGCCCCGGTGCAGGATGAGATTTGGTTGAGCGAAACTTCTCAGGATATTGAATGGACCATCCACGGCACTATCCCCAATGTCAAGATTCAATACTCAACTGATGGCGGCTCGACTTATCCTTACGCCGATATCATTTCTTCTGTGGCCGGAGATTCCAGTCCTTATCCTTGGACAACACCGGATACCACCAGCACCCAGGCGGTGATTAAGGTTACTAATCTATCCGACCAGACCAATGTCTGGGATGAGAGTGATGAGTTCATTATCCGTGGTGGGTTTGCCTTTCTCCATCCTTTGGCCGATGAGCGCTGGGCGGTGGAAGCTTATAAGAAGATTGAATGGAGCACTTTTGGCACCATCCCCAATGTCTATCTTAATTACTCCACCAACAACGGTAATGACTACGACCTGATTTTCCCCACCCCGATAGTCAACATCGGCGAGTATTACTGGACGCTACCGGATGAGATTACTAATTTGGCTAAGGTCAAGATTTCCGATATTAATGACCCCCTGGCCATGATTGAATCCGGCACCTTCTTCATCCATGGTGACATTGATTTGACTGATCCTGACGGCGGAGAGCAGTGGAAGGTGAATACCTCACAGAGAATCGAATGGATCCTGACCGGTTCAATCGCCAATGTTTTACTGGAGTACACTGATGATGACCAAAACTACACTGATATTGTGGCCTCCACCGGCGCGGCCGCGGAATACTATGATTGGACTATTCCGGATAGTATTTCCGACCAGTGCCGGGTGCGAATCAGCGATACCCAGGATTCCGCGGTTACTGACTCTTCGCAAAACACCTTTAAGATTATCGCTAATGTGACTGTGGATATCCCGAACAGCTTTGTGGAATGGAAGGTTGCTGAAGAGCATGACATTGAGTGGACCATTCTGGGTACCGTAACCAATGTTAAGATTGAACTTTCTACCGACGGCGGAACTGAGTATACCGAGCTGCCTGATTCTCCGGTACCAAATAACGGCGCCTACACCTGGACCATACCTGACTCAATTTCCAGTCAGTGTAAGATTAGAATTTCCGATAGCACTGATAGCGCGGCTATTGATGCATCCGACACTAACTTTAAGATCAGGGGTGATTTGACCCTGGTCGATCCTAATGGTGCCGAGCAATGGGGCGTTGGTTCCAAACACGATATTAACTGGACTAGCGTTGGTAATATTATTGATGTCAAACTCAAATATTATTATCAGGCCAGCTGGGATAATGATGTGGTGGCCGGCGCGGTTACCAATAACGGTACTTATGAGTGGACTATTCCGGACACAATTACCACTCAGGCCAGAGTCCGCGTCCAGGATGATAATGATCCTACTGTCTATGATGACTCCGACGCTGACTTTAAGATTCAGGGCCGCATCGTAATGACCAATCCTACCGGTGGTGAGATCTGGCTGGTCAGCAGTGGTCATACCGTTACTTGGGACGCCTACGGTTCATTTGACTACGTGGATGTGGAATATTCTATTGATAGCGGCCAGAACTATACGCTTTGCGCCCAAGGCAGCGGTACGCCCAATGATGAATCGTTTACCTGGACCGTGCCGGATGTGGTTAAATATGACGCCGCGCGGATTAAGGTCTCTGATTCTAATGATGCCGATGCCAAAGATGAATCCGGTGACTTTACTATTCGGGCCACCTTTGGTCTGAGCGCGCCCAACGGCGGCCAGGACTTAACTGTGGATGATCCTTATACTATTTCCTGGACTCATATCGGCACACCCGCAACGGTCGACCTGCAGCTGCATTGGTTTGAGCGCGACGCGCCGACCATTGAGCATACTGATAGTATTGCTACGGACGTGCCTACTAGTGTTGGCGGTGACAGCTACAGTTGGACTATCCCGGATTCGATTAGCGATGCCGCCGACGTGATTGTCTCAGATACCAATGATTCGGATGCTCAAGATAGTTCCGATGCTACCTTCAGGATCATTGCCGGTTTTGAGGTGCTCACGCCTAACGCCAGCAGTAAATGGTATGTTAATGATCAGGAGCTGATTACCTGGAACTGGACCGGGACCGTGGTTGAGGCCAGGTTAGAGTATCAGGTTGAAGGCGGCGCCTGGGGCGGTGTGGGTCTTGACAACCCTAATGACGGCAGCTACCTCTGGCTGATCCCCGATGATATTAGTGATGAGTTAAAGGTTAGAGTCAGTGATTCTGATGACGCCGCCGCCGTTGATGTCTCTACCGGTCTGGCCAAGATCAGGGCCAAGTTTACCCTGACTGATCCTAACGGTGGTGAGGAACTAGTGGTTGATGACGGCGTGGCTTCTTCCGGTGATGAATTCCAGATTACCTGGGATAACTTAGGTACCGTGGACTATGTTGATTTACATTTTTCCACCGACGACTTTACCACGCCACAATTAATTGTTTCCGCGCATCCTAACGCGATACCTGATCAAGGTGGCAGTTATGATGAATGGGAAATTCCTAATGAGATTTCCCATACGGTCAAGGTCCGGGTAATGAGCTGGTCCGATACCGACGCTTTTGATATTTCCGACGCGGACTTCCGGATTATGGGTGCCTTGGAAGTGACCCAGCCCAATACCGAAGTCTACTGGGATATCTATGGCGACTATGACCTGCTCTGGGATACTACCGGAACTATACCTAATGTCGACATCTTCTATTCTAAGGATAACTTTGGTTCCGATAATAACACGATTGCCTCCGGTATACTCAATACCGGCACCCATCCCTGGAACGTGCCGGATGATGTGGCTGATGCCGCCAAGATCCGGGTAGTTGATTCCCGCGGCACCGAGCAGGATGTTTTTGATGACTCCGATGTCGGCTTCCATATCATCGGTAACTTCACCATTACCGCGCCTAACGGCGGCGAAAATTGGGAAGTAGACAGCCAATACAGCATTACCTGGACCTGGGGTGGTACCATTGATCCGGTAATTTTGAGTTATTCCAAAAATGGCGGCGGCGCTTACACCGTGATTAGCTCCACCGTCCAGAACGGTGACGTGGCTAATCCTGACGGAAGCGGCGGTCCCTGGAGTTATCTCTGGACCGTTCCGGATGAGATTTCCACCAACTGTCTGATTAAGATTGAAGATCCGGGAGATGAGACGGTGTTTGATGTCTCCGACGCCAGCTTCAAGATTCAGGGTAGATTTACCCTCGGCGCGCCGAACGGCGCTGAGCGTTGGGTTACTAATGAGGAACATGCGGTTTCCTGGACTACTTGGGGTGCGGTCAGCGATGTCCGCCTGACTTATTCCACCACCGGCTTTGCCTCTGAAAACTCGCTGTTGGTCCTGGATGATAAAGGTGACCAGGATCCGAACAATGATGAGTGGGTTAACGCCGATAGTATTCCCAATACCGGCAGCGCTACTTGGAGAATTCCTGATGACCGCAATGAGACCGTCCGGGTTCGGGTCTATGACGCTAATGATGCCGATGTCTATGACGAATCCGACGCTAACTTTAAGATTGATTACTACACCGTGTTGTGGGATATTCGTGACTTGTTAACTGATCAGCCGCTAACCCAGCTCTCTGTTGAGGAGACCTCCGGCTGGAACCAGGCTGACTTAGCGGGTATTGCCTGGGATGAAGAAGACATGAGCGCTGCGCTCTGGGCGGAACTTGAGGCCATTCGTCAGCCTCTGGGTGATACTCCTCCGTATGAGGCGGTGTTAGGTGGTTCTACTCCGGGAACCCCGGATGTTGGCGGTACGCCTTATGGTTTCTGGACCGCGACCTGGACGAAGGTCGGTTATGGCGATGTCCTGGTTAGCTTTAACTGTGACAGCGACCAGGTAGTCAGCTTCCAGATGGAAACCACGGCTGTGCACATCTGGCGTTCCTACACTGATTTCGTGTATACTCCGGATACGGATACGTTGGACATGGTTTCCTGGTTAGAGCGCGATGGTAGTGTAATCAGCGGCGCGGTTGAGGTCGATGTCTACATCTATGATTCGGC
>JBHPFV010000039.1:0-16275 GCA_042571705.1 Candidatus Omnitrophota bacterium
CTTTTTTGCCACGGCAATGCCGGCAATATTGGCCACAGACTAGAGAAGGCGTTATTATTAAGGAAATTAAAGCTCAATATATTCTTGATTGACTACAGGGGTTATGGAAACAGTGCCGGCCGGCCCAGCGAAGCCGGTCTCTATCTGGATGCCCAGGCCGGCTATGACTATTTAGTCAATCAGCTGGGGGTGAGTCCGGATCGACTGATATTGTATGGAGAGTCCCTGGGCTCCGCGGCGATAATTGATCTGGCAGCTAAATCTGAAGTAGCCGGATTGATAGTGGAGGGTGGATTTACCAGAGGCCGGGATATGGCCAAACGGATATATCCATTCCTGCCGGCCTTTTTGTTTGCCAATAGTTTCGACTCTTTAAGTAAGGTCGATCAGATCAGCGCCCCGAAACTATTTATTCATAGCCGTAACGACGAAATTGTCTCCTTTAAATTAGCCCAGCGGCTTTATCAAGCCGCGGCCGGGCCGAAGCAGTTTCAAGAGTTGATTGGACCGCACAACAGCGCCTTTTATGATTCCAAAGATAAGTATATTGCCAGCCTGGAGAGTTTTATAATTGGATTAGGAGGCCCATAGCATGTCAGCTCAGTCAGTAGCAATAGTGGGCGCAGGCGTAGGCGGCTTGGCTACGGCCGCCAGACTCGGAAAAAGCGGCTTTCAAGTCGAGGTATTTGAGAAGCTCAGCCGTTGCGGCGGCCGTAATAATATGCTTGAAGATAAGGGGTTTAAGTTTGATTTAGGCCCCTCTTTTGTTTTAATGCCGGATTTCTTTAAAGAGGTGTTTGACTATTGCGGGGTGCGTCTGGAGGATTATCTTAAGCTGCGGGTTTTAGATATCAGCTATAAAATATTTTACGCCGATGGCCAGACTCTTACCGTACATAAAGATAGCCAACGCACTAAGCAAGAGTTAGAAAAGATTGAGCCGGGAGCAGGCGCAGGTTTTGATGGGTTTATTCAGGAGGTCAGCAGATTCTATCAGGCGGCCCGGCCGCTTTTGTATAACTGTTTTTCACCGCGCTCAGCGCTTAATCTAAAATATTGGCCGCTGTTATTCCAGTTGCGAATCGGCCAGGACTGGTGGCAGCTGGCCAGGAGGTTCTTTAAAAGTGAAAAACTGGCCTATGCCTTTACTTTTGAGGCCATGTTTATGGGGGTTTCACCTTTTCAGGCCCCGGCGTTTTACAGTATCATCAGCTACGCTGACCACGTCCAGAAGATCTTTCATCCTATGGGCGGGATGTATGAAATCCCTCTGGCCTTAGAAAGGCTGGCCGGTAAATTTTCGGTACAGTTCAACTACAATACTGAAATCACTGAAATTATCCAGGAAAAAGAACAGATCCTGCTTCGGGCCGGAGAAAAGAACAGGCGCTTTGATAAAGTAGTGGTCAACGCTGATTATGCCTACGCCCAAACGGATTTACTCAACCGCCCGATTCCCGATTACAAATATTCCTGTTCGGTATTATTGTTCTATTGGGGCTTAAGCAAGAAAATCAATGGCTTGGCCCACCACAACCTGTTTTTTTCTGCCGAGCTAAGGAAGAATCTGGCTGAGATTTTTGAACTGCAGGCGGTTCCTGAGGACCCCGCCTTTTATGTGCACGTGCCTACAGTGACCGATCCTACGCTGGCCCCTCAGGATAAGGACCTGATGTACGTCTTAATCCCGGTCCCCAATCTAAAAGGAGCGCCGGATAGCATTCAGGGGCATCAACAGCGGTTGAGAGATTTAGTCATTGCCAAGGTCAGCAGAGTGCTCGGGATAAATCTAGAGGATTTGATTGAGCTGGAGCATGAGTTTTATCCGCAGGAATTTATCAGCCGCTACAATATCAAGCATGGGGCTACCTTTGGCCTGGCCCATAACCTGATGCAGAGCGCTTTCTTCAGGCCGGCCAATTACGATCAGCGGATGAAAAATCTATTTTTTGTCGGGGCCAGTACTCAGCCGGGCGGGGGCTTGCCGGTAGTAATCGCCAGCTCAAAAATAACGGCGGATTTGATTAATCACAGCCTGGGTCGTTGAGTCAGGCGTAGAGGCCCCGGAAGTCACGCCGACAGTGTTTAAATCCTTAAACCACTCCGGACGCAAGTCTTTTGCTGAACCCACCCGGTAAGTCCTTTTATTCAACGCTTTGGAAATCTGATATAGCCTCTTTGTATTGGCGCTGGTTCGGGAACCAATGATCACCATGGCTTGGTTTTCCAGCGGCATGATTTTGGTTTCTTGCTGTTTTTTTCTGGTTGGCTGGCAAATGGTGTTGCAGAATTTCAATTCTTTAACTATTTTTTTTAGTTTATCGACAATCGCCAACACCTGCTCAATATTTTGCGTGGATTGAACTACGATGGCGGCTTTCTTGACTCTTTTCAGAGTTTTTACCGGTAGGCGCCTGCGCTGGTCGATGACAATGGCCCCGCTTTTTATCTGCCCGATAATGCCCCGGACCTCATCGTGCTCTTTATCCCCAATCACGATGATTTGATACCCTTGGGCTTCCCAGTGCCGGGCGATTTTGTGGATTTCCTTGACCATCGGGCAGGTGGCGTCAACAATATCGTAGCCAAACTTTTTGGCTTTAGCGTAGGTGTTGATGCTGGCTCCGTGGGCCCGGATTAAAATTACCTTATTCTTTACTTTACTTAATCTGCTAATCTTTTTAATACTCCATCCTTGTATCTTTTTAATTACATATTCGTTATGCACAATGTCTCCGAGCATATACACATTGGGGTAGTCCTTTGTGGTTTGCCAGGCGATTTGCAGGGCTCGCTTGACGCCAAAGCAGAACCCGGCAGATTTAGCCAGATTGATTTTCATAAATACCTTCCTTGTAAAATAATTCTTAAACTCAGCTTAAGCTTGCCCATGATATTTACGTGAGCGCGTTGGGAAAACACGTCATAATTAAGTTGCTCGATGCTGCTCAAGATCCCGGCGTAGATATCTTTCATGGCCAGAACAACAAATCGCGAGCGGCGGTCGCTGATTAAGGAAATACCGCTTTCTGAGCGCAAATAATATTCCCGGGCCCGTTTAATTTGATATTTAAGCAAGGCGATAAAATTTTGGTCAATTTTGGTCTGGTTAATATTTTGCTCGCTGACCCCAAAGCGCCGCAACTCATCCTGCGGCAGGTAAAGCCGCTGGCGCTGCCAATCTTCTTTGATATCCCTTAAGATATTAGTCAGCTGCATGGCGATGCCTAATTCTACAGCGTGTTTTTCAGCCTGCTGATTTTGATAGCCGAAGATCTTCAGCATGATCAGCCCCACCACCCCAGCTACTTTATAGCTGTAATCGTATAGCTCAGTGAAATTCTGATAGCGTTCTTTGCTCAGGTCCATTTCTATGCCTGTTAAAAGCTGGGTGAAATAATGCTGGGGAATTTGATAGGCCTGGATAATCTCGCGAAAGGCCAAAAGTAACTCATTGTTCAGCCGACCCTGGCTATAGCAGGCCGCGATCTTTTCTTTCATGCTGTTTAATTGCCCCAGAGAGTCGAGACTTTGATTGTCCACCACATCATCGCTGATCCGGCAGATAGAATATACCGTGTAGGCGGCCTGTTTTTTTTCTGGCGGCAAAAATTGCGAGGCAAAATAAAAGGTCCGGGCATGTTTTTTGGTAGTTGCTTTGGCGGCGCAGAGGCCGGCACGGATTTTAGGGTCGCGGGATAAGCCTTTATGATTCATGGTCATATATTTTACCGCTAATCGCAAATAAACTAAAGCAAAATTTTTTGTTTAAAAAATCGAGCCAAGCTGGTACAATAGCTCTATGTCTGACTATATCTTAGTTTTAATCATCGCTGGGATTATCCCATTTGCTTTAAGCTTCTGGCCGCCGCTAAAATTTTATCGCCAGCGGCGGGCATTAGTCTTGACTTTGGGACTGATTGTGCTGATTTTCGGCAGTTGGGATGTCCTGGCTACCTTCCGCGGGCACTGGTATTTTAATCCCCGCGCGGTCTGGCCGTTAAAAATCATCAATCTGCCCCTGGAAGAGGTGCTTTTTTTTGTAGTCATTCCGTTTTGCTGTATTTTCACCTGGGAAATAGTAAAATATCTTAAACAAAGGATTCAATGAAAGAATATACTTTATTAGCCGTGGGTTCAGTTGTAATTACTCTTTTGCTTGAGCGCCGCAGCAAGCTTAAGCTGTTGCAAAGATTCGAATACTATGTCTTTCTTTTAATAATTCTCTGGTTTAAGCTTTTGGTAAACGGCTTTCTGACTGGGAATCGGGTTGTCTTATATAATCCCAGGTTTTTTTTAGGCCTGAGAATCGGCAGCATCCCTCTGGAAGATTTTTTGTTTGGTTTTAGCATGGTTACCTTATCGGTGATCTTTTGGGAATATTTTAAATTAAAGGGAGCTAAACCGTGAAATGGCTTAAATTTTTGTTGGTTTTGTGTTTTCTATTTTTTGGCCTTGAGACCGCCCGGGCCTTAGATTGGCAAAAGCTACACCAGGAGGCCGGGTTGGATAATTTACAACAGGCCGAGGATTTCTTCCGAAACAATCCCGAATCTTTAGAAGGGCAATATGTCTTAGGCTTAGTTTATTTAAATAGACACCGGGATCAGGAGGCTAATCAGATTTTTTCCGGGATGCTGGAATTAAATCCGGATTTGATCGGTCCTCAATGGGGCCAGGCTGAGGTCCTGCGCCGTGAGGCCAAATTTCTAGCCAGCGAAAAAATACTTAGGGAGCTCATCGAAACTGATCCGGATTTTTCTCCGGCTTACATCAGCCTGGCTTATATCAAGTATACTCAGCTGGATTTTAAGCAGGCGGTCAAGTTGGCCAGAAAGGTGATCCGCCAGGGTCAGGACAGTGTTGATTTACCTAACTATACCCGCGCCTATTTGATTAATGGGGGCTCAAGAGGTATGTTGGCTTACTATGGCGGCCCTTTAGCCAAGATTCGTTACGGCACCTCAGTCTTTCCCAATTTAAAAAAGGCCCAAAAGCTAATGCCTAAATCTCCGGCTGTACTTTTTGGCCTGGGTAGTTTTTATTTTTTATCACCGAAAATTATCGGCGGCAATCTGGATAAGGCTCAGAAGTATTTACAGGAGACCATCGCGATTGATCCGCAATTCGCCGATGCCTATGTGCGCCTGGCCCAGGTCTATAAAGCCAAAGGGGATTCGGCAAAATATGACTTATATATGCAGCAGGCCTTAAGCATAGACCCCGACAACATCTTAGCCAGCGATGAGCAGAGCGGGGAGTGCAAGTTTATCTGTCTGAGCGTAAAGGAATAAGGATTAGACCTGGAGGATTTCTGCAGCGTAGTTTATTAGGAAGGTTTTGTATTTGGGGCGCATGGCGCAGGATTTAATTTCCCCGTGGGCCTTAAGAGTTAAATCCAAAATTTGCTTTTCCGCATAATCCAAAGACCCGGTTTTATAAACTAGCCGGCGTACCTTTTTCAAATCATTGTTGGTGACTAACTTTTTGTTAAACAGCCTTTTAATAAACAGCCGATCTTGTTGAGTAGAATGATGGTAGGCATGCCAGAGCGGTAAGGTCTTTTTGGCCTCCTGAAGATCAGTCAAAGGTGACTTGCCGATTTTCTGCTGATCACTGAACAGGCCCAAGAGATCGTCTTTAATTTGGAAGGCCCGCCCTAAATAAATGCCGAATTTATATAAGCGATCCACTTGTCTTTGGCTGGCCCCGGCTAAGAAAGCCCCGCAGGTCAAAGGCGAACAGAAAGTATAATGGGCGGTTTTATAATCATAAATCCGATAAATATCCTGTTTATCGATCTTGGCGATGTCTTTGAGCCCATCCATTAACTCCAGGAATTCACCCGTACCCGTAAAAAAGGCGGCCTTGGTGAATTGGCGCAGGCCTCTTTCTTTGCGGATCATGGTTTCCTTAATCGCTAAAAAACTGTCAATCGCCATCGCGTACATCACATCGCCGCAGATAATGGCTAGGTCCTGGCTGCTGAATTTTATCTGTTTATGATTTTTGAGGTGCTCACCCAGCATCATGTGCATCGATGGTTTACCGCGCCGGGTATCGGACTTATCGATAATGTCATCATGCACGAGTAAAAAATCATGCAATAATTCGACAGAGAGGGCCGAGGTATAGAGACCGGGGGCTACCTTTTTGGCAAAACCCAGATAACTGATGATAAACAGGATCGGCCGGACGCGTTTACCTTTTCTGAGGATAAACTCCTCGATGCTTTGAGATAAAAGCGGCGAGACCCGGCTTAAGCGGTAGGTTTTATCAATAAACTTGATGTATTCCGGCAGCTTTTTTTCAATTTTATTTTTTATCTTGTTATGCATTGTTTTTATGCTATCATAGAATTACCGTAAATACAAACATATTCTAAAAAATGCCGAACAAACTGAATCTATTAATCCGGGCTTTAAGGCTGCCTTTTGCCAGCGCCAGTATCCTGCCGTTTATTTTCGGCTCATTGCTGGGCCGGGCTGATTTTAAGGGACTAAACTTTTTCCTGGGGTTGGTTTGCGCCTTAGCCACCCATTTAGGCGCCAACCTGATCAATGACTACGCCGATGCCAAAAGCGGCGCCGATTGGCAGGATAAGAAGTTTTACGTCTTCTTCGGCGGCTCAAAATTGATTCAAGAAGGGGTGTTCAGCGTTATTTTCTACCGTAACCTGGCGATTTTTTTCTTCGCCTTAGCCGGGTCCAGCGTATTTATTTTATCAAAAATTTTGGCCAGCCGGGCCATTTTAGCCTATTTTTTCCTGATTTTACTCTTAGGCTGGTCTTATTCGTCCCGGCCGTTGCAACTGGCCTACCGCAGATTGGGTGAGGCGGTGATCTTTGTGCTTTTCGGTCCGGCTTTAGTGATGGGTGGGCTGTTCCTGCAAACCAGAATCTTTCCCACCTGGCCCGGATTTATACTGTCTCTGCCTTTCGGTTTATTAACTTGCGCCATCCTTTTGGCTAACGAAGTTCCGGATTTCGCCGATGACCAAAAATCCGGAAAGTTTACCTGGGTTGGCTTGATCGGCCCGGAGCGAACATATCTGCTTTATTTTGGCTTAATCTTATTGGCCTTCATTTCTATAATCTGGTCTATTTTTCTAGGACTTTTAGGGCCGCTGGCCTGGCTGGCGCTTATTTTTATTTTACCGGCGCTGAAAGCGACCCGGATCTTAAAAAGCGAATATGCCCACAAACTCAAATTAATGGAGTCCTCAAGGCTGACCATTGCCTTACATACGATGGTCAGCGTAGTTTTAATTTTGAGCTTAATTATATGAACAGGGTGATGATTGTCGGCGGAGGTTTTGCCGGTTTAGCCGCCTTACAAAAGCTGGCCGGCTCAAAGCTCAAGCTGAAAATATCTTTAATCGATAAAAGAAAACAAGCGCATTTTTTGCCGATGCTTCCGGATGTGCTCGGCCGAGGCATAACTACTGATAGTTTAAGTTATAATTTAGCTGATTTATGCAAAAAGCTGAAAGTTGAGTTTGTAAACGCAGAAGTAGTTAGTGTTGATTTGGAAAAAAGGCAGCTAATCACCCGCCAACAAGCCTTGGAATACGATTACTTGCTTTTGGCCGCAGGCTCCAGCACCAATTTTTACGGCCAGGAGCAAATCGAAAACGCGGCCTATAAATTAGACTCTTTACAGGATGCCCGGCAAATTTTCCAGGCCGTCGAGGCAAATACCTTTGATACCTTTATCATTGCCGGCGCCGGATACACAGGAATTGAGGTAGCCACTAATCTCAGGCGCTATTTTGACAAAAATAAACTGAGCAAGAGGATAATAATTGTTGAGCTTAGCAGTCAGCTGTTAGGTCCTTTGCCGGATTGGATGAAGAGTTATGTGGCCGGCAACCTCAAGTCCTTGAATATAGAGACTAGGTTTAATGCAAAAATAGCCAGTATTGAAAACCAAAAAGTCTATTTGTCCGGCCAGGAAAATTTTGAGCCGGCGATGTTAATTTGGACCGCGGGCGTAAAGACCGCTGATTTTATCGCCAAGCTTAATTTGCCTCAGTCGCGCCAGGGCCGCCTTAAAGTCGATGACTACCTCAGGGTCCGGCCGAATTGCTTTGCGGCCGGGGATGCCGCGGAATTCTCATATCAGGGAGCTAGCCCCTTAAGGATGGCGATCCAATTTGCCCTGGCCCAAGGCCGGGCCGCGGCCATTAATATCCTGCGCCAGATCCAAAACCGGCCTTTGCAAAAGTACCGTCCCCGGGACTATGGCTATGTAATTCCTATGGCAAATAACAAATCTTGTGGTATAATTTTAGGTGCTAATCTGCGCGGCTGTCTGCCGACATTGATGCATTACTTGATGTGCATCTACCGCAGTTTTTCTGTGCAGAATAAACTGTCGATCATTAAACAGTTAAGTGACGCCAGCCCCAGGAGGAAATAATGGATTTTCTTTGTCCCACATGTAATCAGACCATGTCCTATGAGTTAAAAATGGTTCTTGAGCACACTGACCGGCACATTGTCGAGGCGATTAAAAAAAAGCACCCGCACTGGGTGGAACAGGATGGACTGTGCGAGAAGTGTTATCAGCACTACCGCAGCCAAATTCCGGCTAAGGGAGAGCGTTAATGAACACGGAAGATCCGCGAGTTTTAGAGCAGACCGCGCAGTCTTTTCTGGTCTCGGAAAAGTATCTTGAGGCCTTTGGTCTGTATCAACAGGCCGCGAATATTTACAAAAGAAGGAAGAACCACAAACAGGCCGCGTTTTGTTTTGCCGCGGCGGCCAGCTGTTGGAGCAAAAAATCGGGGGAGAAGACCTTTTATAACGCCGCGCTCTCTTATGAGGCCGCGGCCGCGCAGGCTGAGGTCTCTGCTGACTTGGAATACGCGGCCATGCTTTATAAGTACGCGACCATCAATTATGAGCGCGACCGGGAATTCATTAATTTCTCCGATTGTTTCTTCCGTTCTAAAGAGTGTTACCGCAGATTCTTGCGCTATCGCCTGCTTAATCCCAAAAAGATTCAGCCGATTATGCCCACCCGGGAACAGCGGGGGATAAAAGGGGCCTGTAAGTGTGTTTTGCTTTGGATTGGCCTGGAGCTTTCTAACCTGATCTGGGGACATGGCGAGCGTCCTTTAAGAACAATCTCTACCGGGATGCTGGTTGTGCTTTTATCAGCCATTGCCTTTACGCAAGGTGAGCTGATGAATAACCTGAGCGCTTTTCGGCCTAATTTTTTAGAGGCCTTATATTTTAGCGTGATTACATTTACCACTGTTGGCTATGGCGACATGACCCCTTTGGGGTTGTCTAAGCTGGTAGTTACCTTTGAGGCGCTTTGTGGGATATTCATCATTCCGCTGTTTGTAATCGGGCTTTCCAGAAGATACTTGAGGGTATAGATGAAATACGTCGTTGCTCAAGATTTAGCCTGGAAAGAGCTTAGCGCCCTAGCTCAGGAGGAGAAATATACCTTAGGATTTTTATCTGATCAGTATGATATCGATTTAAAAAACAGACTGGTCTTATCGCGATCATGCAACGTCCCGGCCAAAGATTATCTTAGCATTGTTTTGCTGCACTATCTAATTCAGAAGATCAAGGGCCTGCCCCGGATCACCAACGAATGGCTGTCTTTTAAGCAATTGCCCGGAGGTCAAGGCTATTATCCCACCTTTAAAAAAAGAGTAATCGGCGTGATCGTTAAAAAATACGCACCCCACCCGGAAGCGCTGTTGGCGCTGGGCGATCGTTTTCAGGCCAAAAGGACTCAACTGGCTGATTTCAGTGTTGTTTTGGAGGTGTTTGAGCAGCTGCCGGCGTTGATTAATTTCTGGCGCGGTGATGATGAGTTCGGCCCCGAGGCCAATCTGCTTTTCGATCAGAGTATCAGCAGTATCCTTTGCACTGAAGATGTGGTGGTCTTAGCCGAAGTCCTGGCCCACACAATATGAAAAAAGCTTTATTTTTTGGCTAAAGTTGGATAAAATGGTTAACTATGAAAGAATATGACTTTGCCCTCAATTGGAGCGTCAAATCAACAGAAGATTTCATTGATACCCTAAAGAATAGCTGCCAGAAAAAGGATTTATCTTTTTTGTGGATTTACGACGACAATGTCCGTGAGATCATCAGGCGCCTGGAGTCCGGGGAACTGAAGATCAAGTTTCTACTGGATACCGAAGCCACTTTTAATAAGGAAAGAGATCCCTACACCCGGGTCTGTTATGCGGTCAAAGACGCCGGCGGCGTAATCGTCAATGACCCTGACCGGGCCAAGGTGGCGGTAGATAAGTCAATCATGCATTACGAATTGATTAATGCCGGATTAAACACGCCCTATTCGATAATTGTGCGTAACTGGGAGCCGAAAACTTTTAAGCTGACCGATGAGGAGCGCAAAAGCCTGGGCATCCCGTTTGTAATTAAGCCGGCCTGCGGCTATGGCCAGCGCGGGGTTAACGTCGATGCCCAGGGCACGATTCGCGAAATTGCCCGGGCGCGCAATTTTGACCGTGGGGATAACTTCCTGCTTCAGGAGAAGATTAATCCGATTGAGCTAGGTGGTAAGCGGGCCTGGTTCCGGGTGTTTCATGTCTTTGATACGATTATCCCTTGCTGGTGGAACGACCAGACCTGTTTATACGAACATGTCAGCGAAGAGGAATTCAGGAATTACCATCTTGCGCCTTTAGCCAGGATTGTGGCCAAGATCGCTGATATTATACCCTTAGTCTGGTTTTCCAGTGAAATCGCGATTGATAAAAAGTTTGGCCAACCGCGGTTTGTGGTCATTGATTATGTCAACGACCAGTGCGATATGACAGTAAAATCGGATGATGTCGGCGGCGTGCCTGATGCGATTGTCAAGTTTACCGCGAAATGTATGCTGGAGGCGGCGCATCACTTGATTCATAAAAAAGATATCGATAAAGAGTACACGGTTTGGTTTCGTAAGGGGAAAAGGGTCCAGCTGCGCGGATTGGGCGATGCCCCGGAGCCTTTGGTACCCACACCTGAAGAAAACCAATCCGAGAAGGTAAACCATAAGAAAAAGGGGAAAGAGAATGGAACTTAAGGAAGTAAGATTAGAAGAGTTAAATCCTGAGGAATTTATTTCCGAAAAAGTAAACGAGATTTCTTCCTCGGTGGGCGATGCGGTGGCGATTAATGCCTTATCCGGAGGAGTGGATTCTTCGGCAGTGACCATGCTCGGACATCAGGCCCTGGGCCGCCAGCTGAAGACCTATTTTATCGAAAATGGCTTGATGCGCAGCGGTGAACCAGAGCGGATCGCCGCTTTATTTAAGCAAATGGGAGTGCCGATAGAGATCTTCGATGCCCGGGCCGAGTTTTTTGCCGCTTTAAAGGGCCTGACTGATCCGGAAGAAAAACGCGAGGCGATCACCCAGACTTTCTATAAAGAAATCTTTGGCCGCTTGGTCAAAGAAAGCGGGGCCAAGTATCTTTTACAGGGGACAAATTTTACCGATGTCGAAGAGACCGTAGCCGGAGTGAAAAGGCAGCACAACATCCTGGAACAATTAGGGATCGACACTCAACAGGAGTTTGGCTACATAGTAGTGGAACCGATTATTCAACTGCGTAAAACCGGAGTCAGAAAGCTGGCCCAAAGCTTGGGGCTTCCGGAAGAGCTATATAACCGGCCGCCTTTCCCCGGTCCGGCCTTAGCCGCCCGGGTGATCGGTGAAGTTACGCCGCAGAGGATTGAGACAGTAAAAGCCGCTACGGAGATTGTTGAACAGGAACTTAAGGATAGCGGGGCGTTCCAATATCTGGCGATTCTGCATCAGGACAAAGTCACCGGAGTCAGAGACGGCAAGCGGGATTTTGGGTTACAGATCGAGGTCAGATGCTGGGAGAGCAAAGATGCCCTCAAAGGCACACCCACCAGACTATCATTCGATGCGTTAGAGAACTTAGCCGACCGGATCACTAATGAAGTCCCGGGTGTTGTCAGCGTGACTTATAACATTACCAAGAAGCCACCTTCAACAATAGAGGCGATCTAAAGATGACCAGCGATAAACAATGGCAAGAGTTTGCATTAATTTTTAAAGAGCTTTTACAGCTGGAAACAGAACCGGTAGGGATTAGCTGTTTGAAAGATGCCAAAGTCGAGCAGTCCGCGGAAAAGGCCCGGATTTGCCGCTCCTTTTTAAAAGCCTCGGCCGGCGAGACAATTACCATCGGTAAAGACAATAACGCCTGTTTTGGCGCGGCCTGGCATCTGGGCTTTCATCAGTTACCTAAGGATTCGCAGGTAATGAAGATGGTGCGCAAGTTTGTGGTTGAGGGCGAGAAGCTGTTTTGTTCATACCAGGCCCTGGATACGATGATGTCCGCGATTGAGGATGTGCCGGATAATACCCAGGCCCAGTTCCTGCTCTCGCCTTTAGAAAAATGCGAGCAAAAGCCGGAATTGGTGATGTTTGTCTGTAACGCCGAACAGGCCTGCCGGTTGCTCACGCTTTCCACATTTCTAGACGGAGTAATGCCCAAGATCAAGATCGGCGGGCCGACCTGCCGCTTGGCCGTGATCTATCCTTTAACCACGGGAGAGGTGAACATCTCTTTTTATGACTATACCGCCCGGAAGATGTGCAATGTGCAACAGGATAAATTACTGGTTACCATCCCTTATCAAAGGATTCCGCAAATAATCGAGTCTATCGATAAGTGCAGCGCCGGCCGGGCCAAGATCGAGTTTCCGCAGGAATTTCGCGAGTTTCTGCAAAAGAGAATGGCTACCCGGGCCACTGCCGGGCAAAAAAGCTAATTAAAACTCGTATTTGCTATAATCTGTTGCCAGTGGTATAATAACGCTTCAAATTTAAATCGGGGCGTGGCTCAGCTTGGCTAGAGCACTGGCTTTGGGAGCCAGGGGTCGGCGGTTCGAATCCGCCCGCCCCGATTAAACCTCAGGTCAAAAAAATGAAGTTGTACGAAAGGGAAAAAGCAATTAAGCTAAGAAAGCAAGGTTTGACATATTCTGAGATTGGGCAGCGGTTGAAGGTTTCAAAGGGTTCTCTAAGTTTATGGTTACGTAAAATTTCGTATGTGCCCACCGAACAAACGTTGCAAAGAATAAGAATGGCTAGTATAAGGAACGGCCAAATATTGCACAGTCGTAAAATACGAAGAATTACTCAGGCTAAGACAGCAGCCAAGCAAGAAATGACAAGAATAAATGCCAAAGAACTAAAGTTGCTCGGGGCCATGGCTTATTGGACTGAAGGCTCTAAGACAAAAGACCATTTAGTGCAGTTTACTAATTCTGATCCTAAGATGATAAAATTTGTTTTAAGATGGTTAAGAGAAACCTGTCATGTGCATGAAGATAAATTTAGAGTTCATCTACGCGTGCATCCGGATACAGATAGAAAAAAGTTGGAAAGCTACTGGTCTGCAGTAACTAGTATACCCCTTACTCAATTTCATAAAACGACGACAAAAATAAGTGGATCAAATGGAAGACGACATAACAAATTAAATTATGGCATTGCTAAAATAACAGTATGTGATACAAATCTATTTTATAGAATTGCAGGATGGATCGAAGGATTAGTTGAGAATTCAAAATTATAATTAGGCATGTCCCCGTAGCTCAGTTGGATACCTGCCTGCCCTGCTAAAGCCTGGCAGGCAGGGAGCATCTGCCTAAGCCATGTATTATATATACGCACTGCTATCCAAAAACAAAGACAGAATATATGTTGGCTTAACCAAGAACTTGGATTCACGGCTTAAAGAGCACAAGCGGGGGAAAACTAAGTCAACTAAATATTATAGACCTTGGACGTTACTGTACCACGAACAGAGAGAAAGTCGTTTATCTGCTAGAAAAAGAGAGAAAGAGTTAAAGTCTTCTTTTGGTAAAAGATTTTTAAGAAAACTTGCCAATAGGTCCCCGTAGCTCAGTTGGATAGAGCATCTGCCTTCTAAGCAGAGGGTCGTGTGTTCGAATCACACCGGGGACGCATTTTTTTCTTTTTTGTCTTGACAAACACTACTTATAAGTAGTATACTTATACTAGGAGAAAATGATGAAAAGGAATACTATTTATATAAAAAAAGAGCAAAAAAGGATAGCCAGGAGGGTAGCGGAGAAATTCAAAAAGTATTATTTGACTGGTGGCACAGCTTTATCTTTCTATTTCGACCATAGGTTCTCTGAAGACTTAGATTTTTTTACCCAAAGGTATAAAAAAGAAGAACCAGAGCGAATAATGGATTTTGTTGTCAAAAATACCGGTTTTACCTTTAAGTTAGAAGCAGAACAAGATGACCCCAAACTGATACCAATGAAGGTTTATTTTTTAAAACTTAAGAGAGAGTGCATTCTAAAGATAGACTTTGTTCAGGATTTCCAGAAGAATATTAAGAGAGTAAAAGATGGTGTCCATTCTTTGGAAGATATCTATTACAGAAAAATATCTTCTGGCATGGGAGCTGTCAAAAAACGGGATGCGATTGGTAAAGTAATCCATGCCGGCCGACAGAGCGTAAAAGACTTATTTGATCTTTATTATTTATCAAAAAACTATCGCCCTTTATCGGAATTTTTCTTTGAATATTTCTCTTACGACAAAGTAGAAAGCTTTATTGCTTGGTATAGAGGATTTGACCGGATGAATTTAAAAATTGGACTATTGGATTTAGTTCCCAAGATTGATACTGCCGGAGTGATAAAATACTTGGATGACGAAATTTTAAAGAAATTACCTGAGAAATTGATTTGAGAGATGAAAATAAACTGGTTGTGGGATAGCCGACTGGATGAAGCTGAAGTCAAGAAGATCTTAAAGGATGAAAACCATCCAAGGTTTGATATCTACGCAGAGAAATTGTTCTCCCGGACAAACAACCCTAAAATGGTTTTTGAGATTATGGACAAGCTAACTTTCTGCAAAAAGTGGCCGAGTATAAAAAAACGTATGAGAAAAGATCGATGGCTTGAAAGTAAAGTAATTTTCTGGCAGACAATATATGATCGCGTTCATGAGAAGCTAAAAGAGCAGGGAATTAAGATAAGAAAAGCTCAAAAGGTAAGAATTCCCCTGGAAAGAGCAAGACTTGCTCAACAGATTAAAAATACTCGAGTCAAATTAGGTTATACACAGAAGGATATGGCTAGAAAGCTAGGAGTAATCCAGCAATACATTTCGAGAATTGAGAGCGGCAAGGAAAATGTTTCTGTAGATACTTTGAAACGGATAGCCGTGGCTTTTAATAAAAACTTAATTATTAAGTTAGTATAGGCATATTGTAAGGCTTAAGTTCTTACTACTTATAAGTAGTAAATAAAAATAGGTTTTTATTGAGTTTAGATAAATCCTTGAGTGCGCTAGTTCTCATTTCAGTTTGATTTAAGGCCCATATCTGGTATAATGATGGTAAGTGAACGGTATGTACTTAAGAAAAAAATAATCTGTCAGACTTGATGGCATCACACCGGGGACGCCATCATTGGTTTTAAAAAAGCAATGAATAAACTGAGCATTTTTGTTATAATTATCCTATTATTTAGTCCAGCGGCCCTGGTTCAGGGCGCAGAGGAAGCAGATCTGCCTGCGGGTATGGAGATCGTTGAATCCGGGACCGTTAAGGTGGTGGTCCCTGAGGGGGCCAGGATCATTGAAAAGGACGGCTACCTCAAAGTGGAAGATACGCAGGAGTATGTGGCCCGTAAGTTTCAGGAGATGAAGCGGCGCTTAGAGAAGATTGAGTCTGAAGAAGAGCAGATGAAACAGCAGCTTGAAGAGTTGCAGGGCGTGCTCGACGATATACAAAAACTTGATTGGCTTCCGGAACAGCAGCTGCCGGACCAGTCAATAACACCGGAGGAGGCAGAGCAATGAAAGCAAAAGGGATAATTTTACTTTTAGCCGGAGTGCTCGGGGCGATATTTGTCAGCACCTACGACATGATCTTGGGCAAGGAAATAAATGATATCACCGGACCCAAATCAATACCTGCCCTAATCATCTGCGCGGTTTTTATTGCCATGGGCGCGCGTTTCATACTTAGAAAAGCGGCCAAATAATAAAGTTTACATATATATGGTTAAGACAAAGATAATCGCTACGCTGGGGCCCGCTGCCGATAGTGAAGTGGTGCTCAGGAAGATGATCTTAGCGGGGCTGGACGCGGTGCGGCTTAATTTCTCTCACGGCACTCACCTTGAGCATCTGGCCCGGATTAAGCTTGTTCGCCGGCTGAATAAAAAAATGCGGCGGGCGATCAAGATTATGCAGGATTTAGAAGG
>JBHPFV010000040.1:0-15292 GCA_042571705.1 Candidatus Omnitrophota bacterium
GGCTTAAGAGGGTGCGAGTGTGGCGGGTGTCCTCAGCGGCAATTAAATCAACTTGTTTTAAGGTCTCCAGCGCGCGCAGGCTGATATCTTTGAGGTTGCCGATGGGGGTGGAGACGATGTATAACAATGGTTTTTTTGGTTATTCCACGGTCACTGATTTGGCCAGGTTCTTAGGCTGATCAACGTCACAGCCGCGTTTAACGGCAATATAATACGCTAACAACTGCAGCGGAATCACAGTTAAAAGCGGCGAAAATAACTCTTTAACCTTGGGAATGCAAATCACATGATTAGAATGATGGGCAACCAGCTGATCGCCGAGCGTAGCGACAGAAATCACAATGCCGCGGCGGGCCTTAATCTCCTGAATATTGGAGAGCATCTTATCGTGCACATGCGACTCCGGGGCAATGCAGACCACAGGTAAATGCGGGTTAATTAAGGCAATCGGCCCGTGCTTCATCTCGCCGGCCCCGTAGCCTTCGGCGTGGATATAAGAGATCTCCTTGATCTTTAAAGCCCCTTCTAAGGCCGTGGGAAAGTTTAAGGCCCGGCCCAAATATAAAAAGCCGAAAGAATGGTGGTAGCGCCGGGCGCATTCGCTAATTATCTTTTTGTCTCTGATCACCCGCTCCATTAACTGCGGGATTCTTTCCAGCTCCAGGATTAATTTTTTAATCTTTGCGCGAGGCGAAGATTTTCTTAATCCGGCTAAATAGAGCGTAAATAAATAAAGCACGGCCAGCTGTGAGGTATAGGCCTTGGTCGAGGCTACCGCGATTTCCGGACCGGCATGAGTGTAGATCACCGCGTCTGAGGCCCGGGGAATCGAACTGCCCAAGACATTACAGATTGAAAGGATCTTAGCGCCCTTGGCCTTGGCCTCACGTAAGCCGGCTAAGGTATCGGCGGTTTCTCCGGACTGGGTAATGGCGATCACTAACGTCTTGTTATTGATCAAAGGATTACGATAGCGAAACTCACTGGAAATATCCACATCTACCGGGATGCGCACCAGCGCCTCAAGCATATATTTGCCCACCAACCCGGCATGCCAGGCCGTGCCGCAGCTGATAATGACTATCTTCTCCATTGCGCGCAAGACCTTGTTTAGAGATCTTAGCTCAGGCAGCAGGACCTGGTGCTTTTTATCTGAGATCCGCCCGATCAGGGTCTCGCGAATGGCCTTAGGCTGTTCGTGAATCTCTTTAAGCATGAAGTGAGGAAAGCCTTCTTTTTCGGCTTGGGCAGCGTCCCACTTTATCTTTACCGGCTTTCTGAGCACCAGCTTATTATTCTTTAATGTACGCACCTCTAATTTACCCGGCGTCAGCGTGACCACTTCTCCGTCATCAAGCAAGACCATATCCTTGGTATAATCCAAAAGCGCCGGGATATCGCTGGCCAAAAAACCCTCTTTGCTGTTTTTCCCGGCAATTAAAGGGCTGCCTAATCTGGCCCCGACTAATTTCTGCGGCTCGTCTTGGCAAATTACCGCGATGGCATAGGCCCCGCGCACTTTTTTCAAGGCCTGGATCACCGCCTGCTCTAATTTGCCCCGATAGAATTTCTCAACTAAATGGACGATGACTTCGGTGTCGGTTTGGGAACGGAATTTATGTCCCTGTTTAACCAGCTCCTCTTTCAGCTGTTCGTAATTTTCAATAATGCCATTATGGACCAAGGCAATCCTGCCCTGGCACCCCCAATGCGGATGAGCATTTTGGGTGTTGGGGATACCGTGTGTTGCCCAGCGCACATGGCTAATCCCTAAGCTTCCCTTAAGCGGCCTGTTAATCAACATTTCCTGCAATGTCTGCAGTTTCCCAGCCCGCTTTTTAATTTGCAGGGCCGGGGAACTCTTGGCCCTGTCTTGGTTAAGAATAGCCACGCCTGCGGAATCATAGCCGCGGTATTCTAAGCGGCGTAGGCCGCTGATCAATACCTCTTGGGCGTTTCGATTACCTATGTAGCCTACTATACCACACATTGTTTTTTACTTTCTGCCGCCTATGCTCTCAGCCAGTTCGGGATATTTCGTTAAGCTATGCCCCAGGCATCCTCCGCCGCATTTTTTCCGCAGTAAGGATTTACACCTAAAACACTGCTCGAGTACGCCTAATCTCTTAGGCATTCTAAACTTATCTATGTAGAATTTATTTACTTCAGCTAAATTACTGAAATCCGTAAGTTTCTTGTTCCACAACAGCCCAGTAGCAAAGCACTTCCACACAGTTAAATCCGGAGCCACATCAATGGCTTGGACACAGTCTGCCTGTAATGGAGAATTATAACGAAACAGGCGGCCAAATTCCTCTTCTGTGAAACTACAAAGAAGAAAACCGCAATCGAAATAGATTGATATGTCCGCGTTATCGCACTTTTCAGCCAATCTCACCACCCTGGTCGCTACCTTTCTATAATCTTTCAAAGCAATATGCTGGTTATTGTGGCCGTATTGTGGTAGCGCCATTGCCAACCTGATGCCGGGCGACAATCCGTATTTTTTAATAAGCTCGATCAGAAAATCGCCATTAAAATCCTTCCGGCAAATATTAAAGGATAACAATATTTGTTTCTTCAGTGCGCGCAGCAGGTTATGAATTATTAATGATTCTTTTCGTGTATAACTAGCGGGGTGATTTATATTAAGAACCATGGTCCATTGAGGATTCTTGATTCCTTGCAAAAACGTAAGAATATCTGTACTGATGATCCCGTTAGAAAATAACGATACAATAAATCTTTCTTGCAAAATCATTCCGAAGGCCCTTTTAAAGTGCGGATGCAAAGTCGGCTCGCCGCCAAGTATACCAATGTCTGCCTGCCGGGAAGTCTTTAAAAAATTAATAACGGTTTTTAGGTTCTTGAAGCTGATATGCTGTTTTTTAAAACCCCGGCTGGAGGCCAGCTTGCCTTTTGCAAAACAATAAGCGCAGTTCCTATTACAGTAATTCGTAAACAGTACGTTCATCTGTTATCGTACGCTACTTTTCCTTCGACTATCGTCATCTGTACGTCGAAATTCTGATCAAAAATAACCAGGTCGGCGTGTTTGCCAACGGCGATACTGCCTTTGTATCTGTCTATCTTGAGCGCCTTGGCCGGATTCAGCGTAACCAGCTTTACCGCTTGGGGCAAACTCAGGCCCAAAAATTTAACCGCGTTCCTCAGGGCCTTATTTAAGGTCAAGGCAGTGCCGTATAAGGTCCCGTTTCTTAACTTAAACACATCGCCGCAGCGTTTTTTTAGCGGCGCATCCTGCGCCTGCGTAGAATCAGTGATTAAGATAATTTTATCCGCGGACTTGCAGCTGTTTAAAATCCGTAATGCCGCCGGATGCACATGAATGCCGTCGCAAATTACCTCACAAGCGACACGATCTTCGGTTAACACCGCGGCTAAGGCGCCGCCTGCGCGATGATCAAAACCGGCCATGCGGTTAAAGGTATGCGTAGCGTGAGTAATTCCGGCATTGATGCCTTTAAGCGCCTGTTGATAAGTAGCCCCGGAGTGACCTAAAGAAGCAATAATTTTATGCCTTCTTAGCAGGCCGATTAATTTCACTGCCCCTGTTAATTCCGGAGCCAAGACTACCATCTTCAGTGCAGCCTTTGCCTGGCGGATAATCCTTTTGGCCTCAGCAAGATCCGGCGCACGCAGCGTACCAGGCGCCAGCGCCCCGCAAAAGGTCCGATTTATAAACGGCCCTTCCAGCCTTAAGCCTAAAACCTTAGCCCCGGCCACTCTGCCCTTAAGCCTTAAGGTACGGGCAATATTTTTTAAAAGTGCGGCCGGCTGTGCCGGATGCAAGGTGGCTAAAAAATGCGTGGTCCCGCCTTTAACTTGTTGGCAGGAAACAAGTTCGGCATCTCCATGAATATGTAAATCAATGAATCCGGGGGCGATAAAATTTCCCCGGGCATCAATCTTAACGGCGCCGCGGGGAGGAGCCTGCTTGCCGGTAATCGCGACTATTTTTTTGCCTTTCACTACCAAGCCGGCCCGGGTGATGATTTTACCCGGCAGGACAACTTGACCGTTGATAATATACAGCATAGCGTCTATTATATCAAATAGTCGCCTAAAGCAGAAGTCTTATTTTTTTAAGCCACGACTTAAGTGCAGCAGCACATGTTCCTTGCTGAAACAAGGCCCACTATCGTCGAACTAAAAACTTACAGCCACCCTTGAATATTCTGATAATGTATCTTATCGGCAAAGGCGCTGAACTGGCGCGCTGACAACTTGATAAGACCTCTCTGGGCGGGAATAACACCCTTTTGGCCACCGCCAGATAGTCTGAGCCGGTCCTGGCCTCAAGCAACTCAAAGAATATATAGCTGATGAAATTATTGATTAGGCGTTTTCTTAAACAATTCCGGAAATAGACCTTCCTGTTGATAAACATCTTGATCAAGGCCGATGTGTATAGGTTTGGTTTGAGCTTCTTGAATGCATCCTCATCTACATTTGAGTTAAACAGACTGCGGGATAAGCTCAGCGCCGCGTAAAGAGCATTTGAGACCCTCCAGTTCTTGGACTTTTCTACTAAATCATCCCAATTGAGCCTATCGCAATACTTGCGTAATAATGTATTTATATCGCTAACATATCTTAACTGGCTTAACCGGCTGCTATTGATTAGGTGCACCGCAAGGTAGAGCAAAAGCTCCTCCGGCTTAAGCTCATAATAGCTTATCTCGCCGTCTGCTACAAGCCGGGCGCCATCCCACAGCCCAGCTATTCTGCTTTGGTTGCGAACCATCATGGTGATGTCCCAATGCACCTCGACGCTTGCTGCCCTGGCCTTATTGAAGGTATATTGCCACTGCCAGCGGTCTAGTTCATGGCCAGGGTCAAACATATAACCTAAACTGGGCAATAGCGTCTTGACCCTTTCCTTGTCTTCCCCCGGGATTAATAAATCGATGTCTACGCTAGCTCCCCGCATGTCAATATTACCGTAAAGACGTTGTGATAAAAGCGTCCCCTTCAGAGGTAAAACAGCAATATTTTCTCGGGCCAGCACTCTGAGCAGCTGGCATAAATGCTCGTGCTGGGCAGAAGTGTTTGCTATTATGGATAAACGCCTGGATCGTAGGCGCTGGAATGTTTTTTCCGGGACAGCCGCGTCTAGATTAGAGCTATTCAAGGCCTGATAAACCAAGGCGGTCACTTCGCCCTTTATGGCAGTCTCTGCAAAATACGTCCAATCAATACCGGCACTGATCAAGGCCAGGGCCTTCTGCCTCTGCTCCTGCGGCATCTTTTCCGCCGCGCAGATTACTAGGAGCTCCTCAGCATTATCCCGAAAGCGCTGGGGCATTATTAACCTTTCTACCCTTTAAAAACTGTTCGGCCCGGGATTTTAAGATTGCCTCTAGCCCTAACTTCCTATACCTCCACCTGACATAAGCATCGGACAGCCAAACTCCCGGGTAAGGACAAGGCTGCGGCCGGTTTAAGAAACTCAGACATCCTATCGGACGATTATTGATTTTCATCACCAAATGAAAGTTTTGAGCTTTTTTAAAATCAGGACAATCGATGGTTTGGTTGTCTGCTAAACGAATATAGCGGTAGGCCCGGTTTAATCCAGGATTAGAAAATGGAACGGCTAACTCAAAACTGAATTGCCGCTTAAGCTTGACTGTAATTATCTTGCCCAGAGCCGCATAAAGCCTTAATGATTGGGCCTGAATCAGCGCGGCCTGGAACAATCTTTCTATTAAACCCGTCAAAGTTTTTCTTACCTTTGCTGTTTTGTAAAAAAACTCTTCGCCGGCTGTAGCTGGTTTCCTGTGTGGAGAAAATATCTTTTCCCCCCTCTCAATCTCCTTGATCTTGCCTAATATGTCTTTTTCCGGCACCGCTTGCCCGGTTTTATTATCCCCTGCAACGCGCGCTGTATCGGCTCGGGTGATAATGAATTGCTCACCGTTAATAACCTGTTTATCGACAACCCGGTGCGCATATAGCCTGTCCCGGCTGCGGTAAACAGGAATGTCGCCAATTTCCAGATTATTTGCTTTGGCCGGCGTGATTTTTAAAATATCTCCTTTTTTAAGCGCCGGGTACATACAAAGGCCTGAGGCTTTGATTTTAAGATTGTCGCTCTTGAGCAGTTGGTCTTTTAACACAAACAGGTCCAGGCAATCGGCCCGGCCCCAAAGTACTTTAGCTCGCTCTCTAAAGGGTGCCTTGGCCGTGGCGATAGCGCTACAACAGGGCAGTGTATCGGCATATTCCGAACACAGTCGCTTCAAATTAGCGTCCGCACAATTATTCATGTTTGGCTAAAACATTGGCCTTTTTATTCTGGCCGGCAAATAATTCCTGATATTGCGCGCTTCTTGCAGTAAGCTCCAGGTGAGTGCCGACCTCTATGCAGGAAGGCGTGTTCAGAAAATACACCAAATCCATCTGGCGTACGGTTGATAATCTATGGGACACAACAATCAGCGTGGACTCTGAAAATTCTTTTTTTAGATTATCAATAATCCTCTCTTCTGTCTTGGAGTCCAGAGACGACATCCCCTCATCAATAATTATAAGTTTTGGTTTTTTTATAATCGCCCGGGCAATAGCCACGCGCTGCTTCTGGCCTTCAGAGATTTTACAGGCATTCTCACCGATTTGAGTATCATATTTATCAGGAAAGCTTAATATAAAACTATCCGCCTCCGCCAGGCGCGCCGCTTCCATAACCTCTGCTGTGGAGGCATTTTCCTGTGCATACAATATATTACCTTTAAAGCTGTCATTCAATAAAAACGGCTCTTGCAGCGCTATGCCGATTTGCGCCTTCAAAAATTCAAGCTTCATAGCTCGGATATCCAGTCCGTCAATCAGAATAGCGCCTGCCTCCGGCTCATAAATCCGTAAGAGTAGGCTAAGCAGCGTGCTTTTCCCGCATCCTGAGTGGCCCACCAGCGCTATCTTCGCGCCCCCGGGCATCGACAAGCCGAGGCCGCTTAGTATAAATTTATCTTCTGTATATCCAAAGTCAACGCCTTTAAATTCTATCTTTCCTTGTAAAATCTTATAAGCTATAGCGCCTTTTTTATCATGTATCTTTGGTTTGAGATCCAAAATTTCGGCCAGATGCTGACGCGATACGGAATTGATGCTAGCTGTCTCAACAATACCTCCGATTGAGCCAATCAGTCCAATCAGTTGGGTTGTATACATCATTACTGCCGTCAAGCTCCCCAGCGTCGTTTTCCCGGTAATCAGCAGATAGCCGCCATACAAAGCGATCAACCCGGTTATGGCCCTGTTCAGAATAGAACTAAAAAAATTGCTGGCATGCGAAATCCTCGCATTGTTTCTTTCAAAATCTAATTTTTTTAAAAGCTTTTGTTCAAACCCCTTTATTTCATAATTTTCCCGGCCAAAAGCCTTGACCAGATGCATGTGGCTGAAGACTTCATAAAGTTTCGTAAAGATATCTTGAGATTTTTCTCTCAGGCGCCACATCATCTCTTTTAACCATCTGCCGAAAAAGTGAGCGCGGATATACGTAGCCGGGGCCAAAATAACTGCCAGTAGCGCCAGCCTCCAGTTAAGATATAGCACGATAACTAAAATGAATACGAGTCGCGGCACCAATGTTATGATTTGCGGAATAACATTGCAAATAAAACCGCTGACTAAGCCAATATCGCTATTGATGCGATAAATATGGCGGCCGGTTGATTCGCTATTAAAAAAACTTAAAGGCAGGCTCTGTAAGTGGCGAAAAAGGTCTTTACTCATATCAAAATTAACATTGCGGCTTATACGTTGTGAAAGGTAACTGTTTAATAATTGTACCAGGTTGTTAACAACAAAAGCGATCCCGCCAATAGCTGCTAAAATTAAGAACAATTTCAGGTCTTTATTGGCATAGGCCTGATCAATGACCAGCTTGGCGAGGTAAGGATTAATCAAGCCCAGCGGCATAGCGACTAGGCCCAGAACAATGGCCGCCGCCTCTAATTTCCAATACTTATACAGATATTTATTGAACCGTGTCCACTCAGTGTTTTTTCGTTTCATCTCTCGAACATCATCTCCTCGCCGCGGCCGCACGATGTGCTAATTCACAATAAAAGTCTATCGGCTGCTCTAGATTGCCCTGCTCAATATAAGCCTTACCCGGACACCAATAACAGTCTTGTCTTAGATTACAGCCATTGCATGGTGAAGCGGTAGTAAACTTGCTATTCCTTATCCAAGCTAATAATGCATTCTTTGCGTAATCAATATCGACTTGGAATAAGTTAAAAGCCGGTTTTCTGATCAGCCGGCAAACAAGCATATTGCCATAAGGGTCGATCTGTATTCCGTCTCCACCGCTAACAGCGCAACGGAATAAAGCGCCGGCCGGTTTTCGTTGGGCGGGTTTAGCTGTTGCCCAATCAGCGCACCCGCTTTCCTGCCCGCCCGCAATTTCTTCAGGCGGCAATCTTAAAGCGCATGGCGCTAAATCACCGTTTAATCGCGCATTCAATGCATATGTGGGGGCAAACTCCAGGCCTAAGTCTTCGATAAACTTCTTTACCTTGGGCATCTCCCGTGCACTATCTTTAGTTATGTGCGTTTTTATTTTTAGAGGAAGTTTAAAGCTCGAAATTAATCTCACCCCCTCCATTGTCTTTGCAAACGAACCCTTCACCTGAGACATCTTTTCGTAAGCTGCTTCTGTCATGGCATTCAGAGTGATTTCAATCACAAAAGGAGTCTTTTTCTTAAGAAATTTTGCTATTTCTTTAGTCATAGAATAAGCATTAGTAAATATAGTAACAATAAAACCTTTATTTTTGGCATAAGAATAGATCTCTAGAAAGTCTGGTCTGGTTAAGGGGTCTCCCCCTGTAAAACCTAACCAAATTACCCCTGTCCTATGGACCTTATCTAAAATACTCTTCACCTCTTTTGCGCCCAACTCTTTTGCTATATCAGCAGGCTTATTGTAGCAGTCAGAATAGCAGTAGTTGCAATGCAGGCCGCACTTAAAGGTCAATTCAAATTGGCAGGCACTGGGTTTTTTAATGCGCCAGTTCTTTTTATGCGTCTGCCAGCTGAAAGTTTTATATGGGGTTTCCTTCATTATCTCAAACGCTAATTAGCCTATTTAAGAGGGAAGCTCCGGTTGGAAAACAATCCTATCTATATCTAAACCCGAAAGATTCTTGGCAGCTAAGGGGTTTTTATAGAAAGTGGTAGTCCCTCTTTTATAAATGATTTTGGGGATTGCCCGATTACGTAATATTTCATAATACCTCTGGCATTCCCTTTCGCATACATTGATGCGGTATATCTTCTGCTGCCGGGTGCGCATTGGACAAAAACGGGAAGTTGAGATATTAACATAAGGGGTATATATCGATTTTTTAAATTTGACCCCCTGCAGATCCAGCCCCTGGATCAGGTTATTTAACTCTATCCTGCGTATGCCGAATTTAGATAACAAATTCTGAATTAAGATCGGATTTGCATAACATGCTCTCATTCCTTTTTGGTATCGTTGATGTGGCGGCCGGTGGACAACTATAGCTATCTTTCCGTCTCTACCTTTGACCGCGGAGGGAAGTTGTTTTTCTAATACGTTTTTTATTGCGGGATCGCGCTGTTGTCTGGCTAAGAGCCTGCCAAAAACAGGCTCAAATATGTTTCCAAACTCAACGTTCAGTATTTCCAATACGCCCCAGTCGTTTACTATTACTTCACATCCGGACACCTTGCTATTCAGCCAAGCAAAAAATTTTCTTAAGCGTTTTAATCCGTATTCGGTAACAAAAGGGGTAACCAAGGTAAGCCTGAGATTATTATTTATAATAAACCTGAGGACTTTCGCGGTATCCGCTATGGTAGGTATAAGATTTTGGCAGAATTCTACCCCCCAATACATCCTTTGGTATTGACCTCCCCTAAAATACTTCAGATTACCAAGCCTGGTAATATGGATTGCTTTTTCCACTCTACCTCTTAACCATCATCAAACTGTCCTTCTGCCCATCAAGCTGGACCTTATCTCCATCCTCAGCGACCCTAAAACCCATCTTTTTATATAGGTTGATCGCCTTGGCGTTGCCTTTGCGCGCACTTAACCAGATCGGGCAATTCCTCTGCTCTAAAACAGGAATTATTGATTTTAATAGTCCTTGGCCCACTCCATATCCCCGCAATTCATGCAAAACGCCTATGCCGGACATATGCCAGACCGTTAGATCATTAGCAACGACTAACCTTGAGCCTATATTGCCTATAATTCTTCCTTTATAAACAGCGACATAAAAAACAAACTCCGGGCTGGATGTAGGAATTGATCTAGTCTGCCTCTGAGCCGAGTTTGCTTTAGAATATCTACGCTTAAATTCATCGAAGAGGATTTTATCGTCTGGCAAGGCCGGCCTGAATGTCACTTTGTTAATGGGAAACCTGCTTCGCCTTATAAGTCTGAAGAATTTAAGGGATAATAGCAATCGCGTATGTCGCATCGGGTTTTGAATGTTTTCTTAAACAAGCTTTTACACTTATTTCTATACTCTATTTTTGGGATAAAACTGCCGTTGAGCAGGCCTAGAGAGCTATTGATAAAGTTAGTTGCCTTTATCTTACCAGGCGTGGAAAGATTCCTGTCTAATACTTTTAAGCTGGTTACGCCAATCCTCTTCAAATCGTATATGGCACAGGCTCCGCAACCATCAATATTTTTTCCCAACCGGAATGTAACTGGCCGAGGAAAGCTGATTTTTCGATTCTTTCTAAAATATATCCTTTGCCTCTTCACGGGCGTGCCGCAGCCTCCGCCATGACCTCTCAAAGGTAAGCGTGAAGCAGCAAAAAAATATACCTTGCCTCTGGCCCGGCCTTGTTTTCTGGTACCTCCGGTTTGCTCTTTACAATAAGCGCAAAGCCCGTCTTCAAAAAAGCAAAGGTCGTGAATAATAAAAACTTCGTACTCTAAATCACCATCGTTTCTGATGACCTGTTCCATCTCTTTAACTGTCATTGAGCGCGGCAAGACAATACGGGTAATGCCAAATCTTTTATAGAATTTTGCGGCTTGATGATTAAATATGACTGTATCGCAACCTGCTATTACATCTTTATCTTTCAATAAATCTCTATCCATAAGGGAAAGTACGCCCGGATCGGCGAAGATTATGCCATCAGCGCCTATGCCTAAAATATCTTTCACAATCCTGCGGGCCATTTTATACTGCTCTTCTAAATAAAAAAAGGCATTCATTGCCACATGGACTTTGGTTTTATATTGATGGGCGATCCGGATCGCCCTTGCCAGGTCGGATAATTTCTTAAAATTAGCAAAAGTTGAGCGTTGAGTTGTGCAAAAATCTTTATATCTTCTCCTCCAATTGTAAGGCTCAATTCCGCAGAATAACTCATCTGCTCCTGCTTCGCATAAAGGCTTAACTTCTTCTTTATTTGTTAGAGGAGATTTTATCTTCATTGTGCGGCAACCTTACGCCTTTAATTCCAAAGCGAAAAAAACGCTAGGATCTAATATAAAATTCCCTGTTCCCAGAGGGGAGAATGATGCGAAAGATAAACGGTTAAAGACATCGCCAATTTCTTCTTTGATGCCATCTTCTGTATATGCTTGTTGGGATAGGCCCTTGTGGTTCAAAAAAGGAAGTAAATAGTCGTTGATCATCGAACGCGAAAGGGAATCGAGAATTTTGACCTTCTTATCAAATCCTAGAAAATCTGTTAAGCAAGTGAGCCTATGGAACATACGCAGTTTTTGCGCAACTCGTTTCAGGTGGCCAAAATGTATGCTGTATTCGACATGTCCTTTGAGGACTGTCGCCTTAGGGTATCCCCACGGGCTTCCATATTCAACTATATAGGCCTTTCCGCCAGGATTTAATATTTTCTTTACAAAAATCAAGAACTCTATTGCTTTTAAATTAAACAAAAACTCATCCGGGGCATCTGAAATATCAATTTTGTATCTGTTAATAATATCAACGGCTTTGTTCTGATCTGGCGCTTGCCTTGCTGGCTGTTTAAAATCCTGTGTCCTGAACTTTACCACGCCAAGATCAGCGACCATCTCGTTGCTGATAATCAGGTTAAACTTTTCGTCTCGGAAGTCATAGTTGCTAACATCGCCTTTGATAAACCGCGCGACACTGAGGTGGTCTCTGGAGATCTTGCGTTGAGATTTAAGCAGAGCAGGTGATAGTTCGAAAAAGACATACCTAATGGTTTTATATATTTCCGGAGCCACGCCCTTTATTTGGTCAAGAAAATTTTTTCCAAATATACCCGTGCCTCCCCCTACCTCCAAGATACTTATGCCCTTCCTGATCGCCCCCTGGTTAATTAAAACCTCAGCGAAGGCCGCCCCGTAATTCTTGCCCTGAAGCAGGGCGTTGGGTTCTCTGAAAATATGCGAAACGGTCAGCTCTGTTCTGTTAAAATGCTCCATGGCATCTGCGATCTCTTTCTGGTGATATTCTTTTGTTGTGCCGTTGTCTGCTCTGAAGGTTCGAGTGGAAAAAAGCTCAGAACGCATCTGACGAAAAATTTTATTATGCTTTGCTTCCTTTCTCTGCGCGGCTTTTACTCTCACCTTCGGCCTGTCCAATAACTCTACGGCACTGCGCCCTAGAGCGGAAAATTTATTTATTATCCGCGCAACATCTTTCTCAGGGATTTCAAGAGAGCGGCTGATGCCTTGCACATCATTGCCCCCTGTCATTTTCTCTAAGATCAGGGCCTCATCGCCATCTAGGCGCGAGAGCTTTTGCGGCGAAGCACGATGGTAGGGATTAAGCAAGAAAATGGTTTTTTCGTCCTCGCGGTATATCATTACGCCTTTTTTAAGATACGGGTGGCCGATCATTTTTTTTCAGCAGCTTGCCTGACAAACTCGATTACACTTTTATCATTCACAAACCCTAAAATATAACAAGGAACACTCATAATTAAATCATGAGAAAATGAAGCCACATTTTCCAAGCATCCCTTATCCCAAAAAGTAGGAAATATTGCGGGATAGAGCAGTTCAAATGCCCGCTTTTGCGAAATCCGACGCACAACATGAACAGGAGCATGCTGAATAAAGAATATTTTTTTAAGCGGCGCTGACTCTATCTTTGAACAAAGGTAAGCGCTAAATGTCCCGTGCCAGGGGAGCCCATGGCTGTAAAAATTAGCATTATGCTTACGCACCACAATACGGTCGTCATTTAAAACCATCGCCTTACTATTATAGTGCCAGAGCTTGGCCATGGTGCTCTTGCCGCACCCGGATTCGCCGGCAAAAAGCAAACTCTGTCCATGTAAATCTTTAACTGCCATGCCATGCACAAAGATTCCATTTTTATGCAAGGCAAAATAGTTGATTAAAAAAACTTGCAAAAAGTTAGTGATAATATCATTTTTTTGCCAAACATTGCCCTCTTTCTTGTGAGGCAGAAGGTAGGCGGTAATCCTGTTCAGTGTTTTATTCACCAACATAAGCTGCTTCTGCTGTCCGCGCGAACATTGATAAATGTAGTTATTATTTTGTTTAAGCAGGCGCCAGTGGTCGTTTCTATCCTGAAAGTGATATGAGGCAAATATATGTTTTGTTATATTTATTTGCGGCAATTTATCTACTACTTTTACCTCAATGCTGATCTGCGGCTTTTGCCGGCCATGGTAGAAAAAGTTGCTCAGGTGTTGCTCGCCGTGCTTTGCTTCTTCTTCGGTAAAAGGCTTAAACCTGGATTTGCTTTTCATTTCAATGATCACATCGGCAATCTTGAACTTAACTTTTGTTTTCATTTTAACACATTCGTTTTTAAATCGGGACCTCGGGCGCATAAACAATTCTATCTATTCCCATGCTTTCCCACTGCTTAATCCGCGACTTAGTATTTTTATAAAACTGCGTATTCCCTCCCAGATAGATTACCTTAGGCATTGTTTTGTGCCGGAGTTTGAATAGATATCTGCGGCACTGTTTCTGACAGGGTTTAATCTTAATTAAGCGTTCTTTTTCTTGGTCACATCCGGCGGTAGGGCAGAAAAAAGTAGTGCTGATGTAGACATAGGGCAAATATATAGATGCGCTGAGCCGATTTCTGGGTAACTCTAAAATCAAGCCCTGGCCGGTATTATCCAGCTCTATTCGGCGGATCCGCTGATTAATTAAAAAATTATGGATGATCGGGACGCTCGATGCGTTTGAGCCCAGATAATAAGGGTCCAGGGCCAAAGGAAGCTTTTGCGGAAGGAGCAGGGTGCTCTGCCGGGGATTGTCCGGGTCTTTCAATAGCCTTGGCTTTGTTTGTCTTTTGAGTAATTTTATTACTCTGGGTCCTCTTTTCTGTTTTGTCAGCAGCCGGCCTAAAACCGGCAACAGGCTGGGATGTCTGCGATTAATTAAATTTAATGTCCCCCAATCATTAATTATAACTTCACAGTTAACGCCCGAACCCTCTAATAATTTAAACAGTGCCCCTAATTTTTTAAGGCCGGAATTGGTGACATAAGGAGTAACGAAAGAAAAATTTAATTTATTACGCAAAACAAAGGATAATGCCTCGCTCAGCTGGCTGGGGGAAGGCGTTAACCTTTCACAAAATTCATTGCCGTAATAGAGGCGGGTATAGTTATTATTGGCATATTTGAGCTGGCTCAGTTTAGTGATGAAGATTGCTCGTTCCATTTTTTCCGTCTCTGATTAAAACGCTGTAACGCTCTGGCGCCACGAAAAATCTCGTCTTTGTTTGTTTTTCTTGTCTACACAGCAGCAGGCTATCTTTGAAATAATTCTTGGAGTTGGCCGGGCAGAAGCCCTGGCATATTTTGCAATACCTCTTCGCTTTGGTTGAGGCCCGCATCCAGCCTTGAGTATCTTTTGGCAGCCGTCCGATCAGGGCCAATCTTTCTTTCGGCACAATGCTGCATTTATCTTCGGGCCTGATAACTTTATAATTTTTGATCATTCCTCCGGGGCAAGCGCTGATACATACGCTGCAGTTTTTACATCCCGGGTAGGCCCTGGGCCGCATTGGTTCGTCGTATCTAAGCCGGGCGTCTGTAAATAGGGCCTGAATTATAATGTTTGAGCCAAAGTGTTTGTTGATGATTAAGGAGTTTTTGCCGTATTGCCCCAGGCCCGCGCAATAGGCCAGGTCTTTCAAAAGAATCATCTTCTTTCTGGCATCGTAACCGCTCGCTTTCAAAAAAGATTCTTCGCTGCCGATCAGGTTTTCCGGCTGCGCCCTTCCCGATTTAAAAACGAATGTGTTAAAATGAAAACAAAAGTTAAGTTCAAGAT
>JBHPFV010000041.1:0-15150 GCA_042571705.1 Candidatus Omnitrophota bacterium
TCTACTGTAATCGAACGAGCACCGAAAGCGCACCCGAGACAGGACCCCGAGCCCTGTAAAGTAAAGAATGAGAGGATGATGGCGAAGAGGGAGTTTTCAGCTGGCGGTATTGTGGTGCGCAAAAAAGGCCGGACCCTGGAAGTACTTTTAATCAAGGACGCCTACGGACATTGGAGCTGGCCTAAAGGTCATATTGACCAGGGTGAAAGTTCCAAAGACGCAGCCATTCGGGAAATCAGAGAAGAGGTTGGCTTAAGCGGCCTGGCTATTTTGGATAAGGTCGGGCGGATTAATTACTTCTACCGTTTAAAGGGAGATTTAATTTTTAAAACGGTATTTTTCTTTTTAGCGGAAACCGGGAATGATCAGAAATTAAAAGCGCAAAAGAGTGAAATTCAGGCGGCGCGCTGGTTTAAAGCGAGCCTGGCCTTAAAGACTTTAAAATATAAAGGGACGAAAGAGTTATTGGAAAAAGCAATCATAAAATATAAAGAGGTAAAAAAATGTACAAGATAGACTATCCGTTTAACAAAGAGATCATGGCCTGCGGGGCGCAACACCTGGCGAACTTCTGTTTAACTAAAAAGGATTGCGGCTTTATCATGAATGACTTGGGCAATTTAAATGAGAGTTCGGCCTGGGATCGCTACCAGAATGAGATCAGTCGTTTAAGAAAAGAATTAAAAGTTAAACCAAAAGTAATAACCTCGGACTTAAATCCGGGCTTCAACTCAACTAAGTATGGCCAAGCAGCCGCGGCGGGCGCTAAAGGCGTCAAATATTTAGCTGTGCAGCATCAAAAAGCGCATCTGGCCAGCTGTATTGGCGAAAATAACCTTGAAGGAAAAACAATCGGGGTAGTCTTGGACGGGGCGGGGTACGGTGAGGACGCCAAGTTTTGGGGCGCAGAGGTGTTTCTGGGTAACCTGCAAGAAATGGAAAGAGTGGCCCATTTGGAATATACCGCCGTGCCAAAAGCGTTTACGGGCGCGATTTCCTCCACCCAGCAGCTAGCAGCGAGTTTTCTTTACCAGTCATACGGAGATAGTTTTACCGAGCTGCCGCTCGATTTCGTGCAACGCAAAACTAAAGATGATTGGCAGGACTTGATCCTGCGGTTACAAGACCCGCTGCATACAACCAGCATGGCCAGCATCTTTGACGTGGTCGCGGTGATGTTAGGCTTGCGTGAAAATATTGAACAGGAGGGGCAAGGCGTTTCCGAACTAGAAAGAATTATCAATCGTTCTTCACACGTTTCCGGCCACTGTTATGACTTCACGCTGCAGCGCAATAAAGAGAGCTGGATAATCAATTTTGATAAAATTTTCCAAAACATAGTTGAAGATTTGAAAAAAAGTATCTCCCGGTCGATTATTTCCACGGTGTTGCATAATACTATTTGCGAGATGATTAAACAAACCTGCCTCAAGGTCAACCATAAACAAAAGGTAAAAAACGTGGTTTTAACCGGCTCGGTTTTTCAAAATAAATCTTTGTTCAATAAAGCTAAATCTTTGTTAACCGCCGAAGGCTTTAATATCGTCGAACATAAACACTTCGCATGTAATGATAGTAACATATCATTCGGCCAGGCGGTTTACGCTAATGCGCAGAAAAAAGCCGCGGCTAAACCATAATCCACTGATGAAACCATTGCTCAATCGCGAAAGAATCGATTTGACTCAAGGCAACGTACTCAGAAACATCTGGGTCTTGGCCCTGCCGATGATGCTGGGCAATATCCTGCACACTGCTTTTAACGTGATTGATATGATTTGGGTCGGTCGGTTGGGCGCTGAAGCGATTGCCGCGGTAGGCATGGCCGGGGTGGTCATTATGGTTGTGATTACTTTGATTATTGGAGTGGCCACCGGTACGCAAAGTTTAGTCTCCAGGTATATCGGAGCTAAGGACTTTAACCGCGCCGAAAATGTAGCTATGCAAGCGCTAATTGTCGGAGTAGCGGCCTCAATAATTTTGGCCGCTATAGGCGGCTATTTTGCCGGTCCAATTTTAAAGGCCTTAGGCGCCAGGCAGGAGATTTTAACGCAAGGCAAAGAGTACTTACAAATCATTTTAAGCGGCAGCTTAGTAATGGTCTATTTATTCCTGATTAGTTCTATTTTTCGCGCCGCCGGCGATACCCTGACCCCAATGCTGCTGATGGTCGGGGCCACAGTGCTGAATATTATCCTCGATCCTTTAATGATTTTTGGGATTGGTTTTCCCCCAATGGGTGTGCGTGGAGCGGCTTTAGCTACAGTGTTATCCAGAGGCATAGCCGCTATTTTCGGGGTTTATATTTTATTCCAGGGTCATTCTTGGATCCAGGTCAAGGTCAGTGAATTGCGCCTGGACCTGAAGACCGCCTTCAGGATTATCAAGATCGGGTTTCCTAATTCCATACAAATGGCCTTGCGCAGTATTGTCGGCTTAGTGCTGATGGCCATAGTGGCCAGGTACGGTAGTTATGCCATTGCCGCCTATGGTATCGGCCTCCGAGTCTTTTCTGTTGTCTTGATGCCTGGTTTCGCCCTGGCTACCAGCGCGGCTACATTGGTCGGGCAAAATTTGGGGGCCGGTCAATTTATTCGGGCTAAGACTTCAGCCTGGCGGGCGGCGGGCTTTAATGCCCTGTTAATGGGCGCAGTCGGATTATTATTTTTCATCTTTTCAACGCGCTTAATTTCAATTTTTAATCTGCATCCCGAAGTAATTAGAATGGGTAGCGAATACTTAAGGGTGACCAGCTGTGGTTATGTCTTTATTGCTCAAGGCTTAGTGCTCGGCCGCTCCCTGATGGGTGCCGGAGATACTGTTTCTCCGATGTTAATCGCCGTAGTCGCGCTTTTAGGCGTGCAAATCCCCCTGGCTTTTTTATTACCGAGATATTTACATATTGGATTAGCCGGGGTTTGGTGGGCGATCTTAATTTCTTCGGTTTTACAAGGGACTCTAACTGCGTTTTGGTTTAATAAAGGAAGTTGGCAACTTAAAAAGATATAATGGGTTAAAAGCATTGACAAATACGGCAACTGAGTGTAAACTATCACAAAACTAAAAGGCTAACTCGATCAGTTATAAGGAGATCAGCATAGATGTTAAGATTCTTTTATAAATCCAAGATTCAAAAGGCGACTATTACCCAAACCAATCTAGAATACGCAGGAAGTATCGGAATAGACCAGAGATTATTGGCAGCTGCCGATATTTTACCTAATGAAAAGGTCCAGGTCCTAAATTTGGAAACCGGGGCCAGATTTGAGACCTACGTAATTAAGGAAAAACCCGATTCCGGGACAATTTGTTTGTATGGGCCGGCGGCCCGCCTGGGTGAAGTAGGGCAAAGACTGTTTATCATTTCATACTGTCTGGCTACTGCAGAGGAAAAAAATAATATTGTCTCCAAGGTAATTATTGTCGACCGGAAAAATAGAATCGTAAAGGAAGAAGAGAAAAATGTCTAAATGCGCAAAGATTGTCGGCACCGGTTCCTATCTGCCGAAAAGGAAAATAAGCAACCAGGAGATAGAAAAGCTGGTGCGCAATTTTGATGCCCAAAGGGCCGGGATGGCTTTTCCCCAATGGGTAGAGAAGGTCACCGGGATAAAAAATAGGCATTTTGTTGAAGATGAGGATACCGAAACGATGGCCGCTGCTTGCGCCAAGCAAGCGCTGCAAGCTGCGCAAATGCAACCCACTGAGCTGGATTTCATTATTGTTTCCAGTTTTACCCCGACACGCGAAATCCCTAATCTGGCTTGTACGCTAGCCCATTTGATTGGGGCAGACAGGGTGGGCGGTTTTCCTTTAAATACTGCTTGTGCCGGATTTGTCTATGCTTTGGCCATGGGATATTCTTTGATCCGCGCGGAGATTTACAAAAACATCATGGTTGTTTCTTCGGAAACTCTTTCGCGAGTCACTGATTATGCTGACCCGACCACCGCGGTCTTATTTGCCGATGGCGCCGGGGCTTGTGTTTTGCAGGCTCAAGAAGCCGGCGGTATCAGCAGCCCGCCATATTTGGGCTCGGTATTTACGGATCATCTGGACCTGCTTAACTCTAATGTTACTGTGCCTGATCGGGCGCATCAAATTGATGATCGAGAGTTTGTGCAACACAACAAGCTGCATATGCCCGGGGGGCCTAAAGTATTGAGAAAGGCTGTCAATGGTATGTCCGAGGCCTTATTAAAGGCTTTAGAGCTAAGTCGCTATCGGCTTGAAGATTTGGATGTAATTATCCCACACCAGGCTAACTGCAGGATAACTTACGGCCTGATTGATAAACTGGGGGTGCCGGAACAGAAAGTTTGCCGAATTATTGATGTTATTGGCAATACTTCCGGCGCTTCGGTGGCGATCAGCTTAGACCTGCTTATTCGCGGTCAAATAAACGGGCTGCAGATTAATCGCGGCGATAAGGTTGGGCTGACCGCTATTGGCGGCGGGTACAGTTTAGGAGCAATTATTTTTGAGTATTAAAATGAAGCTGAGCGGAATCCTGGTTATCGGTTTAAGCGCGGGCCTACTTTGCGGATACGCTAATCAAAATTTTGTAACCCAGCGCCGCGTACTTTTAGGCACTGTGGTTGAGATTACTGTTGCCGATAAAGATAAATCCAGGCAATTAATTGACCAGGCGATCAAAGGGGCATTTTCCGAGATTGAAAGGGTAGAGAATCTTTTAAGTAGATTTAAGTCGCAAAGCGAGATTAGCCAAATTAACACTAAAGGCGAATTTGAGCCGGTCCAGGTCAGTCCGGAAACCATTGCCCTAATCGAGAGCTCTGTTGAGTTTAGCCGCCAGACCAATGGGGCGTTTGACATTACAATTTTACCACTTGCCCAAGCCTGGGGCTTTAATCAAAAAGAAAAGGATCTCCCGGGCCAATTATTGCTGCAGCAGGCCCGCTCCAAAGTAGGCTATAAAAATATCAAGATCGATTCCCTCAGTCAATCGGTCTACTTAGCTCACCCCGGAATGAAGCTGGACTTAGGCGCGATTGCTAAAGGTTATGCCGTTGATCAGGCCGTAGCAGTCTTAAAAGCAGCCGACATTGATAATGCCTTAGTTAACGCTGGGGGAGATATCTACGCTTTGGGCCGGCCCGAAAAAAGCAGAAAATGGCAGGTGGCTGTTCAGCACCCACGCAAAAAAAATGTTCAGCTGACTGTTTTAGAAATAGAAAATATGGCTGTGGCTACTTCCGGCGATTATGAAAACTTTATTGAGTATTCCGGTGAGCGCTTTGGTCACATTATTGATCCTAAAACCGGCGCCAGCTCTGCCGCGGGCCCGCTGAGCGTCACGGTATTAAGCCCGGATTGTTTGCAGGCCGATGCCCTGGCTACTTCCATATTCTTGTTAAGCCCGGATCAAGGATTAAAGCTGGTGGCTGAGTTAGATAACACTGAAGTGTTGATTGCCAGTTTTTCTAACCAAGACCAAGGGGAGCAGCTGGATCTGATCAGCTCTCCTGGGTTGAACCAATTGCAATTTAGTCATGCACAAAATAATTTTTAAACAAGAATTAGCGCCAAGCATAAAAAAGATTGTCCTGGAAGCGCCTTTAGTGGCGGCTAAACTGCGTCCCGGGGAATTTATAGTAATCGTGGTCGAAGAGAAAGGCGAACGGGTACCGCTGACTGTAGTTGAGACTGATAAAAATTCCGGAACGCTAACAATAATTTTTCAAGAAGCTGGCCAAACCACCTTAAAGTTGGGTAGTTTAAATCAAGGCGACCGGATCGCTGAGCTTTTGGGCCCATTGGGTCAGCCGACAGAGATTAAGAAGTTTGGCAGCGTAGTTACTATTGGCGGTGGCGTAGGAATTGCTGAGGTCTATCCCGTTACTCGGGCCTTAAAACTTTCCGGTAACAAGATTGTTTCGATTATTGGTGCCCGGAATAAGGGGCTTTTAATCTTAGAGGACCGGATGCGCGCGACTGCTGATCAATTAATGATTGCTACGGATGACGGCAGTTGCGGGCGAAAGGGGTTTGTTAGTGATGTTCTTCAGGAATTACTGGGTTCAACCAAGATGGATCTGGTCTATGCTGTCGGCCCCGTGGCCATGATGCGCAAAGTTGCAGAATTGACTAAACCGCTGAAGATCAAGACTTTGGTTAGCCTGAATCCGATTATGGTTGACGCAACCGGCATGTGCGGTTCTTGCCGGGTCTGCGTGGACGGTCAGTCACAATTTGCTTGTGTGGATGGTCCGGAATTTGACGGACATTTAGTAGATTTCACAGAACTAGAAAATAGATTAAAATTATTTTCAGAGCAGGAAAAGCAGGCTGTGGAGAAGAGTAAATGAGGGCCAGGATGCCCAAACAGGATCCCCAGCTGCGGATCAAAAATTTTACGCCTGTGGCCTTAGGCTTGACTTCCCAGCAGGCCGTTGCCGAAGCTAAAAGATGCCTGCAGTGTCAAAAACCTGCTTGCGTACGGGGCTGTCCCGTTGAGATTGATATCCCGGCCTTTATCGGCCTGATCGCGCAGCAGCAGTTTATTCAGGCTTGCGCAAAGATTCAAGAAAAGAATAATCTGCCAGCGATCTGCGGTCGGGTTTGCCCTCAAGAAACACAGTGTGAGCAACTTTGCATACTGGAAAAGAAGGGGCAATCGATTGCCATCGGGTCCCTGGAGAGGTTCGCCGCAGACCAGCAGTTACAACAGCCGACAATAAAAAAGCAAGAGGTCGGCTCTAAAAAACAACAAATTAAAATTGCGGTTGTGGGTTCCGGTCCGGCAGGGTTGACTTGTGCCGGCGATTTAGCTAAAATGGGATATCAGCTCAGCATTTTCGAATCCTTACATAAGCCGGGAGGTGTGCTGGCCTATGGCATCCCCGAATTTCGCTTGCCTAAAGATGTTTTAACAGTCGAAGTAGATTATATTAAAAAATTAGGGGCAAAAATTCAAACAAATATTCTGGTGGGTAAGACAATCAGTATTGATGAGCTGTTTGCTCAAGGGCACCAGGCCATCTTTATTGCTGTGGGGGCGGGCTTGCCGCGGTTTTTAGGCGTACCGGGTGAAAACCTTAATCGGGTCTATTCAGCTAATGAATTCCTGACCAGGGTTAATCTGATGAAGGCCTATCTTTTTCCCGAATACGCTACCCCGATTAATATCGGCGAGAAGATTGCGGTTATTGGCGGAGGCAATGTGGCTTTTGATGCCGCTCGATCGGCTTTACGCCTAGGCGCCAAGAACGTCTTTATAGTATACAGGAGAACCGAAAAAGAAATGCCGGCCCGAGACGAAGAAGTCGAAAACGCTAAAGAGGAAGGCATTGTTTTTCATCTCTTAACCCTGCCGACAAAAATTATCGGTGATGGCCAAGGATATGTCCGGGGGATGGAATGTTTAAGAATGCGCTTAGGGGAAAGTGACGCTTCGGGAAGGGCCCGTCCCGTCCCAATTGAGGGTTCTGAGTTTATTTTGGATGTGGATACGGTAATAGTCGCGATTGGTCAAAAACCCAATCCGTTACTGGTCAAACATACGCCTGGGCTCAAAACGGACAAATCCGGGATTATCGCGGCTGATCAAAGTACGCAGGCAACTAGCTTAAAGGGTGTTTACGCCGGTGGCGATATTACTACCGGCGCGGCTACAGTGATTAGCGCTATGGGAGCGGGCAAACGCGCCGCTGTGGCAATTGACAAATTTTTGAATTCTACTTCTCAGAAAAATAAGGCGGCGTAGCTCAGCCCGGTTAGAGCAAGCGGCTCATACCCGCTATGTCAGTGGTTCAAATCCACTCGCCGTCACTTAACTAGGTCGTTGGTTCCCCGCCTGCCACCGGTAATACATGGCGGGCAGGGAATCCAACCGCCGCCATTTACTTAATTGCGGTTGACTATGAAAACTAGTTTACTAAAAAGCCCTTATCGTTTCGGGATTTATCTGCCTCTGGTGTTCATCTCGATTTATGTTTTAGTGAAGATGAGTGTTTGGCACGGTGCTTCTGCGGACCCAATCAAACCGGACCAATATTTCCCGATTAAACAAGGTGATTTCTTCAAGTTTACATCCAAAATAGGACAACAGATGCATAACACAGTAGATTATTTACTTGCTCCGGCAATTATCTTACCTTTTGCGTTATTGACGGTTAAACTTATTAAATCAAGAGATCCTTTTGAAGAAGTTGCTTAACTAGATAATTAATGGAGGAAATAATGGCCAAGAATTCTTTCGGGCGTACAGTAGCGGTACTGCTCTTTTTCTTACTGCTAATTGGCGCTGCTTTTTCTATGCAAAGGCTGACCGAAGACATTAATTCCGGGAAGTATTTTACTAATCTCGGAGAGTTCCGCTATGAGGCCGGATTCTTAGCATCATATTTGTTGATTATAATTCTGCTCTTACGATACGGATACTATCTGGCCATCAACAGGGTTCATTGGGGAATTGTCAAAAATGATTTTTTATTTTTATTGAATAAAAAGTATTTTTCTCGGACTCAGTGGGTGATCAACATTTTATTGTTTTGGCTAAGCCTGGGAGGCTTCATCTATTCCCTGGCTATCTCGGCGATGAAAGGAAACCTGTAATTTATGCTTTTAGATCAGGTGAAGCTTACTATTCAGGAATTTAATCTGCTTGAGCCTGGGGAAAAGGTCGTGGTTGGCGTATCTGGGGGGGCGGATTCAGTAGCTTTGCTCCAGCTCTTAGATAAGCTCAAGAAGCCTTGGCGGCTCAAGCTGCACATCGCCCACCTCAATCATTTGCTTAGGCCAGGTGAAGCCGAACGGGATAGCAATTTTGTGGCCGGTTTGGCTAAAAAAATGAAGCTGCCGATAACTTGCGCAGCGATCGATGTTAAAGATTTTGCTAAATCCGCTAAGCTATCTATTGAGGAAGCCGCGCGGAACCTAAGGTATGATTTTTTAGTTAATCTGGCCAAAGAAAATGGCTGTAAAAAGATTGCCCTGGGGCACAACCGCAATGATCAAGCCGAAACAGTGTTAATGCGGTTTTTGCGCGGCAGCGGCGTTGCCGGACTGGGCGGGATTCCGGTCAAGCGCGCCTTTGACGGCTGTTTAATCGTCAGGCCGTTGATTAACACTACGCGTAAACAAATTACCGACTTTCTGGCGGCAAAAAAAATAAACTATCGCACAGATTCCTCGAATCTTTCTAATCTCTTCTTGCGCAATAAAGTCCGGCAGCAACTGATCCCTCTAATTGAACAGGGATTCAACGCCAATATACAGGAGGTCTTAGTTAACTTTGCTGAAAATATTTCTGTAGACTTCGCGTTTTTAGAAGAAACAGTGCAGAGAAAGTTTAAACTGGTCAGTTTAACGCCCAACCAGGAAGAAGTTGTGCTGAATTCAAAGAAATTTTCAGCTCTGCATAAGGCCCTGCAAAAGTCTATCTGCCGCTTAGCGATTAAGCAGCTCAAGGGCAACGTCCGCAAAATTGATTTCCGGCACTGGAAAGAGCTGGAGAGTTTAATCGAATTCAGGCCGCATAATTCAATCGTCGACTTACCCGGCAATGTTTCTGTTGCCAAAAAGAAAGGCAAGTTGGTTTTTTATTCCAGAAACTCAACAAAAGCCCTTGTCAATACAGAGAATATTTGTTAAAATCAAGCGTTAACAGAAGGAGATATAATGAACGGGCAAAAAGGCGGCCTTAAGCCTCCGCAGATCAATCGTCCATCTCAACTGAAGAAGTATCCTCCGGGTTCAAAGAAGAATAATTCCCGCTCGCTGCTGTTATGGTTGGTGCTGATGATGGGGATGATCTATTTGTTTAGAATGGGTTCGGAGACCATGCAGGGTCCGCCAGAAGAGTTAAGCTACAGTGAATTTTATCAAATGGTCACTAGTAATTCTGAGACCGGGAAAATCCAATCAGCGATAAAGTCAGAAGGCGAGATCAAGGGCGAATTGAGCGACGGGATGCGCTTTACAGTCAGTATTCCTCTGGAGGATCAGGCCATGGTTGAGGCCTTGCGGGAAAATGTGCAAAACTTTTACGTCAAATCAAATCGCTGGTGGACTACCCTGATCTATTCGCTGGGTCCAATGCTATTGTTTATTTTCTTTCTCTGGTTTTTCTTTTATCGCAGCGCTACTCAGGGTGGAGGTAAAATCCTGGCGTTTGGCAAAAGCAGGGCGCGTGAACTCACCGGAGACGGATTAAAGACCACCTTTAAAGATGTGGCCGGAGTTGATGAAGCTAAGGAGGAGCTGCAGGAGGTAATTGAGTTTCTAAAAGATCCCAAGAAGTTCCAGCGTTTGGGAGGTAAGATACCCAAAGGAGTACTGCTTTTAGGTCCTCCGGGATGCGGTAAGACCTTATTAGCCAAGGCGGTGGCCGGAGAGGCCGGGGTGCCTTTTTTTAACATTAGCGGTTCAGACTTTGTGGAGATGTTTGTGGGTGTAGGCGCCTCAAGAGTAAGAGATCTATTTGAACAGGCCAAAAAATCCGCGCGCATTGGCGAAAAAGGCTGCATCGTGTTTATTGATGAAATCGATGCCGTGGGGCGTCAGAGATTTGCCGGTATTGGCGGCGGGCATGACGAGAGAGAGCAGACCTTAAACGCCCTATTAGTGGAAATGGACGGGTTTGATTCCCAGGCCGGCGTAATTTTAGTGGCGGCGACTAACCGGCCGGATGTGCTTGATCCCGCACTATTGCGGCCCGGTAGGTTTGATCGCCGGATTGTTGTTGATCGGCCGGATCTAAAAGGCCGGGAAGAGATCCTCAAGGTGCATATCCGCGAGCTAAAAATATCCCCCGGCGTTGAATTGAAGAACATTGCCCGGCAGACCCCGGGATTTTCCGGAGCTGACCTGGCTAATTTGGCCAATGAAGCCGCCTTATTGGCTGCCCGCAATAATAAAAGCGGCGTTGGCGTTAAGGAGCTGGAAGATTCGATTGAGCGGGTGCTCGCCGGACCGGAAAGGAAGTCCCGAGTGATTAATAAGCAGGAGAGAAATCTAACTGCTTATCATGAGGCCGGACACACCTTGTTGGCCCTGCTCTTACCAGAGGCCGATCCGTTGCATAAAGTTTCCATTTTGCCCCGGGGAATGGCCTTAGGCTATACCCTGGCCCCTCCGATTGAAGACCGCCATATTTACCCCAAAAGTAAATTGTTAGATGAGATTACCATGACCTTAGGCGGCCGGGTCTCTGAAGAGATTGCCTTACAGAAAGTAACTACGGGGGCCCAGAACGACCTGGAGGTAGCTACGGATCTAGCTCGACGCATGGTTTGTGAATTTGGCATGAGTCCGAAATTAGGCCATCGCACTTTTGGTAAAAGAGAACGGCAGGTATTTCTGGGCCGGGATATCCTGGAGCACAAGAACTATAGCGAGGAAACCGCGCTGCTGATTGACCAGGAACTGAAGAGTATAGTCGACTCTTGTTACGCCAACGCAAAAAAATTGCTCAGTAAGCATAAGCAAGAGCTAAAAAAGCTGGCCGAGGCCCTTTTGGAAAAAGAGGTCTTAGGCGTAGAGGAAGTCAAGACAATCACCGGATTAGAAAAGGCTCAAGCTAAATAATGGACCTAGCCTCGATTTTAAAAGTTAACCCTACGCAAAGAAAGCAATTTAACTTCAGGGCGGCTGAGTTTACTCTGCGGCTGGGTCAAACCACCAAGATTATGGGAATATTGAATGCGACTGATGACTCGTTTAGTCACGATGGGATTTATAAACAACCTAAACTGGCAAAAGAGGTGGCTTTGCAGATGAGTGAACAAGGAGCCGGAATTATTGATATCGGTGGAGAATCCACCCGTCCAGGGGCAGAGCCGGTCTCGGTGGAAGAAGAAAAGGCCAGAGTCGTTCCGTTAATTAAAGAACTGATTAAAGAGATTAAAGTGCCGATCTCGGTTGATACCACTAAGTCGGAAGTCGCCCGGGCCGCGCTCGGGGCAGGAGCCAGTATCATCAATGATATCAGCGGACTAAGCTTTGACCGTAAGATGGCTAAAGTTATTCGCGAATTTGGCGCCGGGTGTATTTTGATGCATATTAAGGGGACTCCGCAGACAATGCAGCGCAATCCCGTGTATGAGTCTTTGATTGAAGAAATAATCGAGCGCTTAAAGGAACGGGTCGCCGCGGCTATTGCCGCCGGCATTGATCAGAACAATATCGTCATTGACCCCGGAATTGGTTTTGGTAAAATCACAGAACATAATTTACGGATCATCAAACAGCTGAAAGATTTTGCCTGTTTAAATTTCCCGGTTCTGGTCGGTGTTTCGCGTAAGTCGTTCATCGGCAATGTGCTTAATCTGGATGTCGGACAACGTCTTTTGGGCGGGGTCGCCTGCTGTGTGATCAGTATTTTAAATGGCGCCCATATAGTGCGCGTCCACGATGTTCAAGCAATCAGCCAAGTAGTAAGAATGGTTGATGCCGTCTTAAATTCCTAAGAGGAGAATTTTTTATGCAATATCTATCCTTAATTTGGCGTCCGGTATTGGAGATGATCATACTTTGGTATGTCTTTTATCATTTATTGATTTTTATCAAAGGCACTCCGGCCGTACAGGTCTTAAGAGGCTTAATCGTCTTAATCATCGTGTTCATGATTTCTTTGTTTGTGGCTCAGAAATTGAACTTGCTGATTATTGCCTGGATCCTGCCTAAGCTCTTTGCGATTTTTTTAGTCAGTTTTTTAATCATCTTTCAACCGGAATTACGCCGCGGCTTAGCCCAATTGGGCCAAGGTCCAATTTCGGGGCTATTCTTTAGTGAAGAACGGATTATTGATGAAATCATTGAGTCGGTCTATTCATTAGCCAAGAAGAAAATCGGGGCGATTATTGCCTTGGAGCGGGAAGTCGGCTTAAAGCCTTTTATTGAAAGCGGGGTCGCTTTAGACAGTAAGGTCAACAGTGAATTAATCCAAACTATTTTTATGCCCCACACACCATTGCACGATGGAGGGGTTATTATTGAAAATGGCCGGATTGTCGCTGCCGGATGCCTGTTTCCGCTCACCCGTAATCCTAAAATTAGCAAAACCTTAGGCACTCGACACCGGGCGGCAGTTGGTTTAACGGATGAGACCGATGCCTTGGTGATTGTAGTCTCGGAAGAAACGGGTATGGTTTCTTTAGCCCGCGAAGGTAAACTGATCCGTGAAATTGAGCGCAATGCCTTATTCAAGACCTTAAACCATGTCTACGCTCAACCACCACGCCCGCGGTTCTCTCTTAAAAAGATATTCACTAGGAAAAAGAAAAATGCATAAGTGGATTACTGATAATTTCTGGCTAAAGCTAATTTCCTTAATCTTAGCCATCGTAACCTGGTTTTATGTTTCTGGCGAGCAAGCGAAAAGACAGTCGAATTATTACCCACAACAGCCAGCGACTTCCAGACCATAAGGAACCGTTTTCCGCTACTTATTGCAACAATACAGTATTTAGGGAAACGGTTTTCTTGGCAAAGGCAAGAAGCATGAAGACCTTATTTGGAACAGACGGAATTAGGGGCGAGGTGGGGAAATTTCCCCTGACCCAAAGCGCAGTATTGACCATTGCCAGGGCATTAGGCAGCTGGCTGAAACAAAATTCGCCAGAGCACACCAGTGCCCTTAAAATGCTGATCGGTAAAGACACCCGTGAATCCGGAGACCAATTAGAGCTGGCCTTGGCTGCCGGGGCACAACTGGAAGGTGTTCAGCTTTTACGTGCCGGGATTTGCCCTACGCCCACAGTGGCCTATTTAACTTGCGCCCTCGGTGCAGATTTAGGCATCGCCATTTCTGCCTCACATAACCCTGGTTCTGACAACGGGATTAAGCTTTTTAATCGTGACGGTTTTAAACTTCCTACTGAGGCTGAAAACCAAATAGAGGAAATATTTTCCAAACTTTATTCAAAAGATCAGCAAGCAAAACTCCCCAGGCGAGCCCTGGAGGCGAAGCCCTTGGAGGCGGAGCTAGATTGTGATCCGGTGTACATAGACTTTGCTAAACGCTCATTAAATGGCGCGAATTTAAAAGGTTTCACTGTTGTGCTTGATTGCGCCTTTGGTTCATTTTCCAGAATCGCCCCGCGAACATTTAGTGAATTAGGCGCAACTGTCGTGGCTTTGAATAACCAGCCTGATGGCAAAAATATCAATGTTAATTGTGGCGCGCTTTTTCCGCAAATGATGGCCGAGGCAGTCCTGCGGCATCGGGCCAATCTGGGCATAGCTTTTGATGGCGACGGAGACAGGGTAATCCTCAGCGATGAAAAAGGGAACATTTTGGACGGCGATCAGCTTTTAGCTATTTTGGGCTCTGCGCTTCATAAACAAAATAGGCTGACTAATAAAATAGTTGTCAGCACTCAAATGAGCAATATTGGTCTTGAGCTGTTTTTGCAAAACCAAGGCATTCGCATGTTGCGGACTAAGGTTGGCGACAAATATGTATTAGAAGAAATGCTTAAGCAAAACGCTATTTTAGGCGGAGAGCAGTCCGGACACATCCTCATTTTGCAGCGCACTACTACGGGGGACGGATTGATTACGGCGTTAGAATTAATTAATATTTTACTGCAAACTAAGAAAACCCTGAGCGCCCTAAGCGAAGACTGGCAGAGATTTCCCCAGGAATTAATTAATATCAAGGTCAGGGAAAGGAAGCCGTTTGCGGAAATCCCAGGTTTTAACGATACGTTAAAACAATACCAGGAACAGCTGGGTAAAGCCGGAAGGATTTTTGTGCGCTATTCCGGAACAGAAAAGCTGGCCAGAGTAATGGTTGAGGGAAAAGATAAAACCGAAGTCCATCAAATCGCTGAGTCATTGGCGCAAGTAATCGCAGTCGCCGTGGGTCTGGATAAATGAAATTAGGAATTAACGTAGATCATGTAGCCACTTTGCGTCAAGCCAGAGGCATTGATATTCCCGATCCTGTTCAGGCAGCGCAAATATGCGAACTGGCCGGATGCGACAGTATTGTTTGCCATCTGCGCGAAGATAGAAGACATATTAACGACCAAGATCTGAAAGCCTTAAAAAGAATAGTCAGGACCAGGCTTAATCTTGAGATGGCTTGTTCTAGAGAAATAGTTGATATCGCCGTAAAAGTGAAGCCGGACCAGGCCACGACAGTTGCGCCTAATTCACTAAATGTTCGCGGGGCGATTCTGG
>JBHPFV010000042.1:0-14860 GCA_042571705.1 Candidatus Omnitrophota bacterium
GTCCGGAGGCGGCCCAAGTCTTAGGATGCATCAGGATTGCCGCATCCAGGCCTTCTACGTCGTCCCTTTGATAGACCATGCTCCGCCACCAGGCTGCTTTGAGGTTACGTTTAAGCTCTACTCCCAAAGGGCCGTAGTCCCAGGTGCTGCCTAAGCCGCCGTAGATTTCGCTACTTTGAAAAATAAATCCGCGGCGTTTACATAATGAGACAATCTTTTCCATTTCAGTATTCATAGAGTTGGTATCTTAACATAGTTTGGACGCTAATTCAAGAATTTTTGTGATTTGATTTCTTTTTCCAGGTGAATGTTTAAGAAGCGGCTTAAGGTTATCTTTAGTTCGCTAGCGATATTGGCCGATAGCTTAAGCGCTAAGGCCTTTTGCCAATTTGCCTTTTCAATGTAATCGATAGAGGCCAGGGTCCCTTTTAACATTCCCCTAGCCGTGCGATCTTGCGTAAAGCAATAGGCGCAGAGCATCCCACCCAGAAGCGAACTGAATCTGGCCGCCTCAACAATGTCTTTTTGGCAGTGCACGCAGGTATCCAGCCGGGGTTTAAATCCGGAAAGCTTGAGCAGTTTTATTTCAAAAGTCCGGGCAATTTGCTCAAGGGCTCGGTCTTGGGCTAGGGCCTGCAGGCTATCAGTAATCAGGCTAAACAAGGCCTCGTTCTTATCAAAGTCAAAAGTAACCGCATCCAAAAGCTCAATGAAATAATGAGCAAAATTGGTCTTGGTTAAATTTTGGCGGATCGATAAGAATTGATCCTGGGCATCACATTGGGTGACTAAATTTAACTCAGCGTGCGGTTTTTCGTAAAAAACAATCGCGTTCTGAGAGAAGCTCAGCGGCAGCCCGCCGTATCTCTGGGGGTTATTCCTGATCCCTTTAATCAGACCGCCGATTTTACCGAAGTCTTTGGTAAAGAAGTTTACAATCAGACTGGTTTCCCGGAAGTCCAAAGTTCTTAAAACGATTGCCTCGGTTTTTTGAATAGCCATTACTTTAATCAGCTGGAGGTGTGAAGGTGCCGCCGGAGACAACAAGTTTAAAGGCATCGGCAACAGATAATTCCAGCGGTAAGACTTCATCTTTGGGGACCACTAAAAAGAAACCATTTGTTGGGTTAGGGGTAGTGGGGATGAATACATAGACCGCATCCAGGCCGGTTGTGTTTTTGACCTCCGCGCAGGCTGAGCTGGTCACAAAACCCAGAGAGTAGATGCCCTTGCGCGGATATTCGATTAGCACCACTTGTTCGAACACATGTTTTCCCTGTCCGAATAATGCCCGGCTGATTTGTTTGATGGTGCTATAAATTTTGCCAATTGTCGGGACCTTAAACAGCAGTCTTTCCCAAAATGAAAAGAAATTACGCAGCAAGATCAGTTTTGTGGCTGAGCCGACCACAATAATCAGGAAAATCGCCAAAAGAAAGGCCAGCCCCTTAGCCGCATAGGTCCAATAAGGATTGTAAAAATGCAGACTAAAGAAGTTAAGCATCGGACTGAGTACCTTGGTGTTAATTTGCTTGACCAAAAAAGTAAAAATGGTCACGGTCAAGACCACTGGTAACAGCACTACTAAGCCGGTCAAAAAGTTGTTTTTTATTCTCTTCAGCATATTAATTGTTCACCTCAACACTTGAAAGATTATAGTTGGGATTAATACACCCAGGGCGCTGCCCAAGAGCACTTCCCAAATAGTGTGGACCTTTCCGCTCATCCTGGAACGGGCGACTAAAGCCGCTAAAATAAAGACTAGCAGCATCACCAGGTTGTTGGCGGTCAGAAACGTGACTGTAGCCCAAATCGCAAAGGCCAGCGCAGCATGTCCGGAAGGCATGCCCCCCCTTAACGGCGTGCCTTTATGTAACACGGCCTTGCTTAAAATCACCAAAAATAGCACGGCCAAAAGAATCATAAATGTCAAATGCCAGGGTTGCGACCTAATTTTGTCTATTCCGCTCTCGATGCGGATACCTAATATCCGGCTTAAAAACAACAGGTATCCGACAATAAAGGCATTTATTGCCGAGATCAACACACAGGCCGCCCCGATATCTTTGATCGCGCGGACCTGAGGATTAAAACTGTCGCTAATCAGATCGGCGGTCATCTCAATAGCCGTATTGAGCATTTCCGCAAACATTACAAAACAGATGGTCATCAACAAAAGCAAGATTTCTGTTTTTTCCAGATTGACATAGACCCCCATAATCAGCGCTATGATCCCGATTAGAAAATGTAGGCGCATATTCCGCTGTGTTCTTACGGCGTGCAGGAAACCTTCAATCGCCGAATTAAAACTTCTGACAATATTTTGTTTTTTCATTTATCCGCGTAGGTTTAGTTTAGTCAGGATTCTTTGTTGTTCTTTTTTCATTGCCTGATATTTTTTAGGCTGCGTATCATCATAGCCGAGCAGATGCAGTATGCCGTGGACTAAATAGAGATACAGCTCAAATCTCAGCGAGGTTGAATAGTCTTTTGCGCGTTGCGCGGCGATTTCGGGATAAATTACTAAATCGCCCAGCAGCTCCGGGTGCAACTGGCTATCCTTGCCTTCACGCATGCTGAACGCCAGGACATCCGTAGGCTGCTTAATCCCCCTGAATTTCTGATTCAGCGCGCAAATCCGCGCTTTTCCCACAAATAAGATGCTCAGCTCTGCTTTTTTGACCCCTTTTAAATTCAGGACTTGTTTGGCTAAACCGGATATTTTAGTTTTGCTGATGGTTATTTTTCTCTGGCAATTTTTTATTCTTATTTTCACTCTTTATCTTTTCCTCCGCCTCTTCGTATTCAACGCGGGAGTGAAAGATGCCCATTAAGATACGCGTGAAAGTTTCGGCAATTACATCAAGGTCTTTAAGCGTCAATTCGCACTGGTCTAATTGATTATCAATAAATTTGTTATTGATGATTTTACGCACCAGTCCCTTAATTCTGGCTGGCGTTGGTTCACCCAAAGTGCGCGAGGCCGCTTCCACGGAATCAGCCAGCAGGGCCACCGCGGTTACTTTTGTTTGCGGTTTTGGCCCGGGGTATCTAAATCCCTCTTCTTTTAAATCTTGAGCGTCATCGACTTTTTCTAAGGCCCGTTGGTAAAAATAATAAATAAGGCTAGTGCCATGATGCTGCTCGATAAAATTCACGATCTCTTGGTTAAGTTTATATTTTGCGGCCAGTTCCACTCCGTCTTTGACGTGATTAGTGATGATTAGGCTGCTCATGCTGGGGGTGAGCTTATCGTGCTTTTTCTTGGCCAGGCCAACTTGGTTTTCGCTGAAATATTCCGCCTTTTCTATCTTGCCAATGTCGTGGAAATACGAACCCACTCGCGCCAACAATGAATTGGCCCCGATGGCGTCACAAGCGGCTTCGGCCAGGTTGCCGACAATTAGGCTATGATGATAGGTGCCGGGGGCCTTGATTACCATTTCTTTTAGCAGAGGATGATTTAAGTCCGAAAGCTCCAACAGGCTGATGTTGGTCACGGTATTAAATAATGATTCAAATACGGGTAAGACCCCGGTGATAATTACGCCTGTGCCGACACCGTTAATAATCCCCCAGAAGCCTTCTTTCAGAAATACCGTATATTTTAGACCGTGGAGCAGCTCAATAGCGCAAATAGAGACAAAATTAGCAATCCCGACTAAACAGCCGGCAATCAGAATTTGCGAACGGCGCCTGGCGCCGTGTATAAAAAATATACCGACCACTCCCCCAATAAAGGAAACCGAGGCAATGCTCAACTTATCTCCGGCAATCACACCCACGAAGATGCTTAAGGCCACAGTAATAATAATCGCCAGGCGAGGTCCAATTAACATAGCAATCAGGATCGAGGCAATAGCCGTAGGGATGCTGTAGCTAGGCAGCGGTGAATAAGTAATCACTTTAGCTAACACCAGAATTAAGATAAATAAGATGCCGATTAAAGTTAGCTGGCGGGTGCTGGAAAATACCTGCGGTTCATAAAGCTTAAGAAAGATAGAGATAATGCTCAAGAAGACAAAAGTTAAAATCGCCGCCCCTGAGAAAAACATAAATCGATTTACCCGCACCTGGCGGCGGAACATCTCTTTGATCTTGAGTAAATGTTCTTTGATTACCCGTTCCCCGCGGGCAATGATCAGCTCTTCTTTCTTTACTTTTTCTTCCTTATATTGCAAAGGCGCGGTATCAAAGGCTATTTTTCGCCTTTTTTCGGTAAGCGCTTCATTGAATTGGACATTGGGCTGGAGGATCTTTTCAATTAGGTTGACCAGGCTGATTCTGAGTTTTCGGCTTTCCGGGAAAAGCTCCTGGGCCCGAGTAGTAGCCGCGCGTTTTATTTTAGTTGAAGTCAGGAAATTTTCTATCGCTACCTCAGCTTCCAGATCTTTATCCTGACCCGCATTCCTGAGTGTTACTTTTTCGCGCTTGGACCGGGTGAGTTTTCTTTCCAGCTCGCTGTCAATAACACCTTGCTCCAGAAAGCCGTTGAGCAGATTTACCGCTTTAGATTTAGTGGCCTCCAGCTGCTGATCTTCAAGAAAGGTCGCCAGATCCCCATCCTTTAATTCCAGGTCTTCTAAATGGATCTGCAGCTGAGAGAGCTTTTCTTCTTCGGCAATATCAGTTGCGCCTTGAAACTTAGCAAGTTGCTCATAGAAATAGCTGAGCTGATCATTTTGAGCCTGGCTGGCCTGAGCGCTGATTTCTAAAACATCATTAACCTCATCAGCGGACTCCTCGCGCAGGGCCTTAGTCTTTTCTTCATCTACTCCGGTTTGATAAATGAAATCTATCGGGGCATAGATTGTCCTTAATGAGACATCGCCCTCCTTGAGCACTTCGCCATAAGGCTTGCGGCCAATGTAAATCGTGGAAATCGCTGCGCCGGCAATAAAGATCCCCAGCACTACGCGAAACACATTTTGCCAGGCGGTAGATCTAAGTTTCTGCCATTGAAAGATTTTTCTTTTTCCTTTGTTATTTTTGTTGATCATGTTCAACATAGGCCTCAATAATTTTTTGTACTAATTCGTGCCTGACCACGTCTTCTCCGCTGAGCTGGGCAAATTTTATCCCCGCTACTGTGCGCAGCACCTCTTGAGCATTGAGCAGTCCCGTCGGTCTTCCGCCCGGCAGGTCGCTTTGGGTAATGTCTCCGGTAATCACTGTTTTGGCATCAAACCCTAAGCGGGTCAAAAACATCTTTATTTGCTCCGGAGTGCAGTTTTGGGCCTCATCTAAAATGATAAAGGAGTTATTTAAGGTCCGGCCGCGCATAAAGGCTAAAGGCGCTACTTCAATAATTCCTCGGTCCATATAACGTTCGATTGTTTCGGCATCAAGCATATCGTAAAGCGCGTCATACAGCGGACGCAGGTACGGCGAGACCTTTTCGTATAAGGTCCCCGGCAAAAATCCCAAATTCTCACCCGCCTCAACAGCCGGTCGGGCCAGGATTACCCGGGCCACCTCTTGGCGCATCAACGACTCCACGGCCATGGCCATAGCCAGATAGGTCTTTCCTGTGCCGGCCGGGCCGATGCCAAAGACGATATCAAAATTTCTGATCGCGTCGATATAATCTTTTTGCCCTTTAGTCTTGGGGACCACATATTTTCTTTTTGCCGCGACTTCAATCTTATCCATATAGATATGTCCGATATTTTTCAATTTTCCGGAATTCAGAGATTTTGCCGCGTATTGCAATTCCTGTTTTTTAAGCATGCCGTCTTTTCTGATAATCGCCAATAATTCCTGGCAAAACCTGTAAGCCTTTTCCACATTTAAGGGCGCACCCTGAAATTTCAAATCATCGCCACGGTTGACGATCTTCAGCGTGAACTCTTGTTCGATAAATTTTAAGTTTTCATCATGTCGGCCGAACAGCTTACGTGCTTCATCAACGCTACGGAATTTTATCAGCTTCTCAGCCAAGGTCATTTTATTTTTTATATTCACCAGGCTCAGGGACAATTAATACTTGCCCGGGTTTGATCTGGTTCGGGTCTTTGAGCGCGTTCTGGTTAGCTTGAAAAAGCAAAGGCCATTTACGGGTTGTGCCGTAGAGCTGCTGTGAGATTTTTTGCAGGGTGTCGCCTTTGCGCACCTTATAGGTTTGTTTAGGTTTGCTGGTCACTCTCGGCGTAATTTCTATTTGCTCTACTTGCGCGGGCGGCTGTTGTATTTCTACCTCAGCGGCATAAGTTGACTCAGTTGATTCAGCCACAGAGTCTGGCACAGACTCTCTGCCGCCGTAAAGATATCCGCGATTACCCCAGGTTTCTTGATCTTCGCGATCAGCAACATCTTCGTCTACAGGAGCTGTCCTTTTGCTTGGCGCTGGTTGCGGTACCTCTATTTCCATGCGGTAGACTTTTCTGGTTCTAAAGGTTGGTTCTTGAGCCGGTTCCGTGGGTGTTCCGGTAATAAATCCGCGGTTACCGGCTACCTCTTGGTCGACCCGTTCTTTTTCCGAGACCGAGGTCCGCACCAGCCAGCCTGCGCACCCAGTTAACTGCATGCAGGCCAAAATGAAAAACAGTGTCCAGAATGTTTTTTTCATCGTCCTTCCTCCTTATTTTTTTATGCTTAATTTTAACTCTTTAAGCTGTTCCGGCGCAATCTCTGCCGGAGCCCCGGTTAAAAGACAGATGCCTTTTTGAGTTTTAGGAAAGGCCAGCACCTCCCTGATGCTGTCTTGCCCGCTGAACAGCGCAATAAATCTATCTAACCCCAAGGCAAATCCGCCGTGAGGCGGCGCGCCATACTCTAAGGCCTGCAGCAAAAAACCAAAGCGCTGTTGGGCCTCTTGGTCATCTATTTTGAGCGTCTTGAATATTTTTTCTTGCATCGTGCGCTTATGGATCCTGATACTGCCGGAGCCGATCTCGACTCCGTTCAGCACCAAATCATAGGCCCGGGCGCGAACTTGCTTTAAGTCTTCGCCAAACTCTTCCTGGGCCGGGGCCGTGAACGGATGATGTTCCGATTCCCATCTTTTCTCTTCCGGATTGTATTTAAACAGCGGAAAATCCTTAATCCAGACGAATTTAAATTGTTCATTTTTACTTCTTAAATCCGGCTTGTCGCTTTGATGCTGCTGTTGTGCTTCTTGGTAACTAAGGCGCTGGAAAGGGATCGCTAATTCTAAATTACGCGTTTGTTTAAACACGTATTGGAGCAGCCGCTCAATTAAAGTATAGATATCTTCTTCGTCAATAAATGAGAGTTCCAGGTCCAGCTGAGTAAACTCCGGTTGCCTGTCTGCGCGCAGGTCTTCATCGCGCAGACACTTCGCGATCTGGAAATACTTTTCTAATCCGGCGACCATTAAAATCTGCTTAAATAATTGCGGGGATTGCGGCAGGGCGTAAAACTTCCCCGGGCTTAACCGCGAAGCCACTAAAAAGTCCCGGGCGCCTTCCGGAGTACTTTTAGTTAACAGCGGCGTCTCTATTTCTGTAAACCCATCACGATCCATAAAATCACGGATGGCTTTAATTATTTGATGTCTCAGCGTAAGTTTCTGGACCACGCCCGGCCTTCTTAAATCCAGATAGCGGTAGCTGAATCTTAGTTCCTCCGCGGCCTCAATATCTTTAGCAATCTCAAATGGAGGCGTTTTGGAAGAATTTAAAATTTCAAATTCGGCTACCCCGACCTCAATCAAGCCAGTGGGCAGTTTGGGGTTCTCTGTGCCTTTGGGGCGGCGATTGACCTTACCTTTTATCAGCACCACATATTCTGAATTAAGCTCAGTAATTTTAGCCAGTAGTTCTTTGCCCCAAAACACTATTTGGGTCAGACCGTGCTTGTCACGTAAGTCAATGAACACCAGGTTTCCGTGATCGCGTCTTGAATGGACCCAACCGCAAAGCGTAACTTCTTGGCCGATATGTTCCTGGTTTAACTCTCCGCAGGAATGCGTGCGCAGCACTTTTTAAGCTCCTCTGGTAATTGGCCGATCTTGATTTCTTTTTGCAACTTAGTTTGCATATTGCGCAGGATAATTGTACCCTTGGTTAATTCCTGTTCCCCTAAAATAGCCGCCATTTTGACCTGCAAGCGGTCGGCTTGGCGCAGCTGCCCTTTTAGAGACTTATTCAGATAATCTGTCTCAGCAGGGATGCCCTGTTTTCTTAAGTCGGATAATAGCTTAAAGCCAATTTGTTTTGCCTCTGGGCCGAGAGTTGCGAGATAAACACAGGGTGGCTGAACTTCCTTTTTCGCGCTCAAGACAGCTATTAATCTCTCCACTCCTAAAGCAAAACCGACCGCGGGTTTCTCCGGACCGCCTAAGTCACTGACTAGGTTATCGTATCTGCCTCCCGCCCCTAAGGCATTTTGCGCGCCCAGATCACCATGGGTTATTTCAAAACAGGTCCCGGTGTAATAGTCCAGTCCGCGGACTAAGTGCGGACTGCGCGCTAGTACGTTTTTAGGAGAGATATTTACCTGAAGTGTGCGTTCAACATTTCCATAGTTTTCTGCGCAGCTGGCGCAAAGCGAGGCGTCGATTCCAGGTAACAGTCGGATTACTTTTTTACATTCAGGATTTTTACAATCAAAGATACGCAGGATATTCAGTTTATAACGATCATGGCAATCCGCGCAGAGAAGTCTTAGCTTATCCTTTAATTTATCCTCTAGTATTATTTTATAGGCCGCTCTATCTTTTTGACAGCCGAGACTATTATAGCGGAGCTTCCAGCCTTCTACTCCCAGCGAGCGCAGTATATTTATTGCCAGCAAGATTATCTCAGCGTCCAGATAGGGGCTGGCCGAACCAATGGCTTCGGCGCCGATATGATGGAACTGACGTAATCTGCCGGCTTGTGGCCGTTCGGCGCGAAACATCGGCCCTAAGTAGTACAATTTGGCTAGAGCTAAATTTTTATCCAGGTTGTGCTCAAGGTAGGCCCGGACCACTGAGGCTGTAGCTTCCGGACGCAGGCAAAGCAGGCGGTTTTTGCGGTCAGCGAAGGCGTACATTTCTTTACGCACGATGTCGGAACTGGCGCCGATACTGCGGCTAAATAAACTAGCTTCTTCCAGTATCGGAGTGCGAATTTCTCGGTAACCATAAAGCGCGCATAACCTTTTGGCCTGTTGCTCAATCAAGCTCCAAGTCTGCGCTTCTTCCGGCAAGATATCTTTTGTGCCTCTTACGGCCTTAATTCTCATCTTTGTGCAAAAAGCCTCGTTTATTAACCGAGGCCTTTATAATTTAGCGATTCGATTCATATAATAACCGCATTAATCATGCTCTTTTAACATTAGTTGCCTGCGGACCTTTGTCTCCTTGAGTAACATCAAACTCTACTTCGTCTCCTTCTTGTAGGCTCTTGAAGCCCTGAGCGTCAATAGCTGAGAAATGCACGAATACATCTTGGCCGTCATCAGAGGTGATAAAACCGTAACCTTTGGAATTAGAAAACCACTTTACTTTTCCTTTGCTAGCCATGTTTCCTATTTCCTTTCTATTTAATCTGTTGTTTCATGATCAAGCCGGGTTTAAATACGGCTACTTTCTTAGGCGGTACGGGCACGGCTTCGCCTGTACGTGGATTGCGGCCGGTTCTTCCGCGTCTGGACTTAATCTTAAAAATACCAAAGTTCCTCAATTCCACGCGTTCTCCTTTGGCTAAAGCGCTGACGATTTCATCGAGCGTCCTCTGGACAACCCTCTTGACGTCTACTTGCTTGATTTTGGTTTCTTCGGCAATCTTCAGGACTATCTCTTTCTTAGTCATTTCCTTTTCACCTTCCCTTCGTGGCTTAGAATCTTCCTTAACTCCAAGTAATTACATAACTTAAATAATATAGCACTAAAGTAGCCGACTGTCAAGCATTTTTCGGCTTAAGCTTAGCGATGGTTGTTATCTTCTTAGGGAGACTACCCCTTCACCCAGGACCCCTTCAATCTCATTAACCAGCTCTTCTGTTGGTTCAGAATAATAGTCTGGGTTGACCTCTAGTTGCAGGCGTTGGTGGCTGGGGCTGGAGAGTCCTAAATATACAGGAACTGAGCCGTGATGGCGGCTAAGAATGGTTTTGAGTTTGGCTAGCACTTCTTCTTCTAAGCCGGTGGTGAGCAGGTTGATCATAATTGCACGGGTGTAACGTTTACGCACCTCATCCAGAGGGATAATTTCTTCAGCCAGGATCTTTGGTTCATTGTCGCGCAGATTTACCCTGCCCCGGATAAATACCGTGGAATTCATTTTGATTAGGCTGGTGTATTGAGCGAATGTTTTGGGGAAAATCACCACCTCGATAAAGCCGTCCAGGTCCTCAAGGCTGGCAATGGCCATCTTATCATTGCGCCTGGTAGTGATCATCTTCAGCTTGCTGATGATCCCGCCTATAGAGATGTCGTTTCCTTCCTGCAAATTGAGTAAATCCTGGGTGGAATGAGTAGCGTAGTTTTGTAAAATCTTGGCGTAGCGAGCCAACGGATGCCCGGTGATGTAGAACCCCAGCATCTGTTTTTCGTATGCTAACAACTGATTTTCCGGCCATTCCGGAATGTCCGGGACGACGTAGAAGTCTTTCTTAAATGACCGGTCCTGATTAGCCCGATCAAAGAAAGAGAGCTGTCCGTTCTGCTTGTCTTTTTGGAATCCTTGGGCTACCTCCATGGCTTTATCTAAAGTAGCCAAAAGCTGGGCCCGAAACAGACCCAGGCTATCCAACGCCCCGCATTTGATCAAACTATCAATTACTTTTCTGTTCACCAGCCTGGAATCAGTAAATTCACAAAATTCATACAGAGAATTAATCCGGCCGTGTTTAGTCCGGGCGGCAATTATCGAATCGATCGCTCCCTGGCCGACATTTTTTACTGCCGAGAGCCCAAACCGGATTGATTGATCAGAGACCATGGTAAACTTAGCAAAGCTTTCGTTGGCGTCAGCCGATAAGATTTCTATACCCATCTTATTGGTCTCATTGATGTAGGTCACAATCTTATCGGTATTATCTTTTTCACTGGTCAGAAGCGCGGTCATAAATTCAACCGGGAAATTAGCCTTTAAATAAGCGGTGCGATAGGAGATCAAGGCGTAGGCTGCCGAATGCGATTTGTTAAATCCGTATCCGGCAAAATATTCAATCAGGCTAAAAATTTTATTAGCTACCCTTTGTTTAAGCCCGTTCTTAGCGCAGCCATCGACAAAATACTTACGCTGCTCTTCCATTACTTCGCTGTCTTTCTTGCTCATCGCCCGCCTTAAGATATCGGCTTGGCTTAAAGGGAATCCGGCTAAGTCGCTGGCGATCCGCATCACTTGCTCTTGGAAGATAATGATTCCGTAAGTTTCTTTTAAAATTGGCTCCAGACGCTGGTCATCGTAGGTGATCGCGGTCAAGCTGTGTTTGCGTTTGATAAAGTCATCGACCATGCCGCTGCCGATGGGGCCCGGTCGATATATTGCCAACAGCGCGACCAGGTCCTCAAATTTTTCCGGTTTTAGCTTTTTGAGCAGGTCGCGCATCCCTTTGCTTTCCAGTTGGAATACGCCTAAGGACTTGGCTTGACTGAGCAGCTGATAAGTCTTTTCGTCTTCCAAAGAGATGTTTTCAATTTCCAGGTCGATCCCCTTCATCCGCTTGATTATCTTGATCGCCTGATCGATTACAGTCAGTGTGCGCAGGCCCAAGAAGTCCATTTTTAACAGGCCGATCTTCTCTAACGACCCCATCGCCACACCAGTGGTGATTTGATCGTCGCCGGTTTTAAATAAAGGGATGTGATTAGTTAGTTCGCCTTCACTGATTACCACGCCGGCGGCGTGAGTGGAGGCATGGCGAGTCAGGCCTTCTAAGGCCAGTGATGTATCTAAGAGCTCTTTGATTTGCGGGTCATTTTTATATAGTTGTTTTAGTTCCGGTTCAGCTTGTAAGGCCGCAGCTAAAGTAATATTTAAATCGGTGGGAATCAATTTAGCGATCTTATCCACTTCCGCATAAGGCATGGCCATCACCCGGCCGACATCACGGACCACGGCCTTGGCTCCCATCGTACCGAAGGTGATGATTTGGGCGACATTGTGCTTGCCGTATTTTTCAGCCACGTAATTAATTACTTCGTTACGCCGTTCATAACAGAAATCGATGTCAATATCCGGCAGGCTGACCCGGTCGGGATTGAGAAAGCGCTCAAAAATCAGCCCGTATCTCAGCGGGTCGATATCGGTAATCCCTAAGGCGTAGCTGACCAGGCTGCCGGCAGCTGAGCCGCGTCCCGGCCCATGAGGAATGCCTTTTTCTTTGGCGTAGTGAATAAAATCCCAGGCAATCAGGAAGTAGCTGATGTATCCGGAGTCGGCAATAATTTCTAATTCGTGGTCCAGGCGCTGGTTGATCGCCGGGTCTTCTTGTTCGCCATACCTCTTTTTTAAGCCCTGCTGGCACAATTCGCGCAAAAATTCCTCACGGCTTTTTCCCTGTGGCGGTTTATACCGGGGCAGGTAAGTTTTTGTAAAATCCAATTCCAGATTGCATTTTTCAGTAATCGCCAGCGTATTGCTGATTGCTTCCGGAATGTCACGGAACAGTTCTTTCATTTGCTGCACGGTCTTAAAATAAAATTGGTCGGAAGAGAACTTCATCCGGTTTTGCTCGGAAAGGACAGTTTGGGTTTGAATGCAAAGCAAGGCGTCGTGGGCAGCGGCATCGCCTTTATTCAGATAATGGATATCATTGGTAGCTACTAGCGGAAGGGATAACTTCTTGCCGATATCGATTAGGCCGCGGTTGACTACGGTTTGTTCATTAATGCCGTTATTCTGCAGCTCCAGATAAAAATTCCCCGGTCCGAAGATTTCCTGGAATTGTCCGGCTAGTTGTTGAGCTTTTTGGTTTTGCTGAGCCAGGATTAAGCGGGGAATTTCACCTTGCAGGCAGGCGCTTAAGCCGATCAGGCCATGGCCATATTTAGCCAGGACCTCTTTGTCGATCCGCGGCTTGTAATAAAAGCCTTCCAGGTAACCAATACTGACCAGCTTCATCAAATTCCGATAACCGGCTTCATTTTTGGCTAACAGGATTAGGTGGTAGGCTACCTCCTGGCTTCTTAGGCCGGAGCCAGACTTATTCAGTCGGCTTTCCGGAGCCACGTATACTTCGCAGCCGATAATCGGCTTGACTCCGCAAGCAAGGGCCTGCTGGTAAAAATCGATCACACCAAAGAGGTTGCCATGGTCGGTAATTGCTAAGGCCGGCAGGCGTAAATTTTTGGCTAAGTTCAGCAGTGGTTCGATCTTACAAGCGCCATCTAAGAGGCTGTATTGGGTGTGCACATGCAGATGCACAAAGTCAGAATGTTGCGTCATTAAACACCTTCACAATGGAGTTTATCTTACAATGAATTGAGCGGATTGTCAAGCCCGGTTTTCCCTCCCCTTCACTTAAAATATGCTTTACAAAAAATAGCGGTAATGTTATACTAAAACCAGGTCAAAAACAATGTATGAACAATATTTCGGTCTAAAAGAGAAGCCTTTTAACGTTACTGCCGACCCGTCATTTCTCTTCTTCAGCCAGCACCACAAAGAGGCCCTGGCCCACTTGTCGTACGGGATTAAAGAGCGCAAGGGCTTCCTGGAGATTACTGGTGAGATTGGCACCGGCAAGACCACGCTATGTAAGGCCTTATTAAATTCACTAGATAAGCAGACCAAGACCGCGCTGGTGCTCAATCCGGATCTTTCTAAGTTTCAATTAATGAAGGCCATCTCGCAGGATTTTGACATCCCCGACAACAGAAGTTCTAAAATTTCTTTGTTGGACCGGTTGAATGAGTTCTTGATTCAGCAGCTCTCTTACGGAAATAATGTAGTCCTGATTGTCGATGAGGCCCAGAATCTTAGGCCTTCGCTGCTTGAGCAGATCCGGCTGTTATCGAATTTAGAGACCGAGAAAGAAAAGTTGCTGCAGATTGTTTTGGTCGGCCAGCCCGAATTAAGGGAGAAGTTAAATTTACCGAAGCTGCGCCAGCTACGCCAGCGGATCAGCGTGCGTTATCACGTCCTGCCGTTAGAAAAAGACGAAGTTGAAAAATACATTCGCCACCGGCTGAATGTAGCCGGTGCCGTTGATTGTGTCAGTTTTTCTGAACAGGCAATTGAGCAGATCTATGTCTACACTCAGGGCATTCCCCGGACAATTAATATTTTGTGTGATAAGCTATTGTTGGCTGCCTATGTCAGCGCGACCAAGTTTATCACTGAGGAACTAGTGCAAGGTTGCATACAGGAGTTAGAGGGAAATATCAAGAAAGAAGCATTAACAGTCTAGGAGGTGAATAAATTGAGTATAATTAACGATGCCTTAAAGAAAGCCGGTAATAATAATAGTTCGTTTCAACCCAATTTGACTGAGTTGAAAAGTCGCGAAAATGATTCCGGAAAAAATTGGCTGATTTGGGCTGGAGTAGGCTTACTCAGCCTGGTGGGGATTTTAATAGTGATCAATTCTTTTAAAGGCCCAGCATACACTTCAGTTAAGCAGCCAGGAGCCGACAACCAGCAGGGTGCGCGGTTTAATTTAAGAGCGGTCGATTTTGAGGCCCCGCTAAATAATGCCGGTTTTCAATTGAGCGGCATTCTTTATGATCCGCAGAACCCAATGGCAATAGTGAATAACCGGATCGTGGACGAAGGCGCCTTTATTGATGGGGCTCAGCTTTTAGAAATTCAACCGAATTTCGTCAAGCTTTCCTTTAGGGGCCAGGAGCTAACGTTGGTGGTTAAGTAATCGCGATTTTTTAAGTGGGACAGATTTTAAGCAACACTTCTCTTCTGCGCGGACCGTCAAACTCAGCCAGGAAAATACCCTGCCAAGTCCCCAAAAC
>JBHPFV010000043.1:0-14693 GCA_042571705.1 Candidatus Omnitrophota bacterium
ATTTTACATCCTGGGCTACGGGTTGAATCTTAACACCCAGTCCGGAAAGATACTTAATTCCTTTATTTATCGCTGAGTTATCCCCCATAATCTCAATTACCAGCCGGCCTTTGCATTCCGGTTTGTCCTTATAAAGCAATTGAGATCCTGTTTTAAGGACCCTTGAACTATTTCCCCCCTTAGCTAGATTCCATGCACAGTTATCGTACTTGGGTTGAAGATAAAGACTTAGCCAGTTTTCATGTCAAGCTTGGCGAAAGTGACATACTTATTCGCGCTGATCAACCTCTTTACCAGGAAGCCAAAAGCTCACTTGCCTACCATCGGCGGTTGCTTGAAGATTATATCAAACAAGATCCTGCGTTTGGCACTAGCTTAAAACCCTATGCTATAGATCAGCAGGCCCCGGCAATTGTCCAGGAGATGTCCGCGGCCTCTTTGTCGGCTGATGTTGGTCCGATGGCCGCGGTGGCCGGAGCTGTGGCCGAATATGTAGGCCGGGATTTGCTCAAGCAGACCCGCCAAATCATAGTAGAAAATGGCGGGGACATCTTTATGAGTACTACCCAGGCCAGAAAGGTGGGTATCTTTGCCGGGAAATCTCCACTAACCGGCAAATTAGCTTTTGAGATTGCTCCGGGTAAAAGTTGGGGGATTTGCACCTCAAGTGGTACGGTGGGGCCGTCGCTTAGTTTTGGCCAGGCTGATTCGGCCGTAGCGATCTGCAAATCAGCAAGTTTGGCTGATGCCTGGGCCACGCGCCTGGCCAACGCAGTCAACTCAGCCGCGGATATAGATCAGGCCTTAGGCCTGGTCAAGGATCAGCCCGAAGTTAAAGGTGTGATTATTATAGTTGGCGAGCAGCTTGGGGTCTGGGGAGAAATTAAATTAATAAAAAGTTAAAAGGGGGCGAAAAAGATGTTTAAGAGGATCGCGGAAGATATTCGGACGGTATTTAGGGAGGATCCAGCAGCCAAAAACGTTTTAGAGGTACTGCTGTGCTATCCTGGTTTACATGCTATCTGGATGTATCGGATCGCTCACCTTTTGTGGACCCATCGCTTAGGGCTTTTAGCTCGGTTAGTCTCGCACTTAGCTCGCTTTCTCACTGGAGTGGAAATCCACCCCGGGGCTAAAATTGGCCGCCGGTTCTTTATTGACCATGGCATGGGGGTAGTTATTGGTGAGACTAGTGAAATTGGCGAAGATGTACTGATGTATCAAGGCGCGATTTTAGGCGGCACCACTCACGAAAAGACCAAGCGTCATCCGACGCTGGGCAATAAAGTAATCGTCGGGGCCGATGCCGTAGTCCTGGGGGCGATCGAAATCGGCGCCGGGGCCCGGGTAGGTTCCGGATCAGTAGTGGTCAAGCCCGTACCGGCCGGGGCCACAGTTGTCGGTGTACCGGGAAGAATAGTAGAGGTAGATAAAGAACCTAAGGTCAAGCCTTTAATTGACTTAGAGCATGGAAGGCTTCCTGATCCAGTGGCCGAGGCAGTCAATATCTTAGTCAAGAACCAGCATGATCTCGAGGAACGGATCAAGCGGCTCGAGAACAAATAGTTTTTCCCGCCTGAATTTTCAATAATTCCCTTGACAAGGTCTTTTTTATCAGGTATACTTTATTTATAAAATATTTCAATAATTTAAATATTATTAAAAACAAATATTCATTAACTAGAGGATGTCCGATGATGGAGAGATTTGGTTTAGGGAAGCACCAGCAAGACTTTGGTGCCGAAGTAGCTCAAGTCTTGCCTTTAATCCTGCGTGAGTTTACCAGGACTCAAAAAAATATCTTCTCTAAGGGTGAATTAAATATGCCTCAGGTGGTGGTCCTGGAACTTTTGGCTGAAAATGGGCCCCGCCAGATGAATGAGTTGGCCAAGGTCTTGCATCTGACCATGAGCGCGGCCACGGCTATAGTGGATAAGATGACTGCCCTGAAGCTGGTCAAAAGAGAGCGCTCCAGTGCCGACCGCCGCGTAGTTAATGTGACTATCCTTAATAAAGGAAGACAGGACATTGACCGAGTCAGGCAGGCCAGGCGTGATTGCGTCAACGAGTTATTCTCGATACTTTCAGAAGGGGATAAGCAAGAGTATCTGCGCATACTCAGAACCGTTGCTCTGGGCTTAAGGAAGGGGAAATGAGGGTTAATCAGCAAGCTCTAGTTGTTTGTTTAGTTTGGACCTTGATTGCGGGTCAGTCAGGCAACCTCCAGGCCCAAGAACAGCAGCCTGAGCCCCTCCAGCCTCAGCCCGAAGCAGCCCTACCTGAGCAGCTTGCCGGCAGACAACTTTCACTATTAGAGTGCGTTAAGTTTGCCATTGATCACAGCTACGAGGTCAAGTTGGCCCGGTTAGACTTTCTCATTTCACGCACCGACATTACTGCTGCCCAGGCAGTATATGACCTGGTAATTTCCGCGGATGCATCATATGAAAAGGACCAACGCCAGAGCACTTCCATATTTGCTTCGGACCTATCCAGAACCAATATTTATGCCTTGGGAGCCACTAAAACTCTACCTTCAGGAACAGAGCTCACCCTTTCTTTAACCGACGCCAGAGATTGGGATGATAATACCGCTTACACTAGTATGAATCCATCACATACAGCCGAGGCCTCAATTGAGGTCCGCCAGCCTGTAGGCAAGAACAGGTTTGGTTATATTGATCGCCGCGATATTACCGTGACTGAACTGGCCGTGGCTAATGCCGATCTGGATACTAAAGAAAGAATAGAAGTTTTATTGGCTGATGTTGAACAGGCCTATTGGCAATGGGCCTTCTATAAGGAAAACCTTGAGGTTTTTAGTCAGATTTTAGAGAAGGCCCAAAAGTTACATCAGGCCAATGCCGCTAATTTTGATTTGGGCAGAATTGAAAAGGCCGCTTTACTGGCCTCAGAGGCCAATCTCTTAATTAAAGAAAAAAACCTTTCGCTTGCTGAAAATAAGTACCGCCAGGCCGAGGAGAAGATTAAGCTGTTAATCAATATGGAGGCCGGGCAGCGAGTTGATCCTGCCGAACAACTACAATATAAAAAGTTCGACGTTAATTTAGAACAATGCTTAAATGCCGCCTTTGTTAAAAGACGTGATTATCAGCAGGCCAAGCGAGATATAGAAAAAGAACAGCTTACTTTGGAAACTAAGGCCAATTCACTCTGGCCGGAGATTGATTTGGTCGCTTCTTTAGCCGCCAATGGCGTGCATAGTGAATTTGGCCGCGCGGTTAATAATATTGTTTCTGATCAAGACAACACCAAATATTATACAGGCATTGAGATTTCCGTTCTTGCGGATAATAGTGTTGCCAAAAGTGAACATGATAAAGCCACGCGCACAAAGGAAAAGGCTTTAGTTACCTTAAAGAGCGTGGAACGGACTATTGTTACTGAAGTTGGTGACGCCTTTCGGGATTACCAGACTTATCAGCTAAATTTAGCTAAGTTGGAAGAGGTGGTCAGGTTACAGAGTGAAAAGCTTAAAGAAGAAGAAAGACGTTTTCAATTTGGCCGCTCCAACACTGAAACACTAATTGAGTTTCAGAATGATTATCTCAGGGCCCAGCTGGACTTAGCTACTAGTGTAGTTGATCTGGAGGTAGCCCGGATAAGTCTGGAAAAGGCAATCAACAGCATTCTTGAGAAATATGCGAGGTTATTATGAGCCTGCCCCGGTTTAGCGTCGATCAATCCCTATTCATAAATTTGGTTTCTGTAATCATTATCATTATTGGCCTGATTGTGCTTTTTGGCATGAACCGCGAGGTGTTCCCTAATGTCTCTTTTGATATAGTCAACGTAACCACTATCTATCCTGGTTCACCTCCTCAGGATGTAGAAAAACTGATTACCTTGCCGATTGAGAAGGAGATCAAACAGGTTGACGGTTTAGATAAGATTGTTTCCGGCTCCGAAGTCGGTTTTAGTTCTATCGCAGCGTATATCGACCCCGATGAAGATAATAAACAAAAGGTGATCAGAGATGTGCAAAATGCCGTGGATCAAGTTCAGGATTTACCAGACGATGCCGAAGACCCGACAGTTACTGAAATCACTTCCGAGGGATATCCGATCATTGAGGTGGCTTTATCCGGAGAAATGAGTGAGCAGAACTTACGCGCGCACGCCGAGTTCTTAGAAGAAATAATAGAAGATATTGAGGATGTAGCTAAGGTCAGTAAGTCCGGTTTCAAAGAAAGAGAAATTCAGATTCTGATTGATCCTGAAAAGATGAACGCCTACTATGTCTCCATAGATGAGATTGAGCAGGCCTTAGCCGCCCGTAATATTAGTATTCCCGCCGGAAAGATCGATACCGCCAGCGTTGAATACAGCATCAGGACTACGGGCGAATTTTTGAGCGCCGAGGAAGTAGCCGAGGTAATTATTCGGGCTAATGATTCCGGGAATTGGCTAAGAATTAAGGATGTGGCTACTATAAAAGATGGCTACAAGGATGTTACCACAAACTACCGGACTTTAGGTACTCGTTCAATTAACCTTTTGGTGATCAAGAAGGAATCCGGTGATGCCATTTCTATGGTTGATCAGGTAAAAGAGCAGTGCGCCAGTTATCTTAAGGCCCAAACTGATAATTTGCAGATTTCCTATGTTAATGACTATTCATTTTATGCCCGCCGGCGGTTAAACGTGTTAAGAAACAACGCCTGGGCTAGTGTGATGATAGTTATTGGTGTGTTGCTGTTATTCCTTCAAGCCAGGGTAGCGCTGTTAACCTTTCTGGGGGTACCGATAGCGTTCTTTGCCACATTTATCGTGATGAACTTCATGGGCATCACCATCAACCTGATCAGCATGTTTGGCCTGATCGTAGTTTTAGGGATGTTAGTTGATGATGGGATTATCGTGGCTGAAAATGTCTATCGTTACCTGGAACAGGGAATGCCTCCGCGGATTGCCGCGGTCAAGGGTACCGAAGAAGTAATGGGGGCGGTAGTCACCGCTGTGTTGACTACCATCGCCGCCTTTTCGCCGCTTTTATTTATGAGCGGCATTATCGGTAAATTTATTAATAATATCCCCACGGTTTTAATTATTGCCCTCTCGGCTTCGTTGGTAGAGGCGTTAGTAATCCTGCCTTCGCATTTGGCTGATTTTGCCAAAAGGAAGATCGGTCCTGACGGAAAGCCAATGGCGGTAGCTAAGAAGTTGCCATGGTTTAAAAAATTGGTCAATTTCTATACTAAAATAGTCCAGGTGGCCATTCGCTTCAAATACTTAGTCGTGATTGGTTTTATTATCATCTTGTCCTTAGGGATAATGCTGGCCGTTACTGCGATCAAATTTGTTCTTTTTCCGGCATCAGGCATTGATTTCTTTTTTATTCGCGGTGAGGCGGCGATTGGCACTCCACTAGACAAGACCAGCCAGCTGATTAAACCCGTTGAAGAGATTGTCGCCCAGTTGCCTGAGGAGGAGCTGGATACTTTTGTAACTGCTGTGGGTAAAGTAGAGGAGGACCGCCAGGATCCTTATTCAGTTTCGAGCAGTCATGTTGTTCAAGTTACCGTTTACCTTACCCCCGAGCAGAGCAGAAAGAGAAAAGTAGATGAAATTGTTGAGCAACTTCGCCAGCAGTGTCAGGACATTCAGGGTTTTGAAGATTTACGTTTTGATCAGCCGGAGACCGGTCCGCCGGTGGGTAAGCCGGTAGAGATCAAGCTCAGAGGTGAAAATTTTGTGGTCCTGGATCAGATGGCCCAGGAATATATGGATTATTTAAATACTGTGGAAGGTACTTCTGATGTGACTTGGGACCATAAACCGGGCAAGGAGGAAATCAGGGTAGAGGTTGACCGTGAGCAAGCAACCATAGCCGGATTAAGCATAAGACAGATCGCCAAAACGGTGCGGGCGGTATTTTCTGGCGGTATTGCTACGACGATTAAGCCCGAAAAGGCCGAAGAGGAAACTGATGTGACCATAAAATTTAATCAAGAAAGGACTAAAGATTTATCTTCCTTTAATGATATAATGGTATTAAATAAATTTGGTAATTTAATTCCTTTGCCTAAGGTAGCCAAGATAAAAAAAGTTCCGGGGACTACAGCCATTCATCATCTGGACGGCAAGCGCGTGGTTACTGTCTCCAGTAATATCGATACAGAAGAAGTCACTTCACTGAAAATCAACCAAATGCTGGTTGAAAAATTTAAGGATATCAGCCAGCGCTACCTCGGTTATACGGTTAAATACGGCGGCGAACAAGAAGAAACGGTCAAGTCTTTGCAGAGCCTGTTGAAGGCGTTTTTATATGCCTTTTTGATTGTTTATTTACTACTGGCCTCTTTCTTTAAATCTTTAATCCATCCGTTTGTGGTGATGTTGGCCATACCTTTCGGCTTGATTGGCGTAGTGTTTGCTTTCTTCTTGCATGGCGTACCGCTTTCTTTTATGGCCATTTTAGGTATTGTTGGTTTAAACGGAATAGTAGTCAACGACTCTATTGTTTTAGTGGCTTTTATCAATAGACTGCGTTCCTCCGGAGTAGAAAGAAGAGAGTCGATTATCAAAGGGGTCCAGATGAGGATCAGGCCGGTAATCTTAACCACAGTCACGACTTGCGGTGGTCTTTCCACAGTAGCTTATGGTATTGGCGGCAAGGATCCTTTCTTAGTGCCGATGGCCTTAGCCATTTGCTGGGGCCTTTTGTTTGCCACCTTCTTAACCTTGCTGATCATTCCTTGCATCTATTCTATCCTTGATGATATCGCTTTAAAGCTGATGCATCGCTCAAGTATGATTCGAGAGGTTAAAGAAAAAAATCAAAATCAGAAAGGCTAAAAAATGGAAAGCGTAATGTATATGGCCAATGTGATTACCGCGGCTAACCTGCTTTTTGGGGTAATCTCGATATTTCTTTCGGTAATGGGTAAATATGTCCCGGCGGCCTGGATTATTTTCTTCTCCATTGCCTTTGACATTGCTGACGGTAAGATCGCCCGGATGGGTACCGAATCTTCCGAATTTGGCAGACAGTTTGACTCACTTGCCGATTTAGTTTCTTTTATAGTGGCCCCGGCAATCTTGATTCTAGCCTTAAGGCGCCCTGAGTTTTTTCTCTGGAGATTACTGGTTTGCTTAATCGCTGTATTTTGCGGGGCTTTCCGCTTAGCCAGATTTAATACTGAGTCAGAAGAGAAGCGGCACCTTTTCTTTGTTGGACTACCCTCACCGGCCTTTGGGGCGATGTGCGCCTCTTTGGTCTTAATACTTTATAGGTATAATTTACATGTTGAGCCGCGGATTATTTCGATATTTGTAGCGCTCTTAGCGATGATGATGGTCTCCCGGGTGCAATACCCGACTTTTAAAAATGTGCCTTTATTACAACGTAAATATGTAATCGGTTTCATGGTTGTACTCATACTGACCTTGATTGTTCCGGAAATCAGCGCCTTTATTGTCAGCGCGCTTTACGTAGTTTTAATGCCGATTAAAGCAATTTTGATGAAAGGAGCGGAGGATGAAACCATTAGCCGTATTGCTGATTAGCGTCTCACTGACCAGCGTCGGACAGTTAATTCTTAAAAAGGGATTGACCTTGATTGGACCGATTGACAAAGTAGGTCCAAAATTTTTTCAGATGCTGATTCAGCCTTTAGTTTTATTAGGCGTACTGTTCGCGATCTTGGGTTGGTCGGCCTATGTGATGGCGCTTTCTAAGGCTGAACTTAGTTACGCCTATCCGGTTTGGAGCTTAACTTATGTGATCGTGCCTATTTTGTCTTTATTAATTTATAAAGAGAGTATTTCTCTGCTGAAGATGGGTGGTTTGGGTTTTATCTTTTTAGGCGTATTGTTGGTCGCGGCAAGTATTAAAATAGGATAGATTATCAGGCCAGTGGGTAAAAGATTTAGGGTAGGATTAGCGTTAGGCGGGGGCGGGGTCCGCGGTCTGGCTCATATCGGTGTGCTGCGGGTCTTCGAGCAGGAAGGCATCCCTATTGATTATATTGTCGGCACCAGTATGGGCGCGGTTATCGGCGCGGGATATGCCTTGCTGGGACAAAGTCTGCCCTTAGAGCAAAAGGTCTTGGAGCTGTTAAAAAGGGATGAGATCGTTAAGCTTGAGGCCTTGGCCGCTGAGTCACGGCCGGAAGAGAAACGCAAGATCATTGAAAGCTTAGCCAGTTTTGTCAAGGAACTTCTACTTTGGAACCTCAAAGGGATTAAGCGTTGTATTACCAGCGGCGCAGAAACCAAAATGATCATCAAAGAATTAACTAAAGACGCCGATTTCAGTCAGACCAAGATCCCTTTTGCCTGCGTGGCCTGTGATTTAAGGACTGGCGAAGAGGTGATTTTAAAAACAGGCCGGATGGTCGAATCGATTATGGCCTCCAGTTCCGTGCCGGCTGTGTTCCCTCCGGTAGAAATAGGCAAACGGCTTTTAGTAGACGGCGCAATGACTAGTGAGGTTCCGGTGGAGGCAGTCAGGAGTTTAGGCCTGGATTTTGTGATTGCCGTTAATGTCGAATCAAAGATTTTCTATGAAAAATTCCGTAACGGCATGGATATCCTGTTTCAATCTGATGAAATCAGGTCACACGAGCTGATCCGGCTGAAGCTGGCCTTTGCTGATTTCGTAATTAATCCTTGGCTGGAAGACATCAGCTGGGCCGCTTTCTCAAAAGGACAAACGTGCATTCAGCAAGGCGAGCAAGCCGCCCGGCAAAGTATTAAAAAACTAAAACAGGCCCTGGTCAAAAAAAGACGCATGTTTTTCTTTAAGAAAATATTTTTTAGGTAAGCGCAGCTTTCTTACGTAGGTTTGCCGGCAGGACTTTTAATTGTTCGCGATATTTGGCGCAGGTGCGCCGGGCTAGAGAAATATTCTTCGTTTTAAGAATCTGGACAATCTGCTCATCGGTTAAGGGGTGTTGCGGATCTTCGGCTTGAATCAAATCCTCAATTTGGGCTTTGATGTTTTTGGTTGAAATTACTTCTCCTTCCTTAGATTTAATTCCCTGACTCAGCAATTCCCGCAGGGCAAAAATCCCAAAAGGCGTTTGGATATATTTGTTGGCCAGCACCCGGCTGACCGTGGACTTATCTCTTTTAACTGCGCGGGCGATTTGTTCTACCGTTAACGGTTTGAGGAAGCGTGAGCCTTTTTCAAAAAAGTCTTTTTGGGTTTCCACCAGGAACCGGGCTACTTTAAAAAGCGTGGATTGCCGTTGGGAGACCGCCTTAATTAGCCAAAGCGCGGAATTCAAGCGTTGCTTCAGATACTTTTTTGTGTTTTCCGGGATCTTCTGATCTTGCAAAAGATTTCGATATTGAGCGCTGATTTGTAGTGTCGGCAACTCTTCGTCATTGAGAAGAATTTCGTATTTTCCTTTTTGTTTTTGCAAACTGACATCAGGTTTGATCGTTAGGTTGGCAGGATTGCTAAAGGCTCCTCCGGGTTTAGGCTCTAAAGCGGCGATTTCCTTAACCGCAGATTCAACGGTGGCTAAGCTGACCTTAAACGCCCGGGCCAGATGGTCGTATTTCTTTTTCTCTAAATCTGTCAGGAAGTTATTAACTATTTTTGCTTCCAGAGAATTAGCTTTATTTTTTTGTTTCAGCTGAATTAAAAGACATTCTTTTAAATTTTGCGCGCCTACTCCGGACGGGTCAAAGCTTTGAATTAATTTTAAGGCCTGATCAATTTCGCCGGCGGAGACATTTAAGATTTCTTGAATTTCGTCGCAGTTTGTGTGCAGGTAGCCGTTTTCATCAAGATTGCCGATGATAAATTGTCCAATCTGGTATTCACCAGGCCCAGAGCTCATCAGGCTCAATTGGCGCAGTAGATGTTCTTGTAAAGAGGGGGCGTATTGCAGTAAGGTTTCTTTAAACGCTTGTTTCTTCCGCGCTTCTTGACTATAGCTGGTGTTGTCATTGTCACCGTCAAAATATTCGGGTAGGTCCTGGCCGCGCTCGATAATATTTTCGATAATTTCATCAGCACGTAAGTCATCCTTAAGCTCGTAGTCCTCGGTTTCCTCTAATAAAGGGTTCTCGATCATCCTTTCCTGCATAAATCTTTTTAGCTCCATCAGGGGCAGCTGCAGGATATACAGGGCCTGGCGCATTTTAGGTGTCAACGCCAGCCGCTGACTCATTTTTATGTTTAGTCTTTGCTTGATCGCCATCGCTATCCTTTTAGGAGTGTGTAGGATTCTTACTTACCTTAAAGTGAGTTTCTCATTAAGTATAACATATTTTTACCAATTATGCAAGGCGGCAAAATTTTTTCCGTCGAGGACTTTTTTTGGCCTTTTTTGGCCTATTTTTGGGTAAAATTTACATAACTGTTTTATTATAAATGAGTTACATACATTTTTCCGCCTATCGTATACAATTTATTGTATTCGGTAGCTCGTCGAGGCCCAATATATGGTATATTTCTGCAATTTTTTCCTTGACAGCCTAATTTCGCTATGCTATACTTCCAGGGTAGAGGAGGGGCAAAATCATGAAAAAAGTAGCCAATAGTCTTTCGGAAAACTCTAAAAAGGTATTGGAGAAAAGATACCTTAAAAAAGATGAGCAGGGCAATGTCGAGGAGACGCCCGATGATATGTTTCAAAGGGTGGCCTTAAATATTGCTCAGGCCGAGAAACTGTATAATCAGGATGCCGATGTAGAAAAAATCGCCGAAAGATTTTATGCGCTGATGGCTAACTTAGAGTTCTTGCCGAATAGCCCTACCTTAATGAATGCCGGACGGGACCTGCAACAATTGTCGGCCTGTTTTGTGCTGCCGATTGATGATTCCATGGAATCAATTTTTGAGACCGTCAAGGATACCAGCCTGATTCATAAAAGCGGCGGAGGTACCGGATTTTCTTTTTCCCGATTGCGTCCTAAAAATAGTCCGGTGCGTTCTACCGGGGGCGTGGCCAGCGGACCGGTTTCATTCTTGAAGGTCTTTGACGCGGCTACTCAGGCGGTGAAGCAGGGTGGAACTCGGCGGGGCGCCAACATGGGCATCTTACGCATCGACCATCCGGATATCATGGAATTCATCAGCTGCAAAGTAAGTGATAAAGATATTACCAATTTTAATATCTCCGTGGCGATCACTGAAGATTTTATGCAGAAAGTAAAAAATAACCAGGATTATGATTTAATTGGTCCGCGGACTAAAGAAGTGACCGCCAGACTCAATGCCAAAGAGGTGTTTGATAAGATTATTCAAATGGCTTGGAAAAATGGTGAGCCGGGATTAATATTTATTGATCGGATGAATAAGTTTAATCCCACCCCGAAGCTAGCGGAATATGAGGCCACCAATCCTTGCGGAGAGCAGGTTTTGCTTCCTTATGAGAGTTGCAATCTCGGCAGCATCAACCTTTCCAAAATGGTGGCCGAGGGCGCGATCGATTGGGATAAACTGGGTGAAACCGCAAAAATCGCGGTGCGTTTCTTGGACAATGTAATTGATATGAATAAGTATCCTCTGGATAAAATTGAACAGATTACCAAGGCCAACCGCAAGATCGGTCTGGGCGTGATGGGTTTTGCCGATATGTTAGTAAAGCTGCAGATTTCTTATAATTCTCCGGAGGCAGTTTCACTGGCCCGCAAGGTGATGAGTTTCATTTTAGATCAAGCCACCGCGGCTTCTTGCGAACTGGCCAAAGAACGGGGTGTATTTGATAACTTTGAGCAAAGTATTTTTAATGTTAAAGACGGGCTAAGGTTACGTAACGCTACTTTAACTACTATTGCCCCTACAGGTACCTTAAGTATTATCGCCAATTGCTCCAGCGGCATCGAACCGATCTTCGCGCTTTCTTATTTGCGTAAAGTCTTAGACAAAGAAGGGTTGCCTGAGGCTCATCCGGTCTTCGCTGAAGTGGCTAGAAAAAGGGATTTCTACACTGTAGAATTGATGAAGATGATTTCGCAGGGTGAGTCTATTCAAGGGCTGCCGGAGATACCGGAAGATGTTCAGCGCACCTTTGTGACTTCACACGACATCGCTCCGGAATGGCACATTCGCATGCAAGCGGCTTTTCAAGAATTCACGCAGAACGCGGTCAGCAAAACTGTAAATTTTCCTCAACAGGCCACAGTCGCGGATGTAGAGAAAGTCTATAAGGCAGCCCATGAATTAGGCTGCAAAGGAGTGACTATTTACCGTGACCGCAGCCGCGAAGAGCAAGTCTTAAATCTGGGCCAACAACAACCTGAGCCAGGACGGGAGAAGTCCGGGGTTTCGATCACTATTTCACCGCGGCCGCGGCCAAAGGTAGTCACCGGTACCACCACTAAGATTACTACCGGTTGTGGTAATCTCTACATTACCATTAATGGAGATGAAGAAGGCCTGCCGTTTGAGGTGTTCATGCAAATGGGTAAGGCCGGCGGTTGCGCGGCCTCGCAGCTTGAGGCCATCGGCCGCTTGGTTTCTTTGGCCCTGCGCGCGGATGTAGATTTAAAGTCAATTATTGATCAATTACGCGGTATTCGCTGCCCCTCGCCTTCGTGGAGTAAAGAAGGCCGGATCTTTTCTTGTGCTGACGCCATCGCCCGCGTAATTGAAGAGCGTTTAAGTAAGAAGAGCGATCAGCAGATACCGACGCCGGAACAAATTCAGCTTGACCCGGAAAAGCCATCGGAGTCACAAAAAATAGAGACCATTGCTACTCAAGTCAAGGTCAGTAATATTGTCGGGGTTTGCCCTGACTGCGGCAGCGCCTTACACCATATCGAAGGTTGCGTGATTTGTAGTGCCTGCGGCTACTCCCGCTGTTAACTTAACTTTTAAACTTTAAACTAAAAAAGTGTCTATCAAACCTGATCAATGGATCCTCCGAATGGCCAAGGAAAAAGAGATGATTGCGCCATTCGTAGAGAGTCAAGTTAAGCAAGGGAATATTTCTTACGGCCCATCTAGTTTCGGATACGACATCCGCTTAAGCGATGAATTTAAACTATTCAGCCCGCCAGAAGAGTTAATTGTCGATCCCAAAGGCGTTAAAGAAGAATTTTTCCGCTATATTAAACAGGATACCTGCGCCATTGCGGCTAATTCTTATGTCTTGGCCAGATCATTAGAATATTTTAAGATGCCGGATAATGTTTTAGGCATAGTAGTCGGCAAAAGCACCTATGCCCGTTGCGGGATTGTAGTCAATGTTACTCCGCTGGAGCCGGGCTGGGAAGGTTACTTGACTATTTCGATTAGCAATACTGCGCCGCGGCCGGTCAAGATTTATGCCGCTGAAGGCGTTGCTCAAATATTATTCTTCGAATCAGACCAGGCCTGCCGGATTTCTTACCGTGATAAGAAGGGTAAGTACCAGGGACAGAAAGACATCACTTTATCAAAGATGTAGGGGTGAGAAAAATGAAAAAGATTTTGTATGTTGTTTTAGATGGGCTGGGAGATTTGCCGCACCCGGATTTAAATAACCAAACTCCTTTACAGGCCGCCCAGACACCTTATCTGGATAATTTAGCCAAACAAGGCCAGAGCGGATTAATGCATACCGTAGGTAAGGATATTGCCCCGGAATCAGATATTGCCGTGATCAGCATCCTCGGCTATGATGCTGAAAAATATTATACCGGACGCGGTCCTTTAGAATCATACGCTGAAGGGCTTCAGGTTCAAGATGGGGATTTGGCCTATCGGGTTAATTTTGCTACTTTGGGAGAAGGTAAAAATATACTCGACCGCCGAGTCGGACGCAACCTGACTACCGAGGAAGCTACGCAGCTTTCTACCGAGATTAACTCAAAAGTAAAATTATCTTCGGTAGAGGCAAATTTTATATTTAAGAACACTATCGGCCACCGCGGGGTATTAGTGATTAGTCCGCGGGCGGGCAAACTTTCCGCGGAAGTGACTAACACCGATCCGGCATACGATAAGATTGGCCATTTTGGCGTGGCCAAAGAAAAATTTGAAAAGGTATTACAGGTCTGCAAGCCGGTATCCGGCAAAGAGAATCTAGTCGAGGCGCTTAATTCCGCTAAGCTGACCAATGAATTCGTAGACAAAAGCCATCAAATACTGGATGAGTCCGAGACCAACAAAAAGAGAACCGCCACAGGAAAATTAAAGGCAAATTTAGTTCTGACCCGCGATGCCGGGGATAGATTACCCCAACTGCCCAGCATCCAAGATAAGTTTGGCGTAAATTTTGGCTGTTTTGTGGAGATGCCGGTAGAGCGGGGAATCGCGCTTTTGACCGGCATGCAGATAATCGAAATCCCTTTGCCTTCAGGGGATTTAAAAAAAGATTATACCTTGCGCGCGGAAAAAGTGCTTTCGGCCTTAAAGAATTTTGACGGCTTGTATGTCCACATCAAAGGCCCGGATGAGCCAGCGCATGATGGTCTGGCCCAAGAGAAAAAAGAATCTATCCAGGCTATTGATAAATATTTCTTCGCCAATTTAATTCCTCAGCTGGATTTAAATACTAACTTAGTTTGTGTAACTGCCGATCACTCTACGCCCTGTATTTTGAAGGCGCATTCGGCTGATCCGGTGCCGGTTTTAATCTCCACCGGCGGCATTGAGCCTGATCAGGCTTTAACTTTTTCAGAACAAGATTGCCGTAGAGGCAAGCTAGGAACTTTGTCCGGACCGGATTTAATGCCGCTTTTGATTAATTTAGCAAAAAAATAATCATTTTTCAAATAAATATTTG
>JBHPFV010000044.1:0-12245 GCA_042571705.1 Candidatus Omnitrophota bacterium
AACATATTTTGATGCGTTTGACTCTCATTTTTATAAAGTTTGGGAAATTGTATCAAAATTAGATAAAGAGAAGTTCAAGCAGCACCAACGTTATTACCAACACATGTTGCACCACTTGCTAGAAATCCCCACAGAAATAAACAGGCATATACATAGAAAGCCTCTTGGATACTCAGGAGATTTTATGATTATGAATTATATCTATAATTTTAACGGTAATAATTATTTGGGAGGTTCATCATATGAAATGCTTATTAACAATTATACTTGCAATATTCCTGTTTCTTGCTCTAATGTTAGACGCAAAGAATTCTTTAAAGGAAAGATATTAGAAACTATTAATAAAAAGAACAAAGCTGTAATTTTAAGCATAGGAAGCGGACCGCTTCGCGAATTAACAGAGCTTTTAGAAGAAGGAAAAATCAATAAGCCTTTACTATTTAAATGCTTAGATTTTGAAAAAAGAGCTTTAGATTATGTAAGCGATAAAATTAGTAAATTAGATGAAGAAAAAAAACACTTTCTTACTATCGAATATATTCAAAAGAATATAATTGGTATCATAAAAGATACAGCATTAAAGACTAAAGCTGCTGATAACGATTTTGTATATATTTCTGGAGTATTTGATTATTTGAGCGAGAGGATATGTTCTCGATTGATAAAAGAATTCCTCCAATCTTTAAAAAGTGGAGGAACCTTGATCGTTTGTAATGCCGATTTAGAAAATAGTAGCCATAGAGCATATTATGAATTACTCGGAGAATGGAATATGCTTCACAGAACGAAAAAAGAATTATTGTCTTGGACAGAAGATATTAAAGATAAAGCAGAAATGCGATTTGAAAACATACAAGATCATAATAACTATCTATTTTATAGTATTAAGAAAGTATGAATTATTTTAATCATTTTGTTTTTTCTGCAGCACTAACCTCTGTTGCAACTTTCCTATTGGGATTCTTTGTGCTGCTTAAAGGTAGATGGCGAAGGAGAATTTATGTAACTTTTGCCTTATATTCCTTCACTATTTCTTTGTGGAGTTTCTGCGTTACAAAGTTCACACCTACTTTCCAAGATCATGCTTTATTATGGGGAAGGCTTCTTCATCTCGGTGCCATTTTCATTCCTACTCTCTTCTTGCACTTTGTCTTCGCATTCTTAGAGGAGCATAGCAGAAAATTTCTGCGAATAGCTTATTTAATTGCAGGAATATTTCTGTATTTTAACTTCTTCACGCAATTACTTGTCCAAGGCATTACTCTAAAAGCCACTTATAGTTATCCAACCCCAGGCACGATTTATCCCATTTATTTTATCTTTTTTGTTATCTGTGTTGTCTTTGCTCTTTATAAGCTGTTGAGAGCATTTTTAGCTGCAACTGGGATTAGGAAAAATCAAATAAAATACTTACTTTGGGCTTCAGTATTTGGTTATCTAGGTGGATTAAAGAATTTTACTATCCTTATAAATTTAGAAATTTTTCCTATTTTCCCCTACGGAACTTATGCAATACCTATTTATGTTTTAGTTGTTGCCTATGCAATCATTAAATACAACCTGATGAGCGTTGACATAATATTTAAAGAATTGTTAGCTAAAATTTTATCTTTTGCAATGCTCACGATTGCCGCTTTTTTTACGGTTAAATCAGTTTTGCAGATTGCGGAAGTTGTAGATACGCAACTGATAATAGTTTTTTCTCTTTTCACCATGACTATCTTTTATTCTGTGCACAGGAAGTTTAGCGATAAAATAAGCCGTTTTCTGAGGCCGCGACAGGATTTTAAAGAGGTTTTTAGACGATATACAGAAACTCAGGTTATTAAGAGTCGCAATGTTAAGGAATTAGCCGAGTTGATTGTTAAAACAGTTAATGACAGCCTGAGTCCGCAAATTTGTTCTTTAATGTTGCTTGACCATCAAAGCGATCTTTTTAATGTCATTGCCTCATCAGGAGAGGATGAGGAGATTAAGTCCATTGCCTTTAGGAAATCCAATCATCTGATCGCTACTTTAAGCAAATCTAACGAGATTAGATTGGTTGTTAAGGACGAAGTAAATAAAATTTTGCCGGAAAATGCCGCTAATTTGGTCCGGCGAGATCTGGAAATCTTAAACGCCCAAATCAGTCTGCCGCTGAAGCTAAGGGGGGAATTGGTAGGTTTACTTAATCTAGGCAATAAATCATCCGGTGAGCTTTATACTCCGGAAGAAATGGGCTTTATCTTTGTCTTTACCACGCAATCGGCAATGATGCTGCGTTTCCTAGAAGAGATTTCTGAGTTTGAGAAGAAGCTCATTCAAGCTGAAAAAATGGCCGGGATGACTAACCTTTTGGATGGTTTAAACCACGAGTTCCGTAACCAGCTTAATTCATTGCGCTTTTTCTTGACCGGGGCTCAGGAGTTTGGTACAGAAGAAGACCGTAAGAAGTACCGCAAGATTGCCTTGGAGTCTATGGACGCAATTGTGATGATTTTAGACGCTATCCAAAATTATAGAGAGACTACTGATGAAAAGAGTATAATTTTGACTGATATCAAAGCAACCATTAACGGCGCTATTTTAAAGGTAAAGCCCAAATTAATCAAAATTGATGCCAAGATTAGTACCGATATCTCCAATAGTTTACCGAAGATTGTGACTCGTCCCAGCTTCAACTATTTATTGCCTAATCTGCTGTTAAATTCCTATTATGCCTTGGCAGCGAGGAAAAAGCGGTTTTTAGACATCAAGGCCTATCAGACAGAAAACTCACAAAGGCCAATCGAGATCAAAATCACCGATACAGGGGGAGACCTGCTTAAGATGATGCAGAAAGAGACGCTCAGTTCGGGAGGGGAATATTTCCCTGAGCGCTCAAACGTAGGTGGTATTAACTACTTTCTGGCTAAGCATATCGTGGACGACCATAATGGCGAGCTGGAAGTTGACACCAACCCACCAGCCAACCCCAATGAAGAACCTGGCACCATCTTTACCATCAAGCTTCCTCTTACCCAAGCTAAAGGATAAACGCGAACTCCTCCTAATCACATATTTTTAAACAGCCTCAAGATAATACTTGAGGCTTTTTTATGTGAGGAGTATAATTAAGGGGACACCCGCCTGCCATCGCTAAAACATGGCGGGCAGGGTTTCCCGATTGAGTTAGGAAGCGGTTCTTTCATTTAGTCAAAAGGAGGTATCAAGATGGGGCTATTCTTATATGCAGCTGGGGCAGTAGCATCCTTGATTGGGGGCATTATCCTCTTAGTCGCGGCATTTAAGAAAAGTATAGGTACAGGGCTTTTAACTCTGCTTGTGCCCTTTTATATTTTTTATTTTGCCTTTGCCCAGTATAATAGTGAGAATAAGGGAAAGGTCATTATGCTTTGGCTAGGAGGGTTTGGTTTAATGATTATCAGCATTTTTATTTATGGGGCCGCAATGATGGGCACATTTATTCCAGCTCTTCAACAACAGGTTGCCCAGATTTCGGAAGAAGTTAGAATTGAAATCGAGGATAGCTATCCAGAAGATCAAGAAGAAGATCCTGACCAATGGGGCAGAGAAGATCAGAGTCGCGAGTCTGAACCAGCAGAAAGCAAACCCCAGAGGAAAAGGGCGATACGCCAGACCGCCAGTTCTACCAGCCTTAATCCGGACACCATTCAGCTTAAAAATGGAGATATCGTTAGAGGGCAGATTATTGGAGAGACAGAGGAAATGGTTGATATAAAGATTGGTATGGCTTCCGGACACGCGGTGTTACATTTTGACAAGAATACGGAAATAGAAAAGATCGAGCGGGCATCTGTTGAAGTTATTGAAGCGGTAAGTGCCACTGCAGAAGTTCTGCAAACAGATATTCAAGCTGTTGTAGTTACCAGTGCGCTTGAATGGAGAGAAGACTTAACTGGTGTGGCTATACCGACTACAAATGCCCAGGGAATTATTCACGGCCGTGCATTCACTTGCGAGCAGGCAACCTTGGACCAGGGCAGCATCTTGCATCTTCGGCAAGGGCAAGACTTCTTTGCTGACCTTGAACTGATGATTTTTTTATTTCTGAAAAAAGATGAAACCATAGAGAATAGAACCTTTGATATCACTAAAACAACCGGCTTTGATTCACCACACATCCATATGAAATGGAAGCCAGAAGATCAAACGACTCCTGAGACCGCAATATTCATGGAAGATTATGCTATGCGCCTTGAGTTTGGCGGCCAAACAGATGGAAAATTACCGGGTAAAATTTATATTTGTCTACCGGACGAGGAGAAAAGTGCGGTTGCCGGTGAGTTTCTAGCCGAGGTAAAGTAAACAGAGATGAAGAAGATTGGGTTGAAAGGACAATTAGCGTTATTCTTATTTGCGTATTTGGTCTTTTTGTCTCTGCGCGACGCGGATAGCCTTTTCTTCATCAAGAGCATGGTCGCTGTTGGATCCTGTGTGGCGGCGGATGCGCTGTTTTCTTTTCTTAAGGTTAAAAAATTCAAGATAACTGACAGCTCTGTAATTACGGGTTTGATTATCGGATTTGTGTTGTCTAGTTACGCCGCATGGTGGCTGTTTTTATTAGCCGGCATCCTGGCGATTGCTTCTAAGCATGTAATCCGTTTTAAAGGTCAGCACATTTTTAATCCCGCCGGCCTGGGGATTTTATTAGTCGTAGTAATATTTAAACAGGCTATGCACTGGCATGGGGCATATACCTGGTCGATCATTATCCCTTTTGGGCTGTATTTTGTCTGGCGGATCAGAAAACTTCCCATAGTCTACGCCTATTTTCTGACTTATTGTCTAATCTGCGGTATTCAGTCGTTTTGGTTTAAGAGTGCGTTTCTTGAGCAGATACAATATGCCAATTACTTCTTTATCTTTATTATGCTGATTGAGCCTAAGACATCACCATTTTCTTCGCACAAGAAGCTCGCTTTTGGTATAATGGTTAGCGTAATGGCGGCTATTCTATATTGGCTGAAGGCGCCTTACGATGCGCAATTGCCGGCTTTACTGATCGGCAACTTAGTGTTTCGATTATACAATTAGAAGAAAGGAATGGTCCATGCGTAAGAAAATCACCCGACGTGAGTTCTTAAAAACAGGAGCCAAAACTGCCTTAGCTACGCTGGCTATTACCGCTTGCGGTGATTTAATCGCTTTTGGGTCCAGCACCAAGCAAAAGATTGATGAAATAACTGTCGGGGAAGACAATCTTATTATCGGGCTAAAAGAGCTAGAGCAACGTGAAGCGGTAAATTTCGTCTATCAGGGCAAAAAATCAATCCTGCTTTACAATGCCGGGGAGATCAAGGCCTTTGAAAATATCTGTACGCATAAAGGCGGACCGACAAAATTAACTGCCGATGAATTAGTCTGTCAATGGCATGGCGCGATTTTCGATCCACTGACCGGCAAGAGACTCAAAGGGCCGGCTCCTAGCGGATCAAAGCTTATACCGGTAGAGCTAAGCGAACAGAGTGGGAAGATATACGTATCTTAGGATCTCTAAGTAGCGCATGGATAAATTCGCCAAATATATACAGAGAGCCAAGCGGCTGGGGATAAAAGAGGCCAAGATTATTCCGGCCCGGAGCATAGTTACAGCTGAATGGGTGCGGATGAAATGCCAATTTGGCTGTGATGGCTATGGCGGGTGTTTGACCTGTCCGCCAAATTCGCCGACTCCTGAAGAGACCAAGAAGGTGTTGGCAAATTACAAATACGCGCTTTTGGCGCATGTAGATAAGCAAATTAGCATTACTACTATTGTGGCCAGATTAGAAAGAGAGCTTTTCTTTGATGGGTATTACAAGGCCTTAGGCCTGGGCGCCGGCCCCTGTAATCTCTGTGAGGAATGCGCTGATACCTGTAAGCACGCGGAGAAGGCCAGGCCATCAATGGAGGCCTGTGGCATAGATGTATTCAGCACTGTCCGGGCCCATGGTTTCCCCATAGAGCCGTTAAGGACCCAGAACTGCCAGGGCAACTATTACGGCGTAGTACTTATTGAATAAATAGACAAGTAGTGTCGAAATAAATCAACAGTCTCACCAAGCAATCTTTCACGCAATCTTTTAGTTATTTTTGCCAAAAATTAACTATAGGCACATCAACAAGTTACATACCCGTAAGCTACTATTCTCACCTTTGGCACAGTTATTGCTTTCTTTATATTAGTAAGCCTAATATATAAAACGGAGATAAGCCCATGAGAAAGCTTTTGATCGTAGCTGGAGTCATTTTAGCCCTATTCGCTTATAGTGTTTTGGCCTTGGCCCAACAAGCCCCGGCCTCACAGACAGCAGGCGCTGTTTCCTCCCGGGAAAAGATATCGCAGAAATTTAAGACATTAGAGGAGCGGGTCAAAGAGAAGCGGGAAGTGGCCAAAGAAGCCCCTACTGAGGAGATTGTGCTTCCTGATGAAGGGCCAAAGGTCTTAATCACTAAAATCGTAGTTGAGTATGCGGTGCTATTGACCGATCAGGAAATTCGCGAGGTTATTGCCCCGTTTGAGAACACTGAGCTTTCCGTACAAGGGATGCAGAAAATCGCTGATTTGATTAGCGCGGCCTACCGTAAAAAAGGCTATGTGACCTCGCGGGCCTATCTACCCCCGCAGACCATCAGTGACGGTGTGCTGATTATTCGGGTAGTTGAGGGCACTTTAGGCCAGCTGGGGATAAAAGGCAACAAACATTTCTCCACCCCGCTTTTGAAGAAGAGAATCGGGATTGAGCCTGAGGGCTATTTTGATTATTCAGCCCTGCAGCGGTCCCTGGTTTATATTAACGAGCATCCTGACCGCACCGTCAAGGCCGTGCTTACTCCCGGTCAAGAACCGGGCACAACAGACATTGTGGTGGAAGTAGACGACCGCCTGCCGATGCATGTGGGCTTTAACTATGATAATTACGGCTCACGCTATATCGGCCGTGACCGCTATTCTTTAGTCTTTGAGCATAATAATTTGTTTGGCCAGGACGATAAGCTTTACATTAAAGGGCAAATGGCCGAAGATTCACACCTTTATTTGCAGCAGGGCAGATATACCTATCCTTTGAGCCGGCGCCTGGAGTTAGGCGGGCACCTGCTGTTTAGCAAATTGAAGCTGGGGCAGGAGTTTGCTGGCCTGGACTCAGGAGGAAAGGCGAAGATTTTCGGATTATTCTCAAATTATCGTCTAGTGGAAAAAGACAACTGGGATATGCGTTTAAACTTCGGGCTCGATGTCAAGGACATCACCAATGAATTATCGGGAGCAGAACTATCACACGATGAATTAAGCATCATCAAGGCCGGCTTTGATCTGGATGCCGAAGATGACTGGGGCCGGACAGTGCTGACTGCCGCCTTAGAGACCGGCATTGCTGATTTCTTAGGGTCGATGGAAGCCAAAGACCCCAATGCCTCCCGGGCAGGCGCAGGCGGTAAATTCACCAAAGGCGTATTTAACGTGTTCAGATTGCAGCCGATGCCGTTTTCAACCTGGGTACTATTAAAAAATTCGTTTCAATTGAGCAATTATAATTTAGTCGCCGCCGAACAGTTTCAAATCGGCGGGGCCACCAGTGTACGCGGCTATCCGCCTGGTGAATATTCCGGTGATCAGGGATTCTATTCGGCCCTGGAGTGGTCCGTGCCTTGTTACGGCCTTTCCAGAGATTTCACCGTGCCCTTTCGCAAAGAAAAGCTCTATGACACCTTTCGGTTTGTCTTTTTCTTTGATATCGGTGGAGTTACTTTAAATAACCCCCAGGCCGGCGAAGATGAGCACACCACCATCAGAGCCGCCGGTTTTGGCGGCAGGTTAACTATTCCTGAAGAATTGGAAATTCGTATTGAGGTCGGTTATCCCCTGAGTGGCCCAACCCCTTCGGATAGCGACCACGCTCATGTCTGGATTGAATTTCGCTATAAGATTTAATTAAGGGAGGATTGTAATGCATAACATTCTGAAGAAACAAATGACCATTGCCATATTGCTGTGTTTTCTTTTTCATCCCCAGCTGATCTATGCCTTACCAGAAGGGGGCAGCGTGGTTGAAGGAACCGCCACCTTAGACTACTTACCGGACGGCGTGACCCTGGAAGTCAACCAAAGTACTCAGCGGATGATTGCCGAGTGGCTTGGCTTCTCAGTCGGTGAGGCGGAACTAGTTCAATTTATACAGCCGGGGGCATCAAGCATTGCCTTAAATAGAGTGATCAGCGGCAATCCCTCATATATCCTGGGCCGGATCATTGCCAACGGCAGGGTATTTCTGATTAACCCGAACAAGATTATCTTCGGCGTAAATTCAGTAGTTGATGCCCCGGGGTTGGTGGCCTCAACACTAGGCTTAGATATGACCGACGCTGAATTTATGGACCTGAATAATCAGGTGTTCAATTTCGCCGGCCCGGGTGGTTCAGTGGTTAATTATGGCACCTTGACTACAATGAGCCGGCCTGGCGGCTATGTGGCCCTGTTAGGCTCCAGCGTCAAGAATGTCGGCCTGATTGAGGCTAACCTGGGCACAGTTGTGCTGGCCGGAGCTGAAAAAGCTACCTTAAATCTGGATCCGGCCGGAATCATTAGCGTAGTAGTTGATATCACGCAGGGCACCAATCGCAATGACGATGGCGAATACGCCGCGGTCAATAACACCGGAAAGATTGTGGCCAATGACGGCAAGGTCATCTTGACCGCCGAGATCTTAGATTCGGTATTTGTCTCAGCAGTCAACAATGACGGGATTATTGAGGCCAATGACTTAGAGCAAACCGATGGCGCGCAGGTCCTGCTAAAGTCTAATCAAAATGTAGAGTTAAACGGCACCATCCAATTGGCCAAGGGCACTATTGACGCCTATGCCGAGCAAAACATTATCATCGGCAATCCGCTTAAAGACCTGATCCTCTCGAACTATATTTGGGAATATTTAAGCGGCAGCCGGTCCTATCAATTTAAAGAATTCGGCTATTATTACAACGACGGGGCATTTATCATTCCTCTTTCAATAGGGTTGGATATCGGTAAAGACGGCACCTCCCCGACCTCCGGGTCCGGATTGGCCAGCCTGCCGGGTGAGCCGCAGGGTCTTTATACAGTTTTTGATGCCGGATCCTTAGGCATTTACACCTACTTTCAAAATCCCGCTTTAAATGCCGATGGCTTAGACCATCTTGACCCAGTCAAGCTGCAGGCTACCGGCACCGAGTATTGGTGGGAGGATATGCTCAATAACGGCGATCAGGATTTCAATGACGCGGTGATTGACTTTGTGACCGGAATAGAGCGGCTTAGCCCGCCGGCTGCGCTTTTGGATGCCCCGGATATATTCTTAACCGCTAACCAGGGTTACATTAAGCAGGTCTCCGGAGAGATCAAGGCCAACCGGCTGATGCTTCATTCCAACACCGGAGTCAGCGGTACCGGCGCTAATGGCGGCATCGCCACGCAGGTAGCTAATGTTTCCGCGTTGAACAAGAGCGCTAACCATATCCGGCTCAACAACAAAGGCAATTTAAACATTATCGATACAAGCGCTTTGGACGGGTTATTGCCCGGTGTTACTTCCGGCCATAACGGCATTACCAACTATGCTGTTGGCGGTGAAGTCAATATCGATGTCGATCTAGGCTCACCAGGCGATTTAAATGTGGAGGCCCCGGTAGACAGTTACGGCCCGGTAATATTTACCGCCGAAGGCGATATTATACATACTCCTGCCGGTGATGTGACCGTGCATAACCCTTATCTGCCGCCTGATCCACCGACTAATCTGCACAGCCCGACCCACTTAATTAACCATCCTTATCTTAATGACGGCAATACCCAGGTCCAGGCCAAGTGGGCCCTGCCGGATAATGTTCCCGGCTATGGATTTACCGGAGATGCCGGAGGCGTATATTCAATGGCCCCCGGTTCACAAATAGTCACCCAAGGCGGCGATGCCAGCATCAACGCAGTTGGTGATGTCTCTTTAGCCCTGGTTGATGCCCAAAACGGTAATGTGGAAGTTACTTCCCAAACCGCGATCCTTGACGCTGATTTAGGTGAGGCTCCGGGAGACTTTGATGTGATTGCCCATAACATTAAATTGAACGCGCCCAGCGTAGGCGGACCGGGGACTCAGCAGATCGATTTAGGGCATCCTTATGACTTCTCTCATCTCTGGGATAATCTCAGCGGCACCAATGCCGATGCCTCGGTTGATCCGTATGATGAGTCTTTTGATCTGGTCAGCGGAGATTGGAGCTTTACCAATCTTTCTCATGTCTTGGCTGATGGTTCCTGGTGGTTTCATGTAGCTACAATTGACGGGACAGTGCAATCACCAACAGCGCATTTGGGACCGTTTATCTTGTATTCTCTGCCGCCTCCGCCACCACCTCCAGAACCTAGCGGTCATTGGGAGTCAATCGAGAAGGAGCAGCGGGTCTATTACGAAATCCTGGATCCCAGCCAGTACTTTAGTTTCGCGCCGGCAAAACCTCTGGGTGTCTATGCCTATCATCCGATCACCACCGCAGACGCACAGGCCTTTGACGACATCCAATTAGATGCCGCGGCATACGATTTTATCGACGGCAATATCAATGTTAACCGCCCGGCGCCATATTTTGGCTTGCTCGAGGAAGACAGGAAAAGGAACAGGTAAAGATAACGCTGAGCCAAAGCTTAAAAGTTCTCAAAAGGGGCAAACTAAAATTTGCCCCTTTTTTTATGGTAAAATCCTCAAGAAAGAGCTATAATAAAGAAAAATAACGGAGGATAAAATGAGAACACAAACAGCCATATTAGCAATATTGCTCTGTATTGCCGCAGCCGGCTGCGGCCAGCCGCAGGAAAAAAGAGAAGTCCTGGTCAAGATCGGTGATTATGAGATTACCAAGGACAGGTTTGAGACCGAGTTTAAGGATTCGATTTACGCCCGCCAGGATACACAACAGGCCAGAGAACAATTCCTGGATAACCTGATTAATCGCAAGCTGATCTTGCAGGTTGCCCAGCAAAAGGGCTTGGATAAGGAGCCGGGCTTCTTAAGGATGATTGAGAGATTCTGGGAGCAGTCACTGCTCAAAATAGTCCTGGATGAGAAGAGCAGGCAGATTTCCGGCTCGATACAGGTCAATGAGGAGCAACTCCGCCAACTCTACAATTTAAAAGCGATGAGCGGTGAAGTCAGCCAGCCGTATGAACAGGCCCAAGAGCAATTAAAGCTGGAATTGATCAGATCTAAAGAATCAGAGGCGATGAATAACTGGATCACCCAATTAAGGCAAAACACACAAATAGAAATCAATCAGGGACTGATCGGACAGTAATAAGACGGGGGGCGTTATAAAATGGCAAAGATAAAAAAGGGTAACCTTGATCGACGCAGGAATTACTTTATCGAACGGTCTTTTCAGGCCAGGTTTATTATTAAATTTTGCCTGCTGGTGATTGCCGGAGGGGCCTTGACTGCCGGCATACTCTATTATGTATCGCTGCATTCGACCACAGTCACCATTGTCAATTCAGAGGTAGTGGTCAAGACCACCGCTGATTTTCTGCTGCCGGTACTGATTCAGACAGTATTGATCGTGTTGATCTTGGTCAGCTTAGCCACCATCCTGGTGACCTTATTTGTCTCGCATAAGATTGCCGGGCCGCTTTATCGGTTAAAGAAGGCAATGCATGGTTTAGGCGAAGGTGATTTTTCGACTGAAATAAACCTGCGCGAATTTGACCAGCTTAAAGGTTTGGCTGGTGAGTTCAACCAGATGGCCAGGAAGCTCAAGAAAAAAGTAAAACACTAATGTTGAGAAAGCGGATAATATCCATAACTGCGATTATTCTGATCTCTTACTGCGGTTTAGTGTTTGCGGTTGAGGACGGATTTATCGTAGCCAAACAAATATCCAGCGATTATTTTACCATACTCTATGATCCCGAAGTAGATCTGCCGGGACTCTCAGATCAGCTGAACATCAGCCTAACCGAGAGAATCCTGGCCGGCCGGACTCAAAAGGCCGCGCCTTCTGCGGAAAAAGAGCTGGCCGAAATGCTGGATACCCTGTTTATCAGGGTCTCAGACATTCTGGATATGCAGCTTTATGATAAATTTCAGGGCACAATCAAGATCTGTAAGACCAGCGAACAACTGCGCCAGATTTACTATAATCTATTGGCCGAGCAGTTGAAGAGTGATTATCCTTTCTATATCCACCAATATAATACTATTTATATCTCAGCCGAGAATTTCACTAGCGCCGCCTTGGGC
>JBHPFV010000045.1:0-11207 GCA_042571705.1 Candidatus Omnitrophota bacterium
GGCGTTATTCATTTACTACAGCCGGATTCAATGAATATTCGCAAGCGGAATTAGGAGTGTTATTTCAGAAGCAAGATATCGCTAACTGGAGCGGAGGCGGTCCGGCCTGGGAATGGGTAGTGGTTACTTTTGATGAGATTTCCCAGGGCGATGTAGTCGATGTAGACGATGATGGTTTTGAGGAGTATGTGATGCTCTTAGACCGAACCGCCGGCCGCTTAGGCGTGCTTGATTACCAGGAAGGCGACATCAACTTTAGCGAGCCGTTGTTTCCGGACGGAAGAGCAAAAGGCGGCCTGCAGGATGACTACACCAAAAGATTTCAGGTCTTAGGCGGCTCGTCCTTCAGCCGCCAGGAAGACGCCGGCGGGATTACCACCACAGATAGCGTAAACGTCCTGGAAACGATTAATCGCACAATTTTAGTTGAGTCAGGTTATCGGGATGCGCACGGAAACGGTTATGCAGATGGGATGTACCCAATCAATGATGAACTCGAAACTCAAAGAACATCAACATGGTCCACGCCCCATTAATCTTGCGCGGGGGCAAGTGACGCTAGAGGCAATCTTAGGCTTTATCGTAATCTTTGTCTTTTTTGTCGGCACGATTAATCTCTTTTTCTGGTTCAACCGCAACATCGTGGAGCGCCAGAGCGTATTTCAGCGCACCCGCACCCGGCTGGGCGGCGGCAATCTCAATGGCGGAGGCCCAGGTACAGCCGACGCCTCGATCCATTTTTATACCGAGGGCTATGAGTATCAGCAAGCGCATGTATTTCCTGAGGAGCGTTAAATCATGAAACCCAGCGGCATTTATACATTTTGGCATCATTTTCGCAAGGATTCCGCGGGCGGCCAGATCGCCACCTGGGTGACTTTAATTATCATCTGCATCTTTTTGTTTGTCATGGTCACTGTCAATGTCGGCCGGATTGCCAATAGAAAGACCATGACCGCTAATGCCGCCGACGGAGCATCGATGAAACTGGCCTCGTATCTGGGTAGTTACGCCAATATGCTCAGCCAGAAGTATGTCGAAGGCCGGGAGGAATACTGCCAGAGGAATTATCAGAATCTTTATATCGTCATCACTATTATTATCATAGTGTTGAGCTGGGGTTCGGCTTATGGTATTGGTACGATGTTGAATGCCGGGGGACTAAGCTCGGTCGTAGCAGTTGCTGCCTTAGGCCTGACCGCTTATAACACCTATCAGCGGGTAGCGGTGATACCGGGTGAAATCCAGCACGCCTTACAGCGGCAATTCGACAGAATGACCTTTGAAGGCAGCCTGACCGAACAGACGATCATGTATGCGTTAAATAACTCAGTGGATGATCCTACCGAAGTAGTTGATGTCCACGATTATGATGAGGACATGGACACCACGGACACAATTTCCGCTTTTTCCTATTGGTATATGGAACGGGTCCGGGCGCTGGCAGATAATAACGTCGCCACTCCCGGAGTGCGTCAGGCCATCGCGAATTTCCTGCCGCTGATGGAGGACTTTGCCAATGCCGCCGAGGACTTCCGGACCACTTTTACTGAAGACGCCACCCGCCCTTTGATTGTCGAGCCTTGCGACTGTCCGGATGATGATCCGGTCTGTGACTGCTCCGAAGAGCCTTTAGTGGTGCTGGAATACGCTGAGATCGACGGCGCCTTTACTGTGCTGTTGCGTGAATTGGATGATTTAGGCCAGACCTTCACGTTCTGGATCCGCGATGCCGATACTATTGATAATTCTGATCAGGTCGATGACTTCAGTTCGGATTTATATAGCTTCTACGACACCTTCTTTAACGCCCAGATTGGCTTAACCAACGCTACATTTGATGAGATAGTGGACACCCGCCAGGCCTGGATCCCGCTTTTGCATGACCCAACAGGCACAAACACGGCCACCTGGCATAGCATCTTCCAAACCCACATTAACAATATTCCCACTTGGCAGGCGGAATTGCAGCTAATGATCCCCACCTTGGACCCGGCTTTAGGCCAGCGGGTCACCGAGGCGATTAACAACCCGCTGACACCGGAGATTGACAGTCTGGAGGAATTCCGCAATTTGATGCTTCTTTTTAATCAGGATATTGTGGATTTTTATAACGCCACCCGCGAGCCAGAGCCGCTGATTGAACAGGAGGCGACCTATAGTTGGAATGATTCTTTAGGCTGGCATCATGTCCGCGTGGAGGTCTCGGAGTTTCAGTTGCCCAGGATTCATGTGGATAGAGAAAGCAAATGGTATGGGTATAAAATTTGCATTCAGCTGCAGCCGCCAACCGGCACGGTTTGGACCTCGGTTCAACGTTATGATCAGTCTTCACCGATTTCTTATCTTTCCCGGCAAAGAGAGTTCTGGAGGTCGCGCTATGTCGCTGACCGCGGCGTGCGCGATGCCCCTGATGAGGCCCAAAACATTGATCCGGCTGATCCGGACGCGGCCTTGGCTCACGGGATCTATTCGTATAGCCGGGTGCGTTGGTATTATAATTTATTGCCTGAGGTGGTGAACGTACAATGATGTTAAGACTAAGAAACAAAAAAGGCAGTTCGATTTTGGAATATGTCGCTCTAATTGTGCTGTTAATTGCCGCATTTCTTTTGATGGAAAAGTATGTTAAACGAAGTTTATGTGATCGCTGGCGCTCAGCCGGCGATATCTTTGGCGGCGGTCGCCAATATCTTCCTAACGTAACCTCTGTAAATTAAAGTGAGGGTAAAATGTTATTATTAATTTTCGGTTTGGTGTTTACTTCGGCGGCGCTTTTATCCTGGCAGCTTTTACCTGTGGGCACCAAGGTAGTGGGTGCTTATCAGGATAAACAAGTCAAGCGGGCCGCCCAGCAGCTGGATAAATTATTTCTCAATGTCTCGACTAAGAAGTTATTATTGGTCCATCTTTTGGTTCCTTTGGCCCTGGGCTTGGCCGTATTCATCTTTTTAAAGAATATACTCTTAGTCATGCTAGCCGCCGGCTTAGGGGTGATTTTACCCACGATAGTAATTAAGATTATGGGCACAATGCGGGTCAACAAATTCAGCTCCCAGCTCGTTGACGGGCTGATGGTGCTTTCCAGCTCACTTAAAGGCGGTTTATCGCTGTTGCAGGCGCTGGAGGTCCTGGTCGAGGAGATGCCCGAGCCGATATCCCAGGAATTTTCACTGGTGCTGCGTGAGACGCAGATGGGTATCCCCTTGGATGAGTCCTTGGAAAGGCTGAACAAACGCATTCAGAGCGAAGAATTGAATTTGATCATTACGGCTATTGACATTGCCCGCGAGACCGGCGGTAACCTGACCGAGCCGTTTGAGAAGCTGATGTTTACCTTAAGGGAAAGAGACAAGTTGCTGGGCAAGGTCAAGACCCTAACTTTGCAGGCCAAGTTACAAGGGGTGCTGATGAGCCTAATGCCGATTGTCTTTGCCATCGTAGTTTTTTATACCAACCCGGGATTTTTACAGCTAATGGTTAGTGACCCGCGGGGCAAGTTGATGTTAATTGTTGCCGGCGTATTAGAAATTGTCGGCTGCTTTTTACTGTTTAAGTTAAGTAAGGTGGAGGTGTAAGATGAACTTTATACCGTATCTAATCTTTGCTTTGATTTTTAGCAGCATCTTTATAGTGGTTAGTCAGTATTTCTTCTTCAAAGAGAAGCAGAAGTTTATCCAAGAGCGGTTTGCCTCTACTTTAAAGACAAAAGACAAGCGGACCTTCGCGTTTAAGCCGCTGTTTAAACCTTTGGCTACAATCAATTCACGGATCGGTTCCAAATCATTACGCGAGGGCCTCGGCCACCGTTTGGTCTCCGCCGGTTCGCCGTTAAGCGTGGATGAGTTTTTTGTGTTTAAGGAACTGGCGATTTTATTCTTGCCCCTGGTGCTGGCGCTTTTAATCGGCTGGCAAAAGGTGCTCTCCAACCCAATTCTGGTAGTCATTGCCTGTATCGGCGGTTTCGTTATTCCTGATATGTGGTTAAAGAGCAGAATTGAGAAACGCAAGAGAGAAGTGTTACGCTGCTTACCTAATATTATTGATTTGTTGATCCTGGCCGTAGACGCCGGCTTAGACTTCATGATTGCGGTGCGCCGGGTGGTCCAGCGCTCCAAGCCCGGTCCGATCGTAGATGAGTTATTTCAACTCTGGCAAGAGGTGCAGATCGGCCGTGTGCGCCGGGAGGCCCTGCGGAACATGGCCAAAAGATGGAATATTTCCGAAGTAAATTCATTTGTGCGCACACTGATTCAGGCCGAGCGGATGGGTACGCCAATGGGTGAGGCCCTGCGGGCCTTAAGTGAGGAAATTAGAATGAGGCAATTTCAGCGCGGGGAACAACAGGCCCTGAAGGCCCCGATTAAGATGTTGTTTCCACTGCTGTTTTGTATTTTACCGGTAGTAATTATTATGGTCGGCGGGCCGGTGTTCTTACAGTTCGCCAGCCAAGGCATTACCTTCTTAAAGTAACGAAAGGGTGATTGGAATGAAGGCGGCGAGGAAAAGAAAATTTAGCTTGGAGGCGCTAGCGGTGCTCACAGCCTGTGTTCTGGCTGCGGGTCCGGCCTGGGCCTTAAGCTATGGCGAGACTTATGATGTCCTGGAGTTCGTGGACCAGCAGAACAAGGCCAATGCCGTGGGCGCGGCCATCAGCGTGGGCGCGGCCTTTGCCGGTCCGGCACTTAATAGTGTAACTAGTAATATCACGAGCAGTCCGATCTTACAGGGCGCAATCCAGGGAGCGGTTATTGGCGGAGCCAGTGATTTAGCCACCGGTGGCGATGGTACTGGCGCGCTTTACGGTGCCGGAGCCGGCGCGATTAGCGGATATGTTACTGGCGAGTCTCCGGGAGGGTTTAGTGAAAAAGGTAAACTTTCTACAGGTTCCTATATGGGCAAGTTAGGCGCCAGTACCTTGGCCTCTGAAGCCGGCAAGGGCGCCACCCAACTAGCGATTCGTGAGCTAGGCGCCAATCCGGAGTCCGCCCAATTTATCGGCATGACCGCTTCCGGTGCATTCCGGGGGGCATTTTCTGACTCGGCAGATGGTACCGAAGTTTCGGATACAAGAATGTTAGAACATATTGGCCTTGCCGCTACTCAGGCCGGAGTTCATGTTGGCGTAGAGTCGGCCTTTCAGGATAAAGACTGGGCCCCGTATGTGGCCAGTTATGCCGGCGAGACCTTAGGCACTTTAGGTTTTGCCGCCATAGCCGGATCAATGCACGAAGAAGGGATGGCTGCTTATATGGATGGTGATGATTTTACGAAAGGAGCGATTGCCGACGGTCTGGGTACAGCGGTGACAGCATCACTAATAGACGCTGATAAGCCAGAGGCCCGGGCCCAGATGCTCGGCAGTGCCACCAGACAAGCTACCATTGGTTTTATCAATGATTTCGATGATGATAAGAAGGACCAAGGCTTGCTAAATCTAGCCGAACCGGCAGCTACTGCCGGGGCATTTTACGGCATGAAAAAGCTGCACGAGGCCTCCAACGTCAGTCCCATGGCCCTTGATTACACTGTAGCCGCTACTGCCAATGCGATCCAACACACATTAGCAGGCGAAAAAAAACAACCTGGCATTGCCGAGGGCATGAGAAATACTCAACGTAATATAGTCGACTTTAGTTACGACCCGCAAAAATATAATGGCAGCGCCAGTGGCGATGGCAAAACAGATGCCTTTAGCGCTTATGGCAATACCCAGCGCAACAGTCAATTATACAACTTCACCGGTTTATCAGGTCTGCAACATCAGGCCCATCAGATTAGGGAGCAAGGCGGAGACTGGAAAGACCAGACCAACCGGACCATGAGTAAGTCAGCATTTGAGTCTTTCAGTTCCCGGGCCGCCAGCGTTTATAGCAGCGCCGCCACCACCGGCGTGCGTAATATGGCGCTGACTGGCTTGGACGTGGAGCCCTCTAGTGAGGAGCGACAATCGTCAGACAAACGACCTAAAAATCAATATGAGCGTCAATAATGATTATCGAGAATAAACAAAACTAAGAAAGGAGGCAGAGATGGGAACGTTTAGCAAGAGCACCTGGTTAAGCATCTTGATTGTGGTTGGGCTGATCTTTCTGTTTCAGGCTCAAGGCTTGGCCCAGTTAGCTGATGAGATTGGCCAACAGGACACCCAACAGATGGACAGGATGCAAAAGATGCAGCAGAGGATTGAAAGCATGAAGCGTAGGATGAATGATTCTTTGCAAAAAACCCAGCGGCAGGCTGAAAATCAGCAGGCCAAAGTGCAGGGTCTGGAGGGCACCCCGAAAGTCGAGGGCCTCAACCAGAATCAAATGCGTAATGCTTTCAAGGTCCGGCAGCCAAAGATCAATACCATGACACCTACGGTGGGCAGCAGTATCGGTAATGTGCGTGAATTCAAGATGAGAGATATGAATTCGACAATGAGCACACGAGTAAAACCGATGCGCCAGATTAAAGTCAAAGGATTCATTGACTAAACCAAACTGAAGTGATGGATAATGGAACAAGATAAACCTGATGTACATAACTCATACCGCAAGCATGACTTGTTCGAGGGCTATAACCAGATTAAGCCTGTAGAACCGGAAGAAATCGCGCAAGCTCATGCCAGCGCTGAGGCTGGTCCTGGAGCAAAGAAATCCAGGACCGAGCGGGAAGCCGCCTATGGCCAATTGAGCCTTTGGTTTGACTATAGCAGCAAACCATGGCTTAAATTCGTGGCTTGTGTGGTCATTGCCGCCTTTTTGCATCAGGACATAGTCTGGGCGGCCGGCCCTGGCTTTACCAACGATATTAAACAGATGCTTCAACAGCCGGCCCAGAAGACCATGGATAGATTAGGGTCCTTGTTCTCCATCAAAAACGCCTATGCTCAGGATTATCTCCCTCCCTTGGAAATGCCGGATGAGCCACTTTTGTTATGGGACGGCCCCGGTCCTGATCCCCGCCTGAGTAATTTACAACCAATGATTGATTATTATGACCATGGCATCGGCGAAGATCCTTTTGCTAACGATTTTAGCAATTATAGTGATGCCTGGGATTCATCGGCTTACGCTCCTTTGGACAATTTCAAATTGCAGGATGTTGTACTGCCAGATATAAATTCAATGGGTCCAGTTTCTCAAAATGACCACAGCTATAGGCCGCAAGACTCATACGGAGTGGGTAGCTCTAATAATTCTACCGGAACGGGAATTGCCGGTCTTGGCGTTGGCGATCAAGACTGGGCCGACAAGACCCTGCAGAAATACAGCTCTGACCCAACTATCACTTCACCCACCTATTACGACTGGACTAAACCGTTAGCTACTGATAATAATTATTCTTCTAATAGTGAGCCGTATAAATGGAATCCTAATCCAATTGAATCAGCAGGAAGCTGGTTAGGAAATAATTGGGATCAGAATAATAAACTTACCAGTGTCTTAAATGCCGGCAAAGCAGCTGTAGATTGGCTGGGAACTGCCCAAACTCTCAATGAATTTGTGGAACACGGTACTCCCGAGACAATCGGAGCCCTTGGTAGCATGGGTAATCTGCAGAATATTTCTCGTGAGACTCTCGTGTCTGAGGCATGGAAAAATGGAAAAGCTAATTATTCGCTTCCCACCCAAAAATTAGGTGATGAATTATTAAAGGCATCAGGCTGGAATAATATGCCCATGGGGGAATTTAGGCAGAAGGTGACGCCGTTTGTTTTTGGCTATTTAGAAGAGCGGGCCCAAGCTAACAAGTTAGATTTCGCCCCTCAGGAGTCTTATGAGCGCGATTTATATGCTCCGCAGAATTATGGAATTGGTAAGGTGCGCTACGCGCCCACAAATGAAATTGTGAGTGCAGCAAACACCGGTCGGTTCGGGGATTTTCATGAAAGGCTTGGTGGTTCAAAAGAATTAGGTAGGTTGGCAAGAATGAAAGCCGCGCAAGCGGGACTACTCGAGTTAGATGAAGGCACAACAGGAGATTGGTGGGTTCCTTGGGGCGGGGAAAAGACCTATAAAGACTGGAATGGCACGGATGTAACTATAGATATCTCTATAAGCGATCAGGTCAAAAATGGCACTTACCGCGTGGATCAAAGTTTTGATGTTACGGCCATTAATGGGACTCGAGGCCGAGACTTAGGTTCGGTAATTTTGCTTGAAAATCAGGCTTATGTAATTACTAATCCCGGAGCAGGGTTAAATACTTACGGCTTATATGACAGCATTAGCGGAGATACATCTTCTGAATTTACAGTGATGCGCAACGGTTCCATCGGTCCGACGTTCAGGAAAGAGTGGGACAGCAGTCAGTTTAGAACAATTGAGATTCGCGACAAAAATAGCCACAAGCAGGTAACATTCAGTGGCGATGTCTGGGTCGGACGCACCAATGACAAGGTTACCAGCATTGGTTCGCCACAATCGCATAACGCCGGATATTATATTAACAATTTACCTGGGACAATTGAGAGCGAAGCCATAGAAAATCGTCGTAGTTGGTGGTCTTTGGGCTTAATTGGACAACCGGTAGTAGTTGATCAGGATGCAAGTTCAGCTACAGTCAGTATTGGGCTGGAAAATTTACGCGATGATTTTCTTAATCCGCAGGTTCGTCTGCAAAGAGAACTAACGCCTACTCCGGAAGCTTCCGGATATCCGGGCTTAGCCGGCGTAACTATTTCTACCGTGACCAAGACCTCCGGATTACCTAAACACCTCAAAGAAACCCCTTATTCTTTCGCTGTTACCCAGGATCAAGGCCGCAATTTTATTACTAATCATGCTACAGCCACCGCCGGCACAGACAGAGGCCAAGAGCAGCCACCTCAGCCAAAAACCATGTTTGATTTTATGCCTGAGTATAGACACGCCTCAACAATTATAAATGATCCCCGAGGTTTTGATGTACTTAGAGCTGAACAATTTACAATAGATAATGGCATAACAGTTGAGCCGCAGATTGTGCAGACGGGCCGATTGTTAGAAAACACCAAAACTAATAATTTTATTAGTCCGGATGCCCACATTTCTTATGCCCCTGGCTCCAAGTTCTATGCCAAATACGCCGACGCTACTACTCCTTATGATCGGGCGAAAAGACTAAGAAAAGGAACAGGCCTTTCAATTACTACCCCGGATTTAAATAATCAGAATTTGACCAAGGCGATGTTCTTTATAGGAAAGGATGCAGCTGCCGGAGCCGCTGCTGTGGGCCTTAAGGGTAATATAGATTATTCCGTTGCTATGGGTGAGAAAACAGGCACTGTGCATTTAGACCTTTCAAATAAGAAATGGACCTATCTTCCTTTGACCGCAGCCGGGCCGGACGGCTTAAGATTGCTAAACGAAGCAGAGATATTGAACTCCGCTAATTTCGACGCTTCTAAAAGCTTTGCTAAGATTGATGAGCTAACAGTTCCGGGTCAAAATTTTATTACTGCCGGGAATAATATTGGATTCAAGATACCTGATGAGATTACCTTTAAACAGAATCCGCTTTCGGTTCCACCCAGTGCAGCGGATAGTGGAACAGTTGATCCTTTTGCCTATCAATTTGACACGGGAAGTAAGGTTTGGGGTGAATATTTCGATGAGCAATACCATATTACTACTCCGGGGGCGCAAGATGTGCTGGGCCTGCATTTTGCTGTGTCCGAAGGAAGATATTTAGGTGAGAACGCCTTAGGCGAGGGCACACAATGGTCTGGAGGCACTAGGAACCAGATGCTAATCGGCAATGAACTAGTCCGCAACATTCCCGGAGCCGAGATCAGAGGCGGCCGTTTCGATTTAGAGATAGACAGTAGAGATAAGTGGACTTTCTTAGCCGATAGTAATAATCATATTTTACCATTTCATGTCCGCGATATTAAAGGCCAAGATATTGAAACCGCAGTTTCCGGTATAAACAAAGGCCACTTAGCCACTCGTGTGTCTTTAGGCCGGCGGTTTACACCAGGCACAGAGCAAGTGCTTTCCCCAACTCAACCCGCTGCACCAGGATATGAAGACTTTACTTCCACCGCGGATGGTGCGTTATTTAGTGTTTCGGCAACGGACCGATATTTGGCCGAAATAGACAACATCTGGTCTCAAGGCGCCCAATGGGGCCTCATCGCTAGCGTTAATGATGCTGCGAATACTTATACCTTCAAATCCGGCATTATTCATCAGGCCGAGGCCTTAACGTCTTTCATGCCTTCATTCCTAGAATCAGCGGCTGATCAAAGCAACTTGGCTTCGGCAACACAACAGAATTCAGTTAAATTCGCCAATGATACCTTTACACTATTTTCCAGGGATAGCAGTTTCCAACAGCCGGGGTTAGTAAAATTAACTCAAGGCACCAACCTGCCGATCCAAGTTGGCACAGATGACTTGGGAAGATATACAGCCTCTTCGTTGGCCGGTGTAGCCGGAACTAATTTAGTGGCTGGGCCAAACACCACAATTGGCAAGACAAAAATAATTTCCGGGGAACTCGTTTCCAGAATGGTTACCGATCACCAAAACAATTTTGTGCGCAGCTTTGATCGGACTACCGACGGAGTCTTGATACAATCTCCCAAAGATTTCTTTGCCAACGCTATTAATCATCAGTTAGATAACGGCATTACTTATAAAGCCAAAGGTAAACTCCTTGCCGATCCCATATTTAGGTTTGGAAGTATTACCGACCCGACCACAAATACCACTACTAGAGATTGGGACTTAGCCCTGGATTTAGTAGATCAATGGGGAGCAGACAAGAGCAACTATATCATATCTCAACAAGGCACAGAACCTATTCAGCGGCTTTCCGGCTTTAAACGCTTTGATGTGGCTACCGCAACTAATCAAGTCCTTGATTTAGAAGGCAATCCAGCCCCAGGCTTAGACCAAGAGCAGAAAATCTTACAGGCTCATTTTGCTGAAGGAAGCTTTGACGGTATTAATGAGTTAAAAGATAGTTCGAATACACGCGTCCTCTTCCCGGATAACCCCAATAAAGGCCTGGAGATGTCACCCACCGGAAGCGACTATACCCAACACTTTGACATTGCCCCAGGCGGCAACCTGGCCGTAGACCTAGACCTGATGAATCAGACCATCAACCCGCAGATTAACTTAACCAATGCCGAAGTCACCTTTAAAGGTACGAGCTTAGCCTCCAACACCCCCGATAGCTATATCGCCATTGGCCAGGGCAGATTCTTAGGCGATGGCACTGGACTAGAG
>JBHPFV010000046.1:0-11144 GCA_042571705.1 Candidatus Omnitrophota bacterium
TCCGCGAAGGCGGACACACAGTCGGCGCAGGAGTAATTAGCGAAATCATCACCTAGCACAGAGCTTAGCACACGCTTTTTTGGTTAAGCTGTTAACAATAGTTTGAGATTTAATTGGAACCAGTTCCCTTCGGGAACAGGTTCTCAAAGCAGAGCTTAGATATGCAAGAGCAGATTACTTTAGCGTGTCCGGATTGTAAAAACCGAAATTATAATTCAACCAAGAATAAGCGCAATGTCACGGCAAAGATTGAGTTGAAAAAATATTGCAAATTTTGCCGCAAACATACATTACATAAGGAAATTAAGTAACTTTAGGGCTACACAAAGGCCTGTAGCTCCAACTGGCAGAGCGGCGGTCTCCAAATCCGCTTGTTGGGGGTTCGAATCCCTCCAGGCCTGCCATTTCTCTCAAAATGATTAAAAAAATAGTTAAATTTTTAGTGGAAGTCAAGACCGAGATGAAGAAAGTATCTTGGTCAACGCGCAAAGAGCTGATTAGCTCGACATGGATTGTGATTATTACAGTATTCTTACTCACGATTTTTATTGGAACGGTAGATTTTGTTATTTCTCACGCAGTGAATTTTGTGATCAGATAGGCCATGACAAAGAAGTGGTATGTTATTCATACGCAGACTGGACATGAGGAAAGAATCAAGCTTCTAATTGAGAAGCGCCTCAAAGAAGGCTCCATGGAAAGTTTAGTCGCGCATATCATGATCCCTACCGAGAAGGTTTCCGAAGTAAAAGGCGGCAAAAAGAAGATCTCGTTTAGAAAGTTCTTCCCCGGCTATGTTTTAATGGAGATGGAACTTGATGATAAGCTTTGGTACCTGATTAAAACCACACCGGGTGTGACTGGCTTTATCGGACCTAAGGCCCGGCCGCAAGCGCTCAAGGAACGCGAAGTAAAAACGATTTTGCGCCAAGCTGAGGAAAAGAAGGAAAGGCCGACACCGAAAGTAATATTTGACAAAGGTGAGGGGGTCAGGATTATTGAAGGCCCGTTTACGAACTTTAACGGCATAGTCGATGAAGTTAACCCTAATAAAGGAAAGCTAAAGGTTACGGTTTCTATTTTTGGCCGGGCTACCCCGGTGGAATTGGAATACTGGCAAGTAGAGAAAATCTAGGTTTTAAAATGGCGAAAAAAATCAAAACAATAATTAAGCTGTATTGTCCCGCGGGGCAGGCAAATCCTGCGCCTCCGGTCGGTCCGGCCTTAGGTCAGCACGGTTTAAAAATCATGGAATTTTGTAAGGCTTTTAATGAAAGGACCAAAGGCAGAGAGGGACTGGTCTTACCTGTTGTCATATCTGTTTTTGAAGACAGGAGTTACAAATTTATTATTAAGAGTCCCCCCGGAGCTGTACTACTAAAACAAGCGGCCAATATTGCTAAAGCAACTGGCCTGGCCGGGAAAGAAAAAAGCGGAGCGGTAACTCATGCCGATATTAAAGAAATTGCTAAAACAAAACTACCCGATTTAAATACAAACGATATCGAAAAAGCGCGCAAGATCATCCAAGGCACCGCCAGAAGCATGGGTATTGATGTGGTCGATACAGAGCAGCAAAAGATGGCCATTCTAGCTGAGGTACAAGAAAAAGTAGCCTCGACAGATAAGCCCGCCGCGCAGGCTAAGGCCGAACCAAAGGATGCCAAAAAACCAGAGACCCCCGATGAAAAAGCGAAGTAAAAGATATAATAAAAGCCTGGAAGCGGTGGAAAAAGATAAAACCTATATCCTGGCCGAGGCGGTAGCAGCGCTGAAGAAGACTGTACACGCAAAATTTGACGAGACCGTGGAAATATCTTGCCATTTAAATGTGGACACTAAAAAAACCGATCAATTGGTCCGCGGCACAACCGTGCTGCCCCATGGAATTGGTAAGAATGTTAGAGTCTGTGTATTTTGCAAAGGCGAAGATATCAACAAGGCCAAAGAGGCTGGAGCTGATTACGTCGGTGGCGTTGAGCTAATTGAAAAGGTCAAAAAAGGCTGGTTGGACTTTGATAAAGCAGCCAGCACCCTGGAAATGATGAGAGAAGTGGCCCAGCTAGGAAAGGTCCTGGGCCCCAGAGGAATGATGCCCAGCCCCAAGGTCGGTACAGTTGGCGCGGATATCCAACAGATTATTAAAGAGCTTAAAGCTGGAAAAGTGCAATTTAAGGCAGATAAGACTGGAAACATTCACGCTGCCGTAGGAAAAATTTCTTTCGCTGAGCAGCAACTTATGGAAAACGCAATGGCGATGATCAAGGCGATTCAACATGCCCGGCCGGCGCAAATCAAAGGCCGCTATTTGAACAGTGTCGGGATAGCCACTTCAATGAGTCCGGGAATTAAATTAGATATAGCAAAACTTTAGATAGGTGATGAGATGGAAGCCGAAACGCTGGGAATAGAGACAAAAAAATTAATGTCTGATGAGATCAAAAAGAAGATTGCGGCCTGTGGGGATCTCTTTGTTGCCTCTTTTCACAAGATCTCGGTTGCTGATCAGGACCAGCTGCGCCAGAAATTGGCTGAGAACGAAGCTGCATTCTCAATCGTAAAGAATCGCATTGCTCAACGAGCACTCAAAGAATCCAACCGCGAGCAGGTAGCCGGGTTACTTAAAGGCCCCAGCGCAATTGCGTTTTCGCGCAATGATTGTTTGGCGGTTTCAAAAACTTTAGTCGAGTTTGCAAAAAAGAATGAGACTTTTGAAGTGCGAGGCGGCTACGTTGATGGACAGATTTTGGATGGACCGGCAATTGCCAAGTTGGCCTTGATTCCTTCCAAAGCAGCGCTATTGGCCCAAATAGTCGGCGGATTTAAAGCTCCTATTCAAGGTTTGATTAATACCCTTACGGCCTCGATCAGAAATTTCGTTGTTGTTATAGATAAAATCAGGGAAAACAAAAAATAAACGCAAAAGTTAAGGAGGATAAGACAATGACAGAGGAAAACAAAGAACAAGCTCAAGCCACTGAGCAAGCCCCTGAGCAGGCTCAGACAGAAAAACCACAAATTAAGCTGTCTGCGCAAGCGGAGGGAGTGGTCAAGACTATCGAGACAATGAGCGTATTAGAGCTTTCGGAATTAGTCAAGGTATTGGAAGATAAATTTGGTGTCTCGGCAGCGATGCCGATGATGGCCGCCGGGGCTCTGGGCGCAGGTGCGGCTGGAGCAGCAGCTGAGGAAGAAGAAAAAACCAGCTTCTCAGTCGTCTTGGCCAGTATCGGTCCCAATAAGATTCAAGTAATCAAGGAAATTCGGGCGATTACTAATTTAGGTTTAAAGGAAGCTAAGGACTTAGTTGATTCTGCGCCTAAAACGGTTAAGGAAGGGGCAACTAAGGAAGAATCGGAAGAAATTAAGAAGAAACTGACTGCTGTGGGCGCCACCATCGAATTAAAATAACAACAAACGCAGTGGCTTAAGCCAAAATCTTAAACCAAAAAGGAGATGTTCGATGTCAAATAGGGTAAATTTTGGGCGTTTGCCTAAAGTGATGGATTTACCCAATTTAGTTGAAATCCAAACTAAATCCTTCGTAGACTTTCTCCAGCTTAATCGCAATAAGAATAAAAGAGAGAACAAGGGTCTGCAGGAGATTTTTAAGAGCGTCTTTCCAATTGAAAGCTTCGACAAATCCTATAAGCTCGAGTTTCTCCATTACACTTTAGCCCGGCCTAAATATGAGATCGATGAATGTTTGCGCTTAGGCGTAAGTTATGCCGCGCCGTTAAAAGTTTCTTTGCGCTTGCGCTCAAAAACAGACACCAAGGAACAAGAGGTTTATTTAGGCGACTTACCTTTGATGACCAATATCGGTTCCTTTATAATTAACGGAGATGAAAGGGTGGTAGTCAGCCAGCTGCATCGCTCACCCGGAATATCTTTTGAGGAAACAACCCACCCCAGCGGCAAAAGATTGCTTTCCTGCAGGATGATTCCTTACCGGGGGGCCTGGATCGAGATTGAGTTCGACATTAATGACGTCTTGCACGCTGTGATCGATCGCCGCAAGAAAGTACTGGTCACCGATTTGTTGCGTACTTTTGATTGTGAAAAGGATGAAGATATACTGGCGGCCTTCTGTGGGCTAGAAAAAGTCGGCCCGGCTAACCTCACCACACTGCGCAAATACATCGGCAGGATTTTAGCCAGATCGGTCCTGGATCCTCAATCCGGCAAAGTTATCATAGAAAGGTTTGAGCAGCTCGATGAGGAGATGATTAAAAAATTGAGCGGCCTATCTGGAATAGACAAGGTTTATTTTCTCAAACAGCATCTGCGCGAAATTACCAACACGCTTAAACGGAGCCGGGTCCAAACCAAGGCCGAGGCCTTCCTAGAGATCTACCGTAAGTTACGCCCGGCTGATCCGGCAACCCCGGAAGCCGCAGCAGCGTTATTAGAAAGAATGTTCTTTGACCCCAGAAGGTATCATTTAGGCCGGGTCGGCAGATACATTCTGAATAGAAAATTAAAGCTAAATAATCCTTTAGACCAGCGTCTTTTAGATTTAGAAACGATAATCGCGGCAATCAAGAACTTGATTGATCTTAAAAACGGGCGGGGTAAAGTCGACGATATTGATCATTTAGGCAATCGCCGGGTACGTACAGTAGCCGAGCTTTTACAAAATCAATTTCGGATTGGTTTAGCGCGGCTGGAGCGTACAGTCCGTGACCGGATGGCAATTTATGAACTGGAAAATATGGTCCCGCACAGCCTAGTTAATTCTAAGCTGGTTTCCACCGTAATTAAAGATTTCTTTGCCCGCAGCCAGCTTTCGCAATTTATGGATCAAACCAACCCGCTGGCGGAGTTAACCCACAAACGACGCCTGAGTGCCTTGGGCCCGGGTGGATTAAGCCGCGAACGAGCCGGTTTCGAAGTGCGCGATGTGCATTACTCACACTATGGCAGAATTTGCCCAATTGAGACTCCGGAAGGCCCAAATATCGGATTAATCGCTTCTTTGAGCAGTTATGCCAGAGTAAATGAATTCGGTTTTCTGGAGACTCCGTATCGTAAAGTAATTAACGGCAGGGTTACCGATACAATCGATTACCTCTCCGCTGATATTGAGGATGACAAGGTAGTTGCCCAAGCCAATGAGCCTTTAGACAAAAGCGGTAATTTCACCAATAAGATAGTGGCTTGCCGTTTTCGCGGCGATTTTCCTAAAATGCCGCGGCAAAAAGTAGAATATATGGATATTTCCCCATGCCAGCTAGTTTCGGCCGCTGCTTCTTTAATCCCGTTCCTGGAGCACGATGATGCTAACCGGGCACTGATGGGTTCGAATATGCAACGTCAGGCCGTTCCTTTGATGCAACCAGGGGCACCCCTAATCGGCACTGGACTTGAGGCCAAAGTAGCTAAAGATTCTGGGGCGGTAGTCGTAGCCCAGCAAGCTGGTACAGTCAAGCATGTTCAGTCAGACTCAATAATTATCGGTGATCATACCTATCAGTTAAAGAAATTTAAGCGCAGTAACGCCAATACCTGTATTAACCACAGGCCAATTGTGGAAATCGGCCAGAAAGTTAAAGCCGGCCAAACCATTGCTGACGGTGCGGCCACCAGAGGCGGAGAGCTGGCTTTAGGCGATAATATCTTAGTGGCTTTTATGCCCTGGCGTGGATATAACTTCGAAGACGCGATCTTAATCAGTGAGAAGATCATTAAGCAGGATGGTTACACTTCTATTCATATTGAGGAATTTGAAATTGAGGCCAGGAATACAAAATTAGGCGATGAGGAAATTACCCGGGACATCCCTAATGTTGGCGAAGATGCCCTCAGTAATCTCAACGCCAGCGGAATTATTCGTACCGGCGCCGAAGTTACCGCCGGAGATATCCTGGTCGGTAAGATCGCGCCAAAAAGCGAAACAGAATTATCTCCCGAAGAGAAATTGTTACGTGCTATCTTCGGTGAGAAGGCCGGTAATGTCCGGGACGCCTCACTGACCCTGCCCCCGGGAATAGAGGGGATTGTGGTTGATGCTCAGGTATTCTCACGTAAGGAAGCAAGGGGCAAGTCAAAACAAGAGGTGGAAAACGAATTAAAGCAGATTAAAGAGATCAAAAGTTATTTTCAGAGCCAACTTAAAGAAGCCAAGAAAGATAAAGAGCAAAGATTAACCAAGCTGTTGTTAGGTCAGACGGTAGCTAAGGAAATAGTAGACGCTAAGACCGGTAAAAAGATTGTTGCTCAAGGAAGCGTGCTGACGGCAAAGAAAATGAGCAAGATTAAACCAAAAGACTTTCCTAAGATTAAGCTCAAGAACCAGGCCCGGGAAGAGCAGATTAAGCAAGTCCTGGAGTTTTATAACGACCAGATTCATAATTTAAATTACGAGCATGATAAAGAAATTGATAAGATTAAAAGAGGGGATGAGCTGCCGCCCGGGGTGTTGAAAAAAGTTGTTGTTTATGTGGCCACAAAAAGAAAATTGTCCGTAGGCGATAAAGTTGCCGGGCGACACGGCAATAAGGGAGTAGTGGCTAAGATCTTGCCTGAGGAGGATATGCCCTTTTTGCCAGATGGAACTCCAGTAGATTTAGTGCTTAACCCATTGGGTGTGCCTTCCAGAATGAATGTCGGCCAGCTTTTAGAAACCCAGTTAGGCTGGGCGGCTAAGACGTTAGGATTTTCAATTGCTTCCCCTGTTTTTGACGGGGCCAGCGAAGCCCAGATCAAGGAGCAAATGCTCGAGGCTGGCTTGCCAGGAGACGGTAAGATCACCCTTCATGACGGCTGGACTGGTGAGCCGTTTGACCAGCGAGTTACTGTAGGCTATATTTATATCATGAAACTGGTGCATTTGGTTGATGATAAGATTCATGCCCGTTCAATTGGACCTTATTCACTGGTCACGCAACAGCCTCTTGGCGGTAAGGCCCAATTCGGCGGCCAACGTTTCGGTGAAATGGAAGTCTGGGCCTTAGAGGCCTACGGAGCCGCCTATACACTCCAGGAGCTGCTAACCGTAAAAAGCGATGACGTGACTGGGCGGACACGAGTCTATGAAGCAATTGTTAAGGGCGAAAATATGTTTAATCCCGGCCGGCCCGAATCATTAAATGTTTTGATTAAGGAGCTGCAGGGCCTAGGTCTAGATGTGATCGCGGAAGAAAAAGCTGACCTTGATTCCACAGCAGGCGAAAAGAAAAGTACAGGCAAGAGCGTAAGAAAAAAAGAGGAGCAGAAGAAGAAATGATAGAAGACGTTAACGCCTTCGATGCTATTTCGATAAAGATTGCCTCTGCCGAAATAATTCGCTCCTGGTCTAAAGGGGAAGTCAGAAAGCCCGAAACCATAAATTACCGCACCTTTCGGCCGGAAAAAGACGGGCTGTTTTGCGAAAGAATCTTTGGCCCCACCCGTGACTGGGAATGCGCCTGCGGAAAATACAAACGGATTAAATATAAAGGAATTGTCTGTGATCGCTGCGGAGTAGAGGTTACGCGTTCCAGTGTCCGGCGCGTACACATGGGCCATATTGAACTGGCTACTCCGGTTTCTCATGTCTGGTTTTTTAAAGCTGTGCCCAGTCGGATGGCTACGATTCTGAATATCACCTTAAGAGACTTAGAGCGTGTATTGTATTACGAGGAGTTCATTGTCATCGATCCCGGTAGCACTCCATTAAAGAAAAGACAGTTGTTATCTGACGAAGAATATGAAACTTATCAAGAGAAATACGAGCAGGGTTTTACGGCTAAAATGGGTGCGGAGGCGATCCGCGAGCTGCTGATTGATATGGACTTAAATGCCACGATCAATAAACTCAACCGTGAAGTAGCTAACGCTAAAAGTGATTTTGGCCACAAAAAGACACTGAAGACATTACGGATTTTAGAAGCATTTAATCAATCTAAAAATCGCCCGGAGTGGATGATTTTAGATGTCCTGCCGGTAATCCCTCCCGATTTACGGCCTTTGGTGCCTTTAGATGGGGGGAGATTCGCTACCAGCGACTTAAACGATTTATATCGCCGCGTAATCAATAGAAACAATCGTTTAAAGAAATTGATTGAGCTGAAGGCCCCGGAAATAATTATCAGAAATGAAAAGAGGATGCTCCAAGAGGCGGTCGATGCGCTTTTAGATAACGGACGGCACGGTCGCCCGGTTTTAGGACCGGGGAACCGGCCGCTTAAGTCTCTGAGCGATATGCTCAAAGGCAAACAAGGCCGGTTTAGGCAAAATCTTTTAGGTAAAAGAGTAGATTATTCCGGGCGTTCAGTAATTGTAATCGGGCCGGAACTAAAACTGCATCAGTGCGGTTTGCCTAAAAGCATGGCCCTGGAACTTTTTGAGCCATTTATTATCCGTAAACTAAAAGAGCGTGGATTTGTACATACAATTAAAAGCGCCAAAAGAATGGTCGAAAAAGCCCGGCTCGAGGTTTGGGACATCTTAGATGAGGTCATCTCTGAACATCCGATATTACTGAACCGGGCACCTACCCTGCACAGGTTAGGCATTCAGGCCTTTCAACCGGTCTTAATCGAAGGTAAAGCGATTAAAATCCACCCGTTAGTTTGTTCGGCCTTTAACGCTGATTTTGACGGCGACCAAATGGCAGTGCACGTGCCGCTTTCTTTAGAAGCGCAAATGGAAGCCCGCTTATTAATGTTGGCCACAAATAATATCTTTTCGCCGGCGAATGGTCGCCCTCTGGCCACGCCTTCTCAGGATATAGTGTTAGGTTGTTATTATTTAACCAAAGAAAAACCCAGGTTAAAATCTCCGGTGCGGACATTTTCTGGCCCCGAAGAAGCAATTATCGCTTTTCAGGACAAGGAAATAGCGATGCACGCCAAGATTAAAATTGCGATCAAAGGAAAAATTATTGATACTACGGTCGGCCGGGTAATCTTCAACCAGCTGCTACCCGATCAGATGCCTTTTGTCAATGAGCCAATGAGTAAATCAAAGTTAAGCGATGTAATTACCGAATGCTACCGCCATTTTGGTTTACATCAAACAATCTTACTTCTCGATGCCTTAAAAACAGAAGGTTTTGAAAGAGCCACTTTGGCTGGGATTTCTATCTCAGTGGAAGAAAACAGAATCCCACCGCAAAAACAGGAACTTTTGAAAAAGGCCAAAGCCGAAGTCCAGGATGTGGATAATCAATACCGCAATGGTCTGATTACCGACGGTGAAAGATACAATAAAATCATTGATATTTGGACTAAGGCCACAGATAAGATATCGAATTTAATTTTTGAAATGCTCGATCCATTTAACCCAATTTTCATGATGGCCGACTCCGGTGCCCGAGGCTCACAGCAGCAAATCAGGCAGTTGGCGGGTATTCGGGGCTTGATGGCTAAGCCTTCGGGAGAGATCATTGAAAACCCGATCACCGCAAATTTCCGCGAAGGCCTGACTGTATTAGAATACTTTATTTCCACTCACGGGGCCAGAAAAGGTTTGGCCGATACAGCCTTAAAGACCGCTGATTCCGGATACCTGACCCGCCGGTTGATTGATGTGGCTCAAGATATCATTATTTCTGCTGACGACTGCGGCACTTTAAACGGAATTTTAATCGGCGCCATCATCGAAGGCGATGAGATAGTAGTCCCGCTCAAAGAAAGAATTATCGGTCGTGTGGCCCTGGATAATATTGTTGATGTTGTTAGCGATAAAGTAATTGTCGAGGCCGGGCAAGAAATTACCGAAGATAAAGCCGAGAAAATTGAGCAGGCCGGCATTGAGAAGATCCGGATTAGAAGCATCCTCACCTGCGATGCCAAACGCGGCGCTTGCGTCAATTGCTACGGTAGGAATTTAGCCACCGGAAGACTGGTTGAGCACGGTGAGGCGGTGGGGATTATCGCCGCGCAGTCGATCGGAGAGCCGGGAACCCAGCTGACCATGAGGACGTTCCATATCGGTGGCACGGCCAGCCGGGTGATTGAACAATCCTTCATTAAATCCAAGCATAAAGGGATAGTCAAATATATTAATTTAAAATCAATGCCGTCTCAAAAAGATAATGAATTTCTGGTCTTAAGCCGCAACGGCCAAGCCGCGATCTGCGATGAGTCCGGGCGGGAATTAGAAAGGCATACCGTCCCTTCCGGGGCAATAATCAGCGTAGCTGAGGGCGGCACGATTGAAAAAGAAAAAGTATTTGTGAAATGGAATCCGTATATTTCTCCGATTATGGCTGAGCTCAGCGGCAAAGTGAAATTTGAGGATATTATTGAAGACAAGACAGTAAAAAAGGAGTTGGATATCACCACCGGTCTCTACGATCGAGTAATCATTGACCATAAAGGCGAGTATCATCCCCAAATCATCATTCACAATGACAAAAACGAGGTCCTGGCGATCTACACGATTCCGGTTGGTGCGCACATCATAGTCAAAGACGGGCAAAAGATTCAAGGCGGTACGCTGTTAGCCAAGACCCCGCGAAAAATTTCAAAAACCACTGATATTACCGGAGGCCTGCCGCGTGTGGCTGAGCTGTTTGAGGCCAGACGCCCTAAAGACCCGGCAATCATTAGTGAGATTGACGGAACAGTGGAATTTGGCACGACAAAAAAAGGCCAACGCCGAATCATTGTTACGTCTCCTACGGGGATGAAAAAGGAATATACCATCCATCACGGTAAACACCTTAATGTCTATAAAGGCGACTGGGTCTCATCGGGCCAAAAACTAATTGACGGACCGATTGCCCCACACGACATTTTGCAAGTATTAGGCGATAAGAAGCTTCAGGAATTCTTAGTTAACGAAATCCAGGAAGTATACAGATTACAAGGTGTGAAAATTAATGATAAGCATATCGAAGTAATCGTGCGGCAGATGCTAAAAAAGGTCAGGATTGAAGACTCAGGGGACACCGACTTCCTGATCGGCATGCAGGTGGACCGGTTTAGGTTCCAGGAAGAAAATGAGCGGGTGATCAAAAAGAATAAAAAGCCGGCCCAGGCCATACCGATCCTTTTGGGGATCACCAAGGCTTCCTTGAGCATGGAAAGTTTTATTTCCGCAGCCAGTTTCCAGGAAACAACCAGGGTCTTGACTGACGCTGCGGCTAGCGGTAAACGCGATGAACTCTTAGGCCTTAAAGAAAATGTAATTATGGGACATCTAATACCCGCGGG
>JBHPFV010000047.1:0-10884 GCA_042571705.1 Candidatus Omnitrophota bacterium
CTTAGCCACAAAGTTGAAGTAATCTTTTTCTGATGCGGGTTGGAAGTCCGTAGGCGGGCAAGCAGTAACATTGCGAGGCGCATATGGCGAATATGTTGCAGTTATGCCTGCAGGCACTGAACACTGCCTCGATACCACATACAACCAAAGCAGAAAAGAGCACCAAAAAGAATATTATACCTATGTTGATCGTGAACTGAAGAAGATTAAGCCAATAGTTGAACAGGTAAATAGCCGGGGATTCGACCTGAATAATGACCGAGACAGAGGTATGTTAAATGACTTCTATACGAAGACGCTAAGGTTTCAAGCTCAGTTAAAGGTAAACTTATTAACTACTGCCGATGCTAATGATGTTACCGAGGGTCCGGCTGATGCCAGTCTGCCAAGCGAACCCAATACCCCAGCCGATGTTAACGATGTCAGAGCAGAAAGAATCAGGAAATTACTAGAGGATTTGGGAATAAGCAGCAGAGTCAGCCCTGAAACATTAGCTAAGCCGGATCGAACCGGAAAAGTTGTGCCTAGCCAAGCGGATAGAGTCGCCGATGCTAATCAAGTCCCGGCTCAACCCCGCGCTCCTCCGGTTGCGGCTTCAGATAAACTTGAAATTAAATCCGACGGCCGCTACCTCCACTTCTACTTAAACGGCCAAAAATGGTTTGCCGTAGGCGTCAATTGGCGGGGCAGAGGATACGGATGGAACTTCGGCAACCTGGTAGAAGAAGGTTTTGCTGATTATGCTGAACTATCTGAGCAACTGGCCGCAATGAAAGCTTATGGGATTGATAAGATCAGGATACATCTCTTAGCCGATGCCCGTTACTTAAAAGAAGGCTTTGCTGTATACAAGGAAGATATCCAAGCATTCTTAGATGCTGCCCAAGGGCAGAAAATCAAGGTGCAATTCGTCTTATTTGACTATCTGGCCTTTACGCGTAACATCTTTAATATCGCCGATGTTGATAACTTCATTACCGAGTTCTTGAATCCGTTCTTAGAGGAATTCCGATCACATCCTACCTTAATCGCCATGGACTTAATCAATGAGCCGGAATGGATGCTTTCCAATAGCGTATCAGGCGGTTATGGCGACAGCAAAAAACAAGAAGCGCGAACTAATGCCGACTTACGCAAAGACTACCACCCGGACTTCCAACCCGCATCAGAAAAAGATTACTTCAACTTTGTGGCTAAGGTCTCAAGCGCGATCCGCTCTAAGACCAACAGCGGAGTCTTAGTTACTATTGGTACCTCTTTCAAACATCGAGCCACAACCACCCAATTCAGGGTAGAGAAACACCTGGATTACTACTCCTTCCACTTCTATCTTTGGATGAATAATGACAACAAAAAGAACTTATCCGCTAAAGAAGAAGCATATTGGCTGGGCTACTGGGCATCAATTTCGCCTAAAGATAAGCCCTGGGTCCTAGGCGAGTATCCCACAGCTAGAACTAAACGCAGCGCCGGTCAATACCTAACTCAAAGCTTTAAGGCCGGGGCAACTGGCGCCGATATGTGGAATTATTCACCCGGCATCGATGATCACACCGCAAAAGGCGCTGAGCACCAAAAACAGCTAAAAAGCCTCCAAAACGCTAAAGGCCAGCTTAAGCCGGAAGATGCCGCTGAATCAAAAGCATCTCTTCAAGATGCTCCTCAGCCAAGAAGGAGATTAACCTTACTATCCGCGACCAGCCAAATAGCCGGGCCTAATCAGCCCGAAGATGTTAACGCGCCTGGCGCTGCCTCAGATCCCACCAGTCTGCCTGCGCTTTTAACTATCATTCGCGATAAGGTCTATCCTGAATACGATCAGGTCTTAAAAGGCAAGGTCTCAGACGATAAACTCGAAGAGATCAAAAGCTCAATGCTAATGGAGCTGGCCAGCCTGTTCATCGACACCGAAACTCAAACAGTAGATACCAAGAAGCTTGCCGCCTTTAACTTTGCCCAGAACTTCCCGTATTTTGAGCAATTCTTCTCAGAACTCTGGCACGGCAGAGCTGATGCCATTGACTACAGTGATGAGGATCAAGTAGAGGCTTTAGCCCACTGGGCTTGGGCGCTGTCTTATCAGGATTACACTGCCCAGGGTGATGTGATCCAGCGCGATACTCCCAGAAACCCAGGGCAGCTAAGAGCAATCAATAAATCCAGAGAACTTAACCATATTGCCTTAGCTGCCTTTACCAAGGCTACCGGCCAGACACCGAAGAATTATTTTAATCCTAATACAGCAGAGGGCGCAAAGGCAGCGGGCGACTTACTCTACTGGACCCTGGCCAAGCAAACCGGTCTTTTAAGCTTCCGCCCATTTAATCAATTTAAACAGGCCCTCAATAATGTAGCTAATTATGCTCAAATTCTGCCCTACTTACAAAATAAATTCCCCGGATACGACGCCTTAAACGCAGAAGAAAAATACGCCATCTTCTTCCAGGAGACCACTCGTCTAACTAACCTTAGGCTTGCCCAAAACTTCAGCGATCAGGGCCTGCAGCTATTCCTTACCGCTGTAATCGATAAACCAGCCAACTGGCAGGCCGAGCTGATCAGCCAATTCGGCGATAACGCGATCTGGACGGTGAAGGCCTTAGTCTCAGAGCGGCAATTCATCAGCTTAAAGCAGGATATGTTCAGTGCTTTGACTGATAAATTGATTGCCGCCTTTAGACTAAAACTTCCTGAGGCGGCCAAGACCAGGTTAAGAGCCGAGCTGACGTTAGCCAATGATATCTACGGCTCTCTGTATAACTTAGAAAATAATTTAGTCGAAACAGAGATAGATGCTTTGACCTTATCCGTACGCCAAAGTCTGATCTTAGCCAGATTCAGGGCCTGGGCTGTGGTTTCTAAAGAAGAGATAGCCGGGGTTGAGAAAATCACCGAGCAATGGCTGGCCAGGTTAAGAGAGCTAAGAGGCGGTATCTTAACCTATGCTGATCGTAACGGATTAACCGAGATATTGGATGAGTTATCTCCAGTGGAGAGCAGAACACCGGTTACTAATCTAAAAGATATTGCCGGCGCAGACATTGCGATTGGCGCTGAGAGCCAGGTGGTAGTTGAGCCTGCGCAAAGAGTAATATTTATCCCGCTTAAGCAGGACCTTTCTAACAGCCGGTTTACCTTCTTAATAAAAGCCAAAAGATTAGATGGCCGCACTGTCAAGGCAGTAGCCATAGACACAAACTCAAGAGAAGCAGAGACTGAGATTAAGCTGGAGCAATCAGACTTATTTCACAGGATGAGTTTTGCTCCCCGGGCCAATCAGGAAGGTTTTGATCCTGCCCAGGTCAAGACCATAAGAATTGAGCTGCCTAAGGAAGCCCAGGATATTGTACTGAAGAACTTAAGGATCGAGAAGGTTAAAGCAACACCCGCCCCAGAAGAAAGAGCCGAAATAATATTAGAATTAGACAAAGATCAGGCAATAGGCGGCTTTGAGTTCTTGCGTGAGGGAAATAACTTAGATCAAGGGTTGCTTTACTTTGACTTAACCACTATAGAGGACTTACCGAAGAATGGCGAAAATGCCGATTTAAGCCACAAAGATCTAAGAGTCACCTTAAAACTGCCCGCCCCATATGACAAATCCGGGATTCAGGCCTTAGTCTCGATTGTCGATGCCCAAGGAGGATTACTGGGCAAATGGACCACTTCCATTGTTGATGGGAATCTAAATACTATTCTTGGCATGCTTCCAGTCGGTGACTTTGATCCATCTCAGAGTATTCTCTTAGAGGTCAAATATAATTTCAGCCAACAAGCGCCAAAGATAACAGTTGGTTTTGGCTTATTAGGCGCTTTAGCGGCTGTCGCATTCGTTATCTCACTAGGCTGGTTCTTCACTAAGTATTCCCAGGATCAACAAGGAAAGGGCACAATTCGAAAACTATACAGCTTTATCAGGTTCTTTAATAAAGGCAAAGCCAAGCCCAAAGCTCATAAGAAGAAAGAAGAAGTAGTGAAAAAATCCCTGGCCGCGCTTATGGACAGCGCTCAACCGGCTAACAATCTTTCCGATGATGAGATGCTGAATGTCTTAGGCGCCGCTACAATGGGAATTGACCGGTGGGTGGACGCTATCGGTGTTGATTTCAGATATACCGGCGGCCAGCAGGAAGAAAAAGGCATCTTTTTCCCGTGGTTGAGAAAAAGTGAGGCCTGGGAATTCTTTGATCAAAGAGCAGTGCCTCGGTATAATCTTAATATTATCAAACAGGCTATCGTGTTTGCGATTGCAGCCACTGTACTCTATTTCGGTATTAATATCCCCGGCCTATCCTTAACCGCCTATCCGGGCCTGATTCATCTCTATCCATACGCGGCGCTGGCAATGATCTTTGGCTTCTTAAATTGGATCAAAGTAGCCCGCAGCGCTACTTTAGCCGCAGCATTCTTAAGCGCCCAGCACTACTTACCGCAAGCTTTGGGAATTAGCCTGGCGCAAGTTAGCTTAAGCCTAACCGTATTAACCTTAAGCGCCTATGTAGCCGGGCTATTCTTCAGCTACTACAGGGCGATTGCCAAACCGGATCAATATATTAAGCAGCAATTAGAGCAGCTTAAAAAACTTCATGCCGTCTTGGCATTTTTAAAGAACGGCGACCAAGGCTTAGCCCTGGTTCTCAGCGCGATAGATCTTGATCAGATAGAGGACGCTAATGAGCTGTTTGATCAGGTATTAAGCTATCAAATTAGCGCTGAGGCCGCGGGGTTCATCAACGTAATCAAAGGAGAAGTCGGCTATCAATATAAAAATAAAGGCGCCGCCCAGAAGAAAGAGTACTTAAGGCAAGTCAAGGACTTCTTATTTGAATTAGGCAATCACAGATTTTACGCGATGATTAGCGGCTTAAGCAGATTCAAGCGCAGCCGTAACGTAGATGCCTGGTTACGAAAGCCATACGAAGGCGGCGCGGTAGTCAAAACAGCGCCGTTTGAGACAATACTTGATCAGGCCGTCCAAGAGACAGAAGGCTTACTTGCCAAAAAACCGCAATTTAGCATAACCCGGGTCAAGGCCAGCCGGCTCGTCGCGGCCTTAGCCTTAGCCGGGCTAGCCGGATGGGCCTTTGTTAAGATAGCTCCAAAGGCCTGGTTAGGCGCAAGCGGATTAATCATCGCCATCCCGGCAATAACGATAATCACTCTGGGCATCTTCGCGATTTCAGTAGGCCGTAAAGCAGAGCAGCTGGCCTTAATCTATCCGGCTAAAGATATGAAGAACATTTACAGAGATTATCAGCGGCTGATCTATAGTACCACCACAAAAGAAAACTTAAGAGCCATTGATGTTAGACGGTTCTTGGTTGAGACCAGGGCCGCTTTAAACAGAGAGATGCAGGCTAAGCAAGATGTGACCACCGCAGATCTACAAGGTTCTTTAGATGCTCAAGAAGAAGACATGATCAATGTCCGCGATACTACCACAGCGCGCGACTTTATGGATACCTTCCATCTGACCAAGCTGGAACATTGGGGTCCGAAACTCTGGATGCTGGCCCGGGTAGCTTATCGGGTGTTATACTTTGCCGCGATAGCCTATGTCGGCTCAATCTTGGCTATTGTGGCGGCTCGGGAAATCGCCAGCTTAATCGCAGGAAGCGGTTTTTTAAACTTAACTCAGATGTTTGAGAATCCGTTCGCGATCGTCAAGATCGGCGAAATATTATTTAAAGGTCCAATGTATTACTCTGAGATCTGGGCCTGGTTGCCAAAGCTGGGGATTCAGGCTGCCTTGGGCATGACCATGTTGGGCAGCTTAACCTTGTTTACGCTTAAATTCGCTTTCTACTTCTTAGGTAAACACGCCAAGGTATATGAGGGAGATAAGACTGTCAGCCTCAGGCACTTTATCTGGCATGGATCATTCGGCGCAGCTGCCTTAACTTTTCTAGTAGCGATGAATAAATTGAGCGTTGTGATCAGCCCGCCCTGGTTAGATTTAACAGTCAGGCTTACGCTGATTGCTTTAGTGCTCTACTCACTCTTTAAACTGATCTTACTTAATGTGGCCAAGAATAGATTCAAGGCGATTGTGGTTAACGACCGGCTTTATGACGGCAGCGATCCGGCCCAAAGACGAGCCTCTTACAATCTGTTTGTCGATACTGTATTAGGAAAATACACTCAAAGGGGCCTTGATTTAATCTTAGCCGCCAATAACGCTAAAAGAGATCATCCTGCCAATGATTGCAGTAATCCTGACTACTGGAAGAACCATTTATCCCACAGGGAAGTAATGCGTTATCAAGGTCTAATGGGTAAAGGCGCTGAGCCCTCAGGCGTAAGCTACAATAGCGCAACTCAACAAGCCATTGAAGCCGCCTATCAAAACCTAACCAAAGAGCAAATCTTGCAGCGCATGTCCAGCGCCGGGTTTACTGAATTAAGAAGCTATTTATCTAGTAAAGGCGCTGCTATTGCTGATGATGTCAGTCTTTGGGGTTCTCACGATGATCCCAGCCGACTACATGTAACCGCGGATCAATTAAGAGAGTTCCTGGAAACCTCCGCCAACGAACGCAAGATCATAATTATGTATGACTTCCTGCCTAAATTCACTCCCTGGATAGTTGTGGTTGGCGGCGCTCAAGCCGTATTTAAGCTGATTAACTCTCTATTAGCTTTGAGATATCCCTTAGCTAAACTTAGGTTCATCTTTGCCGGTGAAAACTGGGATGCTGAAGTGCAGGATGAGGTGCGTAATAGCCAAAGAAGCGGTAAATATCCTCGCGAGCAGCTAATTTACAAAGGTATGGTGATGAGAGAAGACGGAAGATTAGGTGAGCCAGCTCAGCCTTATACTAAGCCTGGCGCCAATACCGCAGTACTGCGTTACTCTGATGGCGTGGCTGGCGTAATCTATGACGCTGAGAATTTGCCTAATCCCAACCAGCCGCTGCAGCTACTCTTAGGCACCATGGCCGGGATCAGTAACTTGCGCCATTTAATCAAGGCCAGGCTCACTCCGGCGCTAAACGCCAACTGGCGCAGGATTATTGATCGAGACAACACAAATCAAGTAATCGCTAAAACCAGAAAATCCGTAAAGACTACCTTAGCTACTTACATGGGTGTATTAAAATCTAAGCAAGGCCGGGCTGATATGAACCGGCACTACCAGTTTAACTTTAAGCGCGGCGCGGTGTTGAGAAGACATCTATTATACTTCGTCAACCACGCCTTAAGGAGATTATTAGAATTAGCCGCGGAGAATCCACGTAACTTATCTCCGGGTGAAATCTGGAAGCTGATTGACAACACAATCGGTGATAACTCAAAAAGCGGAAGAAGACAAAGAAGAGAATTAAACAGCCTGCATATCACCCTGGCTAACATGCCCGGATATGGTGAACTAGCCACAGAATACGCCAAAGGCAACGTAACTCGGGATGACTTCATCAGGCAGTTAGTGATTGGCGAATACAAAAGAATCAATGAACCCAGGAACGGTCAGGGAAGATTAGCCAAGGTTAATACTGCCCTGCACAGATCAAAGGGGCAAGTTGCCGCTTATATGTATGGTGAATACGCCAGCTGGTACACTGCCGGCTGGGATGGGTTCATGGCCGCGCAGGATACCTTCAAGCCTCTGGGCGGTACGACCGGTTACTTCTGTACCGAGACCCCGGAAGAATTAGACTGGACTGATCCTGAGCTAGCCAAATCAGGCTTAGACACTAACTTCGTCGCCCGCCACTATCAAAACAAGAACAAGCTCTTAACCCTGGGGGCCTGGGATGAATATCAGGTGGCTGAAGACTATATGTTAGGTTTTGTCTCCTGGTTCTATGGCTTCAACATCGCCGCCTTCTACAGCTTGACTCCGGAAGATCCAGCCGGCTTTGAATCCGGATTAAGCTTTAAATTCAGGCCCAAGCAGATGTCCAGGTGGATTAAAGGATATATTATCGGCTTGTTAGTTATTTGCGAAGGCAATATGCGTGAGCTCAAAGAGCGCAAAGGCTGGTGGGGTGTATTAGTCTTCTTTGTGCCTACGCTTTGCAGCGCGATTCATCCGATTACCTTTAGAATTGCCAGGATAGTAACCGTACTTTGGTGGAACTACTTTGTGCCCTTAGCCGCTATTGCCCTGGCTGTACTATCATCACCCTTAGCTCTTCACGCGGTCTGGCTTAATAACTTAACCGGAATCGGCACCTTAATAATGAACTTCCAGGCAGCAGTAAGCATTGTAATTCCGCAAGCCCTGCCGTTTTTACCCACCGGCTGGGCCTGGGGCATTGGCCCGGCTATTGTGATTGTTCCGGTGTTCTTACATCGTTACTTTACGATGAGAGGTATCTTTAAAGGTGTAGACGATTACCTCTGCCGCCAGAGAATCTTAGAAGAATATGATGAGTGGATTGAGGACTTGGAAGGCAAGCTCCAGGGAGCAGAAAATCCAGTTGTTAAGTCTGCCTTAGCTGAGTTATGCCAAAGACGCCAGGTTATCGCTACCGGAAGCCTAGAAGAGATTCCCGGTGTGGTCTCACCGCGCAGATTCATGTTTGGCATTGGCCTTTTAATGGGTGGGTTTATCGCTATGGTTATCGCTAACGGTGCCTGGAATCCGGGAGGATTTAAAACCGCTAGCCTGGCAATTATCTTAGCAGCGGTTGCCTACTTATGGGCCAGAAGATTTATTACTTCCGGACCACGCCGGTATCCTTCACTGCGCTTCTCATTATTACGCAAGGTATTAGCTACTTCAGTCTTAACCGGCGCGGCCTTATTAGCTAATCAGCAGCCTATAGTTGCCTCCTGGATTGTGGTTACCGCCGCGGTCACAATGACTATCTATATTCTAGGCATGGGCTCAGGCAGATTCTACATTGCCTTAGCCGGAAGAGATACAGTCGAGCGCAGCGTTAGAGTAAACAGATTCAGGACCGCGTTGCCTAACTTCTTCATTGACTTCTACCACATGCTTTATCTTTCCGGTAATGAGATTGCCTGGTTGGAAACCATTGATGGTGGAAGAATCGGTTACTGGTGGAGAACGCCCCGGCCAGTAGGAATCACTAATGAGGCAATAGATAGATATAAGAGCAAAGAACTCAATGCCGACGAAGAAAGGGTATATCTGAACAAACTCTTTAAATCGTTCACCTCATCAAAAGATATCGAGACTCAGCTGGAAGAGCCGCGCTTAACACTGCAGCTTTACTTAAACTACGGCTTCATGGTCGTGATGTTCTTGTTGGTCGGATTAGGCTTGCGTTCCGATGTCCGCGATTACCTCTTAGGTGAGGCTATCGTTACCGCGATTAATGGCACTTCCTATTTACAGGTCGCCGCCAGCGGAATCACCAGATTAGCCGTAACAGCCGCAATTATATTTACATTATGGATTGTGGTCAGATTAAACAGAATGCTCAAAGTCAGAGTTGCCATGGCTAAATTCCCTAAAACACCAGGACATACGCCGGCTTCTTTACCTTTAACGCAGGGCGTGCAGCAAGGTCAGGTTCAGCAACCTACCATAACTATTAAAGATACCAAATCAAAAGCTAGGCCCCACGACCGCGAAGACACCAAAACGAAAGACGCCGAATCAGCCAATTCTTTCGTCTTATTGCCGGTAGGTATGGCGTTAGCTGCGGTGGAATTGTTATCTGCCAAAAATATCATCATCGCGATTATAGGGATTATAGTGATAGTCGTTATTGGTTTTACTGCAAAAGGCTTTGTCTTGACTTTCAAAGCGATAAGAAGTTCTCCTGAAAGCCTCGGGTATCAATTAGATAAACTAGACACCAGCTTGAAAAGTTTAGCTAATGTTTATTCACGAATCTCAGCTATTTTAGACATTGAACCTAATTGGTCAGATAAGCATGTAGTGGAAGAGACTGACAAAATACAACAAGTGATAAGTAATATTGCCGGCAATTATGAATGGTGGCAAAACGAGATTACAACATTGCGCAGCCGGGCAGGCGCCCTCAAAGTAGCTAGCGACCCCACATCGAGGCTTCCCATCTTAAGAGATATAGCAAAACATCAGAGTCAGGTTGTTTACCAGATTAAACGCCAGTTCATTATGATATCTTGTATTATTTTGCTGCTTAAGAAAGAACTCAGTGGTAGATTGCGTGTAGCGGAGGAGCAAATCACTCCCGATTACTTATTATCCACTTGGGAGAATATTAAAAGTGATGAAACTACAAAACAATTCGCTCAAGGCTATCTGTATTTCATAGGACTAACTGAACAAAAGGACTTCTCACAGATGCTCCAAATGGCTTGGGTAGTGCCGCTAGTCAGCCTAAGCCTTAACTGGACCTGGTTAGCTATAGGTGCGGTTACTCTAGCTTTAGCCGCTGCCGGCTATTTTGCGATTAGGCACAGCTTAAGGATTAATAGGCACAATCAGCCGATAGTTGAAAGTATGACTGAAGAACATGTAAGCCAGATCAAGGCTGAATACCAGGAGTTGGTTGATAGAGTAGAAGAAAACACCGCTGAGCAGGCCCGCTTAGCCAGAAGAAGAGACTTATTAAGCCAGGCGATCAGCAGGATGAAGAAAACAATTAAATTGATTATGAAGCTGCGGCATCAGCTTGAGCAAGGTGTAGATTTAGAAAGTGCATACCAGAGACTTCCTAAGAAGCTGCAAAGAGTAGCCTCTGAACTCAACTATGCAGAACTAGAAGAACTGCTCAGAGATGATGATGCGCTCGATGCTCTTAAGCGCAAGATCCAAAGGACTAGCCTTAAGCTTAAGGCTAGAATAGAGCAATTAGAACAGGTGCAAGCCCAAGCCTCAGTTCAGGATCAGCTGACCTATACCGTAATTCAAAGATACACGGAGTGGTTCACAGAGCAGTTGATCGCAAACCAGGGCAAAAAACCTGACCAGGTCGCAAG
>JBHPFV010000048.1:0-9543 GCA_042571705.1 Candidatus Omnitrophota bacterium
GGTTTGAGCTGTGCCCTGGCCGGTAAGCGGTGGATTGACCATATCGATATTGCCGATAATCGCGTTTTCATCGGCTGACTCATCTTTGACATAATTAGGATTGGTGATTTCAAACATCCGCACCTTTACCGTAGTGGAACAGGCATCCGGTATAGTCCAGGCGTGTGAGGTTTCTACTCCTGATGTTCCCGGAGCCAGGCTGGTCGCCCCGACCACAGTATCCCAGCTGGCATGCGGGGCATCAGTGGAATATTCAATTTTAATATTACTGATGGTGCCGGTAGGAGTCCATTTGATGTCGTAGCCTTGGGTCACCGGAAGATCAACGCCGCCGTTGGGCTGATTTAAAGTTAAGGCGCCGATGATTTCAAACCAGGAGTCTGATTCATCCACAACCGCAGCGTCCGTAGACTTGGAAATCTGAACTACGGTGTCTGTGTTGGCGGTATCGGGAATCGACCATTGATATTGCAGAGCCGAGGCGGTATATCCGGAATGAATCGGCGGGGTCTCCCAGGTGCCACCGGCATCTAAGGAATATTCTAATTTTACTAGAGCGATATCGCCCCAATATTCCCAGGTAATATATTCACTGCTCTCAATTACCCAGTGCTCACCGCCATCAGGCGCGGTCAGGTGGATCTCAGGCTTAATCTTAAAATCGGCGCCCGAGGTATCGCTGGCTGAAGAATCAGTTACATCTCTGACCCGAACCCGGCAAGTCTCGGAAGTAACATCGACATATTTGTTAGTCGGAATAGTCCAGGTATAGCTTCCGGCCGCCGCAGAAGTCGAGGCTATAACTACCTCACCAAAACCGCCACCGCCACTGTTGGTATCCAAATCAATGGCTACGTTAGTAATGCTTCCGGCAATGCCCCAGTCAATGGTGTTGTTGCTGGCTTGCACGGTCCAGACGGTGCTTCCGTCCGGCTTGTGATAGTCAGGGTCGCCATGGTTAATATAGACGTCACCCCTGATTCTAAATTTACCCGCGGTCTCGGCAGTAACATAAGTGCCATCATTAACCGATTGGACCTTAACCATCGCCTCATTGGTAATCCGGTCCGGTACCGTCCAATCATAAGGCTGGGCATAATCAACCGCGATAGTGGCAAATGGCGTGACATCCCAATTCTGGCCTAAGTCATCGCTGAAGTAAAACTCAACATTGCCCATGGTGGCTTGTGAGCCGGCATATAACCATTCAATAGGAATGGCTGAACCGCCGAATACATAGGTCTGTCCGTCTTGTGGGGTTTCGGCTGAGGTAATCGAAAGCTTACCTTTAATCTCAAAGGCCTCAGATTCCTGGCCGATATGTAAATTGGAATCGGCATGGCTTTCATCAACAATCTTAATCTTATTTGCCGTGCCAATCTCATCAGGGATAGTCCAACTGTAGCTCTGCGGACCATTGTTACCGGTAGCTGTCGTGATGATATCAGTAGTAAAGTTGACGCCGTCAGCCGCATGTTTGATAGTAATATAATTGTTAACCGCATCACCGATATCCCCATAGTTGGTCCAGCTGATATTCTCTGAGCTAGGCAGATCCGTGGAATGTACCCGCCAGGCATTAGCGTCAACTATCGTAGCATCAGGCGCGGAAATTGTCACCCTGCCTTTAATCTTGAAGTCGCCTGGTGAGCTGGTCTCAATATAGCTTTGATTATTGAAACTGACTATCTTAACTCTTAATGCATTGCCAATGGCATTAGGCACGACCCAACTATAGGCATTGACATTGGAAACGGCCGCGCCGCCGGCAATATCTTTGTCATAGCTGTCGCCGCCGCTATTGGTATCATAGGCCAATTTTACCTGTGGGATCTGGCCGTAAGTACTCCATTGAATATTATAATCACCGGCTTGCTGGACCTCTAAGATCTCACCGCCAATAGGTTGACCAATACTTAACCTGGACTGCACGGTAAAGGTGGAGTCAGACTGGTCATTAATAGAGCTGTCACCCTCGCAAACTATACTTAGCCGTCCGTATTCTGTGCGCTCAAAATCCATGGTGGTAAATACGGTATCAGGCAGGGACCAAATATATTGTAAGTCCGCGGAATTTACGCTATTGACTATCTCATAGGAATAATCCGGGGTGGCGTCCTTAGAAAATAGAATCTTGACCGTACCGATGTCACCGGACCTAATCCAGGTAATGGTCTTATTGATCCCGGCCTGCCAAGGTTGGCCGCCGCCGGCAGCGTCGCCGGTTAAGGTAATCGTGCCTTTGACGTTAAAGTCATATAATGATTCAGCATGCACATCGGTGATGTCATCGGTCTTGTAGACCTGAATCCGGCAATTCTGGCTGACCATGCCCGGCACATCCAGAATGGTCCAATCATAGGTCTCTAAATCAGAAGCCAGGCTTGAGTCCCCGGCAACCACAGTGCCATCAAAAGGACCGGTGGCTCCATTAGTGCTATATTTTAATTTAATCGTACCAAAGTCATCGGGCACGGCATTCCAGGTAATGGTCATCTGGTCACCGATAGTCTTGACCACATCGGTTTCATTAGGATAGGTCAATTTAACCTGGGCCTTTACTTTAAAGGAAGGCGATTCTCCGGCCGTACCATCCACCAAGCTCTCATCATTATCTAATGATACCTTTAATTTACAGTCGGTGCCCATATGCGCGGCTAAGACCGTCCAGTCCCAGTTACCATCGGTAATATCTACCGCGCCTTCAGTTAAGGTAGTATCATAGGATGCGCCGCCGGTCAGTGATAATTTAATATCGACGTTGCCGGTGACCGCGCCGGTTAGATTCCACTGAATATTATATGACTCAGCCACATCAGAGACCGTGACGATTTCATCTAACACTGGTTTAGTCACTGCGACCGAACCTTTAATCTTAAACGGATTGTCACCCACATCGTTAATATAGGTGGCGCCATGATCGCGGACCCGGAGATAGACCTCATCATGGAGATCATTAGGAATAGTCCAGGGAAATGTCCCGGTCTGGTCTCCGGAGTCACCAGTGGCCCCGGGAGCCGGCGTAATCAGCACCCCGTCAATATCAAAGTCTGTGCCCGCGCCCTTCTTATAATGAATATCCACTAAATTCACCGTGCCCTGCAGGGTCCAGGTGACATTTTCTTCCTGGCCGACCCGCCAGACAATGCCGGTGGCATTAGGCTGGGTCACGGTAATTACTTGCAAAATAGTAAATTCGGCGGCTGACTCACCTTTAATATCAGCGGGATAGGTATAGCTTTCTACCTTCATTATACAATTGGAGCTTTCCGGGATGGTCACCGGATCCCAGGTCCAGAAGGATTCATTAGTATAGGTAGTATTATATTGGTAGTTCGCGGCTACTGTGGCTAAGGTGCTCCAGGCGCCACCGCTGTTGCGGGAGACCCTAATATTCACATCGCCCCAATCGCCAACATAGGTCCAGCGGATATCATTGGCGTCGCCAATCTTCCAGGTGTCCGCGGTGCCGTCCGGCTCAACTACGGTAATCGTACCATAAATAGTGAATGCCGCGGCCGACTCCTTAACTATAGCCGCGTAATCCACGTCCTTGATCCTGACCTTGGCGGTAGTAGCGCAAGGCGGACCGGTAACTGTCCAGGGATAGGGTGAAGAACCAGCAGCTACAGTGGCTAAGAGCTCGCTATAATTGACCCCGTTATCGCGGGAGAGCCAGATCTCTACATCGGTGGAGGCGCCTTTGGTTAAGTCACCGGTTGTCGACCAGGCGATATTTTTGGAGACGCCCAGTTCCCAATTTTCTCCGCCATCCGGAGCGGAAATCGTAATGTCAGCAAAGATGGTAAACGCCAGGGCCGATTCGCCATTGACCGCGCTAGGATAATCCACGTCCTCAATCTTAATCTTGGCGTTGCTGCTTACCGGTGGACCGGGCACTTCCCAGGTGTAAAAACATTCACCGGCATAGGTGGTATCGTAATTTAAGTTGGCCACTTCTGTGGTAATTTCGCTATAATTTAAACCGCCGTCGGTAGAAAGAGAGATCTTCACATCCGTGGATGCGCCGGTAGTTAAATCACCAGTAGTGGTCCAGCGGATATCGTTATCTTCTCCGATATTCCAGGTGTCGGCAGTACCATCGGGCTCAACTACAGTGATATCACCATAAATAGTAAACGCCGCGGCCGACTCCTTAAGAATCGTCGGATAATCCACGTCTTTAATCCTGACCATAGCCAGGGTATCCACCGGCGGTCCGGTAACTGTCCAGGGATATGGTGTAGAATCAGCCGCTACGGTGGTTAATAATTCGGAGAAATTGACACCATTATCACGGGAGAGCCAGATCTCCACATCCGTGGAGGCGCCTTTAGTTAAGTCACCGGTAGTAGTCCAGGCGATATCTTTAGAGACACCCAGTTCCCAGTTTTCGCCGCCGTCGGGCGCCGAAAGCGTAATCCCGCCAAAGATAGTAAATGTGGCATCTGAGACATCGGAGATGTCATCGGGATACTGATTGCTTTTAATCTTAATCTTGGCGTTATTATCCACGGGTGGGCCGGGCACTGTCCAGGTATAGAAACACTCGCCGGCATAGGTGGTGTCATAATTGTTATTGGCATCAAGCGCGGCCTCAATCTGGGTGTCGTAATTTAAGCCACCGTCGCGGGATAAGGTAATTTCTACGGTAGTGTAGGTACCGGTCCTGGTCCAGCGGATATCGTTATCCTCACCGATGTTCCAAGTCTCGGCTCCATCCGGAACAACTACGGTAATGTCACCGGCAATCGGAAAACCGGTCGGGGTAATGGCCTCGCAGCTGGGCGTAATGCCCATACTCTCAATCTTCACCTTTGCCTGCGAGCACAAAGCCGGATTGACCTTCCAGCTGCCGGAATAGGTATTGGTCGTCGGATAAGCACTACCGGCGGAGACTTCTTCAATCTGCTCCCAGGTAACGCCGTTATCGCGGGAAAGTTTAATCCGCACTTGAGTCATCGTGCCTTTATACTGCCATTGGATGTTCGGGGTCTCGCCAATATTCCAGGTGTCGCCGGTGCCGTCAGGCTCAACCAGAATAATGTCACCTTTAACCGTGAAATTGGCGGCTGAGGCATCATAGACCCGGGTCTCACCGACCTGCTGCAGGCGCACCTTGTTGGTGGTGCCAATAGGGGCATTCACCGTCCATCCGTATGGTGAATTCGCGGAGTCGTAAGTGGCGATAATAGTAGTTGGATAGCCGTCATCACCGGAGTTTTCGTCGCGCTTGATCACCAGGTTACCGATATCAGCCGCGGCACCGTAAAGCGTCCAGGTAATACTGTACTGGTCGCCGTAGTTCCAGTTTTCGCCGCCGTCAGGCTGATCAAGCTGGATTTTCGCGATAATCTCAAAATCGGCATCGGATTCATCGGAACTGTATTTATCATCAGCGCGGCTGAAGTCATCCCATTCTACATCGCGGACCTTAATCCGTAGGGTATCGCTAAGCACTCCGCTCATGGTCGCGGCGGTCGAATCCTTAGGCACTTCCCATTCGAACTGGCCGTCGTTGGCGGTACTGGTAGTGATCGTATAATTATAAGCGGTTCCTGAATTATTAGATAATAACAGCTCCACATTGGCGATTGAGTCCGGGGCATACCAGGTAATGTTCTCGGTGTCGCCGCATTGCCAGACCTCATGGGTCTGAGGGCCGGCCCCATCCGGGTCACCATTGGGAGCAAACAAAACCATTGGTTCCAACTCAGTAACAATAAAGTCGACTACCGCGTGCTGACCGCCTTCACCGCGGCGGAATAAAATATCCGAGCCATCGCTTTGGTTAATCTCAGCGGTGCGGTGGATACGGTAAGTCGCGGTTCCGCCACCGGTGGAATCCTGGGATACAAACATGTAGGCGTAATCCGGATCCACTGCCTGCCCCAAGGTGTGGGTGGCCTGCGTACATTGGGCATAGGTGTATGGTGTACCGGACTCTCCTTTGGCCATCAGCGCTTCACCAGACTCGGTGCGGCCTAGGGTACCCAACTCAATCACATACCAATAGGCATCGCACTCACCCGGGTTCACGCCGCCGCTAGTGGCAAACCGGCGGTTAAAACCAACCTGGATATCAGAAGTCAAGGCACCGCGGATCTCTGACTGTAACGAGGAATAGTGGGTATTTTTATCAAAGAGCAAAAAGCTTTTGGTCCGGTCCACGGCCACGGTAGTGCCTCCGGTGTCTTTGATATCGGTAGTACCCAGGAGATCTCCAGAGTTTAAGTTGGTGATGCCTTGATAGACCGTAGAATCATCGCGCATCTTGACCACAAAGGCCCACAAATCACAAGGCGGGGTCTCATCCACAGGCGCGCTGGTATCTCTCTCTCCATATTGGCGGTCATAAATTATCCGGTCCACAGTGGGGACCGGGTCTTCATCGTATTCCAGTTTACTGGTCCACATCTGCGTATTATAGCAGTTTTGCGTGACTGAAGTTATGCCAGTAAAATCAATATTAGTAGAGCGACTGACCACAAAGCTATCCCCCGGCTCAAAATCAACTACCGCGCCATTTTCAGTTAAATTAGTCAGGTTTTGAGTAACCTGCTGGTCGGTGGCATCGGCGGGCTGTGAGACGCTGGTCTCAATATACTCAACCTGAAAGATATCCGACTCAATTACATAATACACAATACTCATTGATTCGCCGGTCCCTTGGCGTTTAAAATAAACTTGATTGGAGACCTTTTTGCTGTCTTCGGTAGTAATATTGGTAAATTTTGCCGCCCAGGCGTGAAACTCGGTACCGCTGGAATTATCGTTCTCATCGGTGCGGGTATCAAAGATGATGAAGGATTTATCCAGATCGACCTTCTCAATGGTCTCATAGACATCATCGGTATTCAGCAGGTTAGTAATCTCGCCGCACTGGACCTTGGTCCGGGCAAAGGCGAGCGGCGTAAACGTTAGAGCGCAACCCAGTGAGATTAACAAAAAGAAAGCAAAAGTACTAAGTAGTTTATGTTTTCTGGGCACTCGCTGCTCTAAGGCGTTCATGGTCCACCTGCGCGCTTTCTGCCAGAGACTTCTGGCCTTTTCTGTTTTGGCTTTATGTGGGTAACAATACAACGGTTTCATTTTATCCTTAAACGGCTATTCGCCTTTATTTTTCTTGGATGCTTAAAATTACTCCCAGGGCGCGATAATCACTAAGTATTTGCTGGATGCTGGTTTTTTGCGGATCAATAGAAAAAATCAGGTTGTAGGTATTGGGTATTTCCACTTTTTCCGGTTCTCTGTTTCCGACTTCCCGGATCTGGTAAACTTTGCCAATATGGGTGGCATTATAGCCTTGATTCAAAGTGCGCAATTCACTGGACCTGACCCGGGCATATCTGATCGGAACTATGGCTACTTGGTTGCCCGGCAGGGCAATGGTCCGCGGTTTCACTTTAATCTGCAGCTCCTGTTTCACCAGGTTGTAGGCTGGCTCTTCCTCGGCCCAACTGATTTGAGTATTAAATAGGCTCATCCCCCCTGCTAATACTACGCTAATTACTAAAATTAAGCAAATAGCCCCTTTCAGCCTCATGGTAACCTCCTTGTGCGGTTTAGTGGATATCCAACAATTTTTTAGCCAGGGTGTTCAGGTGGGCCTTGAGCATCAAGACCAGCAGTGAAAAATAGACCGGGTGGCTCAGCGAGAGTTTAGCCATCTCATACAACCCTAAGCCATCTTTATTTCCACCATTTCTGCTCTTATTCACCATACACTCCTGCGTTTTTTCACTTTTTAAGCTCAAGGTGCCTGGTATCGCTTTTGCTTTTCTTCCAAGGTGCCTGGCACTTTGCTGATTGTTAATAAAAAACCCAGGCAGCTTGCCTGGGTGTTCCTTATTAGCTTTAGATCTTCGGCAATCTGCCTATCCCGAACCTTCGGGACGCACGACTTTGCCTGCCCGCCGTTATAGCGAACAGTCCCACCTGCCTAATTCGCTTTAGGCAGGCGGGCGCCCCCAGATTACTCTGGGTTTGCCCTTTTCGTTGCACCTTTACTTCATCTACTAAAACTATGCCATACATTTTAGCTTTTGTCAAGGCCTCCAAGTAAAAAAGTTTATATCTTTACTCGTTCGCTGATACTTGCAAACGTGAAATCACGCACCACCCCTTCGCTAGAGCGCCAACTAAACACCCCATTCATCTTCTGGCCGTTCCATTCCCCATGCCAGCTGAGCGTGTCCCCCTGGGCATTGGTCTGAATAGTCTCCCAACTTAACCCCTTGTCTTTGCGTTCAGTCTGGGAATAGGCTGAAGCGGAGAAACCAGCCTTACGGAAGTTCTCCGAGACAAAGCGATTATCCCTAAAAGAGATTATATCCCGCTCGGCAACAGCGCCCTGCGGGCCTGAGATCTGCTTGACCAAGACCGGCCATCTGTAGCCTTCAATCTTCTTTAGTTCCTGCCGGGCCCTGATTCTTTCATCTTTTAGGTCCTGCAGGGCGCGCTCGGTCAGCTCAATCTTCCACTGGTATGTGGCCGCGTCCTGTTGCGCCTTAACAGCCTTATCCCGTTCATTGACCAGCACTTCCAGGGTCCTTTGATAAAGAATCAGGTTTTTATCATAATATTGGCTCTTAATCTTTAGATTGCGCCGGTAAAAGTAGTCGATGGTCAGCGCGGCCAGCAAAACAACTATTCCCGCACCCACGGCATAAACAATCCTTACCTTTTTAAGCGCCGGGCGTTGCCTTCTTTGCTTGCTGCTTTCTTCTTCAATCACCTCGCGGATATGCTGGATAAATTCCTTGCTGCCTAAAATCCTGCGCTTGTGTAGCCGGTGGCCGAATTCCTCCATTTTCTTCTGGTCGGTACCGGCGATATACTTACGGAAATCCTCTTCCCGGCCCTTAAGCAGGGCAAAGACCTCCTCAATCTCCTGGCGCAGGTCCGGATACTGCCTTTTTTGCGGATTTACGAATTGATGGTAACTGGAAAAGGCGTAATCAGTTAGGTTGGCTATTTTAGCCTGGAAATTAAGCCCCTGGTGGTAGGGATGGACTTGGGCAGTGGAAATAGTTTCCGGATGGCTGCGTAAGGGGTTTAAGTGAATGTGGCGAATCAGCGGTAAAAGATGGGTTTCTTTCTCAGCCAGGGCGGTCTTGAATCTCTCCTGGAACAGGTGGCCTTTTTTGTTATAGCGGCCGTTATAAGTTTTGGTGTAGAGTGAATTAATATCGTGCATGATATTGGAAATCGGGACATTGTTAGTCAGCTCAATCAGTATATGTAAATGTGTCGGCAAGAGGCAATAGGCAAAGATCTTCACCCCATACTGCTGCTTATATTTATGAATTAAAGCGATGTATTCCTGGTAATCTAAGAGGTCTTCGAACAGCTTCTGGCCGTGCACGCTCCTGGAGGTCACATAATATAGTATATTCTCGATATAGACTCGCGGTAGTCTGCCCATCCATTAAGCTCTTTCTGCCTCTTGTGATTGAAGTGCTTACTACCGGCTGCTCTTCTTTTTCTTGGACTGCTCGGTCTTTTCTGCGGCTTGTTCTTCTTTTGACTCGGGTGGTTTTC
>JBHPFV010000049.1:0-9291 GCA_042571705.1 Candidatus Omnitrophota bacterium
GGCTCACCGGATTAACCGCGCGCCCGCGGAAAGAGAAATCGATATGCTGATTTCCACTGGCGAGCAGATTTCCGTGGCTTTATTAGCTATGGCCATTCATAAATTAGGATATCAGGCGATCTCTTTTACCGGCGCCCAGGTAGGCATTATTACCGACAGCAGCCATACTAAGGCCCGGATTATTAAGATTAATACTGCCCGAATCAAAAGAGAGCTCACCCAGAAGAAGATCGTGATTGTGGCTGGTTTTCAAGGCATGGACTTATCGCGGGAGATTACTACTTTAGGCCGCGGCGGCAGCGACTTAACCGCTGTAGCTTTAGCCCAGGCTTTAAAGGCTAAGTCCTGTGAGATCTATACCGACGTTGAGGGGATTTATACCGCTGATCCGCGGATCGTGCCGAAGGCGCATAAACTAGAGAGCGTTAGTTACGATGAGATGCTGGAGATGGCTTCTTTAGGCGCCCAGGTGCTACAGACCAGATGCGTCGAGCTGGCCAAGAGATTTAATATCCCTATTATAGTAAGATCAAGTTTTAGCGATAAAGGAGGCACAATGATTTCCCCGGAAGTTAAGGCAATGGAAAAAGTAGTGGTGCGGGCGGTAACCTTAAATAAGAATGAGGCCAAGATTACTATCCGTGATGTGCCCGATAAGCCGGGAGTAGCGGCCAAGATCTTTAAAACCCTGGCCGGGCAAGGCATCATGGTCGACATGATTGTCCAGAACATCAGCCGCACCGGATGCACTGACCTTTCCTTTACGGTGCTAAAAGTTGGCTTGAATAAGACATTGGGTGTAGCCAGGAAGCTCAGCGGGGCGATTGGCGCAGCAGGCGTGATTGCCGACCGCAACATTGCCCGGGTATCTATTGTCGGCGTGGGGATGAAGTCACATTCCGGTATTGCCGCCGGTATGTTTGAGGCCTTAGCCGAAAATAAAATTAACATTGAGATGATCTCTACTTCTGAGATCAGCATATCTTGTGTAATTAATAAGAGATTTGCCCAACGAGCAGTCCGCGCCATACATAAGAAATTTAAGTTAGACAAAAGATAAAAAGTAAAGTTGGAGGTTGAAATGTCCAAGGTAGAACTATACGATACTACCTTAAGAGACGGTGCTCAGACCGAAGGAATTTCTTATTCGGTAGAAGATAAATTAGAGCTGACCCAGAAGCTGGACCAATTGGGCATTAATTATATTGAAGGCGGCTGGCCGGGTTCCAATCCTAAAGATATGGAATACTTCAAAAGGATTAAAAGGCGCCGGCTGAAACAGGCCACCATCTGCGCCTTTGGCTCCACTGCCCGGGCGCGCATTTTACCTGAGCAGGATGCCAACCTTAAGGCCTTGCTGCGCGCTGAGACTAAAGTAGTGACCCTGTTTGGCAAGAGCTGGGATTTGCACGTTAGGTATGTCTTAAAGGCCAGCCTAGATCAAAATCTACGCATGATTTCCGCTTCAGTCAAATATTTAAAGCGCAAAGGGCGCCGGGTAATCTATGACGCGGAACACTTCTTTGACGGAGCCAAACAGAATTATCCCTATGCCTTAAAGACGCTGCTGGCCGCCCAGGAGGCCGGTGCCGATGTAATTGTGCTTTGTGAAACTAACGGGGGGACAATTACCTCAGAGCTAGTCCGGCAGATTAGAAAGGTTAAACCAAGCTTAAACATTCCCTTTGGGATTCACGTGCATAATGACTCTGGTTTAGCTGTGGCCAATAGCATTGCCGCGGTAGAAGAAGGGGCCAGCCATATTCAGGGCACGATCAACGGCTACGGCGAGCGCTGCGGCAATGCCGATTTAGTGGTTTGCATTGCCAATCTTCAGTTAAAACTGGGCAGGCATTGCCTGAGGCCGCAGCAGCTGGCGAAGTTGACCGAGGTCTCGCGTTATGTGGCTGAGATCAGCAATATGCGTCATCAAAATAATCAGCCCTTTGTCGGCGAGAGCGCCTTTGCCCATAAAGGCGGGGTGCATATTAATGCCATGGTCAAACACCCGCGCACCTATGAACATCTTCAGCCCGGCTTAGTGGGCAACAAAAGCAGATTCCTGCTTTCTGAGCTTTCCGGCAAGACCGCGATTCTTTTGAAGGCCAAGCATCTGGAATTAGGTTTAAAAAAAGAGACCCCGGACACTAAAAAGTTCTTAAAGCTGTTGCAGAATTTAGAACATCAGGGCTATCAATTTGAAGCCGCCGAAGGCTCTTTTGAGCTGTTGATGAAGAAGGCGATGAAAAAGTACAAGAAGTTTTTTGACTTGGCCGGCTTCCGGGTAATTATTGAAAAAGATAAGAACGGAAAACTTACTTCCGAAGCCACGGTGAAATTGATGGTCAACAAGATTGAGGAACATACTGTTGCCGAAGGCGATGGTCCGGTCAATGCCTTAGACAGCGCTTTACGTAAAGCGTTATCTGAATTTTATCCTACGCTCTCGGCGATGCATCTTACTGATTTTAAGGTCCGGGTGCTGGATGAACAGGCCGGAACCGCGGCTCGAGTCCGGGTCTTGATTCAATCCCAGGATGGCAAGGATTCCTGGGGCACAGTCGGAGTTTCCGAAAACATTATTGAGGCCTCCTGGCAGGCCCTGGTAGATTCTATCGAGTATAAACTTTTAAAAAATAGAAAGTAGAGGCCTTTTTAGTTTATGAGTGAGATATCCAGTAAATATAATCCTAAAGAATGTGAAGACAGGTGGTATAAGTTTTGGGAGGAAAATGACCTTTTTCACGCTGAGGTCAAGCCCAAAACTAAGCCTTACTGCATCGTGATTCCGCCGCCCAATGTTACCGGCATTTTGCATATGGGCCATGCCTTGAATAATACCATTCAAGACATCTTAATCCGTTTTCGCCGGATGCAAGGATATGCTGCGCTTTGGATGCCGGGCACCGATCATGCCGGCATCGCGACCCAAAATGTAGTCGAAAAAGAGCTGGCCCAGGAAGACTTGCGGCGTGATGATTTAGGGCGGGAGGAGTTTTTAGATCGAGTCTGGGATTGGAAAGACAAGTACGGTTCCACGATTATTACCCAGCTGAAGAAATTGGGTTGTTCTTGCGATTGGCCGCGGACCCGTTTTACCATGGATGAGCAATATTGCGATGCGGTTAATGAGGTGTTTATTCAATTGGCCCAACATGATTTAATCTATAAAGCCAATTATATCATTAACTGGTGCCCGCGTTGCCAGACCGCGCTCTCAGATGAAGAATCGCAGCATAAGGACGTTAAGGGTTCGCTTTATTATATCCACTATCCTTTAAAAGGCGAAACGAATAAATATATTACGGTAGCTACTACACGTCCGGAAACTATGCTTGGCGATACCGCCGTAGCCGTAAACCCCAAAGATAAAAGATATAAGAAGTTAATCGGCCGCAGTGTAATCTTACCCCTGGTCAATGAGGAAATTCCCATTGTTGCTGATAGCGCCATCGATCCTAAATTTGGCACCGGGTTAGTTAAGGTTACTCCGGCGCACGATCCTAATGACTTTGCGATTGCTCAGCGGCAGGGTTTACCGGCCAAAATAGTGATGAGCCCCGATGGTTCAATGAATAAAAATGCGCCTTTGGATTATCAAAACATGGATAGGTTCGAGGCCCGCGAGGCCATTCTGGAAGACCTGGAGGAAAGGGGACTGCTCGAGAAGGTATTGCCGCATCCGCACGCGGTCGGGCATTGCTACCGTTGTCATACTATGGTTGAGCCGTATTTATCCGAACAGTGGTTTGTGGATATGAAACAACTCGGCCGCTCGGCGCAGGAAGTAGTCAAAAAGAACAAGATCAAGTTTCATCCGCCGCGCTGGAAAAAAGTATATTTAAACTGGATGAAGGATTTGCACGGTTGGTGCATTAGCCGTCAGATTTGGTGGGGTCACCGGATTCCGGCCTGGTATTGCCTGGATTGCAAGCAGGCCACCAGCATGATGCAGCAGGGCAAGGAAGTCTTACCTGCGGAAAAAATGAATTTATCGGAAGCCGGGATTATCGTTTCCCGGGAGAACCCTAAGTTCTGTCCGCGTTGCGGCGGGTCAAACTTAAAACAAGACGAAGATGTCTTAGACACCTGGTTTTCTTCCTGGCTCTGGCCGTTCGCTACTTTTGGCTGGCCGACACAGGGTAAAAAGGAACAAGCCGAGCTTGAATTTTTCTATCCCAGCCAGGTTTTAGTTACCGCTCAGGAAATCATCTTTTTCTGGGTAGCCAGGATGATTATGGCCGGGATGTACTTTATGAAAGATATTCCTTTCTCGGATGTTTATATTCACGGCACAGTCAGAGATGCCAGCGGGACTAAGATGTCTAAATCTTTAGGCAATGTTATTGACCCTTTAGCGATAATAGATAAATATGGAAGTGACGCCCTGCGGTTCAGCATTATCTCGCTGGTGGCCACAGGTCAGGATGTGTTCTTAGCGGAGCAGAAATTTGAGAGCGGGCGCAACTTCGCCAACAAGATCTGGAACGCGGCCCGGTTCATCTTGATCAATCTGGACCTAAATAAAGTTAATGTGGATTTATGCGTTTACGCTAAAGGAATTACCGATCTGAAAGATAGATGGATTTTAAGCCGGTTTTATCAAACCTTAGATAACGCCACTCGTTCTTTAGAGGGTTTTCGTTTTAATGACGCGGCCAAGGTTTTGTATGAGTTCTTCTGGCATGAATTTTGTGATTGGTATATTGAGTTGGCCAAAAAGACAATTTCCGCTCAAACGACACAAGTGGTGCTGTATAAAGTACTAGAGAAGAGCTTAAGAATTTTACATCCTTTGATGCCTTTTATCACCGAAGAGATCTGGCAGAATCTAAACACAAAAGAAAAATCAATCATGATTTCTACCTGGCCGCACCTGCAGAAGCAGTTTATCGATAAAAAGGCAGAGAGCCAGATGAAGACAATCATTGCTTGCATCAGCGCCATTCGTAATATCCGGGCGGTCTGGCAGATTGAACCGGCTAAAAAGATAGAGGCCAAGCTTTCAGTAGCTAAGCCAGCCCTGGAGAAATTGCTCAAAGAGCATTTTTCCTACATCACTGATTTAGCTAAGGTGGAGACCTTGGAAATTGCCAAGAATTTGAAAAGACCCAAAGCCTCGGCCGTAGCCGTAATTGATGATATCGAGATCTTTGTGCCGCTAGCCGGAATTATTGATGTCCAGAAAGAAGCTACCAGGCTTAAGTTTAAGATTAAGGAATTAGACGGGATCCTCCAAAAAACTGACCACAAGCTGAAGAATAAACAGTTTTTAAGCCGGGCCCCGGCAGTAATCGTCAACAAGGAAAAAGAGAAGAAAGAACAATTGAAGGCGTCGATTAAAAAACTAAAAGGCAATCTCAAAGGCTTCAAATAATTTAATCCCCACCATGAAGAAATTAAACAGCAGCATCCTGCCAATAGTCAAAACAGCCCTACAGGAAGATATCGGTAAAGGCGACATTACCACTAGGCTGCTGGTGCCGGATAAAAAGGTCAAGGCCCAGATCTTAGCCAAGCAGGACGGTATTATCTGTGGTCTGGATATAGCCAGGCTGGTGTTTAAAGCCGTTGATAAAAAGACACGTTTGCGTTGTTTAGTCAGCGATGGCGCCAGGGTTAAGGAGGGTGAGATTCTAGTCAGGTTGCAAGGTAAAGCGGTGAGCATTCTCACCGCCGAGCGAGTAGCCTTAAATTTCTTGAGCCATCTTTCCGGCATTGCCAGTAAAACCAATCAATACGTCCAGAAGATAAAGCCGCATCGGGCTAAGATTATGGACACGCGCAAGACTACTCCGGGTTTACGGATTCTAGAGAAATACGCGGTGCGCTGTGGCGGTGGCACAAATCACAGGATTGGGCTTTGGGATCAGGTGTTGATCAAAGATAATCATTTAGCAGTTTGCGGCCAACAGCTTTCAGCTAGCAGCTTAAAAAAACTATTAAGCAGCAAACCAAAGGGAATGAAAGTAGAGATTGAAGTCAAAACTCTTAGGCAATTTAAGCAAGTCTTGCCGGTTAAACCGGATATTATTATGTTGGATAATTTTTCTCTTGCCAATATTAAAAAAGCCGTCAAATTAAACGCCCAGAAATTGGAAGTTTCCGGCGGTGTGAATCTAAGCAACGTCCGCCAGATTGCGGCCACTGGCGTGGAAAGAATTTCCATCGGCGAGCTAACTCATTCAGCGCCAGCTTTGGATATAGCGTTAAATTGTGAAAAATTTTAAGTTAGTTAGCGATTTTAAGCCTTGCGGAGACCAGCCCCAGGCAATTGAGAAATTAAGCCAGGGTATTAAAGCAGGTAAACAGTATCAGACTTTACTTGGCGTGACCGGCTCAGGAAAGACCTTCACCTTAGCCAATCTAATTGCTCAAACCAACCTACCGACCTTAGTCATCTCCCACAATAAGACCTTAGCCGCTCAACTTTACAGTGAATTTAAAGAATTTTTCCCGCATAACGCCGTGGAATATTTTGTCAGTTACTACGACTATTATCAGCCCGAGGCCTATATTCCCCAAACCGACACTTATATCGAGAAAGACGCCTCGATTAATGACGAATTAGACCGCTTAAGACTCTCGGCAACCAGTTCTTTGATCAGTAGACAGGATGTGGTTATTGTCGCCAGCGTCTCTTGTATCTATAACTTAGGCTCACCCGAAGATTACGAAGAGAAGCTGCTGCGTTTAGAGACACAGCAGCGCTCACCGCGCAAACAACTTTTAGCCGGTCTGGTAGATATCCAATATGAGCGTAACGACCTTGATTTTCGCCGGGGAAAATTCAGAGTCCGCGGGGATGTGATTGACATCTTTCCGGCTTACCGGCAAACTGCCTACCGCGTGGAACAGTTTGGTGATACTATTGAGAAAATCTCCGAGATCGACCCTTTAACCGGAAAGGCCATCAGCGCCCAGGAAAGAATCGCCCTTTATCCGGCTAAACATTTTGTTACTACCACAGAACGGATTGAGCTGGCCTTAACTTCAATTAAGCAGGAGTTAGATCAGCAATTGGCTCAACTGCGCAAGGAGAATAAATTACTGGAAGCCCAGCGGCTTGATTCGCGTACGCATTACGATATGGAAATGCTTAAAGAATTAGGTTATTGCCACGGCATTGAAAACTACTCACGCCATCTTAGTGGAAGGCCATCCGGTGCCCGACCCTATTGCCTGATCGATTACTTTCCCGATAATTTTTTAATTGTTATTGATGAGTCGCATGTCAGCGTTCCCCAATTGCGGGGCATGTTTAATGGCGACCGGGCCCGGAAACAGACCTTAGTTAAATATGGATTTCGCCTGCCTTCGGCGTTAGATAATCGGCCGCTGAAGTTTGCCGAATTCGAACGGTTGAGCAAGCAAGTTGTGTTTGTCTCGGCTACTCCCGATGAATATGAATTGTCCAAAAGCGCTCAGGTTGTGGAACAGATTATCCGGCCTACGGGCCTTACGGATCCAGAAGTAATCTTAAGGCCCACTCACAACCAAGTCGACGATTTAGTTGATTTGGTCAGAGCGCGCGCCCAGCGTAAAGAGCGAGTACTGGTGACTACCTTGACCAAGCGCATGGCCGAAGATTTAACCAACTATTTAAAGGAGATGGGGTTGCAGGTTAAATATTTACATTCGGAAATAGGCGCGATTGCGCGGGTTGAGATCCTGCGCGATTTAAGAATGCGTAAGTTTGATTGCCTGGTCGGAATTAATCTTTTGCGCGAAGGCCTGGATTTACCGGAAGTTTCTTTGGTCGCGGTCTTAGATGCCGACAAGGAAGGTTTTTTGCGCTCGAGCACCTCTTTAATTCAGGTAGCCGGCCGGGCAGCCAGGAACTTAAACGGTCAGGTTGTGCTTTACGCCGATAAAATTACCGGTTCGATTAAAAAAGCGATGGCTGAGATGGAGCGCAGAAGAAAGATCCAGTTTGAGTTTAACCGCGTCAATAAAGTTACCCCGCGTTCTATTCAAAAAGCGATCAAGCAGGGCATTGAGGCCGGGCAGCAGGCCGAAGAATTTGTGATTAAAACCACCGGCCAAAAACAGGCTAATTACGACATCGAAGTAGCCCTGGCTCAACTTCAGGAGCAGATGCATCTTTTTGCCCGCAATCTGCAATTTGAACAGGCGGCGCTAGTCCGGGATGAGATTGAAAAACTAAAGCAGAAGCTAAATGGAAGATGAAAAACTATTAAAGATCTTACGTAGCCATCGAGCTAATTTTGTCAGCGGGGCCCAGCTCTGCAGCAAGTTAGACATCTCTAAGACTACGCTTAGCCGACACCTGCACCAGTTACGCCAGCACGGTTATGATCTGCAAACTCAGCCGCACTTAGGCTACCGTTTACTCTCGGTCCCGGATAGGCTTTTGGCTGAGGAGTTAAGCTGGCGGCTGCAGACCAAGATAATTGGCAAAAAAATTCTGGCTTATAACATTGTCGACTCTACTAATAAAGTCGCCTTTGCTTTAGCCGAGCAGGGCGCAGCTTACGGAACCACTGTCTTTGCCGAAGGCCAGTCTAAAGGTAAGGGGCGTTTAGGACGCAGCTGGGTCTCTCCCAAGGGAACCGGGATCTATTTTTCCGTGGTTTTACGGCCGGATATCTCACCAGGCGAAGCTTCCTTAGTTACTTTACTGGCCGCGGTAAGCAGCGTTGAGGCAATCAGGAAGGTAACTGGCCTGCGCGCGCTGATTAGATGGCCTAATGATGTCCTGGTTAACAACAAGAAGGTTTGTGGAATCCTGACCGAAATGCAGGCTGAAGATAGCCGGATCAAGTTTCTGATTTTAGGCCTGGGGGTTAATGTTAATACCGCCAGCCACAAGTTGCCCGTAGGGGCCGGCTCCCTAAAAGAAGAAAGCTCAAGTCAGCGCCGCTTATCTCGGCTAAAGCTAGCTCAGGAGCTGATGCGTCAATTAGACCAGCATTACCTGGCCTTTAAGGAAAAAGGCGCCGAAGAGATTATCCGCCAGTGGAAGAATTTATCGGCGTTTTCCGGTAAGCGGGTCAAGGTCTTTTACGCCAACAAGACCGTGGAGGGTTTTGCGCAGGATATCGATGAGAGCGGGGCGTTAATTGTCCGCCTCGATAACGGCTTCAGGCAGCATATTCTAGCCGGAGACATTGTCAAAATTCGTTGAGGTTCAGTGTTGTATACATAGGACCGGTTCCCAAACCAATCGGGAAGCTGAGCCAAACTCAATCGGGAACCTGTCCCTTTGATCATGAGTTCAGTGTTTTTGTTCTTTGTTGAATGCTGGTGTGCGTCTCGCGGCCTGCAATT
>JBHPFV010000050.1:0-9061 GCA_042571705.1 Candidatus Omnitrophota bacterium
ATGAGGGAGTTAAAGATATTCCAATTGTGTTTTTAACTGCAGTGATCACAAAAGAAGAAGCAGCCTTTCATGGCGGCATTATTGGCGGACATGCTTGTATAGCTAAGCCAATGAATGCAGAAAAACTGATCAGTTGCATCGAGGAAAACATCCGTAAATAATAGAGCAAATTCAACTAATCAAATGAAATGACGTTATTATTGGTGTTAAAAGTGGTGTTAAAACAGGGTTTTTGAAGCGGAAAGAGCGTCAATCCTCCTCTCTCCGCAATCACCCAAACTCACTCAAGACATGGAGATTGTGCGAAAAATGGATAATTTCAAATTAAGTAAATTTATGTATGAAACGCTGGCGGCTGGAGGCACAAATCAGTTACCCATATCGTCTGTCTGTAATGCAAAATGTATATTTTGTTCCAACAAGATGAATCCATTTCATATTTATCGGGTAGGATTCCGTTCATTGGCAGATATTAAAAAAGGAATAAATTTATTAGATGAAGCATCCGAAATACGCCTAGGAGACAGTTTGCCGGGCAGAATAGCCGAAGGAGAGGCATTGCTTCATCCAAATATTTATCAGATATTAAAGTTGATCAGGCATAGACGCCCACAGAATATAATACAGATACCAACAAATGGAACAGTCCTGACAAAAGATGTTATAAAAAAATTAATCCCCTATCAACCAATGAAATTTACTATATCATATCATTCAGACAACCAAAAATTCTGGCGCAAGGCTTTTGGCCTTGGCAAGAATGAATTTCATATAGCTCGGGATTCATTTGTTCATTTGAAAAGGAATAATTTTCTTATCGAAGTGGTAGTTGTCCCGCTGCCGCAGCTTACCGGTTATAATGATATAGAACATACGTTAACAGTCTTAAGCGTTTTACAAAAAAAGTTATAATTTATATTCCCGGGTATAGTTCAAAGGCAGCGCCAAATTTAAGAAGGCTGTTAAATGCCGATTTCTATAAATTGAGTTCTTTTATGACAAAGATGAGAAAAAAATTAAATATGCATATAGATGTGTTGCCAGAATTATTAGCTCCTTTACCATTTTATCCGTATAATAAAATGTTAGAGACATTCGCGGCTAACTTTAAAAATGTTCTTTGGCTTTTTTCGGAAGCAGCTTACGCGAGAGCGGATAAGACATTAACTGCGTTAAATGCTTTTATACCCAATGAACACCATAGTGTTTTAGTAAAAAATTATACCTATCGGGGAAATATTATTTGTGGCGGCCTCCTAATGGTTCAAGATTTTCAGAAAGCAATAACCAAGTCTTTACGGGATTTCAAAAAACAGAAGATCAAGATAGATTTATTGATGTTGCCCCAAATTGCCTTTGATCGATATGGCGACGACTTAATGGGGGTAAATTATTCGACATTAACGGAAAAATTCAATATTCCTATCTGGTTACGTTAATTTTAAAGGTAAAAAGGGGGCTGACCCCCTTTACAAAATAGGGAATAAAAATGGAAAATGTTGTCGGTCAAACAAAAAATTTAATTAATTTGGTTAACTATCAAGACGGTTCAGTAGTTAGTAAGGAAATCATAAAGAAAGATACGGGAACGGTAACTTTATTCGCTTTTGATAAAGGGCAGGGATTAAGTGAGCATACAGCGCCATTTGATGCATTGGTTTATGTGGTAGATGGCGAGCCGGAAATAATAATATCGGGTGAATCCTTTAAGCTAAAGGCGGGAGATGTCATTATCATGCCGGCGCATAAACCACATTCTCTGAGAGCGGTAAAAAAGTTTAAGATGATGCTGGTAATGATTAAGCAATGAATACCACCCAGCGCAGGTTTATTAGCTCAAATATTGCATCTATTTCGGGGCATCTATTTCGGTTTATTATAGTATTTCTCTTATCAATGATGCAGCATAGTCTATACGCGGATACAAAAATGGAAAAAGCTGATTTTGCCGGCGGTTGTTTTTGGTGTATGGAAGCGGATTTTCAGAAAATCTCTGGAGTGAAAGAGGTTATTTCTGGCTATATGGGAGGAACAGGCAAGAATCCAACCTATCAGGACTACGGTAAAAAAGGCCATATAGAAGCTATCCAGATTACCTATGATTCGTCCGAAATAACATATAAAGAACTTTTACGTATTTTCTGGCGGCAAATAGACCCGGTGGACGCCGGCGGCCAATTTTGCGATCGCGGGAACGAATATACTACGGCAATCTTTTATCACACAGAAGAACAGCAGCGCTTAGCAGGACAATCAAAACAGGAACTCGAGAAATCTGGCAAATTCGAACAACCAATTGCCACAAAAATCATTCAGGCTGGCGAATTCTACGCTGCTGAAGAGTATCATCAGGATTATTCTAAGAAGAATCCGATCAGGTATAAATTATACCGATTTAATTGCGGTCGTGATCGACGGCTCAAACAGGTATGGGGCGCCATGAATAAGAAAGAAAAGACAGCAAACACGTCAAAATACAAAAAGCCCGATCAAGGGGAGCTTAAAAGGAGCCTAACCTCTCTGCAGTATAAAGTCACCCAAAAAGATGGCACCGAACCCGCGTTTAAAAATGAATACTGGAATAATGAAAAAGCAGGAATTTATGTCGATATCGTATCAGGGGAACCGCTGTTTAGCTCTCTTGATAAATTTAAATCCGGAACAGGATGGCCAAGTTTCACTAAGCCCTTGGAGCCGGGGAATATAATAGAAAAGGAAGATCGAACCTTGTTTATGCAACGAACTGAAGTAAGAAGCAAACATGCCGATTCTCATCTTGGCCATATATTTAAAGATGGACCCGCGCCTGAAGGATTGCGATATTGCATAAACTCCGCCGCGTTACGCTTTATTCCTAAGGAGGATTTGGAAAAAGAAGGGTATGACGAATACAAGGAGTTTTTTGAGTAATTCTTTGGAAAAGGGGGCCAGACCACTTTAACGCATCACAATGGGGTAGGGATTCTTATTTACTCCATTGTTTTTTTTGTGCCCAAATGGTGCCCACCCCCGAGAGTTAAACTCTAACAAGCAGTTATCAGCTTTTTTCTTGACAGAATTATGTCCATATGGTATGTTTTGTATGTTAATTCATACTTTTCATATAAATCACATAAAGCATACAAAGGAGAAGCTAAGATGCATAAATTCCACAAGCTCTTTAAGACGGTGACAGTCGGCGAAAGGGGTCAGGTGGTGATACCCAAAGAAGCACGTCAATTTCTTGACATTAAAGCCGGAGATAAGCTGGTTGTTGCCTCCGGGGATGGGGGCAAAAAGATAATTAAACTTGTACCGGCTGAAGAATTTGCCCAACTCCTGAGCCAGTTTGAAAAACACCTATCGACCGCAAAGACAAAAAATGCCAAAAAGGGATAAAATAATAGCATGTTCAAGAATGCCGGATTTCTAATCATACTTTTATTATCTTTAAGCATCGGTTTAATTGATGCGGCAGCTGAAGAAATCCTTAGCTGGCAGGATTGTGTAACCGAAGCGCTGAAGAATCATCCTGACCTTGCTTCCGCAAAGGCAGAGTTAAGGCAGGTGGAGATTGATAAGGCCTTGACCCAAAGCGCCTGGCTGCCGGAGATAACCAGTACGCTCAGCGGGAAGACCGCAAAGGCCGCTTCAGCTACAACCGATACTTATGCCTACAGCGTATCCGGAACACAATTATTATTTGATGGTTTTAAGACTACTCATGACCTCAGCGCGGCTTCCCAAACCATAAAGGCCCAGGAATATAATTATATTGTAGTCTCATCCGATATCAGGCTTAATTTAAGAACTGCCTTTGTGGAACTTTTAGAAGCTCAGGAATTAATCTCTATTACTGAAGAAATTTCTCAACGCCGAAAGCAAAATCACGAATTAGTGCGCCTGCGTTATGAGGTTGGCAGAGAGCATAAAGGGGCGCTGTTGACCGCCGGGGCGGATTTGGCGCAGGCTAAGCTTGAAAGAACACAGGCCGAAAGAGACCTTACCCTTTCGCAACGTAAGATCATAAAAGAGTTGGGCCGCCGACAATTTGCGCCGGTTAAGGCAAAGGAAGACTTTAATATCCAGGGCATCAATCGGGAAAGGCCGGACTTTGAACATTTGACTGACAATACGCCGTTTTTAAAAGAGCTGGTTGCCAAAAAAGAGGCCGCTCGCTTTGACTTGGATTCGGCCCGGGCCGACTTTTTCCCGCAGGTTTATTTAAACGGTTCTACCGGCAAAACCGGATCCGACTGGCCCCCGAAAAATGATGCCTGGTCAGCGGGAGTGACTTTATCTTTTCCGATATTTGAAGGGGGCAGCCGCATTTCAGAGGTTTCCAAGGCCAGGGCCGCGTTGGAGCAGAAACAGGCCGAGGAACGCAGCGGCCGCGATAGCGTTATTTTAACTTTAGAACAGACCTGGACTGAACTTCAGGATGCGCTGGATGAGATTTTGGTGCAGGAGAAGCATCTGGCCGCAGTTGAGGAACGCGCCCGGATTGCCGGAGCGCAATATTCATCGGGACTTATCTCGTTTGATGATTGGATAATTATTGAAGATAACTTGGTAGATGCCCGGAAATCATTTTTGAATGCCCGGGCCGATGCCTTGGTTGCCGAGGCAACTTGGATTCAGGCAGAAGGAGGGGCGCTGGATTATGAAAATTAGAAAAAAGGGTGTTTATTTTATTCTGTTTATCTTTGTAGCTGTTGCGGCGGCTTTATTTATTAAAACCCGGCTAAATAAACCTTCGAAAAAAACGTTGGTTAGAGAAATAAGCCCCGTCTACGGAAGCATTGAAACGGTCATCTCCACAACCGGTACGGTCAAACCTCAAAATCGCCTGGAGATAAAGCCGTCGATTGCCGGAAGAATTGAGCAGGTCCTGGTTAAGGAAGGCCAGCTGGTTGAGGCCGGAGAGATTTTGGCTTTGATGAGTTCTACTGAAAGAGCCGCGCTTTTGGATGCCGCCTATCTTAAAGGGGAAGAAGTAGAATACTGGAGACAAGTGTATAAGGCAACACCTTTAGTCGCCGCAATCGACGCAGAAGTGATTGTGCGCTCAGTCGAGCCGGGACAGACGGTTACCGCTTCGGATGTAATAGTCGTGTTATCCGACCGGCTGATTGTGAAGGCTCAGTTTGACGAGACCGATATCGCAAAGGTAAAACTCGGCCAGACGGCATTCATTGGTCTGGACGCCTACCCAAAGGTAAGGGTAAAGGCAAAGGTTGATCATATTTCCTATGAATCCCAAGTTGTTAATAACGTTACTACTTATGAAGTGGACGTGCTTCCCGAAACTACTCCTGAGGTTTTCCGCTCCGGCATGAGCGCCAACGTGGAAATAATCGAGAAAAGCAAAGCAAGCGCTTTGCTTCTGCCGCTTGAGGCAATCCAGCGCGACCAGGAAGGCAGCTTCGTCTTCTTAAGCAAGAGAAATGGTAACTCAGCGGTTAAGCAAAGAGTCGCGCTTGGCATTTCCGATGAAACCAACATTGAAGTTACCTCCGGGGTAGGGCCGCAGGATAAAATAATAATCCAGACGGAAGAATACCATGCACCAAAAGACATGCCTGCCGGGGGAAATCCGTTTATGCCTTTTGGACGCGGAGGACGCAAAAAATAAAGCGATGATAGAATTAAACAATATCAACAAGAGATACAGAACCGGAAAAATCGGGGTGCAGGCGCTCAGCAACGTATCTTTAAAAATTAACCCTGGTGAGTTTATAGCTATTATTGGTTCCTCCGGTTCGGGCAAATCAACACTCCTGCACGTATTAGGGTTATTAGACCGGCCTGATTCAGGTTCCTATCTTTTAGGCGGCAAGGAAGTCAGTAAAATTAGTGATGATCAATTGGCAATTTTACGAAACCGCCTGGTCGGTTTTGTCTTTCAGCAATTTCATTTGCTTTCCCGCGCCTCCGCCTTGGAAAATACTGAACTTCCGTTAATCTATGCCGGAAAGCGTCACCTAAAGCAGCGCGCCGGAGAGGTGATTAAAGAAGTGGGCCTGGCGCAGCGGGCAACTCACCGGCCGAACGAATTATCCGGAGGCGAGCAGCAGCGTATTGCGATCGCCCGTTCTTTAGTGAATGAACCATTGATTATTCTGGCTGATGAGCCGACCGGAAACCTGGACACAAAAACCGAACAGGAGATCATTTCTGTTTTAGAGCAGCTGAATCAAAAGGGCATAACCGTGATTATGGTTACCCATGAAAGAGAAATTGCCGAACACGCGAAAAGAGTTATTCAGATGCGCGATGGTAAAATTGTTTCGGATGAGCGAATAGATGCAACTTTGCAGAAGCCGGCCCCTCAAGGCCAACCTATTTCCGTAACAGATGTCTTATCACAAACTCACTCCTCTTCAGGAAGGATTGAGTTTATTGACCATTTTCGCCAGGCGATAAATTCGATTGTTTCCCATAAAATGCGTTCTTTTCTTTCGATGCTCGGGATTCTTATTGGGGTTGCGGCGGTAATCGCGATGCTTGCTTTAGGCCAAGGCGCCCGGGAATCGATTGCGCAGAGATTGGCTTCTTTGGGTTCAAACCTTCTAACAGTAAGGCCTGGTTCTCACCGTTTCCACGGCGTAGCCTTGGAATCCGGAACGGTGACCCGTTTTACCGTGCAGGATGCGGATGCGATAGCCAAACTGCCCGAAGTAAAAAATGTGTCTGCTGCGGTCAGGGGCCGGGCGCAACTGGTTTACGGTAATAAAAACTGGAATACGCAAGTTCAGGGTACCGGAGTAGATTATGCGACAATGCGGGCGTCGATGCCGACTTTCGGCAGATTTTTTACCGAAGAGGAATTAAGAATAAGGCAAAAGGTAGTTTTGCTGGGAACCACGGTAACCAGAGAGCTTTTTGCTGAGACTAATCCGGTCGGCGCAACAGTTAAGATCAATCGTATCAACTTCCAGGTAATCGGCGTTTTGCCGGAAAAAGGCACCAGCCATTGGCACGATCGGGATGATGTAGTGGTGATCCCTGTTACCACGGCGATGTATCGATTGTTAGGAAAAGAATATGTCGATTCCATTGATGTAGAAGTAAGAAATTCCGCTTTAATGGAAGAGGCGCAAGAGCTAATTAGCGCGCTGGTTATTAAGCGCCACCGGCTGAATAAAGCAAGCGAAGAGTCATTCGAGATTCGTAATATGGCCGAAATTCAGGAAACCTTGGAGAGCACAACCAAAACGATGACTTGGCTTTTGGGTTCGATCGCGGCAATTTCTCTTTTAGTCGGCGGCATCGGCATTATGAATATTATGCTTGTCTCGGTAACCGAGCGCACCAGAGAGATAGGTTTACGCAAGGCGGTGGGCGCGCGCCGGACGGATATAATGACTCAATTTCTTATTGAGTCGGTAGTCTTGACATTTTTAGGCGGGATAACCGGAGTTGCCTTTGGCTGGTCTATTGCCGGAATCATGTCGGTTTTTGCCGGCTGGACCACAAAGGTTTCCGCTTTTTCGGTTATACTGGCCACAACATTTTCTATCGGCGTAGGCATCGGCTTTGGTCTTTGGCCGGCCCGCAAGGCTGCTCGTTTGAATCCGATAGAAGCGTTGAGATATGAGTAGAACGGAATTTAAATACCGAAAACGCATAAGAACTTGGAGGTAAAAGCTAATCATGATTGATTTATCTAAGAAAAGACACAGATTGAGGATTATAATTCCGGCTCACCCGATGTTCAATATCTACTCCTATAGCGCAAAACGAACTACGGCGTTGGGTCCGGTATGCGTCGCGACCACTGTTAATGAAATGGAAGGGTGGGACGTTGAGGTTATTGATGAAAATAATCTTCTTAGATATGGTCCAAGAAGTAGTTCAGGCGGCGCTGACCACGAATTTTTACAACGACTGAGATCTGCGGATGTCGTTGGTTTTTATGGTGGACTGACAAGCACCATTCCCAGACTTTATAAGATAGCGCGGTTTTATAAAGACAAAGGTCTTATTACTATTGCCGGCGGACAGCACTTTACTGGAGACAATATAGTCGAGGCTTTATCTTCCGGTATCGATTATGTGGTTAGGGGTGAAGGAGAAGAGACTATTAGAGAACTTCTGCGGGCTTTAGAGGGAAAACAAGATTTAAGTTCGATAGACGGCATTGCTTATAAAGCAGGTGAGGAAATCATTCAAACCCCGGAGAGGGAGCCGCTGATTGATTTTGACAAATTACCCTTACCTGACTTTTCCCTGGTGCGTTATGCTAAAATTAGCAATTATCCTGTTGAAAGAATACGAGGATGTGGCATGCACTGCGAATTCTGCACTGTTAAAGGCAGGCCAAGGTATGCTTCTCCCGAAAGGCTACTCGAGCGCATTAGTTTTCTTCTTGAAACAAGAGATGCCAGAACTTTTTTTATAGTAGATGACCTTTTTGGACAGCAGAGAGAAGAAACTATAAGGTTCTGCCGGATGGTTCGTGATTATCAAAAAGATGTAGGCAGGAGGCTGGACTTGGGGGTTCAAATAAGATTGGATAAGGCGCAGGATCCAGAGTTGCTTTCTGCAATGCGCCAGGCGGGCATCAACTTTGTAGCCATTGGCTTTGAATCACCCATTGAGGAAGAATTAAAAGCAATGAATAAACGTCTGAAGCCCGAAGATATGTTAGCGTTCACGAAAATATTCCGCAAATTTGGATTTTTGACACATGGAATGTTTATTTTCGGATATCCCATGCAAGCAGGCGTAGATTTCAGGATGGCGGCAAAAGAACGCGTAAAACGCTATAAGAATTTTATCAAAAAATCCAAAGTTGATACCGTACAGATTATCTTACCGGTTCCTTTGCCCGGGACAGAATTGAGGCAAAGGCTGCAAAAGCAAAAAAAAGTTTACCCGCTTAAAGATATTAGCTGGGAATACTATGATGGCAGTTTCCCTCTTTTTGAACCGGATCAACCCATGACTGCTGAGGAAATGCAGGCTTCCGCGCATAAGATTATGAGCTGGGTTTATCAATTTAAATACATGTTTATGATATGTCTTAATATATTTTATTTCCCTTCGATAATTCTTTTCCTATATAATGTCAAGCACG
>JBHPFV010000051.1:0-9001 GCA_042571705.1 Candidatus Omnitrophota bacterium
GTAAGCTGCGCCATTTCCAACAAAAGCAGTTTTAGTACTTTTAGTGTCTGGGAAAACGGTCTTGCTTATTCTGATCAGGCCAAACCCTTTACCGGAGATTTTAACGGAGATGGCTTAATCGATTTCGGTGTCTTTAATAACGGCAGTTGGAGTTTTGCCGCATCCTCAGGCTCAGCATTTATCGAGCAGACCAACTGGAATATGAGCTTTGGCTCAGGCCAGACACCGGTGATTAGCGATTTCAACAGTGACGGCTTAACTGATATCGGAATTTTTACTAAGGGGACCGGACAATGGCAGGCTTATTGTTCAGATGGTGATGGTTTTGTCTCATCAGGCACCTGGCTGAACAGTTTTGGCCAGGGCGAATATAATACTGTCTATGCCTTAGACTTTAACGGCGACGGCTTAACTGATGCCGCAGCCTTCGATAATCAAGCTTTTACCTGGGCCAGATTAGCTGCCCAGGGTCAGGTGGCAGATTTACTGCAGAAGATAACTAACAGCCTTGGTGGCTCCACAGAAATAACTTATAAGTCATCAGTATCTTATGATAATACGGGAGATGACTCTGAGTGCGATTTACCTTTTGCCCTGCAGACTGTCAGCGCTGTAACGCACAGCGATGGCTTGGGAAATGCATACTATACTTTTTACTCTTATGCTGACGGCCTGTATTCATCTTCGGAGCGTGAAACACGCGGTTTCGGCTATGTGGAGGTTAAAGACAATGAAGAGAATATCTCAGAAACCTACTTTTATCAGGATGATATCTATAAGGGCTTGCCTTATCTGACTAGAATCTTAAACCGTAACGGTATGCTTTTTGCTGAGACCGCGAAGACTTACGACTATTCAGTCCCTTATAGTGGCTGCACCTTTGCCTATCTTGTTGAGGAAATCGCCTCAAACTATGACGGATATATTATACCCAAAGCGACTAAGGCAATTTACGAATATGACGACTATGGCAACCCTACAAAATTAACCAGTCTTGGCGATGTTGATATAATTGGCGATGAACGCGTCCAGCATACGGAATATACTTACAACACCAGCTCTTGGATTGTGGATCGGCCCACACATGTTTGGCTGATAGGCATCGACAGCCAAAACGTGTCTGAGAGCTGGTACTATTATGACACAACAGGCAATTTAATGAAAGAGGAAGTTTGGCTGGATACTACCGCCGGGCGTTTAGAGACAAGTTATACATACGATATATATGGTAATGTGGAAACTACTACAGATGCCCGGGAAAATACTACTACCACAACCTATGAAGAAACTTATCATACATATCCTCTGACCATTAGAAATGTCTCTGGGCACACCTTGCAATACACTTATGATCCTAAGACCGGTCAGATTCTATCAACCACTGATCCCAACGATCAAACTACTACTAATAAATATGATGTCTTTGGCCGCTTAGATAAGGTCTTTGGCCCTAACGATGATTCTTCTCATCCCGCAACCTGGTATGAATATCAGATCTCTCCTTCGCCAGCCAAAATAACTAGTTATGTGCGGGAAGAACACAATACAGACAATCCGGATAAGATCCGCACTTCTTTGAGTTTTGTTGATGGCCTGGGAAGGACCATCCAAACTAAGACAGAAGCTGAAGATCACTCAAAGCAGATTGTTAGCGGAACAGTTGTGTTTAATAGCCGCGGAGAAGTTAAACAGAAATATTTACCGTATTTAACAGATAAAACTAGCGAGTATACTGCTCCGGATTTGAGTGGACCCAGGGCCTCCTTTGAATATGATGGCTTAGGCAGAACTGTTAAGACCATCAATCCGGATTCAACCTATAGAACTATTCAATATGCACCGAATATGGTTACAGTCACTGACGAAAACGACCATCAGACCAAGAAATACAATGATGCCTATGGGCAAACTACAAGGATAGAGGAGTTCAATCAGGGGCAAACTTATGTTACCAGATATGCATACGATTCACAGGGAAACCTGTTAGAGACGATCGACGACCAAAACAATACCACCAATATCGCATATGATTCATTGGGCCGAAAAACTTCTATGGACGACCCGGACATGGGCCATTGGGAATATGAGTATGACCAAAATGGAAACTTAATCAAGCAGACCGATGCCAAAGACCAAATTTTGGAATTTTCTTATGATTCTTTGAACCGGTTAACCGGCAAACAGGCTGACGGGCAAACTATTGTTTCTTACTCCTACGATGATACTTCAAAACCCAACTGCAAAGGCAGATTATCCAAAGTCACTGATCAGAGCGGTAGTACCGAATTCTTCTACGACAATTTAGGCCGCGAAATCAAAACCACAAAAACCATAGACAGCAATCCCTACACAGTGCAACGAACCTATGATGCCCTGAATAGACTAATTTCTGTTACATATCCAAATGGAAAAACAGCACAATATACCTATAACAGACAAGGCGGCATCGAAACTGTAAGCACGCCCGAAGGTTCAGTTACCAATATTGATTACTCTACCTCAAGCCAGATGAAACTTATTCAATATTCTAATGGCACAGAAACCCATTATGACTACAACCCTTACACTTTACGGCTATCTGATTTGGAGACCACATCACCCACTGCAACATTACAAGATCTGGCTTATGATTTTGACAATGTTGGTAATGTTTATACCATAATCGACAATTCACCTGAAGGCACCAATACTCAATCATTCCAATATGATCATCTGAGCCGCCTGATTTCCGCAAACGGCTCCTACGGCACGATCAACTACCAGTATGACTCGATCGGCAACATGCTCCAAAAAGGCGACTTGGAAATGGAGTATGGTCAGGGCGCCGGTCCTCACGCCGTCACGTCATTGCGAGCCGCCGAAGGCGGCGAAGCAATCTCCATCGCGTACGACTCCAATGGCAACATGCTCACCAAAGGCCAAAGCACCTACACCTACGATACCGAAAACCGCCTAACCCAGGTCGTCATTGCGAGGCCGCCAGAAGCGGCCGAAGCAATCTCAATCTCAATCGAACTCACTCCAGGCTGGAACTTCATCTCAATACCACTGGAGCTTACCGACTACTCTATCACCAATGTCTTATCCTCTATCGCTGGAAAATACGACCAAGTTACCAGATATAACTCAACAACAGGACAATTCGAATCTTTCGTTAACAACTCTACATATGACCAATTTAGTACTTTCAGTTTTGGCGAAGGCTATCTAATTCATGCGTCAGAATCCTGTACTTTAACGCTGACCGGTCAACGAACCGTCCCACAGGCCCGTGACATAAGAATGGGATGGAACCTGATAGCCTCGCCAGCACTGGAAGGCGAAATCTTAACCGCTGAAGCCTTAAACAACCTAATTCCCGGAACCGACTATTCTAAGATAACCGAATATGACGGCACAAGCTATACCGACAATCCCGCAAGCCTTAAACCCGGCAAAGCTTATTATATCCATGCGCTGCAAGACTGCATTTGGCAGATCCCTGTACCTGAAGAAACGCAGACCACCGAATTCGTCTACGACGGCGACGGCGGCCGAGTAATGAAAAAATGGGGACAAAAATTAGGGACTGTCCCCGAAGGGGACTGTCCCAATTTTTCAATTTACATAGGAAGTTTATACGAAGAAGACTCTGAAGGCAACTCCAAATGCCATATTTATCTAGGATCCAACAAAGCATTTACTTTGAACTCGCCAACTAGCGAGCCTACGAACACGACAACCTACTACTACCACACTGACCACTTAGGCTCAAGCAATGTCATCAGCGATGACCAAGGCAATATCGCTCAGCTATTAGAGTACAAACCTTACGGCTTGACAAACAGGGAGGAAGGGAGCTACAATAATAACTACCGGTTCACCGGCCAGCTCTTTGATAGTACAAGCAACCTCTACTACTACGGCGCCCGCTACTACGACCCCGAAATCGGCCGCTTCACCCAACCAGATACGATAGTCCAAGCACCCTACGATCCCCAAAGCTTCAACCGCTACGCCTACTGCCGCAACAATCCAATAAACTACGTCGATCCTACGGGGCATGGTATTTGGGATACCTTCAAGAAGTGGGCGGGCAAAATAGTAGGTGCTGTAGTAGGTGTAGTTGCCACAATTGTCAGTGGTGGTAACGCAGCTTTAGGCTTTGCTGCCTTCAACTGTGCTGATGCAATGATTAGTGGCGGCCAAGCTCTCGCTGCTGGCGCTAATCCTGCCCAAGTTCTTGGTGCGGTAGGCTTAGGCATTGCCTTAAATTCAGCGATTCCTTTTCCCAACTTTGCCAATTTAGGCATGCAGATAGGTGCTGCTGCAGTCAGAGGAGCTGCAATTTCCACAGCAACACAAGCTGCTATTCAAGGAGGAAAAGGAAAATATGGTCCTACTGCTGCCTGGGGCGCTGGTATGGGTGCTACTACTGGCTTCCTCTCATCTCAGCAATTCCAGAATTGGCAAGCAGGGAAAGGCTTCTTATCGAATAAACAAGCAATTGTTCAACAAAAAGCTAATGCAAATATACAACAAACCTTAGATAGCGCATTTAAACAAGTTGGAATAACAGGACGAATGCAAACTGCTTCAGAAATGGGCATTGTAGCTGCTTCAACTAATCAGAATGCAATTCAACTTGCGTCAATTCTTGCTCACGACGACAGTTATCATTTCTGGAGTGATGTAATTGGTGGGGGTGGAGGAAGGGCTATTCCTCCCGCAGATATAGGACCTTTTGGCATGAATGCTTCAAACGTAACACATGCTCCTGCCATAGACCTAGATATTACGAGTAATTGTATTCTTCCTCCACTTCCAGACTATGGACCTTCTATACCAAAAATTAAAACGGAAGGTCCTGTAAATATTTTTTCAACAGAGTATATATATAATCCGCATTTTATGCAGTAAGATGAAAAAAATATTAATAGTTATATTTTTGCTGTCTTTGGTAGCATCAAATAGTTGTGGCAATAGCATTGATTCAAATGCACCCTTCCCTCTAAACAATCAGCATAATTCTTCTAAAGAATCCTTAGGCGCTAGCTATAATAAGCCCTTACCTAACATTTATGTTGATAAAGAAATAAAACTCATTCTTAAAACACAACTGCCATACGATAAATTTAGTTTACTTAAGTACCCATATGAAACCAGCGAAGAAATTAATAAATACACTAAGGAGTTAACTAAAGGATTGAAAACAGATTTAGAGAAGTCAAAAGCTATATTTAGTGCAATAATTGAAGAAGATAAACTTGGTTTACACTTTGATAAAGAAATATGGCATAAACGGAAGCAGGATGCTATCCAGAACAAAAAAGATAATAGAATTAACAGAACAGCAATCGAGGTATTTGAGCAGCGAAAAAAAACTGGCGATAGGTTTGCCACTTGTTTTGAAGCTACAAATCTTTTTTTAGCTATGGCTAGAGCAGCAGGAATCAATGCTTATCTGGCACTAATTATAAGAGACTACAGAAACATATATGTACATCATGTCGCTGGAGGAATTACTGTAGGCAATAATTTATTATTGATTGATCCAGACTTAAAGATTTTTGATGTTTTGCATAAATCTTTTATCTTGTACGACGATTTTGCAGCAATAGCTTTACATCTTTCATTACAAGGAGGTTTATATTATGAACAAAATGATTTAGATAGTGCTAACAAAATGTACAATCTAGCAATTGAGATTCATCCAGACTGTATCTATGCTTATAATCTTCTTGGGATACTTCAAACCGATAGAGTGCTGTTCGACGATGCCATTGGTAATTTTAATAAAGTATTGAAAATAAAAGATGATTTTATAGAGGCCAAGTATTATCTTAGCTTAGCCTTTTCAAAAAGGAAATGGTACAAAAAAGCAATAGAAGAAATTAAAGAATATAAAGCTGCAATTCAAGAAGTACGCATGGAAGGAGACAATGTATTTCACAAACAGGAAATGAAGCGAGTCGACAAAAAACTGGCAGAATTCGAACTTAGAATGAATGAAAGGCAAAAAAGCATTTCAAAAAATATTGAACAATTAAAATCAGCGGATACAAATGATAGAAAAACTGCTGCATGTAATCTTGGTGAAGAGAATTCAAGAAATTCAGTTCCTTTCCTGATTGAAAATCTAAATGACCAAATCGAAGATGTACGCTATTTTACAGCAGAATCATTAAGAAAGATCACAGGGCAATCGTTTAATTTTAAATCTTACAGTCCTAAAAAAAATCGTGACATAGCAATTAAAAAATGGAAGAATTGGTGGGAGGAAAATAAAGCTATATTTAAAGAAGAATAACACCCCTAAATGTAGATAGAGACGTTGTCCAACCCAATCGGGACATTGCCCTAAAACCAAACAAGACACTGTCCCGAACAGTTTGGACACCGTCTCTGTTATAGGCTTAGGTTTTATTGGTGCTCCATTGGCCGGTGGCGTTGCCTCAACAATAGCTGGCGGAAGCTTTGGTTCTGGCGCTGCCGAAGGTGCCTATGGATTCCTTGCTTTATCTATAATGTAGATAGAGACGTTGTCCAACCCAATCGGGACATTGCCCTAAAACCAAACAGGACACTGCCCCTTTTACTATAATACAATATTGTTAAGTAATGGTTTCTCTTGGTTTTCTCCTAAGATTCTCTCAAGGTAACTGCTCCATTTATACTCATGTATACCATTGACAATATTTGCCTTTACAGGGTTTGCCTCAATATAGTTAATACACTCAAGCAAATACTTATCTTTTGTAATGACTTTAGTTTTAAACCTACCTTGCCAAAGATGCCCAACTTTGGTGTATCTTTTGTTAAAATAAGCAGTATAGCTTCTCTGCAAACAAGACATAAAGCGAGATAAGTCTTTAGTTATCCTAATTTCTCCCAACAGATGAATATGGTTAGGCATCAGACAATAGCCATATAATAGAAACTTATACTTTTTCTTATACTTTCTTAGTCTTTCTAAATATTCGATATAGTCTTTCTGATCATAAAAAATCCTTTGTCTGTGATTGGCTCTTGTGATAATATGGTAACAGGCATTATCTATGAGCAATCTAGGTCCATTTGGCATAATGACACCTCCTCTTTTGATATTTATGCCCCTATAATATAAGACACAGTTCAGAGGCAAATTCTTGCATACTTTTTTAAAAAAAGTACATTGTTCCGATTACAATCAAGACACTGTCCCGAACAGTTTGGACACCGTCTCTGTTATATGTTATACATTGGGGTTTGAAGACAGATAGGATAACAAATATGTATGGAATAAATCTTGGTGGACTCGGAATAGTTTATTCAGCTCCAGAAACTCCTTAATAAAAATACTATCATGAAAAAAGTTATTTCTATTTGGTTGTTGCTTATTGTAGTTTGTGGCCTTCTGTTCTTTTTATTTCAGTCGCTATGGAATAAAGTACAGATTGAAGAAACTGTAAAAAGAGATATTATTAGAATAGAAAAAAAATATGATTATCATTGGGGCAGACAGCCTTCCCCTAAAGAAGAAAGATTAAGAATCATATCAAATATATTTGGCTCGGCATTTTTGTTATCTTTACTTATTGGCATACCTCATATTTCTTACACTCTAATTAAAAGAAAAAAGAAATAATAAGGCGTTAGCTATTCTTCGTCAGCGCAAAAAAACCCATTTTTGCGCCTTTTTTATGCCTAATAAGAGCTTGTGCCCCAGGGGAGTTCGGGCGGTGGTTGCAGACAAGAGCCGACTCACCTGGTATCTCAGACCGTTTCTCAAACTAACCCACAAGGGTAGCTCCTAAAGGACAGGCCTTTGGGCCTAGCCTGCGCAATTCCTTTAAGCGCAGGGTCTAATCGGAGAAGTATCCTAAACCCAATCGGAGAAGCCTGCCCGCCATGTTATGTCGGTGGCAGGCGGGTGTACCCCCCCAGTCTCAAGATTTCCCTTGAGGCTTTTTTATTTCCTTGACATTTTTGGGTCATTCTACTATGATTTAAGCGAGGAGGCTATCAGAGGGCCGATCCATGATAGCTCAAGTAGATTTAACCCCTAAAATTATCCTATCTTTTGGCATAATTATAGGCATAACCATAGTCCTATTTGGCCTAGCCAAGCTATTTCGCTTCGTAATCTGTCCACATTGCCAGTCTGAATTCCTCGCTCCCGCCATAAGTTCTACTATCAAATGCCCTAACTGCGGTAAAGAATTCAGAATGAGCTAATTATTGCCTTAGGTTCCAGCCAAACAAATTTCTTAACAAATTCCTTGACAAAGTTATTTCTATGTAATAAGATATAACTCCACGAAATTACACATAATTAGACATAAATGTAGGGCAGGAGGTCGTTTTAGATGAAAGAAGTGCTTACTATTACTGAAGCATCTAGGTACCTGCGAGTTAATAAAGCTACAATCTATAAGCTTGCACAGCAGGGGACAATCCCTGCCTTTAAAGTAGGCAAGGTCTGGCGCTTTAAAAGAGATAGGATTGAAGCCTGGGTAGATGTAAACAGTAACAATAAAGGGGATGGGAAGAGAGGCTGATCCGAGATAAAGACTCGGACTTTATTTTACCTAGTATTTATGATAACTGAAATCCCCACTAACGAAATATAATGAGGTGATATAACATGAACCGGTTGGATTCGCTAAAGGAACATAGGGTCTTTCCAAGAGTTTCTACATCTTTTCCAATAAAAATTTCATCACATGTTAAGGGCAAAGCCGTTAATTTAAGCGAAGCAGGATTAAGCTTAGTCTTAGAAGAGCCTTTACTTTTATCTAAAACAAAAATCAAGATACAAATTGCGTCTGGAGAGTCCTTACAGTCAACAGTTAAGGTTGTGTGGAGTAAACAACAGGGAAAAGAAAGTAAATTTACTTACGGGGTATGTTTTTTAAAGCTAAAGCAAGCTCAGCTCGAAAGGTTAAGAGAGGCGCTATTTGAAGTTAAGTCATTCAATAGGGATTTTGTGAATTTAACGAAAAACATGAGGATGCTTTTAACGCATATTAAAAATAAGTTT
>JBHPFV010000052.1:0-8918 GCA_042571705.1 Candidatus Omnitrophota bacterium
GGATGTTTACTAATATGGCCTTTATTTCTTAAATTCTTTCGATGCGCAGTTCATAGAAGATGAGCGAAAAGTAATTTTTTTGATTGGCATCTTGTCTTTAAGAAGCTCATATAAGAGTTCGCACCAATTCTCACAAGTAGTAACTTTTTTGCTCACAACTATTCTGTATTCCGGATATGACCAAGCAAGTGGGTGGTCTATCTTTTTAAGAGGGACACAATGCTCTGGGTCGTTATTAATGCCTTCCTTTTTGTATACAGCAAGAACCGCGTCAAGAAGCGGGTCGCCTTCTTGAAATATTGTTGCGTGATGAAAATGGTCACAAACTTCCCATGCTTTTTTGAATCCATCTTTACAAGCATGTGCAAATCCAGTTACCGGGTCTACGGTATCTTCAAGTTCAATCGTTACAAGTCCTGAATGCCCATGAAGGTGCTTTGCTTCGCGCGGCCAGTTCATAAACCTATGTGCGTACTGGAAATCAAGTTTTACGATGAAAAAGAGTTTCAGGAAAAGGAAATAAAGACTGTAGAGGAATCTTTCCATTTCAGGGATACCTCAACAGTGACCTGGATAAACATTGACGGCATTCACGACGTTAAGATTATAGAAAAGATAGGCAGCCATTTTGGATTCCATCCGCTGATGATGGAGGATATTGTCAACACCGGACAAAGACCGAAGCTGGAAGATTTTGAAAGTTATATATTTATTGTGTTAAAAATGCTTTATTTTGACGAAAAGGCAGGAGAAATCAATGCTGAACAGGTTAGTCTGATTATCGGTTCCAATTTTGTTATTTCATTCCAGGAGAAGGAAGGAGATGTATTTAATCCCCTCAGAGAACGCATCAGAAGCGCTAAGGGTAGAATTAGAAAAACCGACGCGGATTATCTTGCCTACTCTTTATTAGATGCGATTGTAGACAACTATTTTCTGATTCTGGAAAAATCTGGAGAAAAAATAGGGGCAATAGAGGAAAAGGTTGTAGCTAATCCTGCCCCCCGGACCCTGCAAATAATCCATCAACTAAAACGAGACATTATATTTTTAAGAAAATCTGTTTGGCCTTTGCGGGAAGTAGTTAATATCCTGGAGCGTTCCGAGTCTAAACTGATTAAAAAAGCAACCCGTATATTCTTACGGAATGTATATGATCATACTATCCAAGTCATCGATACTATAGAAACATATCGGGATATGGTCTCAGGGATACTGGATATTTATCTTTCCAGCGTGAGCAACAGAATGAATGAGGTAATGAAGGTGCTGACCATCATCGCCACTATATTTATCCCGCTCACCTTTATTGCCGGGATATACGGAATGAACTTTAATTCTGAGGCCTCTGCTTGGAATATGCCGGAACTGAATTGGAAGTTTGGGTATCTGGCGTCTTTGGGGGTAATGGCAGTGGTAGCATTGGTTATGATGGCTTATTTTAAACGTAAAAAATGGCTTTAGTATAATCTGAGTCAAGGCAGTAAAATGCGCATAAAGAGACTGCGTTTTTCAACCATAGTAATTATTGTTGGGGCCTGCTTAAGTATCTTAATTTACTGTTTGCTGTTTACGACCAGAGGGTCAAGCTTTGTTGTTACTCAAGCAGTAGGCAGATTTACCGCGGGCCAAAATTTGGATATAGGTAAGACTACCGGAAATTTATCCAGCTCCCTGATAATGCACGATATTGAATTGAAGAGTTTAGCAGGTTTGCCCCCAGGCACTACTGTTAAGATTCAACGCCTGGAAACTACGCTGCTATCTTTCGGGCTTGCCGGACTAAATATCAAAGTCGATAATGGCAGATTAAGGCTTCCCGGCTCAAAACCGATCTTATTTTACGGCAGCTACTCTAATTTCTCTCTGGATATTGATCTCTATTGCCAACAATTACATACACAGGAGTTTCTGGACTTTTTTAGTGAACACAAAGCCTTGAAGTCCGTATCAGGCAGAATAAGCGATTTGGACATGAATATCAAAGGTTCATTATCGGAACCAGCGCTCAGAGGAACCTTTGCGATTCAGGAACTCTCCAGGAACGGTTTTTCAATGGCTAATTGTCCCGTATCTTTTGAGACTACTCTTAAAGACTTGAAGGGAGAACTTAAGGTCTTTGGCGACTTGAACTTTAATAGCGGAATCATGTCCGGTCTGAGGAGCGCAACAATAAAACTACAAAAGAGCAAAGTCTCATTTTCCGGTAATTCCAAAAATCCTTCCTTGGCTTTGAAGGCAACTGCGGCTATTGAAGGCACAAAAGTCTTTCTAGCCTTGAGCGGCTCAGTAGAGAAGCCCGACTTACAGCTAAAATCAGAGCCTCCGTTGTCACAGCAAAGACTTTTGCTGATGTTGGTAACCGGAAAGAGTTGGAAAGGCGCTGAGTTGGCGCTAGATCAGGGTCGGATATCTCTCGAACTGGCTCAGGATTTTGTGGATTACTTTTTCTTCGGAAGTTCAGGAAGTAAGATTGCAAAGCGCTTTGGAATCGATGATATTGCTTTGAAATATAGCGGCCAGACTAAAGGAGTAGAAATTAAAAAAAATATTTCGGATAAGCTTGAAGCCACATACGGCGTTGAGCAGTCTGAGCAGAATAATTCGGCGGATACTTCTACCCACAAAGTCGGGGCAGGCTACAAGATTACCGATACTGTTTCTGCGGGAGTGGAGAAAGAACTAAGTCAAGATAACGCTGATTCCCAAGGTAAGCTTCAAAGTAAAGATAAGGCGGTTTTAAAATACAAAAAAGACTTCTAAACACTTTCGGAAGGGGAGGTTAAACAATGAGCTGGAAATTGGTGGTTGTGCTAATTTTGATGTTGTTTTTGGTAATTTTTGCGGTGCAGAATTATGAAGTGGTAAAAATTCAGTTTCTTTTTTGGGCATTCCAGACAAGTAGGGCCATTATTATTTTCGTAACGCTCTTGTTAGGTGTCATCATCGGTTGGATTGGCGGATATCATTATAGAGATAATATATAGAATTTTAGGAGAAAAACCATGAACTTATTGCTCTTTATTGTTACGATTGCCGTGTCGTTTGTCGCGATCAGAATCGGCGCCATCGCTTTTCAGTTGACCGGGCTGGAGTGGTCGCTGGCCAAGTTTCAGTCGCTTTCATGTTTTAGCGGCACTGGTTTTACCACCAAAGAGGCAGAACTGATTACCAGCAATCCCCAAAGGCGCCGGATTGCCTCTTTTTTAATGGTTTTAGGAAATGCCGGCCTGGTGACATTGATTGCCACATTTGCCAATACCCTGCGGCCATCACATCTGCCTAAAATTGAAATCCCGTTCATCCACTTGGTGTTCCCCGCGTTTCTGCTGCCATATATCAAGCTGATTATTGTGGTCATTGCAATATACACAATGTATCGGGTTTTTACTCATACCCGGCTGACAAACACTTTATCGCAGTTTCTGAAAAAACGCATTATCAAGAGCGCAATTGTTAAGCCGGTTTCTTTTGAGGAGCTCTTAGTTACCACTGGCGGCTACGGGATTTCCAGCATCGAAGTCGAAAAACACAATCCCGTATTAAATAAGTCATTACGAAAAGCAGAGTTGCGCAGCCATGATATCAACGTTTTGGCGGTGGAAAGGGACCAGGGTAAAGAAATCCTGGCTAATCCTAACGCTGAAACCAAGATTTTACTGGGCGATAGGCTGATTTGTTTTGGTAAGTTAGATAATATTAGGAACATACTGAAGTTGTTACCTGAGGAAATAAAACCATGAAGATACTAAAGGTTATGATTTTCTGTGTGTCAGTGGCGATTATTCTTGCTTTCTTTAATCCCTGGGTGAAAGGCGAAGGCAGCATTGTCAAAGCTGTCGATGATAAAACAAAGAAGCTTCAGGAGGCAGATGCTACTGGCGTAACCAGGGGCGTAGTGCAGTCAACCAAAGGCATTGTGGATAAAACCACGGAGCTCTTTACGCCGATCAAGCTCAAGCAAACATTAAGTGGTTTTCAAATAACGCAATCTAAAAATAAGTCGCTTAAAAAAATTGGCCCTAAGCTCTATCTGGCCTATCTTCCTGTGTTGATTGCCTTGTTCTGCGGCCTGTTATCTTTATTTGGCCGAAAGAGGCTCTGGCCGATTGCGGCCACATTTTTCCTGTCCTGGGGTATGTTTCTGGTTTTGGACATCTTAGTCTTTAGCCTGCACAGAGAGGGGTTGTTTGCCAAGATTCGGCCTTGTTGCGGACTGATTTTTACTGAGTATGCCTTTTTGGGCATTGTAGCGATTTCTTTTTTAGAGGCGATAGTGTCGGCTAAGCAGAAACAAGGTCGTACGGAGGAAATTATTAATGGACCAACGCCAACAGAATAAAGCGCTTACCTTTTCCATAGTTGACGGAGCCTTCTCAGCAGTTATGGGTTCACTAGCCGGAGGCATGTTTCTGATGGGCTTTGCTTTAAAGATTCTTAAGGCCCAGCCAGAACAAATTGGCATTCTGGCCTCCCTGCCTATGTTTGCTAATCTTGTGCAAATTTTTGGTTCTATTATTATTGAGAAGACAGGCAAGAAAAAGCCGCTTTGTTTTTGGAGCGTTTTGTTAAGCCGCGCGCTTTGGATTTTGATAGTGTTGCTTCCTTTTAAGATTTTTGCACCATTGTCTGATTTCAGGATCTGGGTTGTAGTTGCTGTAATAGGACTTTCCAGCATATTCGGTTCTTTAGCAGGAGTTGCCTGGCTTTCCTGGATGAGCGATTTGGTGCCGGATAATATTAGGGGCTCCTACTTTGGAAAAAGAAATATGATTGCCTCAGCCTGCGGTATGGTAGTGGTGCTTTTGGGAGGTAAATTTATCACTTTATGGGAGGCACGTTTTACTGAACAGAATCCATATGGGTTCATTTTGCTTTTTATCCTTGGGTTAGCAACGGGATTGGCGGCTATCTGGTTTTTGTCACGTATACCGGAAGCTGAAAGCGAAAAGGAGGCCACAGGTGCTGGTTTCAATTTTTCGGTGTTTTTAAAGCCTTTGCAGGACAGAAACTTCTTAATTTTAATTTTATTTGTCTCCGCATGGATGTTTGCTATCCAGCTTGCCGGGCCGTTTTACGGCGTGTTCATGATCAATCGTTTAAAAATAGATTTTTCCAATATTACGATATTTGGTGCATTGGCTACATTGGCAACCCTTTTGATGATGAAAATTTGGGGGCCGATTTCGGATAAATTGGGAAATAAGCCTATTATTATTGTCTCAGGATGGGTTCTGATATTGGTACCTTTTATTTGGATTTTGGCATTGCCTGGTAAATATTATCTTCCCGTTTTAGCTGCACATATACTTTCAGGGGCGTTTATGGCAGGAGCTGGGCTTTCTCAATTTAATATCTTGATTAAACTTTCTCCCAAAGAAGGCCGCTCTGTATACCTAGCTCTATTTGCTGCAATAACCGGCTTGATAGGCGCAATAGCGCCAATTGCCGGTGGAATTTTATCTAAGGTATTGGAAGGAGTAGAGTTTACTTTCTTTGCCTATAACATATCAAACCTGCACATTATTTTTCTGATATCATCTTTTTTGCAAATACTCACTATTTTCTTTATTCTGAAAGTAAAAGAGCCAGCCGCAGCTGCCCCGGTAGCGGTAATTATGCAGCTTAAGAACGACTTGAATCCACAGGCGGGTATTGGCGGTACAGCAGATTTTATGATGGTGGAGCTTAAAAAGGCCGAAGGCATGCTCAAGAAAATCGATAGAGTTACAGATGAAATAGCAGGTAAATCTGAAGAACAAATCGGAAGAATTTTGGATAAGGGTGAAAAAATCGTAAAAAAACCATGGGATAAAATAAAAGATTTCTTCAAGGAAGACTAAAAATACTGAAGGAGGTAGGCGATGAATAAGTTTATGGAAATTTTTAATAATCTTGTTGGTCAGTCGTTCAACCAGGTTAATAGTTTTATTATCCAGTATGGTCCTGGGGTTGCGTTTTCTCTGGCGCTGATTCTATTTGGATGGATTTGCGCTGCGATCATTAGAAAGATCGTCACCAAGGTCTTAAGGGCATTTGGCTTTGACGTGCTTTCAGAGAAAACAGGATTTAAGAAATTTTTGAAAAGAGGAGGAATAGAGAAATCTCCTTCTGCGCTCATCGGATGGACTTTTTATTGGATAGTACTTTTGAATACACTGATTATGGCGCAGGATGCTTTGGATTTAACGGTTACTTCACAATTTATCCAAAATATCATTTTATATATACCAAATGTTATTGTGGCGATAATCATCCTTGCCTTAGGGATTTTTATCAGCAGGTTTGCTTTCAGGCTTGTGGATAAAACCGCGCATCTGGCGAACATACCAATTCATTCTCTGTTGGGAACAGTTGCGCGTTATGCGGTGTTAGGACTTACCGCAATAGTTATTTTAGAACATCTAAATGTGCCTCAATTTGTTGTGTCTAAATCACTAATTATAATTTTTGGTGTAATACCAGCGGGGTTTTTCATGATTTTTTTAGTGGCCGGCAGGGATGTAGTTTCTAATATAATTAACGGAAGGTTTCTCTCGCGCGAAATTAAATGTGGGGATACCATAGAATGTGAATCCATATCAGGAAAGATTGACTCCATCGGTGCAGTTTCTACAAAGTTAATATCCGATAAGAATGAGGAAATTATTGTCCCCAACTCAGAACTAGCTAATAAAGTAATAAGGAAAATAATCAGAGGAGGCGGATAAAAATGAACCATTTCTATAAATTTGCGGCGGTGGTTGGAATTACATCTTTAATAGGCTGTGGCCTATTAACAGAACCAATTAAGGAAACAGATATCGGCTATGAAGTGCAAAAAGATACTACTTTAAGTGTTATCTTGCAAACGCCTCTTAGTTCCAACACAAACCAAAGGGGTGACCAGTTTACCACGCAACTTGCACAACCTTTAGTTTTTAAAGAAAAGGTCATATTAGCCCAAAATACACAAGTTCGAGGATTGGTTAAAAGAGTCAAAAAATATGAAAGACTCGGAGACCGCGCCAGTTTATTTCTGCTTTTTGACCAGATTGTTTTATCTAGTGGTATGCGAATACCACTAGTGGCAAGTTTAAATACTGAGGAGGGAAATAGGGTAATAAAAATCAAAGGGAAAGCTGTAAAAGATGCCACAATAATTGGAGGCAGTGCTCTTGTGGGAACTGTACTGGGAAGAGAAACATTAGGAAAAGATGGAGCAGGGCAAGGCCTTATTATTGGAGCAGGCCTTGGCACAAGCGCTGTACTTTTATCTAATATGAAGGAAATAAAACTTCCTCCAGGCACAGAACTTGTGATAAAACTCGATGAACCTCTGCCGATTCCCAAATCTCCTTGATATACTATGTGGTCAAAAAAGGGCTCAGTTGCCCGGTGCGAAGCCTCCTGAGCGAAGCGAAGGAACCCGGCCAGCCCTTAAGCTTTTCTGGTCTGGTCCGGATTTTACCTCCGCTCATTCAGCTCTACCACCCCCGAACCGAACAGGTGAGCTGGCCTCATTCAGCAACTACCGCCGGCCCTCCCCGAACGAAAGGCCGAGGGCAATGGTAGACTACCTTATTCCAAAGTAAACTAGCGGGCGCAGGTATCCTTTCGTACGGGGCACGCCTCTGGGGCTAAAGGTTTTTTCTCCGGCAGCCGTGAATCGTATTCGGTATAATAATATCTACTGTTTGCTCCGTTTCTCTAACTGGAGCCATTTGATAGAACCCTTTGCAACAATTTGTGTTGCAGGGGGATTTTATTTGTTGTAGAATAGTTTTTAAGCAAGTTATTATAGGTTTAAGGAGAAAAAATGGAAGAACGAAAGTTAGGTTTCTTTGAAAAGTATCTGACCTTATGGGTTATAGGGTGTATTGGTTTGGGGCTACTTCTGGGTAAATTATTTCCGCAAGTTGCAGTTACATTAGATAGCGTATCAATCTATCAAGTATCCGTACCTATCGCCATATGTCTTTTCTTTATGATGTATCCGATTATGGTAAAGATTGACTTTGCTGAGGTAGTTAAGGCCGGGAAAACGCCAAAGCCAGTTTTGCTTACTTTATTCGTGAATTGGTGCGTTAAGCCCTTTACTATGCTTGCCATAGCTACATTGTTTTTGGGAGGCTTGTTCAAGGGGTGGCTTGGAGGTTTGGAGATTGTTAAGGGTGGGGCAGAAGTAGAATTATATCGGTCTTATATTTCAGGTTGTATTTTGTTAGGCGTAGCTCCTTGTACAGCGATGGTGCTTGTTTGGGGTCATTTAGCAAGGGGTAACGATGGGCATACTCTTGTTATGGTAGCAATAAACTCTCTTACAATGCTATTTCTTTATGCACCTTTAAGCGGTTGGCTTTTAGGTGTGAATCAAATGCCTATTCCTTGGCAGACAATTGTGTTATCAGTAGTTATTTATGTAGGGTTGCCGCTCTTTTTAGGATATCACTCAAGGAAACTCATTATTGCTAAAAAAGGTATCAAATGGTTTGAAGAAAAATTCCTTCATTATTTAACCCCTGTTTCTATAGGAGCGTTACTGGCTACTTTAATTCTGCTGTTTTCTTTCAAGGGGGAGTTGATAGTTAAACAACCGCAGGTTATATTCTTGATAGCAATACCTTTGTTTATTCAAACCTGCCTTATTTTTGCTATAGCATATGCGTTAGCTAAGTTGCTGAAATTACCGTATCGTGATGCAGCTCCTTCTGCTCTTATAGGAGCGAGTAATCACTTTGAAGTTGCGATTGCTACTTCTGCTATGCTGTTTGGTCTTTCATCGGGAGCATCTTTGGCAACCGTTGTTGGAGTATTAATTGAAGTGCCAGTCATGTTAATGTTAGTGCGAGTGTGCTTGAGAACTCGGCAAATCTTTTAGTAATTTATTTGCTTCTTCTAAGTAGAGCCAGTTGCGAAACTCGTGGTTCGGCTCATTT
>JBHPFV010000053.1:0-8617 GCA_042571705.1 Candidatus Omnitrophota bacterium
AAGATCAGGTCTCCTTTTTCATCATTACTGGTTCCATCATGAGAGGCCTGAATAATAGCCAGGGCCGTCTGCTCTCCTGTTGACTGCTCTCCTTCGAAGATCAGCTGGCTCTCCCGTCCACCGTCTGTGTCTTCCTCTGTTGTGTTCCAGAGGGTCAGATATGGTGCGGTGCTGGAGAGTTCCAGCAGTGTGCCGGGACTCACTGTGCCAATGCCGACGTTTCCAGTATCTCCCACTATACTTAAATATTCATTTGTTGGTGTTGTTGCATCGCCTGTTCCGTCAGTTACTAAAAACGCCATGCGGGCTTTTAAATTTGTTGTTGAAGAAGCCTCCATTTTAATATAAGAATCTCGTGTTACTTTATCGGAACCATTCCATAAAGAACTTTCAAACCCGAAAGATTTGCTCCCATATTGGTCATCTGTTGCTGTTGCATCTCCTTGTCTCTCAAGAAGTATTGTTCCAGGATGAACTGTCCCAAAAAACCAATGGTCTGTCGCTGTATAGTCTATCCTATTTGCTCCTACGTGATTAAAATTTATATGTGAGTTTCCTTCCGGACCGAATATCTCTGGTCTACTTCCTGCTGCATTATCCCATACTCCTGTTAATTGTATTGTTCCATCTTTTACTATAACTTGCCCATCTACTTCTAAATCAACACTTGGCGTCGCCGTCCCGATGCCGACCTGACCGCCATCTTCCACAAAAATTCCCGTCCCACCATCTTCAAAGAGGGATAATCCAGCGCCGTCTCTTGCTTGGATCTTATCAGCTTGAATCATTAGGGCATCGCCGATGTCCCAGTCAGCGGTCATCGGTGTTGTGCCGTCTGTTTTGACGTAACCTGAAAGTGTTCCGGATATAGAGCCGGCAACAGTAAGGTCTCCGGCACTGTCCAGTCGCATCCCTTCTGTGGGTGAGGCCCCGTCATCGCCATCGTTGACGTAGAAGATCAGGTCTCCTTTTTCATCATCACTTGTGCCATCATGAGAGGCCTGAATAACCGCCAGGGCGGTCTGCTCTCCACCTGATTGCTCTCCTTCAAAGATCAGCTGGCTCTCCCGCCCACCGTCTGTGTCTTCCTCTTCTGTGTTCCAGAAGGTCAGATACGGTACGGTGCTGGAGAGCTCAAGCAGTGTGCCGGGATCCGTGGTCCCGATACCGACGTTGCCGTCCTGTTTGAATGTCATCACATCAACATCTATAACACCATCAGTCCCATCCGCTGCTTGAATCTGGAGCAAATTATCTGGAGAATTTGGCGTAGCTTCATGCAAAATCCTGAAGTAATCAAATGTATTCTCCTCAAAAGAAATCATATTATCTTGAGATGTATCTGCTTCTAATGATAATTCATTCGTCCCCCCGTCGGTATTAATGTGCAATTTTGTCTCAGGCGCCGCCGTCCCGATACCGACGAGGCCTGCGGAGTCAATGCGCATCTGCTCTGTGGCTGTTGCAGATGCGCCCGTTGCAAACACAAGATCTGTGTCATTATTGTCCACAGCAAAGGTATCATCCGCCTCTGCCCAGATGCTTGCTCCTACTAGAATGGCATCTGTGCCGCTTGATTCTAATGGAGCTTGGAAATCTATTTGTCCCAGGACATCTCCATCAACAACTGTGAGTTCTTCAGTTACAACTCCGATGACTCCTGCTGCACCCGCAGGACCGCTGACTTCTAAAAGGTCTGATGGATCCGTGGTCCCGATGCCGACGTCGCCGCCATTAAAATAAGAAGGGGTGGATGAACTCGAACTTATAAGAACTTGATTTGCAGAGGTCTCATCTTCTAAAACAAAATATCCAGCCCCACTAGAAAAGGTATTTAATCTACCAACCACACCTCCACCAGTCCTGCGTACTTGTAAAATGACTGAGTTGTCTGCCCCTTGCACATCTAAAGGCGTTGCAGGCGACGCAATCCCGATCCCCACTCTTTCATTGTCGGTATCGACATTGAAGACTGGGGTGCCGCCGTTAGCGTCTAAGACCTGAAAGCCGGTGGCCGAGTCAGTGGAGGGTTGGAAAATGGCATCACCGGTTGCGTCTATCGAGGCTACTTGGTTTCCGGCAGTGTCAAATCTGATAATATCTTCATCAGCGGATTCTTCGACCTGGACCTGGGTGTCGCCGTCATCATCCTGCAGAGAGTCTACGCCTACTGAGCCGGCAAAGGTGACCGTGCCGTCAGCGGCAATGGTCATCTGGTCGGTTAAGGCGCCATTGGCGTCTCTGGTCTGAAAGTACAGGGCGGTGCCGCGTTCTGTGCCTGACCAGTTGGCATCGGCCTTGGCATAGATACTGGCTCCGGTATCAAAGCTATCGTCATCGTAGCCGTCAAAGTTAACTGTTCCTAAGACGGCGTTTAGGTCTATGGTAGCGGGTGCGGCCTCGGTATTGTCTGCTTTGCGTAGGGTCAGAAGCGGAGTAGTGGCTTCAGTATCGTGGAAGGCGCTGATGTTCACTGTGGCATTGGCGGCATCCTCGGTGACATCGAGTATGGCATCCGGCCCGGTGGTCCCGATGCCGACGGAGCCGTTGTTATCAATTCTGACCGCCTCTGATCGAGTACCATCAATGCTTGTAACAAAGGCGAGCTCCATATCCTCTTCTGTATCAGTGGCATCTGTCAATATAGCCTGTATCTCTGCCCCCTTAAACCCATTTCCACCGTCTTCTTCTAAAGTAAAGAGTATTCGCGTCTTATCATTTGTTGCACCTACGCCACCTCTATCAAAGAGAGAAATCCGTAATCCATCTCCACTGTCTCCATATAAAGCACAAACTAAATCTCCGCCGTCAAGTTTATAAAGATCAACAAAGTCATTAGTTTCATCCATAAATTCAATTGCGGGACTATTGGCAGAGCCATCATCGAGTTGAAGCTCACCAGTAAATGTACTTGTTCCGTTTACATCTAATGTTCTACTCGGCGCCGCCGTACCAATCCCGACTCTTTCATCGTCGGTATCGACATTGAAGACCGGGGTGCCGCCGTTGGCGTCTAAGACCTGAAAGCCGGTGGCCGAGTCAGTGGAGGGTTGAAAGATGGCGTCCCCTGTTGCGTCTATCGAGGCTACTTCGTTGCCAGCGGTATCGAACCTGATGATGTCTTCATCCGCTGATTCCTCAACCTGGACCATGGTGTCGCCGTCATCATCCTGCAGAGAGTCTACGCCTACTGTGCCGGCGAAGGTGACGGTGCCATCGGCGGCAATGGTCATTTGGTCGGTTAAGGCGCCATTGGCGTCTCTGGTCTGGAAGTACAGGGCGGTGCCGCGTTCTGTAGCTGACCAGTTGGCATCGGCCTTGGCATAGATACTAGCTCCTGTATCAAAGCCGTCGTCATCGTAGCCGTCAAAGTTAACTGTTCCTAAGACGGCGTTTAAGTCTATGGTATCCGGGGAGGCCTCGGTATTGTCTGCTTTGCGCATGGTCAAAAGCGGGGTAGTGGCTTCAGTATCGTGGAAGGCGCTGATGTTCACTGTAGCATCGGCCGCATCTTCGGTGACATCGAGTATGGCATCCGGACCCGTGGTCCCGATGCCGACGTTGCCGTCTGGGTCTATCCTCATTCTTTCTTGAGGGGAAGTATCATCTTCCATTCTTGTTGAAAGAAGTAAATATCCTCTTTCATCCCCATCTGTTGTATCATCCATAACAGCACCAAGCTGAGCCATTTTCTCATTATCGTCATTGTCATTTTCAATGAAAAAGTCATAACCACCACCAAGACCTGCTGCTGCTGTGCCAATTGTCGTTCTTCTTAAAGCAACCATTGATGCCCAAGAATTTGCTGTTGAACTTCCCTTATCTATTGTTAAACCAATTCCAGACTCAAGTGAACTTGTGTTAATCCCTACACCCCCAGATTCAGCAATAAGTCTTATCCCAGCACCTGCTAAGGTGCTTTGACCTGGTGCAACCTGAAAAGCATCCCCATTGTTACCAAATGCTACTTCTCCAGTTGAATCAACCATATTTATGTAAGTATTAGCTCCTGACGTATCAGTTATTCTGGCGTTTCCATTAACTTCTAACTTTTCATTTGGTCCCGCCGTCCCAATCCCGACTTGGCCGCCATCTTCCACAAATATACCAGCTCCGCCGTCCTCAAACAGGGATAATCCAGCGCCATCCCTGGCTTGGATCTTATCAGCTTGAATCATTAGGGCATCGCCGATGTCCCAGTCTGCGGTCATCGGTGTTGTGCCGTCTGTTTTGACGTAACCTGAAAGTGTTCCGGATATAGAACCGGCAACAGTAAGATCTCCGGCGCTATCCAGTCTCATTCCTTCGGTGGGTGAGGCCCCGTCATCGCCATCGTTGACGTAGAAGATCAGGTCTCCTTTTTCATCATCACTTGTGCCATCATGCGAGGCCTGAATAATAGCTAAGCTAGTCTGCTCTCCTCCTGACTGCTCTCCTTCGAAGATCAGCTGGCTCTCCCGTCCACCTTCTGTGTCTTCCTCTGTTGAGTTCCAGAGTGTCAGATACGGTGCGGTGCTGGAGAGTTCCAGAAGCGTGCCTGGACCCGTTGTCCCGATGCCGACGTTGCCGTCTGGAAAAGTATATGCTCCTGTTCCTAACCCAAATACAGCATTTGTTTGGTCATGAGCCAAAGACATCCATTGAGTATTATCACTATCAGGGTCTGTTGCTGAATGAATAAAGATGGTGGGGTTAGTTTGTTGTGCATGGTCGTGGTTATTATTAGCATTTATCATATCTGTAAAAACAAAAGCATTATTATATAAAGTTCCTACAGCAAATGCGAGTTGCGAATGTGGAGTATGAGGTCTTATCTTCGCCTGAGTATTGGCACTGCCTCCAAAAAACAGACTGCCACCACCTGCAACTCTTATATGCCCATTCACGTCCAAATCATAAGTGCTAGGCACTGTCCCAATACCCACTCTCTCATTAGTAGTATCAACATTAAGAATCGGGGTGCCACCATCAGCGTCTAAGATCTGGAAGCCGGTGGTGGAGTCAGTGGAGGTTTGAAAGATGGCGTCACCTGTAGCATCTATGGAGGCAACTTGGTTTCCGGCGGTGTCAAAGCGGATAATATCTTCATCGGATGTCTCTTCTACCTGAACTTGGGTATCGCCGTCAACATCTCTGATGCCGGTGGTAACTACTGAGCCGGTGGAGCTGGTAGTGCCGTCTTTATCCACATAGAACTTTTCCGTGCCGCCGGTTTTAATCGAAAGCAGTTTGGCCCCGGCGGTAGTTAAGGCAGTGGCAGTATCTAACTCAAAGGCCACGGCTGAGGCGGTATTAGCTACCGTAGAATTAAGCAGCTGGGCCGGGAGAGTAGTGTCGGAGTCAGCGAACTCCAGGTGCACGCCGGTTTCCGCGGAGGCATTGGTAACATCGCGCTCTAAGCGCAACAGGCTGCCGGCCTCGGAATAAGATGCTGAGCCGTCAACATCGCGCTTGATCAAGACATCATCCTGGTCCAGGTTGGCGGCCAACGTAACTTGCGCGTTTTGGCCAAAGCCGGTCAGAATAGTGGAACCGACGCTATCCAGCAGAAGTATCAAGTCTGCGGTAGTGGCTGGATTAAGGGTCAAATTTGTGGCCGCGGTAGTCTGAATAACATCTACATAGAGATTAATCCAGGCTACGTTACTGCTGCCCAGGCTATCCGTGGAATCGTTGTCGGAGACAATATCAGAACCGGCAGTGATGCCGCTGTCGGCATAGATTTCTCCGTCGCTCTCGATTTCTCCGGTAACGTGCACGTCGTCATTACTGGTGGCATTAGTATTAGTACCCAGGGCATCGCCAATCTGGGTGTTGCCGCCGGTACCGGGCACAATCACCAGGTCTTCGCTGGCGGTGGTGGTAATGTCCACGGGCACACCGTCAAACTCCAGCGTACCGGCCCGGGCGTTATAGACCACCACGCTTAAGCCGATTAAAATGGATAACCAGGCCAAAAAGGATAGATTTCGTTTGAACATCATTGTGTCCTCCTTGTTTTAACTTTGTTTAGGTTTAATTAGGTTAATTTAAATAAACAAAAATTAAGACGGATTTTCAAGCTTCTTCGGTAACGCGCAATAATTCAGATACAGAAGTAGTGCCGGCAAGAACCTTCTCCAGACCGGCCTGACGCAGTGTCTTCATCTCATTCTTTACCGCATGCTCTCTTAAGATCGCGCTGGAGGCCTTTTGGCTAATCAACTCTTTAATCTGATCGTTGGGCAGCAGTAATTCATAGATACCGGTTCTTCCTGAATAGCCGCGCTGATTGCAATCATCACAGCTGCCTTCCTTATAAAAATTTGAGGGTAGCGCTAATGCGTCTGGCCCCATGCCCAATGTCTCCTTGAGTAATTCAGGAGAAGGCTGGTATTTCTTTTTGCAGGAGGGGCAAAGGGTGCGCATCAGTCGCTGGGCCAGGATACCGATGATTGATGAAGCCACCAAAAACGGCTCCACGCCCATATCAATTAGCCGGGTGGCCGCTGAGGGGGCATCGTTAGTATGTAAGGTCGAAAAAACCAGGTGTCCGGTGAGAGCAGCGTGAATGGCAATGTCGGCGGTCTCTTTATCGCGGATTTCGCCGATCATAATGATATCCGGATCCTGGCGGACAATCGAACGCAAACCGTGGGCAAAGGTCAGGCCGGCCTTGACATTGATCTGAGATTGGCAGATCCGCGGGATCTCGTATTCCACGGGGTCCTCTAAAGTGATGATATTCTTCTCCATGGTATTAATTTCGCTTAAGGCCCCATAAAGAGTGGAGGTCTTTCCGCTTCCGGTGGGTCCGGTAACCAGAATAATCCCATAAGGCCGGTAAATCAGTTGCGAAAAAAGAGTTAAGGTGGCGGGAGAAAATCCTAATTGATCTAATTTCAATATTCCGCCTGAACGGTCCAGGATCCTAATTACTAAATTTTCACCATAAATAGAAGGAAAGGTAGAAATTCTTAAGTCCACCTCTTTGTCGGCCAGCTTCATCTGCACCCGGCCGTCTTGAGGCAGGCGTTTCTCGGCAATGTCCATATTGGCCATAATCTTAATCCGCGAGATCACTGCCGCCTGATCTTGTTGCTGAATCACGGAGATAGGATAGAGCACCCCGTCAATGCGATAGCGGCACTGGAAACTATCTCGTTCCGGCTCAAGATGGATATCAGAGGCGGACATCTCCACTGCCTTAAGAATTATCGCATTCACCATATTGATCACCGGAATACCGGAAGCCGCCTGTCTTAACGCAACTGGCTTCTCGGGAACGCGCGGGCCTGGTTTAGGCGGTCCGGGGGCTTTAGCCCGCGCCGCTGGCGCCCCTGTTATGGCCTGGCGAATAGCCGCAGGAGTGGAAAATACCGGTTTAACCCGCAGGCCCGAGGCAGACTTGATTTCATTTACCGCCTTAGTGTCAAGAGGATTGGACATAGCTACGGTTAAGGTACCGCGGGTAATATAAAGAGGAACGGCGGTATGTTGGAGACAAAGTTCATCGGAAACCAGTTTTCGGGCCTCCGGCTCCAAATGTATTTTGTCCAGGTCCACAAAGGCCAGACCCAAATGTTCGCTTAAAGCGCGATAAATATCCTCTTCACGGGCCAGGCCGCGGGAAACCAGGACCTCATCCAAGGGCCGGCCGCTGGCTTTCTGCTCAGCGAGGGCCTGATCCAGCTGTTTAGCGGAAATTATCCGCCGCTCAATAAGAATCTTGCCTAAATCCTGCACTTCTTTTCTGTCCGGCATATTACCTACCGTATGTCTTTTTTTCCCAACTCATATCTTCAATTAAGGTCACCAGGGTGACCAGGGGTTGATCCGGATAGCCGTCGCGATAGACCGAAACCTCAACCTCAATAGGCCCGCTGCCGGCTGTGAATTTCCTGGCAATCCGCCAGAACCCCTTGTTCATCTGCAGCGGTTCTTCTTCAGCTGGAGGATAAAGCTGGCCGCCAAGCGCCTGAAATTGTTTTTTGCTTAAGCCTAAATTCCTGGTCCGCTCCATCTGCCACCTGGCTAAATTTGTGGCGGTGATCAGATTACCGGAAGTCGATGTAGCATACAAGGAATGCGAGAATAGCTGCATCACCGGCAAGAACAAAATCCCAATGATCGCCAGAGTAATTAAAAGCTCTATGTAAGTAAAGCCTTGGCCGTTATTCATTTCACCTTTAGCCAATCTAGAACGTATCGTACTGCAACTGGACGGTTCTTTTAATGCCCCGAACATCGCCTTGGGAGGTAATAAAAGATTGTAATAAATTAACTTTGACCTGGTAAGTCCCCTCACCTAAACTCACCGGGCCAATGGTATCATCTAACAAACCACTTTGGCCGGCTTGATTACGTAGTAAATACACGGCATGGGCAAGACCCGCCTCGGCCAAATATAGCGCCTGGGCCTGCTCGTAAACTGTGCGGGCGCTGAGATTGACCGAAAAGAAACAAGCCACCAGCGTGGCGCCGATGATGGCGATGGTCAGTAGTATGATCATCACGCTGAGCAAGACCACTCCTCTGGGCGCAGCGATCGCGCACTTACCAATCACTGGGCACTTCCCCTTCAGCGTCGCCCCATTTACCTTCAAGGGACAGATCCCAATCTATCAGCACCTTGGCC
>JBHPFV010000054.1:0-8576 GCA_042571705.1 Candidatus Omnitrophota bacterium
CGTAGACAGCGGCAATCACAATATCTAAAGGCGCACTGGCCACAAAACCCTGTCCCCAGGCCGCCTGGCTAAGCTGCCGGCGTAAATCTTCTGCTATAACTTGTTTTAATTTATGCGCTTGGGGTAAATAACGGAACACCCCGTCTTGATTCAGCGCATAGATTTCCATGGGATAGAGCGCGCCGGCAGAAGGCGCAGCTCGCAGCGATCGGCCGGAATCGGTAATGCCTTGGGCTGACCAGAGTAACTGGCTTAGACTCTCCAGGGACAACTGCTGGGGATTGAACTTGCGGATCGACCTTCTTTGGCTGATGGCCTGCTCAATTGAAACCTGAGAAACTAGCTTAGGTTGAGGTAAGGTAATTTCTTCTTTCATCTGTTCAGGCTGTGCCCACCCTAGCCCCTGGCCTAAGAGCAAAACTGCGACTATACATAGATAACGCTCTCTCATAATAAGCTTAAGAATTATAGCACAAACATTTCAAAATTACAACTTTTATTTAAATTGACTGGTCTGCCGTTTTGTGTTAGTATGAATGTTCGAAAAGGGAGCTTTAATGGAAAAACTCTATGTTTCTATTGTCCTGCCAGTCTATACTGAGGAACAGAATCTGACGCCTCTTTTAGAAGGGCTGGTGACGGTAATGAATAATCTTGGCCGGCCCTACGAAATCATCGCTGTTGATGACGCCAGCACCGACAATAGCCTGGAGTCGCTGAAAAGGCTGGCCGCTAGATTCGCCCGGCTGCGGATTATCCGGTTTATCAGAAATTGCGGCCAAAGCGCTGCCTTTGATGCCGGTTTTCGGCTGGCTCAAGGCGAAATTATTGTCACAATGGATGCCGACCTGCAGTATGATCCGGAAGATATCCCGCGGCTGTTAGAGCAATTACGCGACTTCGAGATGGCCTGTGGATGGCGCAAACATCGCCAAGACCACTGGCTCAAACTAGTTTCGACAAAGATTGCCAATTCCGTCAGAAATTCACTCAGCGCGGAAAATATTAAAGATACCGGCTGCTCCTTAAAGGCCTTTAAGCGCAGCTATCTTAAGAATATTAAAATGTATAAAGGAATGCACAGATTCTTACCCACGCTGCTAAAAATGCAGGGCGCTCGTGTTATCGAGGTGGAGGTCAGGCACTTCCCGCGTAAATTTGGCCGCTCAAAATACAACATCAGAAACCGCTTATTCCGATCTTTCTGTGATTTACTGTTTGTAATCTGGATGAAAAAACGAAATCTTGACTATGAGATGGAGGTCATTAAATGAATCCCTGGATTATGCTGGGGCTTTTTGCCCAATTGCTTTTTTTCCTGCGCTTTTTCGTGCAGTGGATAGCCTCAGAGCGAAAACAAGAAAGCACGATCCCAATCTCTTTTTGGTATTTTAGCATCGCCGGAAGCGTGCTGCTTTTAATCTACTCAATCCATAAAAAAGATATCGTTTTTATTCTCGGACAAAGCATGGGTTCGCTGATCTATCTGCGTAACTTAATCTTAATTTACCGCAAAGATAAGGCTATTGCTTAAGATGTTAAGAAAAATTGGGGCAGGTTTCTTTAAACGCCAGGGCCTGGTAGTGATCACCCTGGTTATTTTTTCGGCGCTGATACTTTTTTTCAACGCCGGTAAAAAAAGCTTTTGGGAACCGGATGAAGGCAGATACGCTGAAATATCAAGGGAAATGCTGGAGTCCGGAGACTGGCTGACGCCCCGCCTTAATTATATCAAGCATTTTGACAAACCGCCGCTCGCCTATTGGCTGATTGGCTCATCTTTCAAACTCCTGGGGCAAACCGAATTTGCCGGACACCTGCCGCACATCCTCTTAGGGTTAAGCGGCATCTTGGCTACGTTTTATCTCGGGCAAAATTTATTCGATCGGCGCACGGGATTTTTAGCCGCGCTAATCTTAAGCACCTCCCTGGGTTATCCCGCGCTGGCCCGAGTGCTGAACACCGACATCATCTTGGCTTTCTTTTGTCTGCTAAGCTATCTCTTCTTTGCCCAAAAAAGGTTTATCCTGTTTTATCTTGCCCTAGCCTTGGGTTTTATGACTAAGGGACCGATCATCCTGATGCTTGCCCTGGTGCCAATCTGCGCCTTTCTGATTTACACAAAACAATTCCAAACTCTTAAAAAAATGCGCTGGGGGCTGGGGGTGCCTTTATTTGCCTTAGTCGCCTTGCCCTGGTTTATTTATCAAATCAGCCAAAATCAAAAATTACTGCTTGACTGGACTGTTCATCAAACCCTACATAGAATAATCCAACCGGGCGAACAACCGTTCTATTTCTTCATTCCGGTATTGCTCGGTTTTTTCTTTCCCTGGATATTCTTTTTGCCGCTGAGCCTAAATCAACGCCTGAGTTTCAGGCGGATCCAGCCGGATCAGGACAAGCTCAATATATTGTTCTTATTTCTTTGGTTCATCCTGCCGTTTATCTTCTTTTCCTGCATCGGCAAAAAGTTAGTGCCTTATCTAGTGCCCCTGTTACCAGCATTAGCGATTATCAGCGCCCGGTTCTGGCATCAGGTTTTTGATCATCCAAAAATTCTAAGACAAAAATATTTTAAAATGTCGTTTTATCTGTTTTTCTCGGTTTTAATACTCATCGGCTTAAGCCTGGCCGCTTTTCTCATACTCGGGTTTGACCAAAAGTTGCATATTGAAACCGCGCGCTTAAATATAATAGTGCTGGCCATAGCGGTGATTATCGGGGCCGTAAGCTGCCTGCTGTTTTATAAGAAAGAACGCAGCGGTTGGCTTTTTACATCTTTGGCCGTAATTTCGACAGTATTTTTGCTCAACGCCATTGATTTGCTGCCCAAAATAGAAGTTAATAACAGCAAATCAATTAAGCCGCTGGCCTTAAAGATTCAGCAGGATTTACGTCCGGAAGATAAAGTGGTAAATTACCGCTGCTTCCTAAAAAGCTTGCCCTTCTATCTCAAGAGAAGAACTATTGTCGTCGAACGCCAGCGGCATTTAGTCTATGAAGGGGACGTAGAACATTGGCGGGATTACCTATTGAAAGATAAACAGGATTTGTATAGATTGTTTTCCTCTAAAGATAAGGTCTACTGCATTACTTACACGTGGGAATTTAAAGATATAAAGCGGGATTATTCTCGTCCACTTTATTTATTGGACCGGGTGGGAAAATACGTGCTGTTTACTAACAGAGAGAAAAGATAATAAAAAATAAGAGGACAGAGCTGTAAGCCGAGTTCTGTTCTACATAGCCATGAGTTATACCTATGCAGGATAGCCATCCATCTAGCCTTGCCGTTACCGACAAGATCCTTTCCCTCAACTACGCCTAGAAATGATCCTGAGCGCAGCGAAGGATATAGCGGTCAACCCGAAAGTAGTGACGAACCGGGTCAGTTCGTGGCCATATAAGCCTTCTTCCCTATTCGACCTTTCTCCGCGTAGAGATTACCTCTTTTCACCCTCTTCCCAGCGCCAAAGGCACTGAGTGAGTCGTAGTCTCTGTGGCTCTGATCCTCTACCACACTGTCTCGCAAAGCGAAACCGCGGGCAGGATGGGCGTTACCCACTACGCTTACCCTGTGGAGCTCGGACTTTCCTCAAGGCCATTTAATTAAGGCCCTGCGACCATCCACTCTATCCTCTCAAAGAACTACAAATTAAGTTTTATGCCGACTTAAGACCGGTGTCGATCCGAGAATCAATCGCCTGGTTGGCTAAGCTGTCAGCCGCTTTGTTCTGCTCACGAGCGATCTGTTTGATTTTAAAGTTCTCTAAACCGGTCCTTAAATGCAAAAATTGCTCGTAATAAGGTTTAAGCCCTAAGTTTTTGACTTTATATTCACCATTTAACTGTTTAGCTAACAGCTCGCTGTCGGAATAGACCGCCAAGTCTTTCAGTCCCAAAATTAAAGCCTCTTGCAAGGCATAAATCAACGCCGTGTATTCAGCCAGATTATTGGAAGTCTCACCAATATATTTATATAAGCACCTGATATCTTGTCCTTTGGCATCCTTAATAATTATGCCGATTCCGGCCGGGCCGGGATTGCCCCGGGCGGCTCCGTCAATATAAATTGAGGTCTTTTCTGAGGCCATTTTATTCTGCCCAATATAACAGCCGAGCGCAAAACTCGCAAGTGACCAGCTGATCTTTCATTCTAGTTTCGTTAATTACCTGGGGCGGCAAAACCTGGTGGCAGCCCCCACAGGACTGATCTATGACCGGCACTAACGCCAGTGCCGACTTAGCCTGCAAAATCCTTTCATATCGGCTGAGTAAATTCTTATCTATATTCACGCAGAGCTCAACGCGCTGCTTGTTCAAGCTGTTAATCTGCTCTTCTATTTGCTTAATCTCCTGATCAATTTTTGCGCTTTCGGCCTTGACTTTGTTTTCCGCGGAAACCATTTTTTCTCTTTCCGCAGATACGGTGGTCTTGGCTTTATCAATCTGGTCCATTAAGCCTAAAATATCGTCTTCTAATACTGAATTATCCGCTTTTAATCCTTCGATTTGCTTCTGCATAGACATATATTCCTTGTTGGTCTTGATTTGCAGCAGCTGGGCTTGGTATTTTTTAATCTCTTTTTCTTTTGTCTCCAAATCCATTTCGCGCTCTTTTCGCCTCAGCTGTAAGGCCTTGGAATCATCTTCCGCATTCTTCAGCGACTCTTTCTGCTGATCACGCGCATTTTGTAAGTCCTGTTTCTCTGCCGGCTTGGCGACCTTAAGCTCATTAAGCTTATACAGCTCAGAGTCTAATTCCTGGACCTTAGTTAATATATCTAACTGCTCTTTAATCATTTTTCCTTGCCTTTAGTGAAAGCTGATTCTATCAAATTTCCCTACTTTTGTAAAGGACTATTGAGCCTCTGGCCATGCTTATTAAATATCGCCACCTTGCACAGTTCAGACTTAGCGATTAAGTATTTGAGCGCGGTCCACAATACCTCGCAACCGTATTTTAGGCTGCGTAAGACACCTATCGAAGAGGAATCCCGATCATAACAGGTCGGACAGCTGATTTCCCCGATCTTAAAACCAAAGTAGAAGGCCTGCAATAAAAATTGGTTGTCAAAGACAAAATCGTCTGAGTTCTCAAGTATCGGCAGGGTCTGCAGCAGCTGTTTTGAAAATGCCCTGTACCCTGTATGGTACTCGGAGAGCTTTTGCCCAATCATCACATTCTCTATAAACGTAAGCACTCTATTGGCAATGTATTTATAAAGAGGCATTCCGCCTTTAAGCGCCCCGTCAACTAATATCCTGGAACCCAACACTAAGTCATGAAAGCCCTCGGCGACTAATCGGCTCATCACGGATATTAGCCGCGGATCGTATTGGTAATCGGGATGCAGCATAATGATGATATCGGCGCCGCTGTTTAAGGCCTCTTGGTAACACGTCTTTTGGTTGGCACCGTAGCCCTTATTCTTATCGTGCCGGAAGGTCTTGATCTGCAATTTCTCTGAAATAAGAGCAGTATTGTCCAGGCTGCCATCGTCAGTCAAGATCACCTGATCGACAATATCCTGAGGGATGGCCTCGAAAGTTTTTCTTAAGGTCCGCTCGGCATTATAAGCCGGCATGACCACAATCACCTTTTTACCGTTTATCATTTATGCTTTCCTCCAATATAGAGATTATACCAATTTAAACAAAAAAACCCAAGAAGATTTTCCTTGGCATCTGTTCACCAGAAAGGTATAATTATAAAAAGAGGTTCGACTATGCCAAAGCTAAAAACCAAAACTGTCTTGATCGGCATCTTTATTCTCTCCCTGCTAATCCGACTGCTTTATCTTTACCAATTAAAAAAAACGCCTTTGTTCGGTTTTTTCGCGGCTGATTCCTTTACTTACCATCAGTTTGCCCTCGATATTCTGGAAGGAAATCTGACCTCTAAAGCTACGCTTCATCTTAGCCCGCTCTACCCATTCTTCTTAGCTTGCGTCTATACAATCTTCGGAAAAAATTTGACCGCTGTTGTATCTTTACAAATTATTTTAGACGCGCTGAATTGCGTTCTCTTATATTTCTTGTGCTCCAGCCTATTCAATAGAAGAAACCTGGGGCTGTTAGCGGCTTTTATTTATGCCGGTTACAGTATGGCCATTTTTTACAGCGGTTTTATTTTAGATGTCACTCTGCTCACATTTATCAATCTGGTTTTAATATTATTAGTTTTGCGGGCCGAGAGTAAAAATAAATTAGGGCCCTGGCTTGCTTGCGGTTTAGTGCTGGGCCTCTCCTTTCTTCTTAAGGCAAGCATATTATTGTTTTTGCCCTTTTTGGCTGTCTGGCTGTTAACCAATAAGAAAAGGGAAGTTAAAACAAGGCTTGGTCAAATAACCCTTCTTTTGCTGGGCCTGGCTTTAGTGGTTTTGCCTTTCTCAATACGGAATTATCTTATCGAAAAAAGACTCTCGCCTTTACCGATACAAGGTGGAATTAATTTTTACATCGGTAACAATCCTTACGCTAAAGGCGGTTACACCAGTCTGTATGATGTGCAGGACTCACCCATTGAGCAAGTAAACGCCTCCATCCGTAGGGCAGAACAAGAAACAGGAAGAACCCTTAAGCCTACAGAAGCATCGAGTTATTGGTTCTTCAAAGGCTTAAACTTCATCAAGACTAACCCCCGGCAATATTTAGGCTTAAGTCTAAGAAAGCTATTTTTATTCTGGAACGCCGAAGAAGTTATGGTCAATTTAAACTATTATTTCTGCAAGCGGTTCTTGCCGCTTTTTGCCCTTCCTTTTTTTTCCTTTGGGCTAATCTCATCCCTGGGCATCCTGGGCATTATCTGGGCGATAAAAAATAGGCAAACACAGAGCTTTCCGGTTATTTCATTTATCGCTATCTATATGGCCTGTTTAATCTTATTTTATGTAAGCTCCCGGCACCGCTTCCCCTGCTTGCCTTTGATTATCATGTTTGCCGCCTACAGCTGCTGTAACTTTATCGATTTAATTAAAGAAAAAAGAAAAAAAGAGCTATTTCTTTTCTGTTTACTATTTTTAGTTTTAGTTATTATTACTAATAGAGAAACCGCCGCGGTCAACACAAAAAATACCTTTGTGGTCTCATATAACAATCTGGGCAAGGTCTATGAAGAAAAAGGCCTTTTTGATCAGGCTATTGCCGAATATCAAAACGCCATAGAAGAGAAATCAGATTATCCTCCAGCCCATTTTAATCTCGCCGGCAGCTACTATAAGAAAGGGTTAGTCGATCAGGCTATAGCCGAATATCAAAAAACTGTCCAGATTAATCCTAACCACGCCCAGGCCCACAGCAACCTAGCGGTCTTATACTTTTACAAGAAAGGTGAAATCGATCGGGCCAGGGAACATTACTATCAGGCCCTGGAAAATGGCTTGCCGGCTAATCCGGAATTTGCATCGGAACTGTTTCAGGAAAGGAACTAAGAAAAGTAATTTGGTGGGCCCACTAGCCCGCCTGCCACAGATAATACATGGCGGGCAGGCCCGCCTGCCACAGATAATACATGGCGGGCAGGCCCGCCTGCCACAGATAATACATGGCGGGCAGGGATTCGGATCTTTTCGCGCCATCGTGGGATCTTCGAATCCTAAAGACGCTCCTAAAGATGTAAATAATTTGGTGGGCCCACTAGGATTCGAACCTAGAACCAACAGATTATGAGTCTGCTGCTCTAACCGTTGAGCTATGGGCCCGAACTTTATAACTTACTTATTAACAAACACTTGCAAAGGTGCTGTTTTTGGGTCCTCTTGCTTGTTGTCCTCTGGTGTCCAAATAGTGTCCATCCGCTTGCCCAAAATGCCCACAGCACGCTTCTTATGGTCTGGTGATAGGTGGGAATACCTTAAGGTCATTTCAAGCGATTTATGGCCCATTAACTCCCTTGCAGTGTTTAAATCCACTCCGCTCATTACAAGGTGTGAGGCAAATGTATGTCTTAAATCGTGAAAGCGGAAGTTGATTATACCAGACTTCTCTAGGGCTGTCCAGAAAGATTTTCTGACATTTAGGAATGGTTTGTTATTATACCTGTTAAAAACATAGGAACTATCGGGATTTTTCCTTACTTTCAATAAGGCTGTCTTCACAGCTTCGTTCATAGGGATTTCTCTTTTCTCGTCATTTTTCGTCATATATAAATGAATTATGCCCCTTCTAAAGTCAATATCCTGCCACTTGAGATTAAGTATTTCGCCCTTACGCATGCCTGTATTAAGGGCAAGGATCACTATTGGCTTCAAGTGGCCTCTGCAATTCTTTAAGAGTTTAGCTATCTCCTCTTTCTCAAGGTAGCGAAGTCTCTTATTGTCCTCTTTGAAAAACTTAACACCCTTAACAGGATTTATGCCTTTGAATTTTCCCCAATCTATCGCTTTGTTAAATATGGACTTTAGCCGGGCTAAGGCTCTATTTACGGTTGCTGGCTTAACTTCTTTAGCTCTTTCAACTTTAAATTTTTCCACTGAAAGCTGAGTTATCTCATAAAGGTGCTTTCCGCTAAAGTATGATTTAAGGCACTTGATATTGTGCCCATCAGCCTTATGCCAAGAACGGTTATTAGG
>JBHPFV010000055.1:0-7854 GCA_042571705.1 Candidatus Omnitrophota bacterium
CGCCCCAAAGTAAAGGCTGTTTTTACTTTCAGCCTGAGCGAAGCGAAGGAGCAGTCTTTTACAAAGGCGGAATAAAGATGGAAAGGGGCAAATCATGAATATCAAAGAAATAGATTTAATACATTTATTAAAACTTGCTCGAGAACTCAATGCTTCAGATCTACATATTGTTGTGAATCTTCCTCCTATAGTACGTAAAGATGGTAAGATTATGCCTTTGAAATTTAGCCCCCTGACTGGTACACAAACTAAAAGTTTGATATACTCAATTCTCACTCAAAAACAGATAGAAATGTTCGAAAAGAACTTAGAGCTAGATTGCGGGTTTAGTCTACCAGGATCAGGAAGGTATAGGCTGAATATTTATTTCGCTCAAGAAAAAATTGAAGGATGCTTTCGGGTCATACCTTCAAAAATTAAATCAATTCGAGAGTTGGGATTACCTGAAGTGGTTGAAAAATTTTGCGAGGATAAAATGGGTTTAATTGTAATTACCGGACCTTGTGGTTCGGGTAAGACAACCACTTTAAATGCGATGGTCGATTTTATAAACAGTACAAAGAATTGTAGAATAATTTCTATAGAGGATCCTGTAGAATATTTACACCAGCATAAAAAAAGCATAATAATACAGCGGCAAGTAAATACCGATACATTAAGTTTTAACAATGCTCTCATCCACAGTTTAAGAGAAGATCCAGATGTTATTTGTGTAGGAGAGATGCGAGATTTGGAAACTATCGCAACAACATTAACGGCGGCTGAGACAGGACACTTGGTCTTGGCTACTTTACATACCCCCGATACAATTCGGACTATCAATCGTATTGTCGATGTGTTTCCTTATGGCCAACAGGATCAAATAAGAATTCAGCTAGCCGGTTGTATTCGAGGCGTAGTAGCTCAACAACTACTACCGATGAAAGACAACACAGGCAGGATTCTGGCTACAGAGATTTTAGTTGCCAATAATGCTGTAAGAAATCTCATTAGGGAACGGAAGACCGAACAAATATATTCGATATTACAAACAGGACAAAATACAGGTATGCAACCAATGGATTATTCTTTATTAGAATTACATTCCAAAGGTCTGATTAGTTATGACACAGCTATAAGTAGAGTAAAAGATATTAACGTATTTAAATAATTTTTTCCATCCTCTTAAAAATAAATTAAATATATAAACAGAACGCTTCTTAAACCAATCGGAGAAGCCTGCCCGCCATGCTATAGCGGTGGCAGGCGGGTGCACCCACCTGCAACTTCTTTCCTTTCGCTTTAAGTCCATACAAAGTATTTTAAAATAATATGCAAGAATTTGCCTCCGAACTGTGTCTTATACTATAGAAGCATAAAAAAGGGGAGGTCCCCCCAAAGGAGGCATAATATGCTTGCGAAAGTGTCATCCAGTACCGTCATTGGCATTGAGGCCATTGATGTAACCGTCGAGGTCGATGTCTCAGGAGGCCTGCCAGGCTTTGCCATGGTCGGCCTGCCGGATCCTGCTGTCAAAGAAAGCATTAACCGGGTCAAGGCCGCGATCAGAAACTGCGGGTTTGAATTTCCCCCGCGCAAGATTACAGTGAATCTGGCTCCGGCAGATATCAGGAAACAGGGCCCTAGCTTCGACTTGCCCATTGCTATTGGGATCCTGATTGCCAGCGGACAAATTACTCCGGAATGCGTGCAAGATAAAGTAATCTGTGGTGAATTATCCTTAGATGGTAAGCTGCGGCCAATTACCGGGGCCTTAGCCCGGGCCTTAGTGTTAAGAAGTAACCGCATGCGCACACTGATCCTGCCGGAAGACAATGGTAAAGAGGCGGCAATTGTGCGTGAAATCAATGTTTATCCGCTCAACAACCTGGCCCAAACAATTAGTTTTTTAAGAAATGAGATTAATATTTCACCGCAACGGGCCAACGTACGCAAAATTTGGAAAGATAAAGAGCATTACCGATTAGACTTAAGTGATGTCAAGGGTCAACTGCATGTCAAAAGGGGCCTGGAAATTGCCGCCTGTGGCGGGCACAATGTACTGATGATTGGTCCGCCTGGGGCCGGGAAGACCATGCTGGCTAAATGCCTGCCGAGCATTTTACCAAAAATGAACCTTCACGAAGCGCTGGAGACTACTCGGATTCATAGTGTCTGTGGACTGTTACCTAAAAACCGGGGCATACTTTCTACCCGTCCGTTTAGATCGCCGCACCATACCACCTCCGATATGTTTTTGGTATGAATGAACATAGGGAAGCCCTTGAATTTGCCTTGGTTTAGGAGCTTTACTACAGACCCTTATTACACACTATTTTCCCTTGACAGCCCGCCCCAGAGTGCTAAAATATAGACCTCTATAAGTCCAGCATGACAACTGAATATTGCTTTATTTCTGGTGCACCGTGCCCCCTTGAGGTTTTTACTGGACTCCTTGAGGGGGTTTAATTGTTAGAGAGGTAAAGGAGGATTGAATGAGGATATTTAAAAGTAAAATCTTTTGGGGCCTATCTATTATTTTTTTAGGAGCAATTGGTACTGGGGTTTGGGAACATTTGCTGAAACCTGTCTGTTTGTACTGTACTGAAATTATTTTGACCATTACAACATTCGGAGTAGAAAAATTCAAAAATGATATATATATTGAAGTTTCAAAAGGATTCTTTGAACGCCCTTCTATTAGACTTTTTCTGATGTTTGTTGGTGTGATTATCGGTTTAATTGCGGGGATGCTAACTGAGAGAAAAGCAAAAGACACGATTCTATCCACTGGCAAGCGTAGAACTATATTTATGAAATTTGCTATAACTTATTTTTTAGTTGTAGGAATATGGTTGATGGTATCGGGTGTGAGAATGTCATATGTCAATAGAGCAATTGCCAATTTTAAACAACTTCACGCTATTATCTCTCCATACACACCAGATAAGGAACAAAAGGTATATATTTCCAGATTTTCTCAAATACGCAGTAAGAATGATTATTCTAACTTAATCTCGGAGCTTCAGTCTATTACAACGAAAAATGGACAAATTATTCCTGAATTTAAGATTTGGTAAAGTGAAATAACAGATTTAGGAACAACTCTCAAGATAAGAGGGTTGCTTTTTTGTTTTAGGAGAAAATATGTTTTTTACTATTGTAATTTTACAAACAATTCTACACTATCTCGGTATTATTGCCATTAGTTTGGGTGTTATTGCTTACTTATTCCACAACAATACCAGAGGCTTGGAATTATTAATTGGCGGCATTTCTTTTATTGTGCTGAAGTATATCGTAGGGTTTATTTACCTATCAGTTAAAACTATAATAAAAAAGGTTTTTCATAGAGAGCAATTGGGACGTTGAGGGCTAGGAAAAAATGAAGCAATGCCTTTTTTGCCAGATACAGTCTCAAGTAGAAGATAACTTTTGTCGCAATTGTGGCAAAAAACTATATTCAGAGTTTAATCTGGATAATTTTGTAGAAGTTTACCATATTACTCTGGACGGTGTTCTGTTAAAGAAAAATGGATATCTTAACGAATACGCAAAGGAGCATTATCCAGTGGAGGCTAAAGTAGAAGTTTTTGGAGGCGAAGGACGGCGAAAGCTCAATGGCTTTTTGGGGTCATTGTTTATGATAGGATGCGTTACAAGAACTACTGAATCCTTATTTCAAAAGGGGTTATGCAGTAATTTTAGATACGACATAAGCAATGATAGGGAAATACTAGAAATTTTAAAGTCGAAAGATGGCACTTACACTAGAATTTCAAAAATTGCCAATTTACTTGATATAAGGGGAACAGTATTTACTTTGGGAAATCATATAAAAGATTTTTCTGTATTTGGCTTAGATAAAATTAATAAATGTCTTAGCTTTTGCCTGAATTCCCATTGTAATACTCACTCGCAAAGCATTAATTCTATTTTTCATGGTAAGGACAGGGAGTATATAGAAGAAATGCTATGGAGAAACGCCACATTTGGGTATTGTTTTAAGTTAGCGGAAGAAATGGTAGAAGCAAATAAATGAAACCCCTGTTTTAATACTCTATACTTTAAGGAATAGGAAGTGAGCGCCTTACTTAAAATAATTTTATTAGTTGTAGGATGTATTATATGTGCTTGGTTGATAATGGTTATCTTTATGAAAACCAGAATGAAAAATGGGCATTTCGTAACTAAATTAAAATGCCCAAAATGTAGTTTTGAAGGGACTGTTACTTACGGTAAACAAGACTTTAAGGTTTTAGGGAAGGATGAAGAAGGCTATTTATACTTTGGATGCCCCAAATGTAAAAGCCATTTAAAGTATAATAGTTTAACAGAAAGGATAACATTAGCAAAATGAAGCAAGATTATCAGAATTGAGGAGGAATATATGAAAAAAATAACTATTTTGTTTATATTTATTTTATTGGTTTTGTATAATTTAACTGCACTTGCCTATCAGATTAAGACGAAAGACACGTATGCATACGAATTTAAAGATGGAAAGAAGACCCTTAAAGGTGGGGCTATATATAATTGCATATACGAAGTTAACGAAGAGAAGAAAATTATTACCCTACTGAGTGCAGTAACGACATTAGAAGGAAAAACGAGAGATACGGCAGAAGGTAACGATAAACAAATTTACGACATAGCATATAAACAGAATGGCAATTTAACTGCGATATGGTTTAGACCGCAGGGTGAAGAGGTAATAGCCTTTAAGAGCGATGGAACATATTGCATTTTAGTAACAACCTTTTTACCTAAAATTCCTGGCACCACCTTAGATATAGATGGTTTTTATACAAATTTGGTTTTTGGTAATTATACGGTGAATCTTGAGGATGTAAAATGAAACCTGCGCTCCTAATAATGCTAATCTGTTTACCCATTGTAGATGGTAAGGTAAAAAGGTGGAAGGAGAAAAAATGAAAAAAGCATTAGCTTTATTTTTGGTGGGAATTTTGCTTTCAACCAGTGCATTTGCTCAAGGGGCTGGGACTGGCACGTGGACTCGACTAAAAGGCGATTACATGATGGCAGTTTCAAGGAAAGCATATGAGCAAGCAAATAGTTACATATTTGCTGGCGATACACAGGCTTGGCTAAGAATGCAAGAAGCGGAGCTAGTCGGAATGTCAAAAGAGGGTTTAGAGGTTTATGTGGTAAATCTACACCCTTTCGGTGGAAACGCAGAAGTAAGGCCGAGAGGAACAACTCATGTTTTTTGGGTTAACAAAGAGGCTATTGGTTGGAAATAGTTAGAAAAGATAATTGTGAAAGAACAACTTATCAAATGCCCCACACATCCGAAGAAATCTTACTTGACTACATAGAAAACAACCTATTCGATAAAGAGAGGGTAGAGATAGAACATCATCTCCGTTTCTGCCATCGTTGCATGAACCTGCTGAGAATTGGTCAGAACTTGCCTACAGAAGAGGAGTTAAAGAAGATTAAGGTGCCAAAGGATTGGACAGAGAGGGCAAAGAGGATACTATTTAAGAGGGGGAAGAAATGAAAAAGATTTTAGTCTTGCTTTTGTGTTTGGGTTTAGCGGGGTGTGCTACTTTATCACAAATTAGAGCAACGAATAGAGAAAGACTAAACAAGATTTCTATAGGTATGACAAAACAAGAAGTACTAGATACTATGGGGACAAAGACAACTAACGCATACGATAGTGCGGGCAGTTTATCCGAAGTTATCAATAATCCTTACAAAACAGAAACCTTGAGGAGCAAAGACAAGACATTTGAAGTCTTATATTACTATACAGAAATTAAAAGTGCGGACGGGGCAATTAACGACGACGAATTGACACCCCTTGTTTTTGATGAGGGAAAGTTACTGGGTTGGGGCTGGAGCTTCTTTGAAGACACAACGCAGAAGTATCAAATAAAAGTAAGATAGATTTTACAGTACATACAAAAAAAGAGAAGGTTTATGTGTATAAGCCGCTTGACTTGTAAATAGTAAAGGAAAAAACATGGCAACATGTATAGCATGTGGGCATTTTTATCCCGATGGTTCTAAGATTTGCGGATATTGTAAAACCGACCAAAGAAACTGGAAAGAAAAAGTAAAAGATATCTGGAAATTGTGGGCTCTAATTTTATGCCTTACTCCAATTATTGTGGCAGGGGCTATTATACTGCAAAGCTGGAACTTGAATAGGCAAACAGGAATCATTAAAAGTAGTTTTGAGTTAGAAAATAGGCCTTTTGTTAGCATAGAAGATGTCTATTGGGGGCAAGCAGAAGGGTCTCCTTGGTTTATATCAGGCTTTAAAATGGAAAATTATGGGAGCAAGCCAGCACAAGAATTTTCCCTAAGAAATGTTAAGGCGATAATCTTTAATCTTGATAAAGCAGCGTTAATTGAAAAATTAAACCAAGAGCATCAATCAATATCAGAACAATATTTTCAAGAGTATTTATCCGACCTAAAAAACAAAATATATTGGGAAACCAGTAGCTTGCTAGCAGACTATTTTTATAATCATCCAAAGGCTAACAAAGTAGATACCGAAAATTTTATAAATTCTAGGAATGATGTTTTGGGTGAAGATAGTAAATTGAAACATAATGGGAGTTTACTTCTGAGCGTAATAGAAGTCAATAACGATATGTTTGATTACTTCTCAAGGGGAGGGCAACTTGTTTATCCTAATCAAAAAAATATTGGTAGGAAATATAATCAACAAATGGGAGAAGGCGGTATTGCAGGAGTTAAGAGAGGAGATAATTTTCTAATCTTATATTGGTCTAATATATATAGAGGTTTAACAGATGAGCTTTATTCTACTAATTATATTGGCTACTATGCCAATTCTGGTGCTACAATAACAGGCGCAGCAAGTAATGCCTTCTATCCATTGCGCGAGTTTAAAAGTTGGAGTGTTGGAGTAAAGATGGGTGATGAATAAAGGGTAATCCGACGGAAAAATAGGCTTTTTTAAAAAAAACTGGCCTTCACCCCTTGACAAACCTTAAAAATTATGCTATACTAAATTCGAATTTTGGTTCTTTAAAAATATGAAAGGGGCAACTTCAGAGTAACCGTGATACAGTTAGTTGTCCTGCAGTGCAGTGATGGATAAGCCAACAGGAGAAACCGACTACACTTTCCATAAAAAGGAAGTAAGGTCCCAAGTGCTTACCATCGCGAAAAGCTAGGGTCACGGATTGGTTGAGTAGTCGTTAACCCCCACTTGAATATAGACTGAGAGGTTTATATTTGGGTGGGGTTTTTTTATTTTCATTAATTTTTAACAAGGAGGCTAAAGATGCTTTTAGGAACGAGGATAAAGCAGGAGCGGATAAATAAAGGATTAAAATTAAGGCAAGTCGAAAAAAGGACGGGTCTTAATATAGCCACGCTCTCCCAGATAGAGCAAGGGCGGCTTAATCCTACCCCCGATGAGCTTCTTAAAATAACCCGCTGCATTGAAAAAGAACCAAGTAAATTCTATAAATGGATAAGGAAAAATGAGTAAAGACAAAGGCTTTACAAAATTATTTCACGAGGTTGTAGATTTTGGCTATTTGAGTGTTTTAAGCCACGCACAACTAAGAGTCTATCTCTATTGCCAAAGATATGCGAATTATACTACCAGACTTCTACTGGATACAAACGATGTTATTGCTGAAAGATTAGGTTTAAGTGAACCGACAATTACAAAAGCAGTAGCGGGGTTGGTAAAAATGGGCTTGCTTAAGATTTGGTTTAAATATGTGGCGAAGAATAAGACGCGTAGAATTATCCACGTATTGCAAAAAGGTAGAATAACACCGCCGTCAACGGTAGCATATCCCCCCTTGCGAACACCGTCACGAACGGTAACTTATCCTCATTGTCCGAAATGTGGAC
>JBHPFV010000056.1:0-7650 GCA_042571705.1 Candidatus Omnitrophota bacterium
AAGCACAAGCGGCCAACCCCAACAGGCAATCCGCGAATATCGCCAGGCGATAGCGCTGGATCCCAGCTTTTTTGAAGCCTATACCAACTTGGGCAACCTGTTTGCTGAAACCGAGCGCCCGGATCAAGCCTTTGAGCATTACCAAAAGGCCGTAGAGATTAATCCTCAAGATTATTTAGCCTATTTTAATCTGGCGGTGACCTTGAATGAACTGGGCCGCAAACAGGAAGCTGTCGAGGCATATAGAAAAAACATCGCGATCAATCCTGATTACGGCCGGGCTTATAATAACTTAGCAGTCATATTGGAGGAACTGGGCCGAAAACAAGAAGCCTTGGAGTTTTATGAAAAGGCAGCTGAGATTACTCCGGACTTCGCCACCTATTATAACCTGGGCTCGATATACAGCGAACTCGATAGGAAACCAGAGGCTATTGCTGCCTATAAACAGGCGATCAGGATTGACCCGGGTGATGCCCGGGGATATAATGGATTAGCGGTGTTTTATTTTCGTAACCAACAGCATCAGTTAGCCTTTGACTATAGTCAAAAGGCCAAACAGCGCGGCTTGATTAACGAAAAACTTTTAAACGCCCTGCAAAAACATTAATAACAAATTAGCGATAGCATATTGTCAACAGAAGCGGTATAATTTAGCTATTCAATGACCCTAGTAGCTGGTAATTCGGAGAGATGGCTGAGTGGTAAATTCACAGCATTCTCCTAGAGTGAATTTATATCGAACCTGAGCGAAGCGAAGGTGAGATATACGAAACCCGTCTTTTATGGATAAAGCCTTATATAACGAGTCTTGGTTTGTTTATATAGCTGAATGTCGCAACAGGACTCTTTATGTCGGCGTTGCGAAAGATACTTCTAAGCGCATCGAGATACACAATAAAACGAAGCAATGTCGTTATACAAGATATAGAAAACCTCTTAGGTTGATATATAATGAATTATGCTCAAACTATAAAGCAGCGAGGAGTAGAGAAGCAACAATCAAGAGATTCAGCCGGAAGAAAAAATTAGACTTAGTGAATAGTAAGTAGGATCTCTCACCCTTCTTCGAAGGGTTCGAGATGATTTTTATAGGAAATATATTGAAATCAGATCTCTCACCCTTCTTCGAAGGGTTCGAGATCCGAAATTTAAACATCTAGTATATTGAAATTTCGGAGAGATGGCTGAGTGGTTGAAAGCGGCGCTCTCGAAAAGCGTTGTACCTTCGGGTACCGGAGGTTCGAATCCTCCTCTCTCCGTTTCAATTTTTCCTTGTCGTAACTGTATATTATACCAGTAGTTACAATACTTAACAAAAATTTATCCTGGCTAGTGCCCAAATAGTGCCCATCCCTGAGATACAAAATTACTTTCCAATTAAGCAAATCTTATCTTAAAGAATGTTTTGTTTCAACGATTTAATTTTTTCCTTGACAAAATAAGCTAGTTTGTCTACTATGTATATAGACAAACTAAATAAACAAAGGAGTTTAAATGAAATTGACCACAAAAAGTGAAAATGCCTTGCTTGCGCTTGTCTATCTTGCACGTCATGGGAATAAAGATTTCCTCAAGATAGAACAAATATGTACTAAATACGGTATTTCTAAAAAATATTTAGAACAAATAATAATGTCCCTAAAGCAGGCTCGATACATAAAAACTAAAACAGGGGCGAACGGTGGATATAAACTAGCAGTGCCTGCTCAGAAGATAAGCATAGCGGCAGTAATGAGACTTATGGATGGCGCTTTAGCTCCATCGTTGGCTGTGAGTAAATATTTTTATTCCAGAACGCCGATTGGTAAAGAGAAGAAAATTATGAATGTGCTCAAGGAGATTCGAGATTATATCTCTAATAAAGTAGAGCGGGTAAAAATATCGGATTTAGTTTAGTTCTACCTTTCAGCATTACTTGAGAAAGGACGGAAGCTAAAAAGTTTTGCATAAACAAAGTTTTTTAGTTTCTTTTTCATTAAAAAGAGGAGGGAAGCTATGATTACTAGAATTGGTGTGGTTTCTGGTGAAATATGGCGTCTTCTGGAAAAAGAAGGCAAATTGCCTTTTTCAACACTGCTTTCTAAGATAGAAAAAGATATATCTGAAGGCAGGGATTTAGTCTGTATGAGCGTAGGGTGGCTTGCCAGAGAAGGCCATATTGTTATGAAAAGGAGCGATTCGGGTTATACTGTATATTTAAGAAAACCTTCTCCAAAGAAAAATGGAAATTGAACAAAATCGGTAATCGTTTATGATTAAAGATCTTAGAATTAGAAAATGGTACGAAAAGAATAAAGGCCATAAGAAAAATGAAATAGCTAAGATATTAGGTGTGGAATATGCCCACTTAAAGCTAAAAGGTGTAGACGATCTTTTTGTTACATCGCTTGGTTTACCGTTTATTGAACACTTAAGACCTGAAAATTTCTGGACAGACAAACATTGGTTAGATAAAAATTCCAAGAGGTTATCAGGAACAGGTTGTGCTTATAGGGTCAAAACAAAAAAAGTTAATGGTAGACACAAGGATATTGTTATTAAGTGGAACCGCATGGGGCAGGATATTCCGGGTGCAGAGGATTGTGAAGAATTAATGAATGCCGAATTCAATAGCCCTTTTGAAGAAATTTCTTTGGTTATGGAGTTAAGAAATGCTATGCAGAGGTCTTCGCCGAAGACAATCATACACAAGCCGTTAGCGATATACGTACCTTCGGAAAGGTCAAAATTATGGCAGACTGGTAGAAAAGAATATAAAATGCAGTATAAAATAAAATCGCATAAAGAAGTGGTGCTAGACATTACTCGTTTATATGCGGTTATTTATGAATGGATTGTAGGGATAGATGCTACCGAAGCCTTTGATAAGAAGATATTACATGAGAGATATATGGAGTTACTCACCATAGATGCCGCAAAAAGAATGAAGAGAAAAGGTTTTATGGTGAAAGATAACAAGCCGCATCATATAATTGTCAGGCCGAAGAAAAAAGGAAAGTTGGCAAAGGATAAAAAGGGAAAGATTCTGTATGGTTTAGTTGATTTTGAATTGCTCGAAAGGACCCCGCTTCAAGAGAAGGTTACAAAGAAAGATAAGCGTGCCGATTATTTGAAGAGGCAAAGAGATAGATTTGCCATAAAGATTCCTAATAAGTTTCATCCACATTTGCATCATATAAATATTTTTGGCGTAGATTATGTTTATGGCCATGTTGAAAGCACTAAAGGAAGGTTGTGGGTTGTAGGAAAAGATCCTTATCTATTTGATTATTTTCTTCCTGAGCGGTGGAGGCAGATCCCAAGGACTAAAATATCTGTGTATAGCGATATGTATCACGCTGTAACTAAAGACAATATTCATCTTGTATGGAAGGTTTCAAAAGTTGGTTCACAACCAGATGCAGATCCTTTTAAGGAAGACGAAAGAATGCAATTTGAGCATGGATATAATAGTCCTTTTGAAGAAGTTGCCATAGCAGTAGAACTCAGCCAAAAAGGAATATCTACCATTTACCCCAGGGCAATATATATGTCTGAATACAAAACAGATATTTCAAGTAATCTTTTTGACAGCTCTAGATATGAAAGCCACAAGGATTATAAGACTCCAGATGGAATGCCAATATTGAAAAAGAATCGTGAGTATATAATCATTTGGGGATATTGGAATGGCCCCGATGAAAAGCTGGCCGCAAAAGACAGTGATTATTATGAGGGCATAGATGCAATACGCGCTTATAAGAGAAAAAGAATTGATCAAGATATGTATATTGATCTGTTAAAATTAATAAAGGAGAAGTTGCATAAGAAGGGTATCGACGATCTCAACCTCAGGGGTAATCATATACTGATTTCGTATGATAGCAAAGGTAATCTTATTACTGATAACCAGGGCTCGCCGGAAATAAGAATATGTAATTTTGAATTTTTAAAGCGAATAGCCTAACCTGTTCACACCCTCTATTTGTCCTCCTAGAGTAGTTTTTCTCCCAAGCAGATTTTGCTTGGGATTTGTTATTTTATGAGGTATAATATTTAGTGCCCAAACGGCGCCCAACTAAAGCGAAAACAGAGGAAAGTAGACGAAAAAGTTGTAAGACAGATAGAAATTTTATTTACAGGTAAATAAAGGAATTAAGTCATAACATATTGATAAACGGGGAGTTAGGAAATTGCGCTTAATCGAATCCTCCTCTCTCCGTTTTGATTTTACTACATTGTAACTATATATGTAATAAGTAGTTGCAGAGTTGTATAAAAATAATTTTTGTTATGTGCCCATTGCGTGCCTATTTTTAACGAGAGGGAATGATGGAGAAGAAAACTCTAAACGGGGTAATAAGTTACATATTGTTAATAATATGCTGTATTTCTACTCAGGCTATTTTTGCCCAAGCAGACAAAGCAACAACCAATAACCAGGATATAATTCCAAAAGTTACAACAACTGTAGAGGACATACCCCAAGCAAAGATGGTTGCTGAAAACTGTTTTACTTTAATGAAAGAAAAGAGGTATCAAGAAATCGTTGATAAATATTACCCCTTAGAAAGAACAAAAGAACAAAATAATAATGCTGTAGAATCAATGGAAAAAACTTTTATAGAAATAGGAAGTATTATTGATTATAGCTATAAAGATGCAGTTTGGTACGATGCATTGCATTGGTATCCTGAGGAACAAATTGCTCGGTGTAAGCCAACAGAGATGAATTTGACCTATGAGGTAGCATTCCCAGAAGGCAAAACAGAAGTGACTTCACAAATCATTAAGCAAAATGAGGCATTAAAAGTTACTGGTTTTCAGTTCAAAATAAAGGGAAAGTATTTTTTCTTTTAGAAGTAAAGGAGCAGTTTAGGTGAGATTGCTTCGCCCAGCCACCTTCGGTGGCTAGGCTCGCAATGACGAGGGCGGAATTGGTGTTAAAAGTGGTGTTAAAACAGGCGGTTTTATTAAAATAATTATTACATTACTTTAATAACATGTCATAAAAACACCTTTTATTTAAAAAAACTTACTTATATATATTGTTATTAAAATAAACTTGACATTTCTTTAACAATAGTGTATACTCATAGCTGTTATGAAAAACAATAGAGCAGGAACAGAGATAGCTCAACAAGAAGGATATAGAGCATTTCTACCAAATGCACTGCCACCAAACCCCCCGCTGAATATGGATACTATAATTATAGAATTGCTTTCAAAAGCTGATCTTGCCATAGGTAGACTCTCAGGTATATCAGAGGCATTACCAAATCCGGATTTATTTGTGGCCATGTATGTCAGAAAAGAGGCGGTATTAAGTTCCCAGATTGAAGGCACAGAGGCTTCTTTGGAAGATGTATTGGCATATGAGTCTGGAAACAAACCCGGAACATTGGCCAGCGATGTTGGTGAAGTAGTTAACTATGTGCGAGCGATGAATTATGGTTTGGAAAGAATAAATGAACTACCTTTATCCCTTAGACTAATTAAAGAAATACATTCCCAATTAATGACGGGCGTACGTGGGCAAGATAAGACCCCAGGAGAATTTAGAAAGACACAAAACTGGATAGGCCCTAAGGGTTGTACGTTAAATAACGCAAGATTTGTGCCGCCTCCTCCAGGCAACATGATGCAGGCTTTGGGTGATCTTGAAAAATATATGCATTCTGAATTAACGTACCCTTTATTGATTGAAGGTGGTCTTATCCATTGTCAGTTTGAGACAATTCACCCTTTTTTAGACGGAAATGGACGCATAGGAAGATTGCTTATAACATTTTTTCTGTGCTATAAGGGAATCCTGAAAAATCCCCTGCTCTACTTAAGTCATTATTTTAAGCAAAACCGCCTAGAATATTATGACCGGCTTATGGCTATTAGAGATCAGGGCGATTTTGAATCCTGGATAAAGTTTTTTCTAAAAGGCATTATTTATGTTTCGAATGAAGCTGTAGAAACATCTCATAAAATAATAAACCTGCAAAAAGAGGATAAAGCCAAAATTGAGCAAACCCATAAAAAACCATCAAAGCTGGTCCTTTTCCATGAGAAGTTGTTTGAGCGGCCGATAGTATCTATTAAAGACATAGCTGGAATGATGAATGTAACATTCCCCACAGCAAAAGATATATGTTTGAAATTTGTTAAATTAAGCATCCTTAAGGAAGCAACAGGAAAAGAGCGCAATAAAATATACGTCTACAAAAATTATGTGGATATACTAAAGCAAGAATAAATGACCAGAATTGGCGTTAAAAGTGGTGTTCAAACAGGGTTTTTGAAGCGGAAAGAGCGTCAATCCTCCTCTCTCCGTAGTCTTTTCTTTACCAAACAATACATATTAATTTAGAAAAAATGTTTGGTAAAATAGCTTGACAATTGATACCAAACAGAATATAATATATTCCAATATATGTTTGGTAACAAGAAATGAGGTTTCATTATGGGAGTCATTAAAGGAGTTCTCAGGGAAGAGCTTGAGAACTCGATAAGATTGATAAAAGATTACCAGCAGGCTTTAAAGAAACACCCTGGCGGTAGTCTGATAAGGAAGAAGATAAAAGGGCGTAAATATTATTATTTAGCTTATAGAGAAGGGAATAAGGTAAAATTTATTTATAAGGGAAAGAAGATTTCAAAAGAAGACCTCGAGCAGCTTCAAAAATCAAAGCAGTTGAGATTAAAATACAAAAAACTAATACAAAAGTTAAATAAGCGAATAAAATATTTAAGGAAAGTCATTCGTGGAAAAGAAGACGTTTAATTTATGTATGCAAGTATTGCATAGATTTGAGAAAGCCAACCTATTGAAGCATGTTATCTTAATTGGTAGTTGGAGCATATATTTCTATAAATATTATTTCAAATCCAAAGAATATTCTACCTTTATAAGAACAAAAGATATCGATTTTCTGATACCTATACCTCCGAAATTTAATAAGAAAATTCATATTTTTGATCTTGTTGAAGATTTAGGCTTTCTTGAGAGATATATAGGCTCAAAGGGTTATATCAAATTAGATCATCCAGATTTAACCATCGAATTTCTTGTCCCAGAAAGAGGACGCGGTTACAATAGGCCTTATCCTATACCACAACTTGGCATTAATGCCCAGCCATTGAGATTTTTGGATTTTCTTATCGATAACTCTATATCAATTGTTGCGGAAGGGTTACATCTTAGAGCACCGCACCCAGCAGCTTATGCATTGCATAAATTTATTATATTTAAAAGAAGAAGAAAAATTGATAAACACGATAGAGATATCGAAGGAGCATTAAGGGTATTTAGAGAATTAATACGTCACAACCGCGAAAGTGAAATAAAGATCATTTTCAATAAGATGAATGAAAAATGGCAAAAGAAGGTTTTAGATAATCTCCGGAGTATTAACGAACTCGAGATTATAGATGTCTTGCAAACATTGGTGAAAAAATGACCAGAATTGGTGTTAAAAGTGGTGTTAAGCATTAAAAAACCAGGAGGTTGATATGGAGGAGAAGAAGAAAATATTAATTATTGATGACGAAGAAAAATTTACACAGATGGTTAAGCAAATCCTTGAGCAAACTGGCCAATATACAGTTAAAATGGAGAATAAAGGATCATCTGGTTTATCCGCGGCTAAGGAGTTTGAGCCGGATTTGATATTGTTG
>JBHPFV010000057.1:0-7540 GCA_042571705.1 Candidatus Omnitrophota bacterium
GAATTTTATCAGGAGAAGATTACGCAAATCTTTAAGCTGAATCAGATTAAATCAGTAACCTGCGCGCACATGGAAGTACCTTGCTGTTTTGGTTTAGTGCATCTTATTCAGGAAGCAATCAAGGCTTCAGGCAAACAGATCCCTTTTAAAGAAGTGACGATTGGCGTGCAGGGAGAGCTGAAGTGAGCTTATATAAAGAATGCCCAGGTTCAAAGAGAATCAAGAGCCCGTTTCCCGAAGAGATAAAGTGTCCCTGTGGCAAGGTTGCGGAGATTTGGTCTGATGAGACAGCGACGATTTGTAAACATTGTCGGAAAAAGCTCACCAGAGAGATGCTGCCGACTTGTTTAGACTGGTGTTCGGTAGCCCGTGAGTGTGTGGGCGAGCAAAAATATCAGAGGTATTTACAGACCAAGCCTAAGAAAGGGGGCAAGAAGAAATGAACGTATATCGCTGTAGGATTTGTGGGGATGCGTATATAGGAAAAGAAAAGCCGTTCAGTTGTCCGTTCTGCGGGGCTCACCAGAGTTATCTGGTCCTGGCCCGGGAATGGACTTTAATTAAACCGGATAGCCTAACTGATGTTTCCAAGGAAAATTTAAGTAAGGCCCTGGAATTGGAGATCGATAATACCAACTTCTACAAAGCCGTGGCCAAAAAGACCAAGGACACTCATGTGCAGGGCATGTTTAAAGGCCTGGCTAAAGTAGAACGGGAGCATGCCTCAACAATCACTAAGCATCTCAGGATTGAGATGCCCCAGTCGGACATTGGTTCCGATAAGGCGGTTGATTCAGACCAGGAGAATATCCAAGAGTCCAATAGGCGCGAAAAAAGAGCGGTTAAGTTTTACAGTGAGGCCGCGAATCAGGCCCCCGAGCCGGAGCTCAAAGACTTCTTCCGGGCCTTGATGCAGATTGAGTCCGATCATATTGTGTTGACTGATTTGGTAAATGTGTAGGGGTTTTAATCAAAGATCTTGAACTAAGAAAGGAGACTAGGATGAATATTACTCTAAGATATATGCTCAGACCTGTAGCGCATTGTAAAGAAGGCTGCAGTCTTACGTCCTGGGTAAGACCCTAAACTGCCCGCATAAACTAAAAGGGAGATTATAGTTGCTTACGTTTGAGAGCGAAGTTTCCAAGATCATATCCAGGGCCCCGGGAGTAAAGAGCTTCCAGTTTAAGTTAAAAGCCGACGTCAATTACAAGCCGGGGCAGTTTTTTCTGACCACCATTAAGATTGATGGCCGGGAGCTGACGAAACATTTTTCTTTTTCCAGTTCGCCGACAGAAAAAGGCTACATAGAATTTACCAAGAGAATTACTCAGAGCGAATATTCTCAAGGCCTGCAAAATTTGAAAGTCGGCGATTGGGCCCGGCTGAAGCTGCCTTTAGGTTCGTTTACCTTTGAAGGCGAATATGAAAAGGTGGCCTTTCTTTCCGGGGGCATCGGGATTACGCCGATCAGAAGCATTTGCAAGTATGTTAGCGATCGCGGCCTGGCTAGCGATATGGTCTTACTCTACGGCAACGCCACTGAACAGGATATTATCTTTAGAGCGGACCTTGATCAGCTCAGTCAGGCTAATAAGAATTTACGGGTAATTTATACCTTGACCGCGGCCGATGTTGAGCAACAGGGCTGGTCCGGCCGCACCGGCTATATAACTGACCAGATGATTCAAACAGAGATTCCGGATTACAAAAACAGGACGTTTTATATCTGCGGCCCACCCAAGATGGTGGAGCTGCTGATGGATATTTTAAAGAATAAATTAGCAGTTGCCCCAGAGCAGATTAAATTAGAAAACTTTACCGGATATTAAAGGAGATAAACATGACTCCCGTAGATGCCCTGAAGATGGCTAAACTGCGCGAACAGGCCTCAATCAAGCTCTATCGCGATTTAGCCATTAAGCACGCTGAGCTTAGAGATTTACTTGAGACTCTAGTTATCGAGGAAGAAAAGCATAAGCTCTTGATTGAGAAAAAGATTGTCCAGTTGACCGCCTACTAATTTAAGGAACTAGCCATGAGCGCCTATTTGAGTAGAATTTTGCCGATGTCTTTTGAACAAGCAGTCTCCAGTATTACGGAAGAATTAAAACGGGTCGGCTTTAGGGTAATTGCTAATATTGAGGATAAGGCCACCTTGATTGCTTACCAGTCGTTACGGTCCCGAGGGGGTTTCGAGTTGATGCTGCCCTGCAACATAGTGATTCAAGAGGTGATCCGCGGCCGGACCGAGGTAGCGGCAACAGATCCCTTGCTATCAATACGGGACGTCAGGATTAACTTAGACGGCGAGACTGAACAAGTGCGCGCCAGATTAAAAACCGTGATCAATAATCTGAAAAACTGATGAAAAAAGTTGAACTGATTATCTTTGATTTAGACGGCACTTTGGTTGATTCCAAAGAGGCCATTGCCCGGCAGGTTAACCTGGCCTTAAAAGAAGTCGGCCTAAAAGAGAAAGAGGCCCCGGAGATTATCTCCTATATTGGCACAGGTGTGGATGATTTGGTGCGTAAGTCTTTGGGCGATGAACACCAGCACTTATTCGAACAGGCCAAAGACGTCTTGGAGAATTACAGGCGTGATTTTGAGGATGATTCGCAGCTTTATCCCGGGGTCAAAGAGCTGTTGGAGTATTTTAAGACCAAAAGCAAGGCGATTATTTCCAACAGAAAGTACGAATTTGTCCTGCCGATGCTGGAGAGGCTTGAGATTGGCGATTACTTTGAGCGGGTTATCGGCGGCGATAATGAGGATTGCCTGAAACCCGCGCCATGTTCTTTAGATAAAATGATCAGCGAGGCCCAAGTCGATAAAGGCAAAGTAATCATGGTCGGGGACATGGATTTAGATGTGCTGGCCGGGAAGAATGCCGGGGTGCTGACTTGCGCGGTTACCTATGGCTTAGGTAAGCGGGAAGATATTATTCGAGCCCAGCCGGATTACATGATCGGAAATATGTTGCAGCTAAAAGATATTATCGAATGAATAAATGCCAGAACTGCAGCGAATATAGGAATTGCCAGGATTCTGTTTCTTCCTGGGTGTTTTTCATCGTCGGCTTGGTAGCGACGATAGCCATTCGGGTAGTCAATGTATTAATTTACCTGGATCCTTTGTATGCTAAGATAGCCTGGTATGTCGGCGTGACCGGTTTTTTCGCCTTTTTTGTCTATAAATTTAGAGTCAGCCAGGCCAGGTTTAAAACAATAGCCGAACATAATTTGGTGGATAAAATCAGTCAAAAACAGCAATTGACCCTTGAGGATTACAGCTTAATCGGCGCCATTCTTTGCGGTTTAAGCTCCCGGAAGGAAAGAATCAACTATATCTTTATCTTCGCGCTTTCGGCGCTAGCCTTGATGTTGGCTGTTTATTTGGATTTCATTAAATAGAGAAAAATGCAGACTCGTAAACCTAAAGTTGCTATAGTGGGCGCCGGAAACGTCGGCAGCACCTTCGCCTTTTCCCTAATGTCCAGCGGCGTGGCCAGAGAAATCGTGCTGGTGGACAGAAACGAAACGCGGGCCAAGGGCGAATGCATGGATTTAAATCACGGGGCCAGCTTTGTCTCTCCGGTGAACATCTATGCCGCGGGGTACCAAGCCTGTAACGGCGCCGATATAGTAGTGATTACGCTGGGTGCCAAGCAAAAGCCGGGTCAGACCAGATTAGATTTAATTCAGACTAACACTGAAATTTTCAAAGAAATTATCCCTAAGATTGTCAGCGCTGCCCCCAATGCCATTTTGCTGGTGGTCTCTAATCCGATGGACGTATTAACCTATCTGACCTTAAAGATTTCCGGTTTTTCCTCTAGCCGGGTGTTGGGCTCAGGCACTGTTCTGGATAGTTCCCGCTTTCGCTATCTACTCAGCACTCACTGCCAGGTAGACCCGCGTAATGTCCATGCCTACATCATTGGTGAACACGGAGATACTGAGCTGCCGGTGTGGAGCCACGCTAGTATAGGCGGGATGATCTTGGCTAAATACTGTGCTATCTGTAATAACAAATGCGATCATGAAAAAACGCTTAATAATATTTTTGAAGAAGTCAAAAATGCGGCCTATAAGATTATTAAGGCCAAAGGCGCAACTTACTACGCCATTGGTCTGGCTTTAGTAAGAATCGTTCAGGCTGTTTTAAGAGACGAGAACTCGGTCTTGCCGGTTTCTACTTTAATTGAAGATTACTACGGAATCAGCGATGTTTGTCTGAGTATTCCTTCGATTGTAAACAAAAACGGCGTGGGTCAGTTCTTAAAGCTTGAGCTTTCGGCGAAAGAACAGCAGCAACTTAAACATTCAGCGCAAGTTTTAAAAGACAACATTAAGAAATTGGCAATTTGAGAAAGGAGTGTTAAAATGGCGGTAGAAAATGTAGGCGAGAACTATAAATGTAATGTCTGTGGTAATGAAGTCACGGTGACCAAAGTCGGCGGCGGCGAACTAGTTTGCTGCGGACAAGCGATGGAAAAATTGTAATCCAGAACAGGAGCCCAGAGATGAAGATTCAGGAGCAGGGTGAGCAGTTTGTGATTGTGGATTTTAACGAAAGGGATGCTTATAAGATTGCCTGCCAGATCGAAAAAGTGGGCATTAATTTCTACCGTAAGCTTAAACAAGCGGTAAAAACTGAGCTGATCAAGGAGGCGGTCAATCTTTTACTTGAGGAAGAAAACAGGCATCTTGAATTTTTTGAAAAGAATTTCGCTCGGGTCAGCGCAAATCAGGAAGACGGCTTTGAGGAAGACGATTTGTTAAACTACATGGACTACGGGATTTTTAAGCCTTATCAAAGCATCAAGGATTTGCAAGACCATATTGATGATGCGGCTAAGGCCCTGCGTTTAGGGTTAATTGTGGAACAGAAAACAGTCCAGTTTTATCAAAGCTGCCAGGAAAAGGTTACTAGTGAGCAAACCAAAAAAGAGCTGGAACGGATCATCACCGAAGAAAAAAGGCATCAGGCCATATTTGAAAATGCCTTGGGGACTTTAAATAAATGAAATTACCGGAAGAAGTAATTGATTTTTTCCATAAACAGAATTTTACTATTGTCTCGACCATTGATAAATTTGGCCAACCGCACAACTCCTGTAAGGGTTTGGTGGAGATTAAGCCAAGCGGCAAGGTCTATTTACTTGATCTTTATCTAGGCCAGACACATGCGAATTTAAAACATAATCAGCATGTCGCGCTTACGGCGGTAGATGAACATAGGTTTAGAGGATACAGCCTTAAGGGCGCAGCCAAGATTGTCAATAGAGACAAATTAGGCCAGGCGGTGATTAAGGCTTGGGAGAAGAGGATTGCCAACCGGGTTACGCAAAGAGTGCTGAAGAATATGTCCGGCGATAAAGGACATCATACGCATCCGGAAGCGCTTTTGCCTCAGCCGGCCTATTTAATCGCCATGGAAGTAAAGGAAATAGTAGACTTAACACCGCATCATCTTAAATAAAAAAAGGGGGGTACGAAGAAATGGGAAAGAGTGTTAAAGGGACAAAGACGGAGAAGAATCTGCTGGCATCTTTTGCCGGAGAGTCGCAGGCCAGAAACCGCTATACCTATTTTGCCTCGGTAGCCAAAAAGGCGGGGTTTGAGCAGATTGCCGCCATCTTCCTGGAGACCGCGGAGAATGAAAAAGAACACGCCAAGAGGTTTTTTAAGCTTTTAGAAGGCGGCGAGGTGGAGATTACAGCCGCTTATCCGGCCGGCGTGATCGGTGATACCGAGCAGAATTTAGCCGCCTCCGCTGACGGAGAGCACTTGGAGTGGACTAAGCTTTACAAAGAGGCCGCAGCAACGGCCCGCCAGGAAGGTTTTGAAGAAGTCGCGGTACAATTCAAGGAGATTGCCGAAGTCGAAGAAGAACATGAGAAGAGGTACCGGAAATTGTTACAGAATATCAAAGAAGGCAAGGCATTCAAGAAAGATACAACAGTGAAGTGGAAGTGCCGCAATTGTGGATACGTACATGTTGGTCCAGAGGCCCCCGAGGAGTGCCCGGCCTGCGCCCATCCGCAAAGCTACTACGAAATATTGTGTGAAAACTACTAATAAGCCAAAAGGAGAAACGATGAAAGGAATTATTTGCAAGACTTGCGGCTATATCGCCATTAACGGTATCGCTCCAGAGGCCTGCCCGGTCTGCGGTTCGCCGCGCAGCGCTTTTGAGGAAAAAGACGACGCGATTAAAACTGCTCAGGATCAAAATAACCTGACTGAGTTAGAGAAGAAGCATATTCCGGTTATTACCGTAGTCAAAAAATGCGGTTTGATCCCTGAAGGATGCGTTGATGTGCATGTTAAGATGGGCGAGATCCAGCATCCGATGCAAGCGGAGCATTATATTACCCATATCCACTTCTATCTCGACAAAGAGTATATCGGCAGAGTCGATTTGACTCCCGATAAACTTAATCCGGCCGCGGCCCTGCATTTGAAGGCCTCCAGCGGCAAGTTAAGTGTGGTGGAGAACTGTAATATTCACGGCAATTGGATCAACGAAACCGATTTAGGCTTATAAAATTATCTTTAGCTGACTGTTGAGTAATAGCAGTGATTAGTATAATTGTGCCTATATATAACGAAGAGAAGGTGCTGGCTGATCAAGCGGCGTATTTTAAAAAGCTCTCTAAGCAAGGAGAGCTTATTTTTGTAGATGGGGGAAGCTGCGACCGCAGTGTCGAGATTGCCCGTCATTATGGCCGGGTCTTACGCGCTCAAAAAGGTCGAGCCAGACAAATGAATTGGGGCGGGCGCTTCGCTAAAGGAGTGGTGCTGTTATTTTTACATGCCGATACAACGGTCGAGGCCCAGGCCTTAAAGGATATCGAAAGTAGGACCAAAGCAGCCGGTATCATCGGCGGATGTTTGACTCAGCGCATCGACGCGGAGGCTTTAAGCTACAGATTTATTGAGCAGTTCGGCAATGTCCGGGCCAGGTTATCCAAGGTATTCTACGGAGATCAAGGGATATTTGTCAGAAAAGATATCTTTGAGCGCAGCAACGGGTTTCCGGAAGTGCCGATTATGGAAGATGTGTTGTTTAGCAGAAATTTAAAGAGATTGGGCCAGACCGCGGTGCTGAAGCATAAAGTCAACTCATCCGCTCGGCGCTGGAACAAAAATGGCATCCTGCGCACAGCGATGCTTTATTCTTCGTTAAATATCCTATTTTGGCTTAAATTTCCGCTGAATGAAATTAAGCGGCGTTATCAGGATTTAAGATGAGCAGGTGTCTGATTGTTTTTGCCAAAGAGCCGAAAAAGGATCAAGTCAAGACCCGGCTATCGGGCGAATTATCAGCGCAACAGCGGCTTAATTTATATCAGGCCTTTTTAAAGGATACTTTAAGCCTAGCCTTAAGCTTTCCTTGTGAGGAAAGAATATTGGCCTATCAATCTAAAAGCCGGCCGGTATATTTAGAGCGCTTGGCCAGAGGTTTTAAGCTTTATAAGCAAAGGGGTGAGAATCTGGGTCAGAAGATGCATCACGCCTTTCAATTTGCC
>JBHPFV010000058.1:0-7362 GCA_042571705.1 Candidatus Omnitrophota bacterium
GTCTTAAAAGGGATGGGCCCGGAGGCCTTGCCTTTTTTAACCGAGCGCATCTTAGATGATAACCGGGATAACATTAAGGTGGGCTTGGAGCTTTTGGGGCACATCCGCAATCAAGAGTCAGTGCCGCACTTAAAGCCGTTGCTTGAGCATGAAAATCCGGAAATCCGCAAAGACGCGATTGCCACTTTAGGTAAGATTGGCGGAGCGGCGGCGATTAAGATTTTGGCTCAAACTATTAAAGAAAGCGATCCTCAGATTCGCTCGGCTTCGGCTTGGGCTTTGGCCAACATCGGCACGACCGAGGTCCTGCCATTGCTTAAACCTTTATTAAAAGAGCCGGATCTCAAAGATAAGGTGCAAAAGATCATTCAGCGCATTGGGCATAAATAGAGCGGGGTAAGAGATGAGTATGTTTAGAAGGCAAACACCAAAAGAACAGCTGGGCCAGGTCTTAATTCAGCGCGGGGTGATTACTTCCGATGAGTTGAATATCGCGCTTAAGGTCCAAAAGGAAGAAGGCGGACTTTTGGGTGAGATCTTGACCCGCCTGGGCTATAGCAAAGAGGAAGAGATTGCCCAGGCCTTGGCTATACAGCATGATTTCCCCTATTTGCCTTTGGCGAATTATGAAATTGATTCCGAAGTAATCAAATTGGTGCCTGAGCAAATAGTCAAGCAGCACTGCATTCTGCCTATCGATAAGATGGGAGATATCTTAACCGTGGTGATGGCCAATCCCTTAGATACTCAGGTCATCGAGCAGATCGAGGCCTTGACTAAATGTAAAATAGAGATCTTCGTAGCCACGCTCACCGAGATTAGAAAGGCGATTGACGGCTTTTATTCTTCACCGGGCGGCCCGGCAAATGGCGGGGAGGCTTAAAGATGCCCAGAAAGATCAAATCCCTCAAAGAAGAACTGGTCCAGGTGCTTACTGAAAATAAAATCATTACCCCTGAGCAATTACAGCAGGCCCTGGCGGTGCAGAAACAAAAAGGCGGCCGGCTGAGCGCTATTTTAGTTTCCTTAAAATTAGTTGACGAAAAAGACCTGATCCTGGCCTTGAGTAAGAGTCTGCATATTCCGCCGATCAATTTGTCTAAATTAAATATCCCCCAGAATGTGATTAAGATTATTCCTGAACACGTAGCCAGGCACTATCAATTAATTCCCATTTCCAAGATTGGCGGCAGTTTGACCGTTGCCGTCAGCGACCCTTTAAATATCTTTGCCATGGATGACATCCGGGTGCTGACTAATTTCCGGGTTAAATCCGTGCTCAGCACCGAAAAAGATATCCGCGCGGCCATCCAAAAATACTATTCCCAGGATACCGATCAAATTATCGAGGATGTGGTTAAAAATAAACAAGCAAAGATAGAAATGATTACTGTAGAAAAAGACTCAGTGGATACCACAATGTTGATGGAGATGATTAATCAAGCCCCGGTGGTTAAGATTACCAACATGATTTTAACCGAGGGCGTTAAGCGCAAGGCCAGCGATATTTTAATTGAGCCTTTAGAAAAAACCATGCAGGTGCGTTATCGGGTTGACGGTGTATTACATCTGGGTGATGCCCCGCCTAAGACTATGCACGCGGCGATTGTGACCAGAATAAAAGTAATCTCTAAGCTAAATGTAGCTGAACACAGACTGCCGCAAGACGGAAGATTTAAACTCAACTTACCCGGCAAAGAGGTAGATTTTCGGGTTTCGGTTTTGCCTTCCAGTTTTGGTGAAAAGTTGGCCTTGCGTATCCTGGATAAGAGCACTCTGCTGCTGGACGTGACTAAGTTAGGTTTTGAGCAGGATTCACTTAAAGTATTAAAGGAGGTCTCGGTCAAGCCGCACGGGATGATTTTAATTTGCGGTCCTACGGGTTGCGGCAAAACTACTACCTTGTATTCAATATTAAAGTATGTGGATTCGGTGGAAAAAAATTTGGTTACTGTGGAAGATCCGATCGAATATGATTTAGACGGCATCAATCAAGTTAGCGCTCTTCCGGATGTGGGTTTGACTTTTTCCGCGGCGTTACGCTCGATCTTACGCCAGGATCCGGATATAATTATGGTTGGCGAAATTCGCGATTATGAAACTGTGGATATAGCGATTAAGGCCGCTTTGACCGGTCACTTGGTCTTAAGCACGCTGCACACCACTGATGCGCCGGGCGCGGTGGTCCGCCTGACCAATATGGGAGTTGAGCCTTTTTTGATTACCGCCTCGGTGTTAATGACCGGGGCCCAGCGGTTAATCAGGATGATTTGCCCGGCTTGCAAGCAGCCCTATAAAGTAGCTCCGGCCTTAAAACAGCAATTGGGAATAAAGGATAGTCCGGAATTAGTCTTTTATCGAGCCAAAGGATGCCCGCGCTGCAACAATTCCGGGTACAAAGGCCGCTTGGGGATTATGGAGTCTTTTAGAATATCTGCGCAAATAAAAGAAATGATTTTAGCTAAGATGCCGGAAGCGAAAATAAAACAGATGGCCCGTAAAGAAGGCATGCGCACCTTGCGCGAACATGGTTTATCCAAGGTGATTAAGGGTGAGACTTCTTTAGAAGAGATATTGCGCGTAACCGCTCCGGATGAATCTATGGAGAGGGGTTGAAATTACGATGACTAGGCTGGGGGCGCTGAAGAAAAAACTGAGAGAGATCCTGATCGAGAATAAGGTGATTAGCGAGCAGGATCTGGAAAAGGCCTTAAGGATTCAAAAAGAAAAGGGCGGCCAGTTAAGTAAGATTTTGGTGGATCAGGGGATAATTTCCCAGAAGGAGCTAATGGTTAGCTTAGGCCAACAGCTGGGAATTCCTCCGATAAATTTATCTAAATACAAGATTGACCCCGAGATAGTGCAGTTAATCCCTGAGCGCGTAGCCCGGCATTATATGTTGATTCCTATTTCTAAAATCAAAAACGTGGTCAGCGTGGCTATGGTCGACCCATTAAATCTTTTTGCCCTGGATGATATCAAGGCCTTGACTAAGGCCGAGGTCCAGACCATGATTACCACTCCGGATGATATCCTCAGCGCGATTGAAAAATACTATGGTAAAAAGATGGGCGATATGGCCGCGGTAGTTCAGGAGGCTGAAAGTAAAACTACGCAAGAAGAAATCTTGCAGACTTTAGATGTCACTGATGTCAATGAATTCAACCGCACCGATAAAGATGCCCCGATTATAAAATTAGTCAATGTGCTGGTGGCTGAGGCCCTGAAGAATCGGGCCAGCGATATACATCTTGAGCCGTTCCGCACCCGGGTCCGGATCCGCTACCGCATCGACGGGGTGTTGCACGACTACTTTACATTGCCTAAAAAGATTCAGAATGCCCTGATTACCAGGTTGAAGATTATGTCCGATTTAGATATTACCCAGAGGCGTATTCCCCAGGACGGCCGGTTTAAGGTCAAGATGGAAGGCCGCGAGATAGACTTTAGAGTTTCTTTTTTGCCGACCGCCTTCGGCGGTAAATGCGTTTTACGGGCCTTGGATAAAGGTAATTTATCTATCGGCCTGGACAGTTTGGGCTTTTTGCCCGGGCCGCTGAACGCTTTTAAAAAAGCGATCACCAAGCCTTACGGGATGATCCTTTTGACCGGACCAACCGGCTGCGGAAAATCAACCACACTTTATTCTATTCTTAACCAGTTGAATACTAATGATAAAAATATAGTGACCATTGAGGATCCGGTAGAATATCAAATTGAGCGGATTACTCAAATTCCCGTGCGCTCCGAAATTGGCTTAACCTTTGCCAGTGGTTTACGCGCGGTATTAAGGCAAAGCCCGGACGTAATTATGGTCGGGGAGATCCGCGATGGTGAAACAGCCGATATCGCGATTAAGGCCGCCTTGACCGGCGAATTGGTCTTAAGCACGTTACATACAAATGATGCGGCTTCGGCGATTACCAGGTTGGTGGACATGGGGGTGGAGCCGTTTTTGATCGCTTCTTCGGTAATTATGATTGCCGCCCAAAGGCTTTGCCGCGGTAATTGTCCGGATTGTAAGAGCCCTTATGATGTACCGCAAGAGACCTTAGAACAGTTGGATTTCAATCTGAAGAAAGGCGCTAAATTTTATCACGGAAAAGGTTGCCCTAAATGTAACCAAACCGGCTATCGCGGACGAATGGGCACCTTGGAAACCTTGACTGTTGACGATAGAATTAGAGAAATGATTATCAATAATGCTTCCAGCGCCCAGATTAAGCAATATGCCCAGAGCCAGGGGATGAAGACGCTGCGCGAGAATGGATTGGAAAAATTTGTCCTGGGCCGGACCACGCTGGAAGAAGTATTAAGAATGACCGGGGAAGACTAAGGGAGGGTAAACATGCCTAATTTTAAATATGTAGCTAAAGATCAGCAGAGCAAGACGGTCAGCTCCGTAGTCGAGGCTAAAGATAAGACCAGTCTTGTGGATCTGCTCAGAAAAAGAGGGCTGATTATTATTTCGGTTGAAGAGACCGGGAAAAGGGCGTTTCTGGGCAGTAAGAAAAAAGTCAAAACCGATGATTTGGTAATCTTTGCCCGGCAATTGGCAACTATGGTCGATAGCGGCATTCCTCTGGTCCAGGCCTTGGATGTCTTAGCCGAGCAGATTGAAAACCCGACCTTTCGGGAAATCGTGGCCAATTTAAGGGATGACATTGAGACCGGCAGCAGCCTTTCTGATGCGCTGGCGCATCATCCCAAGGTATTTTCTGAGCTGTTCGTGAATATGGTTAAGGCCGGAGAATCCAGCGGTATGTTAGATGATATCCTGGAGCGGCTGGCTACTTATTTGGAAAAGACCGCGGCTTTGATGCGCAAGGTCAAATCGAGTTTTGTCTATCCGGGCCTGGTCACAACCATGGCTATTGTGATTACCTCGATTTTAATCTTTAAGGTGGTGCCGACGTTTAAGGGCATTTTTGAAACCCTGGGCGGAGAGCTGCCTTTTATTACCCGGATGCTGATTGCTTTTAGCGATGCCTGTAAACGCGGGGCCCCGTTTATGTTGGGCGGCATAGCCCTGATTGTGTTTATTATTGCGCGGATTCTTCGCACCGAGAAAGGCAAGATGCAATTTGATCGCATGAGCTTACGCCTGCCGATTTTCGGTCTGCTGTTGCGCAAGGTGGCCATTGCCCGTTTTTCACGCACACTTTCGACATTAGTCAAAAGCGGCGTGCCGATTTTAAATTCCTTAGAGATTGTCTCCAAAACCGCGGGGAACATGGTGATCAAAGTTGCGGTCGAGCAGGTCCGGACCAGTATTCGCGAGGGGGAAAATATTGCCGAGCCCTTGGCCAGAAGCGGGGTGTTTCCGCCGATGGTTACCAGGATGATCGGAGTCGGCGAGCAGACCGGTGAGCTGGAGAAGATGTTGACTAAAATCGCCGACTTTTATGAAGAGCAGGTCGATGTGGCGGTCAGCAGCTTGACCTCATTGATTGAGCCGATAATTATTGTATTTTTAGGTGTGCTGGTCGGCGGTATCGTGGCGGCGATGTTTTTACCGATCTTCAAGATTACACAGTTAATACAGTAAACCTAGATAAACTGCTTGACAACGCAAATTTGTGGTGATACACTTATATGGTAGGCGAAAACGGCCTAACTCAGTGCGCTAGGCCGTTTTCGTCTAACACGCTGAGTTGTCGTAACATAAGATTTGACGTGACGTTATAAAAATAAGTTTATCGGGTCAAGTTCTTAAAAGACGGCAGCCAGGGTAACCTAATTGAGGAAGGAAGGAGGTAGAAGAAAAATGTTAAGGCTCAGACGCAAGGGTTTTACCTTAGTAGAGATCATGATCGTCGTTGCCATCATTGCTTTATTGGCGGCTATTGCCATTCCCAACCTGCTCAGAGCCAGGTTAAACGCCAATGAGTCAGCAGCTATGGCGACCTGTCAGACGCTCTCTTCGGCTTTGCAGAGTTTCTTATCAGCCAATCCAAATACAGGATTTCCGGCGACTTTGGTGGGTTTGGCACCCGCGGGACAACCACCGTATGTGGACTTCACTTTAGCTGTTGCTGCTCCAGTAAGACAGGGGTATAATTTTACTTATACTCCCGCGGCGGCAGTGGGCGGTATCGTGCAGCAGTATCATGTCTATGCAGACCCGATTACCTTTGCCACCACCGGCATTAGAGAGTTCTACATCGATGAAGCCGGAGTAATTTACGCTACTCAGGCTACTTCAGCGGCCGAAGCAGGTAATCCTGGCCATGCTACACCGGCTAACCAGGGAGATCCTGATGGACCTGGTGCAGCAGTTTGGCAACCGGTTCAGTAATCTTTGTTCTTGGCAACACAAAAAAAGGGCGATGAGTGTTAACACTGATCGCCCTTTTTTTAATTGATATTTTCGCTTGACTTTATCCTAACTTCAGGTATCATAATACAAAATAGAAATAAGAGGAAAGGCTATTGGGCAGGCAAAAGGGATTTACGTTAATGGAGATCATAGTTGTAGTCGGCATCATTGTCATGTTGGCTGCCTTTGCCATTCCCCAAGTGTTGCGTGCCCGGATGAATGCCAACGAAACCACAGTCATTAGCGCCCTGCGCACCATCAGCACTGCCCTGCAAAGTTACTATAGTGCCGTGCTCCCACATACTTATCCGCCCACTCTATTAGCCTTAGCCGCCACTAGTCCTTCCTATATTGACTTTGCGTTAGCTCAGGCCACAGCAGTGGCAACTGCCAGGCATGGTTATTATTATGTTTATAATCTGGAAGACGCAGAACACTTTACCGTAGTGGCTCGGCCGAGCGCTTTTAACTACACCGGAGGAAGGAACTTTTTCATCGATGAGCTTGGCCTGACCACTTTTAACAACACTGAAGGTACCGACCCTGACGAAAATAGCCCTCCCGTAGCGCAATAATCTCTAGCTACAATTTCCCAATCCTGTTACAGTTCTAGATTTGTCTTTATCCGGTCTATAATCCTGCCTAGTATATAGTAGCCAGTCTAATCTTTATTACCACTTGAGTAAAAATAGCAAAAAATAGTGTTGACAAAGTAATTATTTTATGGTATATCCTATAATAAGTAAACATAAGTAAGTTAACAGGGATTAGACAGGGAGTAAGCGTGCCGGAAAGATCCGCAGTCGGTTTAGATCTGGACCGTTGCCAGATCAATATGGTTAGTTTGGTGGAGCAGGAGTCTGGTTTGCGCCTGGTTAACTTTAGCAGCTTCAGATTAAATCCTCGTCTGAGCGCCGAGGCCCGGGCGGCTCAATTAGGCCGGATGGCACAGGAGAAGGGGTTTGTCTCTTTACCGGTCAATATTGGCGTCTCTGGTGAATCAGTGATTGTCCGCTACATTGACTTGCCCAGGATGAAAGATC
>JBHPFV010000059.1:0-7140 GCA_042571705.1 Candidatus Omnitrophota bacterium
ATTTTAGGCTTTTATTTTTTAAATTAATTTCCGGAGCAAACTCTTTTTTGTCAAAAGATAGTCCATGATAAAAGGTGCAAAATCCATCAACATTCCGACATAGTGTATTAAGGATAAAAACTTCGAGAGATACTGCACCTGAAATTCTTTGTGAAATACCCTTAATTTCGTCTAGTGTTAAATGACGTGGTAAAATTATGCTGGAGACGCCCATTTTTTTGTAGAAAATAGCTGTTTTTGAATTAAATGCTGTTCCTCCTGTACCCATTTTAATTTCTTTGAAAATTTTCGTTCTTTGCAGCATCAACAATATTCCTATATCTGCTATAATAAGACCATCAACTTTTATATCTTTCAGTCTTTCGATCATCTTTTGAATCAAAGGGTATTGCTGCTGCACATATAATCCATTCATTGTTACAAATACTTGCACATTCTTTTCGTGCGCAAGTTTTATCGCATATTGCAAATCTGAAAATTTGGAAAAATTAGCACCATAACCTTCTCTTCTGTTGAGTGTGTCAAATACACCATATTTATTTTCCCACTCATCAGGCACTATCCCACAATAAAGTTCATCTGCTCCTGCCTTTATGAGAGGGGCCACTTCTTCTTTTTTTGAAAAAGGGGATAGAATTTTCATTTTAAAGATCTGTCGTCCTCAATTAGAAACTGGGTTTATTTTTTTCCATATTGAATATGGGCCTATCTGGGAAAGAGAATAATTATCATCTAAAAATGCCGCTACCTCTTTAGTAGTAAAAACAGACCTGTATTGATCAATCGTATTCGCGCAAATACCATAGGCAACAATTTCAATATCATTTTCATTTAAAAGCAGCAGGAATTTTTCTTTATTGCCCCAATATTTCGAAAACCTGCTTATTCTATATGAAAATAGATTCTCATTTGTTAACCAGACAAACTCCATCGGCGCTAATATTTGATCAGTGCTTTCAGAATGAGCGCGAATATACTCTGCTGCTTCGGTTACTTTTTGAGCTCCATAACAATAAACTGTATTGTAATCCGCCCTACATTGAACCGCGCCAAGCGAAATATTAAATGCTATCCCTGTCACAAGCAGCGCTAAAATAAATGCCTTTGAAGTCAGCCTCTTAAAAACAACGTACGCTATAGGCACTGTAATAAAAAGAATTGCGCATGCGATAAGCTCTTGTATCAAAATCTGTTTCGCGTGAATGCCGCCGTTTAGAATGATATCTTCTTTCAGCGCATAATTAATAAGATGCAACGGGTCTCCAACAAAATACATATAGCACACAATCAATACACCTGTCACAATTGTTAATTTAATTAATAAAATTTTATTTAAGACTAGCTCCTTCATCATTAACGCAGCTATGAGTATTGTAAATACCGGCAGCATAGCGCAATGGTACTTGGGAAAACTATGAGATACCCCCCCAATAAATAAATAAAAAATAAACACCAGCGCCCCAAAAAAAGCAAATTGCCTGACACACATAATAGAGGAGCAGACGTTTTTCTCCTTAAATATTTTTCGTATTGCAATAAATGCTAATAACATCAAGGACGGAGAGTACCACATGCTAGGTGCCCAGATGTTTCTCGCCAATGCCGCAAAATTTATGCCGCGGTCTCTACCAGATATTATCTCTGCTGCTATAAGAAAATAACGGTAAAATAAATCAAAAAACCCCCTCTGGTTCACCACGCAATACAGGTACCATGATGCAGAAAAGAGAAAAAGTCCCACGACCGCAAATTTAATCACCTGCACTACACGAGAAAAATCCTTTCTGAGCAGACAATATATAATTATAGATACTATTAGTAACATAGGCGTTACGAATTTTATCCACAACGCAAGTGCAAATAAAAGCCCATAGAGTAAATTTCTTTTTAATATATTCCTTTTATAGATGTCTAACGCTAAGAAATATATTAGTAAAACAAGCACCATGTTTAAGAGAGAGCCGTCTTGGTCTATGAGCAGTGAACCCCGGATCACAAAAGGATTGATGGAATATAATATACACGCGGTAAGAGCGATATGTTTCTTTTTATCGGTTTTTTCAAACAGCTCAAGCGCCAGCAGATAGATTAAGATCAGGGTGAGTAAAAATGCGGCGATACCGATCGCTCTAACGGTGATTCTGTTGAGTCCAAAAAACTTTCCCAGCCCGGACATTAAATGCGTATACAAAGGCGGGTGAGATAACCCAAAATCCCTCTCTCCTAAATTTAAAAAATATGCCATCGTTGACGGTTCAGTATATCCCTTTGCAGAAAGCATTAATTCTATATGGTCACCCATAAGGGGCTCTTGCCAAGAACTGTGAGATAACAACAGATATACCGCGAAACAACATGCAATCACTCCCACTGGCATTATATGTTCTCTGATGTTTTTAAACATGTTTTACCATCTGTTATGCTTGCTCATTTAACCGCAAATATTACTACATTCCAACAGAATATTTTTAAAAAAGGACATGCGGCTAGTATAAAATTATCGACCCTTTCAAGGCGATCATATAAATTCTCAAGCTTTTTATGCTCCTCGATGCTTTTTTTCCAAAATCTTTCCTTGTTCGGGTTGATCCTGTCCACAAAATAAAACTTTACGAATATCCATAATGTAATCAACCATTTTGCGTCTGTTGCCACATTCTGAAAAATCTTTTTAATTGTTTTGATATCGTTTACGGTAAGCGGATGTTCATTTTTCGTCCTTACCTCGGTCGATATATTTCTGTAAATATTAATGAAAGGGTTATAGGCCAGAGGATCATAGGAAACAAAAATGCCACCTTTTTTTAAAACTCGGCGTATTTCTCTAACTGTCTTCTCTATCTCTACATGATGTAATAAATTTGCCGCATACACTATATCAAATGATTCATCTTCAAAGTCTAATTTTTCAGAATGTAACTTCTCTGTAACAACCGAAACGCCATGTCTGCCAGCGACTTTTCGAACAAGCTGGAGCATTTCAGTAGAGGCATCCACAGCAATCACATCCGCGCCTTGCTTCGCAAAATATACCGCCGCTTCTCCTGCGCCACAGCCAAGATCCATGACAGTTTTGTTTTTCACCTCACCCAGCCTCTTTACGATCAGTCGATTCTCAGGAGCGGTACACGCTGCAAAAGTTTCATCCACGAGGACTGCTTCTGGTTCAAGAGATACTGCCCATTGGTTATGAAATAATTCCTCTTCTTGAGTCATAGTAGTTGCCTCTACTCCTCAATCCTTTAGAACAGATTTTGGCTCATTTACAAAGTTCCTGGTATCGCTTATAATATATAGTGGTCTTCTCTTCGATTCTTCAAAAATCCTTCCTATATACTCTCCCATTATTCCAATCATAAAAAGCTGAAAGCCGCCAAATATTGTAATCATAGCAATAACGGTTAATATTCCGTGGGCATAAAAAGACGTAAAAAATCTTAAATACAGAAGCACCAACGAAGCGATAATCCCGAACAAACAGAAAAACGCCCCCATAACAATTGCAACTCTAATCGGCACATTTGAAAAAGAAAAAATTGCATCCATCGCAAATAACAACATTCTTCCGAAAGGATATTTTGTCTTCCCCGCATAACGCCTATCTCTTTTATAACATACCGGTGTGCTTCTAAAGCCCATCCAAGGAACCATCCCTCTTAGAAACCGGTGTTTTTCTCGCATCTGTTTCAACACATTCAATACATTTTTGCGAATTAATCGATAATCTCCAGTATCAATCGGTATTTTTATATTGCACATTTTGTTAATCGCCCGATAAAAAAATTTAGCAGACAGTTTTTTAAAAACCGTCTCTTCTTTTCGGTGGGACCGATGAGCATAGACAATGTCAAAACCCTCTTTTGCCTTTGCAAGCATCGTCTCTATTAATTCTGGAGGATCTTGCAAATCTGCGTCTATTGTTACTGCATAATCAGCGTCTGCATAATCGAGCCCCGCTGTAATTGCATACTGATGCCCAAAATTACGGCTTAAATTTATGATTTTGACAAAATCGTGTTTTTCAGCATAACCATAAAGCATTTCTAAACTCTTATCCTGCGAACCATCATTTACAAAAATGAATTCCGCCACCAGGGGCTGAATTTTCTCCCTCAGGCAGATAAGCCTTTTAACTAATTCCCTCACGCAATCTTCTTCGTTATAAATCGGAATAATTATTTGCAGCTTTTCTGTTTGCGGTATCATTTTCTGCGCTCCTTCTTATATATGTCATATTTCTCTTTAATCTCTGCGATCATCCTGAATAGCTGGCGTTCTTCAATTGATTTTATTTTTGTACGGCTGATCTTATCTGCGAGCATAATCCTCTCTTTCAGGGTACTCAAAGATCTCGCTGAAAGTGTCATTTCTGGATAGCTTCCGAAATTACATCCGGAACATTCTTGGGTAATTAGCTTTACTTTTTCTCTCAACGCTCTTGAAGCATATATACGGGGAAAATCGGGATCATAAACATAAATATCTTCATCGAGCCTGTAATCGCAGCAGGGAGTAAAACGCGCATCAGGTAAAATAGCGAAATAAAGATTTGGAGAATCACAGATGTTCTTATGCCTCCAGTGAGGTACACCTGTTTTTATAAAATGGCACATTGAATCAAGGTAATCATCAGAATCAAACAATAAATATCCCTCTCGCTTCTTCTTTTTAAGCGTTTCAATCAACATTTCGACTTTTTTAAAACCTTCGCTATCAAACTCAAAGTACTGATCATAGCCTCTAAAGTTCATCGGCTTATCCGGAGTGGTGATATGAACCGGAACTAACGACAGCCACCATCCTATTTGCGTCGCCAGATCCAATATTGCTTCAATCTCATCCACATTATATTTTGACAATACACACCCAAACGCACAGAAAGAGCCCTGATCTTGCAATGTTTGTGATATAAACGATACTGTTTTTATTGCATTTTCCCAGGCACCGTTAACGCCGTATATATAGTCCGCTAACTGTTTATCAAGCGAATGCAAAGTGACATTTATATCACGCGCCCCATATTTTACACATTGCGCTATTTTATCCCTGCGGGAATAGAGTCCTGCCGTCTGTAGCCTCACATCTAACTTCTTCTGCTTAAATATTCTCACAATCTCATCGATATCTTCTCTCATGAAAGGCTCTCCTCCGGTCAACAGAATAACGCCGGCGCCTATTTTCACGAGATTATCAGCAATCTGTTCTATCTCATTTGTACGAAAGGCCGTTACGTTGCAATTGGCTTCAACGATATTACACATTTTGCACTTTAGATGGCATTCTTTTGAAACATAAAATTGAATGTAAAACGGTCTATTTTTAGTCACTAATGCTTTGAGCATCGATAATTTTGTTTGCAACGTAAACATTATTTTATCTCTTTTCTACTTGTGCCTGACTTGATCTAAACGGTCTTCCCAATCCAGGCACTTTTTACAAAAAGGAACCACATTATAGTTACCTCTAAGTTGGGCCTCAATAATTTTCATCCGTTTTCCACCCAGGAAGATCTCCTTCAAGGAAGTGTGTAGTACATTGCCAAATATACCCTTTGAGTCACCCCGGACATCAACATATAAACAACAGCATGTTGCATCGCCATCCCACTGCACTACCCCTTGGGTTAGATACTTAACGCAGATCAGTCGATGCGCAGGTTTCTTTCTTGCAACCTTGATCAGTCCACCCCAAGAGAACAAATGCCCCACGTCTACGCTATTAGCAACACCTTTCCACTTCTTCTCAAATTGTTGAATCAGCCTTTGGGTGGACTTTATATTTACCATCCTCATTTTCACTGAAGGAAATTTCAAGCCCCGTTGGTTCCTGAGCTCAATCAACTGTAAGACATTTTTATCTATAGTTGCCAAGAGCTCTTTTCTCTTTTCTGTTGGACAATACTCCTTGGCAATAACCTTATCCATAGATACTGTAAGTCCGTCTAATCCCGAATCTATTAAGTCCCGGCTCAAATTTTCATTCAACAAGGTGCCATTGGTGGCGAAGCCCACTTTACGCAACCCCCTACCCTTAGCATATCTTACCATATCAACGATCCGGGGATGCAACAACGGTTCGCCTGCCTGATGCAAGCTCAGTACACTTATTTTTTTAGTTGGAAGCTGATCTACGACCTTGCGAAAAATCTTAAACGACATATAGCCTATCTGCTTTTTACTCTTCCTTCTAGGACATATTATGCATTTCAAATTGCAATCATTTGTAGGTTCGATAAAAAAATTATCAGGGAATTCCAGAAATTTACCCATAATGATCCCTTTTTATCTTCATTTTTTTGCTAAAGCCAAAACTCTATCTAATCTTTTACCTTTTACCAAAGATTCCTTTTCCTGCCTGGTCAAGGTCTTGATCCTTTTCTCCATTATAAAAGCTGCTCTGAACCGGCGATATTCCTTGCGCCAGACTACCTTTCCCGCCCCTTTCATCCTGGTATACCAGGCGCCTTTGGCCTGGTTGTGCTGTTTGACCCGCCGTTCGATATCATTAGTGTGCCCGGTATAATAGCTGCCATCAGCGCACTCAAGGATATAAACAAAAAACTCGCCGCTACGCTTAAATTTCCTTTTCATTCCCTTTCAATCTTATCTTGGGCAATAATCTGGGGACTCTATTTTGGTAAATTTTATATTCTTCTCCAAACCTATTGCTGAGCTCCTTCTCTTCCAAAAATGTTACTGGCCAGATAATAACAATCCATGCCACGAGCAGGATAATCAGGCTTAATTCTGAAGTTATTAGAAAAGCACCCAAAACCATCAGCGATTCCGCCAGGTAAATAGGATGGCGTACATGGGCAAATAGTCCCTTGGCAACTAAACCTGACCCTTTTGCATCAGAGATAATCTCAGGCACAGCAAAGAATGTTTTTACGCCTATGTTTTTCATGCCTAATAACAGCAGGGAGATGCCTAGAACAAAACAGATTGTTCCAGGCGCTATTGTAATCATCGTCGCTCCAAAGATCTTGCCCATCAAAAACAAGCGACTATTCAAAAATATTAACACTGCGCACAAAATCCAAAATATGGCATATAAAACAATGCTTAAGATCCGAGCCCTACGAAATAAACTAATAAAACCATGCCCCACTAAACGAATGATGCTAAGAGGGGCCAAACA
>JBHPFV010000060.1:0-4722 GCA_042571705.1 Candidatus Omnitrophota bacterium
ATGACTAAAACAACTAAGGAAAGTAGGCCGATTAGAAAAAAGAGAAAAAGAGAATTGTTGACAACTGCATTTGCTTCTTTAAGATCCCCTTTGCCCAGCGCTCTTGAAATATATCTTTGTACTGCAGAACTTAAGCCAAAATCAAAAAAACCATAAAAACCAAAGAATGAACCAATAAGTATCCAAAGGCCATACATTCTATCACCCAAAGAATGTATAATAAATGGCATCAAGGCTAGAGCAATAATGCAGTTTGCGAAGAACTGTAGGCTTCTTAATAAAGACCCTTTGGTTAATGTTTTTGCCTTAGAACTCACAGCTTATTCCTTATCGAACGTTCTGCTTAAATAGGAGTCTATTCTTTCTCCTACGTTTTCCCAGGAAAATTGCTCTTTTACTCTCTTTTGGGCTTGTACACCCATATTTTTCATTAAATCTTGATTATTTAACAAAGTGATTAGCTTCTCAGCTAATGTTTGAGCATCTTTCGGTGGAACAATGAAACCAGTTTTGCCGTCTTCAATAATTTCAGGCATAGCATCTAAAGTTGTGCCAATACAAGGCAGCTGATAAGCCATGGCCTCTAAGAAGACCAAGCCAAAAGGTTCACATAAAGAAGGCATGACAAAGATGGAGGCTTGTCTATATAAATCATCAATTATCTTTCTATCTTTGATCACCCCAAGCAGTTTTACTCCCGGCTGGTCTATCTGAAAGACATCTTTATTCGGGCCTACGATGATAAGTCTGGCATCCGGTATCTGCTCTTTTACCTTCTTGAAAGCTTCCAAAAGGACATAGCCGCCCTTTCGCTCAAAGTCCATACCAATAAAAAGGATGGTTTTGCCATCATAAGTCTTTTGAGTATCCGGAATACTGTCTAAGGTCAAACCATAGCCTGCTTTAATTATCTTCTCTGCCTCAATCCCATAATCATCGATAAGAGACTTTCGGGCATTTTCATTGGTAGTAAATATCATCTTAGCATCTGCGTATAGTTGCTTTTCCAGATCAATCCACTTATTCTTTTGATCAGCCAGCGGAGTCCACCCTGAATACCCATCAGAAAGGGCCATAGTATAAGAAAGCATTAGCGTATAATCATTATAGGTTACGTAGGGCTTATTAGTCTTGGTCTGGTCAAAATAAGGCGCGAACATACCGGAAATTTGAAAAATTAGATCAAACTGGCCATCTAATTCTTTTATCTTCTTTTGACAGAACTTTGTTCTTTGTAAAAAAGCGGCGGAAGATTTATGGTACTTATTTAATTTTTGATCGAATCTTTTCTTCCATTGAGAAATATTAGGGCTAAATGTAGAAATTAGAGCCATCCAGCGATATCTCCCAGGATAAGGCACATTGACAACGGTTAAACTCCAGCCTCTTTTTTGTAATTGGGATAACAAGTATTTATTCATCCCTGAGACTTCAACATTTAACACCAACATCCGCTTATTCATTAAATAGCCTCACATTATCAATAAAGAACCTAGCGCCTTCTCGGTTTGGTGTAGCAAAATGTATGGATTTAATGTGCCTGCCGATATCTTCATCAAACTCATTTAAGTTCTTTTTGACTGTAATCCATTGCCCTTGTTTTGGGCTCCTGATAGTCGCGGAGAGATTCTTTCTTCTTTCAGAACTCCAGAAATTGATAATTAATTCATTCGCGCTCTCACAGTAATAGGCAAAACTCAAGTAGGTGTCTTTACCTACGCGCAACTTCTTCCAGGTTTCCACAAAGGTATAATCTCCGCCTCCAGGCACTGCTTCTAAGGCATATTTGCTTCCTTGATAGGTAATTTCTTCTTGGAGCTGGCCTCCCTGCCAGGCCTCGGCAGAGCCTTCTTCAAAGTCTTCTGTAAATAAGACTTTACCTTTGGGCTTTTTCGCAGTAATCCTTTTGAATAAATTCTTAATTTTACGCTTGAATATGTTTTGTTGAGGGATCGTGGCTCGAATCTTCTCTCTGTCTACTGTGCCTAATATTAAGCTGGCCAGCTTCTTCCTGGCTTTAAACCAATCTTCCGGATCACGCGACCACTCCCCGTGACTGCCTCCGCTTCTTTGTGTCTCACTTAAGGCCCGCTTAACTATAGAATTAACTATAGGCTGCGGGTCCTTACCCATCTTTTTGGCCAGGTAGATATACTCATAGTCTTGCATGCCGCGGCGCAGCTGCTTTAAACGCACTGAACCGATTGCTTCTAATGTATTTAGATATTTACCCGGATAAATCAGTACGCCCTGGGAATTGCTCCAACTTTCATTTTGGGGATTTTCCCAAATGCCGCCTTTTTTGTATACTCTCCACCAATTGGTCATTACATATAAATAAATCGTTTCAATATCGTATTTTGCCGCTATCCAGGGCCAGGTCCTGAACCCCAAACCATCTGTGTCTAAGTTTTCATTTCCACACCAGGGCTCACCTTGTTGATAAAAACCGACTTCCTTACCCATGCTCTTTAGTTCTTTAAACAGCTTTAAATCTACTTTGCCGGCATCTACCATCCATAAATCAACATAAGACGAGAACTCTTTGACCGTCTGGGCATCGAAATTGCGTAGGAAGGCCACCGTGGTCTTCAACTGAGGGGCATTACTTTTGATGAACTTTGCCCATTTCATCAATTCAGCCAAATCTTCTTTTTCAGGCTCATCCCATAAATAGACATATCCTTTATTTAAATCCCACCCTTTTGCATGAAAGTGCTTGATGGTCGCAGTTAGAGTTTGCTGCATATGAAAAGGCATCTTGGGCCATCTTTGATCAGGCCAGGTATTTACCGGTAACAAATACATATTAGGCGGAGTCCTGTTGTCAAAAAGAGTGCCATCTAAAAATGCTCCTATTCTTTGGTCGTAAGGCTCCCAGTTTACGTAAATAAGATCTCCTATATCATCTTCTAGCCTGGGGTAGAGTTTGGCGTGTCGATGCAAAGCCTCCATCCTATGATCGTGACAGAGCCTCATTACGTTTCTTTCAACTTCCAAATACTCTTCGCTGTTTCTGTTGACCCCATAGCCCACATCCAAATCAAAGTAATTGGTCCAGGCTCTTAAGTGGGCAGCATCGGGCAACATGAAATCCCACACAGTTAACTTAACCGTAATAGATCGTGGATTAAATTCTTCTCCGATAACTGAAAATACAGCTTGATATTCTCCTGCCTTTACATCCTTCGGAATATAGACGTCAACCCAAATAGCCTGATTCCTCTTATCTCTGACTGAGAACGGGATATCTTTATAGGCCCTATCTAAAGGAATTAAGGCATCCGGATATTCGCCTAGCCCGGTAGAAGGTAATGGCCAACTACTAGTTTTTTTGACTTTCAGATAATGCTCTTTGAATAATTTGACATTTTCATTTGAAATTACGGAAGGACCTTTGAACTCAGAACTTAAAACATCGACGCCATTGAGATAGTCTTTTGCATCCACTATTACCTGAAAAGAAACATACTCATTCTTAGCTCCGGATAAATAAACTGTTGATTGGGCAGCATCCCAGATAAAATTTTTGGCTTTGTAATCCCCCTTTACAAATGGATTAAATACTTTGCCATTTGCCGGGTTCACTTTATAACAATCTCCAATAGCCCAAACTGATACTGCTTTATCAGTGTTTGTAGACTTTGACGCACAGCCATTCAATACAAAACTGGCGGCAATTACAAAAGTAAAAATACTAACTAAATTTTTTCTGACCATGCTCTCTTTCCTGGTTTTAGTTTAAAACCTTTAGTGTTCACTTTATACTCTATATCTTGAGACCAGATCTCTCCTCTGTTTTTCGCTGTTGTTTTGATAAATGCATTCAATTTCTCTGTAGCATTAATATAACCTATATTCTGCTCTGACCATTCACGCGCTTTAAACTGTTTATATTTTGCAAGCATTTCTAATATTTTGGCGGGCAATTCTTTATAATCGCTTAAATCTCCGGTCTGCTGGTTAATAAAATTTATCGCTCCACCGATATTGTATTTATACACTAAAACCGGCACCCCAGCGCACAATGACTCCGCTACTGCCCGGCAGCTTCCCTCTTTCTTAGATAGCAAAATTGAAAATTTACTTTTATTTAAATACAGATTGACTTCTTCTGCTGATAACCCTTCCATGATTGTGCAGATGTCCTGCACTCCGAATTTTTGTATTTCCCTGATTAAATCTTCTTTGCTCCGTGTTGTTCCTGACCATGTAAAACCTAAGAGCAGCACCCGCAACTGCTGGCCTTTATTTTTTAAAGCCTTCAAAGCCTTAAATAGCTCTATATGTCTTTTGTAAAACGCCCAATTGGCTACATAGATTAAATCGTACTCTTTGTTAACATCCGGTAGCGGCCGAAAAGATTCTAAATCCATCCAATGACTGGAGCCCAATTTAAGTGGTGCCAAATTGGAATTAAGTGACTTTATAAATTGGAAATCTTTTGTCTCAGGACACTGGACAATAACTTCTCTAAGATTATTGATGAACATCAGAATCTGCGTGGTGCAATATCCGGCCCAGCTTGGTTCTAAAACGATATAATAATTCCGGGCCATCTGATCAAGGTTATAGTTAACCAGAAAATCGGGGAAATGATTGGTATAATTTAAGATCAGCACTCCTTTCTCTGCGGTCTGTGGATTAAATTTCTTTAATTCTAATAAATTCCCGCGTAAATTCTTCCGAGCTTCTTCGCCTAGGTTGCGGTAAGTCTTTCTA
>JBHPFV010000061.1:0-4606 GCA_042571705.1 Candidatus Omnitrophota bacterium
TGTTACGTCAAAAGAACCATAAATACTGTCGACGATTCCATCAATTTTTTCTGATATTTCTTCACTTGATGCTTCTGTTGGTATTGACGCACCACTAAGTGCATATTTTCTCCATTCTGCAGAGTCTCCCCCCTTTAAAATAGCTTGGAGTCGTTTTGCCCCGTAACTCTCCATACTTACTTACCTCCCTCGACTCTTTTTTTACAGAATGCTAATATAATTTTTTGTAGAAAATCAATCGGTCCATCAAAAAAGCGTTCATTAAAACGTTTTTCATTAAAGTTAAAAAGAGGCAATGTCCTAATCATAAAATATAATGGCTTCTTTTTATTTTTTGTTCTTTCAATAATCAAAGTATCTATTGCCATTTTTTTATCAAATCCATACTTTACCCCAACAAGAAAGGCCGGATTCTCTTGTTTTGCAGCTATCGGAGGAGGAAATTGTAAATTACTATTTAATGGCAAATGACAGTGAGACGTTAAAGATATTTTATTTAACCTTATTTGTCTATTTTTCTTAAGCCATTTAAAGAAATCTAAAAAAATATCCTGAGATAATGCTTTAAAATTTTCTGGTATACCGGTTATTGTAAATTTTGTTGATAACGCTATATGCAGTATTGCTTTATTTTTTTTCTTACTTTGAATGTCAATAATTAAGCTAAATAAATGCGGTGTTTTATCACAAGCATACTTTTTTAATGCTAAAATCTTACCACTTACTATATTTTTTTCGAACCCCTTTTGCTTCCAAAACTTTTCGATGCTTTTTACATTACCCTTTAGAGTAGTTTCGAACAACATATCTTCTATGTACAGTCTTTTAAGATTGGGGAATAGTTTGTTCATTTTGCCTTTTTTCATCATTTATGGTATATGTTTACGTTTCTTATCTTATTGTATACTTCCCTAAGTATAAAGCAAGATAAAAATTCTAAGTAGCTTTTACTCTTCAAACAGGGCAAACTCAAGTGGTCGCGAAAATTCAATTCCCGATGTAACTGTGGAAATAGCAATTGTAGTTATATCTTACCTCTAACCCAAGCAGAAGTCAAGGGCTTCCCTGTGCTCATTTACGCCAAAAACACATTGATGTTGAGTAAAATCTGAAATTTGCTGCTTATTATAGTATAGAAAGAACCAATATTATAGGCAGAGGGCATTAGGATAGAGATTTTCTCTTGAACACAGTTCCCAGTAGGCCAAAGCCTAAAAGGAGTAGTGTGGATGGTTCGGGGATAACCTCATATTCACTTGTCGGTGGGGTAAAATCAGAAGTCCAACGAGCAATACCTTTAGAAATTCTAAATTCATCTATATTGCCATCAAAAAACCACCCACCACCACCACTTAAAGCACCTATCCCTAAAGCAGCGGCAAAAGTAGCTGTAGAGGCATCTTGAACATAATTTACTTGCGTTCCATCTAAATAAATACCATATTCATCAGCAATTTTGATAAGAGCTACATGGTGCCAGTCTGTATCAGTTATCTCTCCTGCTTTTCCAGTGTTAATTATACTTGGTGTACCATCATGTGCAGCAAGTATAAGACCATTATCTCCTACATCCGTATGCCTTAAACTCCATACATGAAGCCCATCCACATATTGAGTAACATATGCCTCTTCGCCTGTATGGTCAGTATGTTTCACCCAAAAGTCTACTGTCCAATCTTCAGTAGCAGAAGCAAGAATGTCCCAATCAGTACTATCAGGGATCGATAAATAGTCTCCATTTCCGTCAAGCTTTATTGAACCACTGCCAAATTTCTTCTCTGTTGTATCTATTTGAGCATTACCATAAGCTGTTACGCTATGGGGAGTGAAAGAGTCATCAACAAAGTTTGTCGAACCATCGGTACCATTAGAGTGAAGCATCAGCACGGTATTAGCATCAATACCTATTAAAGCAAAAGCATCCGTTCCTAACAAACAGATGCTCAATATCGTTATGGCTAACGCTAATATCCTCATCACCCCTCCAAGATAAACCTATCCACCTAATTAAATAAGCAATAATTGTGCCAAGTATGTAGCATTTTTACACACTTACAACCTCTTGCCCGGTTTAAGGTTAAATTTTGCCAATTTAAGAGCAGACCATGACTGACTATGACAGCGTGTCGATTTGGAGAGACAGAGTTTAATTATGTGGACAAACTATAGTGTATGCTGCGGTGGGGTAAATGAGGAAAATGCTAAAAATTTTCTGGAAAATTTAGAGGCCATAAGTCTTATTATTAGAGTATGGGGGTGGGTATGGCCCCCTACCCTTTGAAATTTGCTGCTCGCACCTAGAAGGGGCTCTAATAGATATACAGTGTGTCGAGGGGTGGGGTGCCACCGTCTTAGGTGTCCAAATAGTGTCCAACAAGGGTAGCCAAAGGGGGTAATTGATAGTCATTGGCAGTCATAAAAAAACTCCGTAAGTTATTTACGGAGACTATACCTACAACAATTGCAAAAGGTTATGAAAAGTGCCCTTATCCGTTTATGAGTCTGCTGCTCTAACCGTTGAGCTATGGGCCCTGTTACTTCGTTGCTGGCCCAACTCCGAAGCCTAATTCGTTAGCTACGTCAGAGTTAGGCGAAGGAGAATGGGCCCTTAAAGTAAAATTATGATAGCAGATTTTACGGAGACTGTAAAGGAAAGATTCTTGAATTAGCAAGCAAGGTTATTATTAGTCCTTCTACGCTTTTACCTTACCGTCCACAAGGTAACTAGGGGGGCACTTTTCCGATTTGGCTTAGGACAGGTCTCCGATTAGACCCTGCGCTTAAAGGAATTGCGCAGGTCTTACCCCCGTGGGTTAGATTTGAGAAACGGTCTGTATATTTAATTCCTCATCTGTAGGTATATTCTAGCCAATTCTCAATAGATTCATACAACGATCACAGAAACGAAGATGATGTTCTATTTCTACCCTCTCTTTATCGGAGAGTGAGTTTTGGATGTAATTGAGTAGTGTGTTTTCGTTTGGGCAGTTCATTGACTAATCTATTCATTTTGGCGTATAGAAGTTAGCGTTGTTAGTAAATCCCGGACGGTTTTCTCTTAGCCAGTTATCTGCTTCAGATATATCATTAAAAGTTTTGTCCATCTTACCGTCAAAATCAGAATCAACTTCTGTACGAATTACTTTCCCTCCACTATACTGTTGCATCAAATCTATTTTGCCATCATAGTTTGCATCAGCTTCTACCTCTAAAATATCCCCTGCGATATCCATGTAGCTCGTTATGTCCACAACTTCATCTTTATTAGTATCCGCTTCGCATTTTTGAGGAATTGCGTTGTTATAATATAACCAAGCATTTTTTTTGCCATCAACATCTGTATCCATTTCTAGCTTATAAATCATGCCATTACTATCCTTGTATTGCCAATAAACGGTATTAACTTTTCCATCGAAGTCTGAATCATCATCAATTTTCTCTGTGTTTTCATCTAAAATATAAACCCATCTATCTACTTTCCCATCATAATTCCTGTCTTGCTCTTTTACTTCCTCACAAAAGCAAAGGGGCACTATAAAAGCAAACGAAACGATTACTAATAATAATTTTTTCATTTTCTCCCTTTTTACTCAACTAAGGTTTCTTCGGATGGGTGGGTCATTTGTTACACTGTTTTTCAACAGCTAAGGCTTTTTCACCTCGGCTATAATAGTAATCCCTTCTGTAATCGCACGCTCAAGAGGTATATGCCACGTAGCTACATTGATATTTATATCTTCAGTATTTGCTTTAACTATTTTTCCTGGCATATGCAGTGTATATTGAACATAAAACTCCTTCAAATACTCAGGCTCAATCCTATCGAATGAGGGCTCAGAGGAGAATTCGGATAGGAGTTCAGAGAGCTTAGGGTATTCTTTATATATTATATTCCCTTGCCCATTTTTGGAAATATCAACTTCATGGCCTTTAGTATATAAATCCTCTATATTATCAAATTCAACGCTTAAATAAGTGTAGGTGACACCATCTTTTTCGACTTGCCTAAATTCTTTATTTTTTATTGCCTCTAAGTTAAGATTGCCAAGTAGGCTTTGTTCATCTATCTTCATTTTAATTTTCATTTTTACATCTTTCAACAAAGTTGCAGCATCTGTTGTATCTTGTTTATGTGTATCGAGAGAAGCAATTAACCCAGCTTTATATGCCTCTGGATTAGGAAAAATACAAATTTCTGTATGTCCGGACATATCGGAATTTAGAAATGTCTCTTGTTCATAATTTATGCAGCCAGAAGTCAGTAATGCAATTATCGCTGCCACTATAATACTAACCGACCTTTTCTTCTCCATCATTTCTCCTTAAACTGCTCCTTCGCTTCGCTCAGGCTGAAAGTAAAAACAGCCTTTACTTTGGGGCGGGTGAGGTAACTGTAATGGTTAAATCTCGCGATGTCACTACACAATAGGGCGTAATATATGTTATTGTATATTTAACTCCTTCTTGACTAACTGTACCTGGATTTAAAGAAGGGGTGTAAAACGGAACTACTCGAATAATATCCACGTATGCACTTTTCGGATCGCTTGAGTCCTCAGGAACAGAGATGTGAAGCGTAGCCTCTATCCTCGTACGAGGTAAGATC
>JBHPFV010000062.1:0-4371 GCA_042571705.1 Candidatus Omnitrophota bacterium
GCTACAATAATAACTACCGGTTCACCGGCCAGCTCTTTGATAGTACAAGCAACCTTTACTACTACGGCGCCCGCTACTACGACCCCGAAATAGGACGGTTCATCACTGCCGATCCGACGATACAGCATCCTAATGATCCTCAAGACTTCAACCGCTATGCCTATTGCCGCAACAATCCCCTAAGATACACCGACCCGACAGGATATGGATTCTGGGATAGTATAAAAGGTTTCTTTGGTAAGATAGTAGGCGCAGTCGCAGGAGTTGTAGCCTTTGCTACTACAGGCAATCCAATTCTAGCCTTTGCTGCCTTCAACTCGGCAGATGCCATTGCTAGTGGTGCTCAAGCTATTGCCTCTGGTGCTAATCCGGGCGTGGTTATAGCTGCAGCAGGTTTATCCATAGGCTTAAATAAAGCCATTCCCTTCCATAATTATGGCAACTTAGGGATGCAGATAGCTTATGGTGCAACAAGAGGCGCGTTTATTTCCACCGCCACCACTGCAATGATGCAGGGAGGAGGAAAGCTGGGTCCAGCGGCTGCCTGGGGTGGCGGAATGGGTGCAATGGGTGGCTTTCTCTCATCCCAGCAGTTCCAGAATTGGCAGGTCGGAAATGGCTTTGCGAGCAACCAACAGGTAGAAGAACTTAATAATTTTGCTGGAAGAGCTGATCCTGAAAGAACTGTTTGGCGAAAATTTGATAATTATTATCAAAAATCTTTCGGTAGCGTAATAAATTTAGGAAAAGTTTCTGTTGCTCCGAGTGGAGGTTCAGGACAAAGTTTTACAAATCCTCTTGACCTGACCATAAGATATTCTCCATATAGGTGTGGATTACGAACGCCATTTACTATGATGTCTTTATATGCCCGAGCTTTATTAAACGAACAAATAACTCCAGAAGTTGTTGGAGTTGGAACTGGACTTGTGGCTACGTTAGCAACAGAGAATGTACCAGTCGGCACTTTTGTATATGGTGTAACAAAAGCAGCTGTGAGTGAAGCACTAGGGGGAGAATACGACATTCCAATTCCAAGGTCCTATATCGGAATACCTTGGAATCCAAAACCAGCATATTAATTTTATAAAACTAGAATGGCTACATGCCCAACCTGTAAAAATAAAATATCTTTCTGGAGACTGCATCCTCTATCAACGTATAACGTTAAGCTTTTTATTAATTGCCCTTGCGGCGCGCATCTTAAACCTAAGCATTGGATTTTATGGAACCTGTTTATGATTGCTATTGAAGTTGGAAGTATTGTATTAATATTTTGGTTATTCTTTAATTTTGATGTACCAAGAGCGCCTTTTCTAGTTGCCTGGCTACTATTTGTTATTATCTCCCCTCCTTTCTTATTAAATTTTGCAACTTTTAAGAAAGCTTATTAGTATCTCAGACCATATCTCAGACCGTTTCTTAACCTAATCGGAGAAGTGTACCCCCCCAGCCTTAAGATTTACCTTGAGACTACTTTGTGTTAAGGGGTATAATTAAGAAGAGAACTTTCGCTTTGGAATTGCGATATCTTCCTGAATAATTTTTTGGGATACTCCCTAAGAACAAGGAAGGTTAAACCATGGAAAAATTACCGAAAGCATTAAATGACTTAAAGATTTTTGCTGCCATCTTTACGATATCGATTATTATCTTTTCACATTTTTATGTTTTTGCGTCAACAGTAGGGAAACAAGGAGCACTATCGGAATCTACTCCTCTGTCAACCGAGGATGTTATAGTTCTGTTTGATGATTGTGAAGTTACATTAAAGAAAAATTGGGATTATACAGTATATCAGCACACGAGGATAAAATTGTTAAATGATAGGGCTTGCAAGGTTTATTCAGAAATCCCAGTAATGATTAATCCGTATATAGAAAAAGTTAAAAAAATCAAAGGTTACACAATTAAGGCCGATGGGAAAAAGATTCCTTGTAAGCGTATTCATGAGCAGGCTTCTGGGGGTGCTTTCTCAACGTATAGTGGAAGCGTTTATAAGATTATGTCGATGGTGGGCTTGGAGCCGGGGTGTGAGATTGATTACGAGACACAAATTGATGTAAAAGACAACAGTGTTTTAAAAAACTTTCATCACGAATTTGTCTTCTCTTCCACTGTACCAGTTAAACAGAACACTTATATAGTTAAATGTCCTGAAAAAGTTAAACTAAATATATATTCTCACGGAAACGCCCCTGAGCCTCAAATTTCATATGATAAGAGTACTCATAAAAAGGTTTATCGCTGGGAGCTTAAAGATACTCCGGCTATTAAATGGGAAGAGTTTATACCCCCATTTCGAGATGTGTCAACATGGGTAGGGGTAACAACTTTAACTTCTTGGGATGCTGTGGCTTCATGGTGGTGGAATTTAATTAAAGATAAAATAAAAATTAGCCCAAAGCTTAAAAAAATTACTAAAGAACTTATTAAAGATAATACAGTGCAGGAGGATAAGGCAAATATTATTTTTAATTATGTGCAGAACAAAATTGGGTATCTGGGCATAGAAATTGGTTCGGCAACATATGTTCCATTCTCTTCCACAGATGTATTAAAGGATATGCGTGGTGATTGTAAAGGGAAAGTGATGCTATTGTTAGCCATGCTTAAGGTGGCAGGGATTGAGGCTTACCCTGTGCTTATTTCTCCACGTTCTAATGCAATTTTTCCGGATTTTGTTTGTACAACAAGCCCTAACCATGTGATAGCAGTTGCAATAATAGATGATGCTAAATATTGGCTTGATCCAACCCAGGACACAATTAAATTTGGTAAATTGCATACAATATTCCAAGGCTCTCCCGCAATAATTGTGCGAAAAGATAAATCGGAACTAGTTGTAACTCCTATAGATAGTGACGGAGACAATTATATCTTCGTTGAAACTTCCTCAGAGATAGATGAAGAAGGAAGCATGAAAGGGGAGATTGTTATAAGCGCAGATGGTTGGAATGCTGTTCTAATAAGAAGCATAATGAAGGCTTTTGAAAAGGAGTATGAAGAGAAGGTTCTTACAAATTTTTTGAACAATTTTATTGCACGCGCAAAACTAGTAAAATATAATTTCGATTATCTTGAAGAATTGGATAAGCCTATAAAAGTTAATTTTGAATTTTTAGTTGATCGTTGGGCACAAAAAACTAATGATTATATGATATTATCGATACCGGAACCGGTTGAAGATGATAATTCTTTTATGAGCAGCGAAAGAACATATCCTGTTCATTTCGGGTATACTAGTAGGTTTATTCAAAAACACACTATAAAATTGCCTGAAAAATATATCATGGAGGCGGTACCCAAAGACTATACTTTTGAAAACAAAATTGGTATTTTGAAAGTTATCTATAGTTTTTCGGAAGGCGCATTTAAAATTAAAAAAGAAGAAAGTATGAAATTACTTAAAGTTCAATTAAGGGATTATCCTGAACTTACAAAATATTTAGACAACAAGAGAAAGAAGAATAGAGAGCAATTTATTTTGAAGAAATAGAATATACTTACAATGAAAAATAAATTTTTTATAATAGCAATATTAAGCTTAATAACAAGTAGTTTAACTGGCTGCGCTTCATTATATTATCCAGGACCTTTGGATGTTCACACCACCGCTAGCTTTACAGGAGCATCTTCGCGCTCTAAAAACATCTTTCTGCTTCCTTTGGATTTTACTGTAATTAGAAGGGAAGAAAGCTACAATTACTTCACAGATAGGAATATTTTATGTAACCAATATTATTTTAAAAGGCACTCGTATCTTTATTATGATGAGCAGTCGGATTATAATGATGAAGTGTTATCTAAGATAATGAAACCAGAACATACACAGAAAGTTAATTCTTGGTTGTCTTATTATTTTAAGGAGTCATTCAATGATAACGATTTTAAACTTATTTCAGATATAAAACATAAAGAAGTGATAGAGGATGTAAAGTTTCTTAATGAAGAAATGAAGAGATACGTATATTTGTTATATAATTCTAATATGGAGAGCTGGAATGAAAACAAGGATGTTATATCTGAAGACATAAAGGCGGCAAACAATCAAATTAATGCCGGTGGATATATTTTTGTAAGTGGCATAGCATATGGAAAAGATGCCAACATTTTTCCTTGGGCAGGGATCCAGCTTCATCTATTTTATATTGATGGTGAGAGTGGAGACATTCTTTATCACATAAGTAGTTTTTATGATAAATATTATAATTCAGAAGAAAATATACAATTAGTTGTAAATGATATAGTTGAGAAATTTATAAATTCCGAATAATATTTTAAGTGTATTAGGTATCTCAGACCGGTTCTTAAGTTAACCCACAAGGGTAAGACCTGCGCAATTCCTTTAAGCGCAGGGTCTAATCGGAG
>JBHPFV010000063.1:0-4310 GCA_042571705.1 Candidatus Omnitrophota bacterium
CCCGTGATCTCACAATGCCATTGTGATGTGATCCCGCTTCACCACGGCCCCCAAGTCTTTCCTTTATATCATCAAAGATCTAATCTGTCAATATCGGTCTTTATTTCTTAGCGCTGAAGGCCTTGAGGAATTCCAGCGGTAACGGCAGCACTACTATTGAAGAGCGTTCAGAAGAGATGTTGGATAAAGTCTGCAGATAACGCATCTGTAAGGCCATAGGTTGATCAGAGATGGTCTCCGCGGCCTGCCTTAATTTCTCGGCCGCCTGATATTCGCCCTCGGCACTGATAATTTTGGCCCGGCGTTCTCGTTCAGCCTCGGCCTGACGGGCCATGGCCCGCTGCATCTCTTGGGGCAGATCAACGTGCTTGATTTCCACTATGGAAACCTTGACCCCCCAGGGGTCGGTCTGCTTATCGATGATCTCCTGAAGCGAAGAGTTAATTTTCTCTCTGTTGGAAAGCACCTCATCCAGGCTTACTTGGCCGACCACGCTCCTTAAGGTAGTCTGCGAAATCTGTGAAGTAGCGAAGTTATAATCCTCAATCTCTGTAACTGCCTTAATTGGCTCTAAGACCCGGTAATAGACAACGGCATTTACCTTCACCGAGACATTGTCCTTAGTAATAATATCTTGAGGTGGCACATCTAAAGTGATGGTGCGCAAACTGACCTTCTCGGCATGATCAAATGGCGTAAAGATGAAGACTATTCCCGGACCCTTAGGTTCGGGTAAGACCCGACCTAAGCGAAATACTACCGCGCGTTCATATTCACGCATTATTTTGATGCAACTGAGCAGCCACAATCCCGCTATTATCGCCACAATAAACATTTTTCCTGAACCCTCCTTTTTAAGTCTTTTTCTTGACGATTAATTTCAACCCGCTGACCTCTTCCACAACTACTTCATCGCCCTTGCTAATCTTCTGTTTACTTTGGGCATTCCAAATTTCACCGTGGATAAAGACCTTACCCTTGCGGGAGATATTTGTCCTGGCTTCGGCAATCTGACCGATCAGGCCCTGGGCCCCGCTGGTTACTTTTCGCTGCTGGGCCTTGACAGCCAGGCTAACCAGAAATGTGGAAATCAGGCCTAAAGATATCGCCACTGGAAAGATTATTTTTAAAGAGACCTTTAAGAATTCATGCGGTTGGTTAAATAGTATGGTTGAGCCAAAGATCAGGGCAATGATCCCGGCCAGGGTAAAGGCGCCGAAAGTCGGGGTAAAGGCCTCAATTACAAAGAATCCTAATCCTAGAATTATTAACGCCAGGCCGGCGTAATTAGTAGGCAGGACCTGGAAGGCGTAGAAGGCCAAGATCAGGGAGATGATGCCGGCTAAACCGGGAAAACCAAATCCCGGATGTGTAATTTCGTATATTAGGCCAAAGAAACCCAACAACATTAACAGGTAGGCGATATTGGGATTGATTAACTGGTCCAGGATTTTTTGGCGCAGGCTAAGTCCGATAAATTCTACCGTGGCCCCTTTAGTGCGCAAGGTCACTGTCCCTTGGGTAGTTTCGATTGTCCGGCCCTCTAATTGCAGCAGCAGGGCAGCTAAGTCTTTGACGACAAGGTCAACTATATTTGAAGATAAGGCCTCGCCATCAGAAACCGAAGCGCTTTCTGTGACTGCTTGGCCAGCCCACTCCACATTACGGCCTCGGGTTTTAGCCACTGATTCAATCCAGGTCCTGGTGTCGTTGGTGACTTTATCCTGCATGGTTTGGTCGATACCGCCCCAGGATTTATGCAGGATCACAGGATGCGCCGCACCCATATGAGTAGAAGGGGCCATGGCCGCAACATGGCTGGCCAGGGTAATAAATACCCCGGCTGAGGATGCCCGGGCCCCTGGCGGCCAGATATAGGTGACTACTGGCACAGGAGAGTTCATCATCGCCTTGACAATCTTGCGGGTTGTTTCCAGTAGCCCACCGGGGGTATCTAACCGGATGATTAGGCACTGGGAGTTGTTGTCTTTAGCCTGCTCAATCGCCTTAGTAATGATTTCATGCACCACAGGGTTGATAATCATTTCCTCGATATCGACCACAGTGACCAGATTGGCCGGGGAGTCTTGGGCCTGACTAAGCCGCGGTTGAGATAAAAAAAACCCGCTCACTAAAGTGATCAGGGCAAAGAATAGGGCTATTTTTTTCTGTTGCATAGTGCATTCAGTATAATCATTTGACTGGAAAAAGTCAATAAAAAAGATTTTATTTCTCACAAAATTATTTTATAAATGCTTTACAAATAAGTTTTAATAATTGTCATAACATCTTTATTTTAAATAAGATAGGACACTAGATATTTGTTAAGGGACACAAAAGCTGGATTTTTGCCCTTGAATATTGCTGTTTAATATGGCAAGCTTTAGTTGTCGATTCGTAAGAGTCGATGATACGAAAAGGCAAACTGGTCGTGAGGCCAGTACTGGTTCTGGAGGGGAGGGGGCAGTTCCCGCAAAGCCACGGGCGCAATATTGGGCGGCGATATTGTAAAAATGGTTAATATGTAACTGCCGGACTATTTGCGTAGCCGGGTTACCGAATATGGTAACCCGGCTTTTTTATTTGGGTTGAAACGATAACGAGGCGGCAGATGCATAAAAGTAGAATAATAATTATAGTAAGCTTAATAGGCCTGTTGTGGCTAATGCCAGAGCAGGTTTTTTGTTGGGACGGGAGCGAGCCGCTGATTGCCGACCACAGGGCGGTGCAGCAGTTCGAGCAGATTCCGGATAGTTGGCTGGAAAGGGCTAAAGAGTTGACGGTTCACTATGGTCATGCTTCCCATGGCTCCCAGATTGTCTGTGGACTGAATTGGCTTGAGCGGTACGTCGACCCGGTCAAATATAAGTTTAAAACCAGAATGCATTGGGACGCTTTTCCGGCACTGCCCAGTCAAGAGAGTCCTCCCGCGCTGCTTATGGCGCAAGAAAGTGACCACCCGGAGGAGTACTGGCAGGGGCAGTCAACACGCAATGAGACCATAAGCAATATAAGATCCGTCGGATTTGACTTATCGGGCTGGTCGTGGTGCGGACAACATAACGGTGACTCCACGGTTCGAGCCTATTTTGATGGCATGCAGAGTCTTGAGGATGCTGTTCCGGGAACGATGTTTTTCTACATGACCGGCCATTTAGGCGCCAGCGCCTATACGCGTAATAACGCTGTAATCAGACAGCACTGTATCGATAATAACAAAATCCTATTTGATTTTAGCGACATCGAGTCTCATGATCCCGATGGTAATTATCATCCCGAGGAAGACGGGACCGGAAACTGGTGCGCATCATGGGTGCAGTCGAATCCCGGCGCGTATCGAAACATTCCCTCCCGCACTGAACGCGGCGGCGGCGGTGATAACTGGACGGAGAGTTCGCATGCCCACGGGTTACTCACAATTATGAAGGCTCAGGCCTTCTGGTGGATGATGGCTCGCCTGGCTGGTTGGGACGGTGTTGGAGATAATGATCCTCCGGATAATGATCCTCCGGACGACGATATCCTCTACGGCGATGTCTCAGAAAACGGTTCGATTTCAGCTTATGACGCTTCTTTAACCGCGCAATACGCGGTCAGCTCAATTACTTTGACAGCTAATCAAATTACCAAGGCCGATGTTACCGGAAATGGCGATGTCTCAGCTACAGATGCCTCCTGGATTGCCCGAAGGTCAGTGGATGCAGCTGTAGTATTTCCGGTTGAATAATAAATGAAGGAATAGAAAATGTTAATGTTTAAAAACGGGAGGAAGAAAATGAGAAAGGCATTATTGGTATTGGGTTTATTAGGCGTATTGAGTATTTCCAGCGTAGCCAGCGCTCTTACTGTCGATGTTGCTGACGCCTCCGGCCGGCCGGGAAATACTGGGATACCGGTGAGGATCCGTGTCAGTGATATCGGCACAGCGGATATCATCGGGATCGATCTACGGCTTAACTATGACCGCAACTTACTGAACGCAACTGAGGTCAGGGCCGGGTCTTTGGTTTCCGGTTGGACGATGCAGACTAATCTGGGCACAGCCGGGCAGGTCAGAATTGCCCTCTATGGCACTACTGCCTTGGGCGGTAGCGGCGATATAGTTGAGGTCCGGTTTGATGTTCCCGCCTCTGCCGGGGGCGGCAATACTTCTGCCTTAACTTTAGCTCAAGCAGATTTCAATGAAGTCCGCGCCGACAGGATTAATAATGGCGAGTTTGATGTGACTGGCAGTAATTATAATTTGAATATTGCCGCGAGCAATGGCTCAGTTGCAAGAAGTCCTAATTCCTCAAGCTATGCCAGTGGCA
>JBHPFV010000064.1:0-3586 GCA_042571705.1 Candidatus Omnitrophota bacterium
CATACTAAATCTTCTGATTTAATCTGATTTATTCTACCCTAAACTACCCTAATCTTCTTAGCTATTCTTGGTTATTCAGCCTGAAAATACCATAATTTACCATAGTTTTTGCACGTGTTTTGACGTGTTTTAAGCATCAGAATGGTCTAGTAGCCTCTTAAAAAATCACTCCTTTTTATTTATCTCACAGCTATCTTGAGTGATACCACAGTAGTCTTTGTTTAAATCGTAGGAGCTCGTTTAAGAAGTCTCAAGCTTTCTTTCTTTTCTTAGCCCATACAAAAACCATACAACATCTTTCTCATAGAAAAGCCTTCTACCGCTTACCATGATATATGGCAACCCCTTAGCTATCCAACGGCCTAATTGGGGCGATCTACCTGTCTTACCTATTGTAAGACCAAATTTTTCTGCCACTTCTTTTTCTGTCCACAGTTCTTCCAATTTCTCTGGTGCTGATGACATTTACTCTCACCCCCTCCCATGCTAAAGTTTTTAAAAATTTCTTCTTGATCGGATCATTAACTTCATCAAACAACGCCCAAGCTCTCTCTGGATGGCTCAGGAGATAATTGACACATTTCCAGCAAGCAAAGGGCATAATCAAATTACCTTTGGTCGCTGATCCACATAAACAACATAACTTTTTCATGCTACACCTAGCTTGTTACTCATTATTATGTATCATTGCTCTTCGCTCCTCTTTCTATTTGTTACACATATAAGTTATTATGGGTGCTTATGGGTGCTTCCAACCCAAGAACCTATAGCCATTAGCCTGCCAAGAGAAGTTGCCGGGTTTACCTTTGGCGATCTGCTCCAGCACGCCTTCTTCAACTAAAAATCTCATTTTTCTAAAAATGTCCATAGGTGCTAAGAAATGGCCTAATCTGTCCCGTATTACAGAGCTTATCTTCCTGAAACCTGCATAAATTGCTTCACCTGTTGCATTTTCTAGCTGAATAAGTCTCAATGCCTTTACTATTAACATCATTATTAGTCCATCGGCTTTGTACCTTTCTTCCAAAAATTTATCTAATTCTTCAATATTAAATGGCAACTCCTGCGTTTCTTGCCTTTTTTGGTAACTAATTCTCTTATGAAATTGGCATCTGTCCTTTCCTAGACAGTAATCTTCGAGTGCGTTACAACCTAATTTACACTCCTTACCTTCAACCCACTCAACATATTTCAACAATTGGATTCGTTGTTCGCTTATATTAAGTGGCTTTTCGCATTTTTCATTCCACTCTAAGAGTTTATCTTTGATTTCTGAGGAATTATACCCTAAGCGTTTCAACTCTAAAATAATAGCATGCCGCATTTTTCTAAACTCGTGGCCTCTTTGCGAACCATTATTAAGGGCCTCTTTTACGCAATCACGAAGGTTATCGAGAGATTTTTTGCTCAAACCCACTTCATCCAAATTCATTACATCTTCCCCACTTCCTTAAAAAACATTTTAGAATCCTAACCCGTTGATTTTTTAGATAGTTCTGTTATTTTTTTAAATATTGCTTTGTTGATGATTTCTGAAGTTTCTTTGTTGATCGGGTAAAAAATGTTAATTTCTTTCCCATTAGGTAAGGTCTTGATCGGATATAGTAAGCGGTAACCGCCATTTGGCCTTGAATAGATACTGATGGAGTTTAAGGAAAGTGCGTTATTGACTATACAGGAGGCAAAACCTAAAAGTCCCTTTTCGGTAGGCTTAACTGGAATGATTACTGGTTCGGTAATTACAATTTCACTCATTATCTTGCCTTATCTCTTTTTCTTCAAGTTGCTACAAAAGGAAAGCCATGAGATTTTTCAATCATCATGGCTTAATTTTACCAGCTTATTTCTGTATTGTCGTTATATCCAAGAAATATACTTTTTCATGAAAAAATTATTTTTTAATGTAAGGTTTCAGTATCCTCCTTATTGTTGCATCTGACATCAAATATTTATCTGCTTCCTTTGGGTTATCTGGAAACAGCCTGCTTGTTTCTTTACTTAACCTCATCTGCAATATCTTCATTGGTAATGTTTTTTTCTTTTTCATAGCCTTAAACTCTTGAATTAAAAACCACCTAAGATGTTTATTAGTTTCACTGAGCGTCTTCTTTTTCCCTCTTTTTTCAGGTAGCAAACCAACATCTCTAAATAAGTTTTTAATAGGAGTTAAGTATTTTTGCGAATGTATATCTCTGTATCCCCCTTCTGCAATCTCTTCCATGCGAAAACTTGGCGTATTGCAAATAGCATTTCTATGGTTTATTATATAGCGTCTTTTCTCATCTACATCCACAATTATCTTGCTATTATGCAATATTTTAAAGATAGAAATAAATTTATCGATTGAAAGCTCTTCTTCATTATAAAGCAGTCTTTTAAGTGGGTAAATAGTGCCTCTCATAAGATAAAAAGCATCTTTTTTAGAAATATAGATATATTGAATTATCCCCCCAGCTGTTTCTATTAGCTCTTTTACTTTTTCTTTTGACGCGTTATCCACTTCTTCCTCGCATTTCGTATTTATTTTAGTGCTATCTTTATGCTCTCAAAACCTTTGCTGCTTAATTGATTGTTTGCCTCTTTCTTTTAAGAAATCGAAATTCCATCCCCAACCAACAACAGCTCCATCTTCAAATACAATTGGAGTAAATTCATCATCAGTTGTATAGCCATCCATTTGCCATTCAGTATAATAAAACCAAACTTCTTTATTGGGGGGATAAGCTTCCGTCTTATACGGTTTCCCCATTAAGTCGTGCACCTCTGCTTGAGTCATCTTCAATTTTAGATCGTTCATTCTGCCTCGCCTTATTGCAGCAGGAATGCCTCTTGTTACAGCAGCACAACCAGTTAGAAAAAATAAAATACATGTCGAAATAATTATTTTCTTCATAACCACCTCCTAAAACAAAAAAAGCAACCCTCTGGAAAGTTGCTCGGTCATAATATTAACTTTTGATATTTGGATTGTTGGGAGCAAGAGCTTCGTACTGATAGGACTATACCTATAAATTTGAAGAGATATATCCTTTTTCACGAAGTTTGAGTATAAAGTCATCTATCCTGAAAGGACATGCCACTGCTTTTCTTAGCTGTTCTGGACTTAAATGTAACTGGCTCCTAAATTTATCTGTACATATCATATCTCCTCTTCCTTTAGGAACAGCGGTTGTCAAAATACGTTCACCTTGATAATAAAACTTAGCCAACCGTTCTTTTTTTCCTGCTGGGGGCATATTAAATTTATTTAAAACAGCTAACGCTTCTTTCTTTTTAATTATCATATATTTTTCTCAATTATTCTTTTTAGAAAAACCCAATGTTTTTGCGGTAAAGGTCCCAATTTTCCCTCATCTTCTTCCAATGATTCGTAGTATTCAGTGATAACTTCGCATAAATCGTCTATTGCTTCTTCTTCACTATCTCCAGAGCCATACATATCTATATCATAGCAAGTGGCTATAACCTTGTTTTTTTCGCATTCTAAAAAGACCGATATAGGATGTTTTAACACGTAATCGGGATGCCGTAAATTTTGAAAATAAATATTTTTACCTACTTTTTTTCGTTTTAATTGTTCTAAAAT
>JBHPFV010000065.1:0-3540 GCA_042571705.1 Candidatus Omnitrophota bacterium
TAAAGCCGGCTTGCCTTAAACGGAATTCGATCAGCTCTTTGGTCTCTTTAACGCCTAAGGGATTTAAGGTATACTTAAAACTAATCCGGTCATAGAAATTGGGGATTGACATAATCGTGCTGTGCAGCTCCATCTGTCCTAACAGAACCAACTGCAACAGCTTATATTCATTGGTCTCATAGTTGAGCAGTAGCCGCAGGCACTCTAAAGACATCTCATTGAGCTTTTGGGCCTCATCAATAATTAAGGTCACGGTTTTGTCTTCGGCCACTCCCTTTTGAAACAGGAATCTCTCCACCGATTCGCCCAACTCCATCGCGCTTAAGGGGTTACCGTTTAAGGGCATAATCTCAAAACCGCGGATCAAGGCGGTAAAAAAGGCCTTTTCGCTTTCAAAGGAGGGGTTTAAGATGATATAAAAGATGTAATCTTCTCTTTGGCGTAACTCCTGGACTAGCTTTCTGGAAAGGGTGGTCTTGCCGGTGCCGACGTCACCCAGAATTACGGTTAAGCCCCTTCTTAAGTGCATCTCAATCAGGGTATTGGTCAGGGCAATTTCGTGCTCCTTGGATAGGTAGAAGAAATCCGGATCCGGGCTGGTCGAAAACGGTTCTTTATTAAAACCCAATACCTTAAAATAGCCCATCGTCTTAGCCCTGTTCTAATTTGATGATTTTTTTGCGAATTAAACGCAAAGGGTACCCTTCGTTGCTTAGCTGCCAGACTCTGTCCAGCTGGGTCTTGATTTCCTGCTCGTCATATAACCTTTTGTTGCCCCTGCGGCGGACTACGCTAAAAAACCCCAGATTGGTGTAATGATTGACAGTAGAGTAGGGGATACGGTACTTTTGGGAGATATCCTTGGCAAATATTAAGGTCTGGCTATCCTGAATCATAAACCCTCTGTAGCACTTGATGTACTTACTTTAACTGATTTACCTTAAATCTACCATATCAGCCCAAGGCTGTCAAGGATTATTTAAAAATTTTTTATATTTAATATAGTGGAATTATAAAGGAAGTAAGTCCGGGGAAGACTATTGGGACTTAGTCTTTTTGATGTAGGCCTTGATGATTTTTTGTTCTTTTTTAGGTTTGTCGTTAGAATCGGTGGGGGTGGAGTTGATTTTTTGCACTATTTCCATGCCTGAGGAGACCTCGCCGAAGATGGTGTGCTTTTTATTCAGGTGTGGCGTCTCCGCTACAGTAATGAAGAACTGGCTGGTGTTAGTATTACGGCCGGAATTAGCCATCGCCAAAAGGCCCGGCCGCTCAAACAGCAAATCCTCACTCACTTCATCCTGGAAAGGCACACCCCAAATAGACTCACCGCCTGAACCGGACCCTTGAGGATCACCGCCCTGGATCATAAAGTCTTTAATCACCCGGTGAAAGATAATCTCATCGTAGTAGCCCTTTTCCACTAAGCCGATGAAGTTCTCGCAAGCCAGGGGGGCGGTGTCGGGGAATAATTTTAATTCTATCAGACCGGCATTGGTCTCTAAGACCACTTGCGACTTCTTTTTCAAGGCCTGTTTCTTTTCCGCCAACTGCTCCTCCAGCACGTAATCACGCACAGCGGCCCGCTTGAGCAGCTCATCAAAATACTCCTTAGTGATCTTATGTTTTCTGGATTTCGTCATCAGGTCCCGATAGTACTGCTGTTTCTTTTCGTCATATTTTTCCAGGTCAGCGTCTCTTCTGTACAGCAGGCGAAACACCGCATCGCCATAATAAAACTTAGCCGCGATAAAATCGCCTTCCTGGTGGCTTAAAATACGGTAGGCATCGTCTTTGGGTATCTTCCAAAGGTCAATCAGGGCCTCTAGGGACATGATATTAATCCAGGCTGAGCCCTCCTGGCCCAGCTCTCTTTTTTCGTCATAAGTCGGTTTCCACAACCCTGGGTTTTCCTGGACTTGTTTTTGAAACTTCTCAGCTTCTTCTTGTGAATCAAATTTGATGTACTCGCTTTCAAAGGAATTATATTGATTAAGAAACTTTTGCTTCATTTCCTCTTCGCTGACATTGATTTCGGGATTGCCCTTAGTCTGCATAAACTTATTAATCAGCAAGAGATCTTCGATCCGGCGCTCAAACAGATCCGCGTCTTCACCAAACTGACTGATCACAAAGACATTGTATTCGTTGCTGCCGAACTCAACATCTTTTTCGCTGAGTAAACGCTTTAATTCTTCCTCCAGTTCCTGGCGGCTGATGGTCATGTTCAATCTTCTGGCCTCCTGGCTGAAGACTAAATTTTGCCAGGCCTCTTCGCGGATGTCCTCTTCGCTGCGATCTTCTTGCCCGGTCCGGGTAAAGATCGAGGCGGTCTTGTAATAATAAATGAATTCGGAAGCGGAGACCACTTTGCCAAAGGCCTCGCCGATAGCCTCGCTGCTGGGCTTGATCCGCGGCTCCTGGGCGCCGGAGGCATTCTGGCCCAGGCCAAAAACAGCTACAAAACACAAGGCCCAAATAATCAGCCGATTGATCTTATAAATACTTTTCAATATAATGCTCAACTTCTTTGATCTTGCTTTGAATGACCTCAACTTCCACTTCTTCCTTGGTAACCCCCAAGGCCTTTTTGTAGAGGCGGATGGCATCGTCCCAATCTCTTTTGGCATCCGCCTTTTCACCGGAAGTAGCGTGTTTAAAACCAGTAATTACCTTCCGGGAAGCCTGATGCTTAAGTTGCTCCAGATCTGAACCACTGGAGGCGGCTTGATATTTCTCCTCACAAACTTCGATTTTCTCACGAGACTCATCAATAATCTCCTGGCGTTCATATTTTTTGGATTGAGAGAGTTGCTCCGAGTCGCCTTCCGAACGCCCGGCTTCACTTAAGGCCAGTTTATAATTCTTTAGGGCCGTTTCATAATACTCAGCAATGTCACTGGTGTAAGTCGCGATTTTGGCTAAGCCTTCCGCTTTCTGGGCCTGCTCAAAGGCCTGCTGGGCCTGCTCGTAATGAGTCAGCTCTAACGCTAGCTGGCCTTCTGCCTGACTCAAGGCTTGGCCGAAACTCATGCCGGACGCAAGGGGTAGTAAAAAGATTCCCATCAATAAAGTAATTTTAATTTGCCGCACTCTACACTCCTTCTGATTTACTCAACATAATCGAGATAATGTTTGATCGCCTGCATCTTACTCCTGATTAGCTCCTGGGCTCCGGGATCTTCGGAGCGGGCCAGGGCCTCACCGTAAAGCCGGACCGCTTTCTCCCAGATTTCTTTGGCTTTGGGTCTGTTGTCGGCGGTAGCGTAATTAAACCCGGCCACGACATAATTGTGGGCCTGGCGTTGTAAGGTCTCAATCTCCGCGCCGGATTTGGCCTGATTCAATTTCCTCTGGCAGACCTCAATCCTCTCCCGACAATCTTCGATTAGGCGGTTGCGGTCAAATTTCTCGGCCTCGCTTAACTGCTCAAATTCCTCCGCTGAACGCATCCCGCCTTTTAAGGCCTGTTCATATCTTTTTAAGGCAATCTGGAAATAATCGACTTTACTGGATTGGTAAACGCAGTAGCGGGCGTTT
>JBHPFV010000066.1:0-2919 GCA_042571705.1 Candidatus Omnitrophota bacterium
GATATGGCAGATGCTTCAGCTGCTTGATGTATCTATTCTCCAGGATCAGGCTGTTGTCATCCCACATAAAGGCATTGTTAAAAGTATTGGCAAAGATGGCGCAGGAGATCAAGACAAGTAAAATCATGGGGATGAAATGGTTTTTAGTTGGCCGGTTCACTTGATTCCTCTCCGGTAATTAATCCGAGATTATCCAGCGCCTTTTGGTAGTCAGGCTGAAGCTCCAGAGCCCTTTTGAATTGAACTCTGGCTTGCTCCCGCTCACCCAGGGCGGCATAGACTTCACCCAGGCTGTTGTAGGCATCGGCCTGAGGCTGGATAGCAATTGATTTTTCGAACATGGCGATGGCCTCAATGGGCCGGGCGCTGTTTTTATAAACTATTCCTAAATTGTAATAAGCACTGGCATGTTTCGGATTAACCGCAATCGCCTGCTCGAATAAGGTTACGGCCTGCTCTGTCCTGCCTGTTGTCACTTCCAAGATCGCTAAGTTATAATAAGCATCGGCATAATCGGAATCAATCTGCGCTGCCGTTTGGTAAGCCTGGCGGGCCTGATCCAGCTGGCCTTGATGCTCCTGAGCCACGCCCAGATTATTGTAAGCCTCAGGGTAGCGGGGATCAATAGCCACGGCCCGTTCAAATAAGGCCAGGGCCTGATTGCTTTTTCCGGCCTGAAGATAGAGCAGGCCCAGGTTAACATAGGACTGGGCATAATCAGCATCAAGCTCGATGGCCTGCTCGTATAAGCCTTTGGCTTTGGAATCCTGACCCAGCGTCTGATAGGCCGCGGCCAGATTATTGTAAACATCCGGCTTCCTCTGCGGTTCAAATTTAATGGCCTGATTAAAGAAGGCAATGGCCTCCTTGGACCGGTCTAAATAATAATGTTCATTGCCGAGATTGTAATAGGCGCCGGCATAAACCGGATTGATGGCAATGGCCTGTTGATAGGATGCTATGGCCTCTTCTCTTTGGGTGAGATCGCTGTAGGCGTTACCTAAATTATTATGCGCCCGGGCGCTAAGGGGTGATGCCTGAACGGTTTTAATCCAAAAGGTTAATGAGTCCCGCCAATCCCGGTTGCGCTGAATAGCGGTAGTGGAATAGAAAACTGTGATCGCCAAAATAAGCGCGCCGGCTAACCTTGAATTCACCAGGCGCTTCAGCAGCCAGGCCAGCAGCAGGCAGAATCCTAATGAGGGGATGTAGAGGCGCTGCTCGGCAATGGGTCTTGAGGATAAATAGAGAATGTTGGAAACCGGCCCCAAGGTCAGCAAGACCCAGAGCAGGCCAAAACAAGCCAGCTTGTTTGATTTGAAGGTTTTAATGATGAGGCTGAAAACAATCGTTATTGCCGCTATGGAGAGTAAAACTGACGGCGCAACCAAAGATTGAGGAATAGTTAACAGCCGCTCGGCATTAAGATTGATGGGCAAGATCAGCAGTTGCAGATAATAGCCGATGGTCTTAAACACTATCGAAACATGGGCGATGGGGCTTAAAGCCGCACCCGGGGCGCCGGCTGAGGCAGTGAGCTTATAGACTAGATAGAGGACTAAAATTACAAAAAACGGGACAGTCTTAATCAGGCCAGGTTTATATTCTGACTTGGGCAAGAAGCAAAGGACATAGGCTAACAAGACCAAAGGCAGTGGAACAGCTAAGACCTTTGCAGAGAGGGCCAAGACATAACAAAAAACCGATAGACCATAAACCAGGGTCAAGCGCCGGCTGTTTTGGAGATGTTTGATGAATAGCAAAAGCGCGGCCAGAAAAAACAGTAAGGCCAAAAGATCAGCCCGGTTTTTAATCCAGGTCACTGATTCGGTATGAATAGGATGGACAGCGAAGAATAGCGCGCTTAAGAATGGGATGGTCAAAAGGCCCGCTCTTTTGCCGACAAGCTTAAGGCCCAAAAAATAAATCAGGATAACATTGATAATATGTAAAATCAGGTTGCTGAGATGATAGCCAAAGGGGTTCAGCTTCCATAGAGAATAGTCCAAGGAGAAGCTTGTGGTAGTAATCGGCCGGTACAGGCCCTTGGTGCCGGGGTGGTGATAGCGCCAGTATGAGTAGGTGAAAAGGTAAGGGATGTATTTGAGCTGCTTGACGTATCTATTTTCTACGATCAGGTCTTTATCATCCCACATGAAGGGATTTTGGAAGGAATTGGCGAAGATGGCGCCAGAGATCAGGATAAGTAGGACTAGGGGGATGAAATGGTTTTTATGGAAATACTCAAAACGCATCCCTCCCCCCTCCTAATTAGGACTTTTTACAACAACGCCAGAGCAATCCACATGCTATCGAATCCAAGGAAACCAAAAGGCAAAGAATCGCAAAATCATATCCCGCGGTATTAAATTTAAAGATCAGTTTCATGATTAAGAATAATATCGTGCCCATTTTTGCCTCACCTCCCTAATAGAAAAATGATAACATATTCAAAAAATTATTACAATATCTTTTTGCTTAACGCCTTGGACCAATTGACTTACAAGCCTCCTGAAACGCGTATCTGGCCAAATGGGTATTGGCATTAGCAATGATTTCCTTGGCGAAATTAAACAAATAAAACGGGCGGTAATAGACCTTATTTCTCACCTGCCGCACTATTCCCTGCAACTGGGCATAAGAGCTGGCCCAGGGCAGCTTGACCCAGGGAATGGAGTTCTGTTTAACTGACCAATCGCCCACTAATTGCTGGTTAGCCTTGGCTTCGGCATACACGGCCGTGCCCGGATAAGGCACCAATAAATTGATATTGGCTGTGGTCGGCTTTATTTTTACGATTAATTTAACGGTTTCCTCAATTGTCTGCATCGTCTCTCCGGGAAAACCGATAATCCAACCGGTATTTAACTTAAGGCCAGCTTGAAGCACCGACTGACAAGCTTTTATATTATCTTCCAG
>JBHPFV010000067.1:0-2670 GCA_042571705.1 Candidatus Omnitrophota bacterium
CAATTCTTCCTCTTTGTGTTTTAGTCTGAACCCTAGCTTCCCAAGCTTTTTTATCTGCTTCTGCAAAGAATCTATCACCTGAATTAGTTGTTTTTTAGTTGTCTCTATATGTTTCATTTTATCCATCCTTACCCCTGAATATACCACTCCCTGCTCAAAAGGGAAGCGTCTGGATTCAGCTTAAAGCTTACGGATTTTTCTTTAACCGTGCTTCTAACTCCTTTATCTTCTCGCGGAGATCCTCTATCTTTTTGCGTTCGCTGATGTCTTCAATAGTAAGTATGATTAACTTCGTGCGATTGGCTTCCAGATAAATTCGGCAGGCATTCAGCAGCATTATTCGCTTGCCGATATCAGGAAAATCATGCTCAACCTCAAAGTCATCAAAGCTAGTGGTCTTGGGAAGGATATCCTCCAGCAACTCTTGCAGTTTCGGGATATCCCATTGGTGATTCCCTAAATCATAGATACGCTGCCCCTCGGTTTCCCCGGGCTTTACCTTAAAGACCTGATAGAAGGAGCGATTGACTAAGGCTACGCTTAAATCCTCATACAGAATTATTACGGGGTCGCGCACGGTGTTTATGATACCCTTAGTATATTTAAGGGCGTCTTTAATTTTCAGCTCTTTCATTTCATTTTTATGTTCCATGGGTTCGCCTCCATTTATTAGTTTCTTAGACCGTTTCCGCTTCCAACCGGGGAAGCCTGCCCGCCATGAAGAAATCTAGGGACACATCACTTATCTCTTCTTGGATGCTGGGTTATGTATCAAGCAATGGGTTAAGTGAAAATTTAAATTTCATTCGTTACGTACAAGTGTGCGTCTTATGGAATCACCAAGCCTACCTTTTTGTATTTCTCTAGCTATAACATTTTTTAATATCAAAGGCAGCGAAAGGAATAATGTCGCTATTTCTTTAAAAGTAAAAAATCTTACCCGAAAGCACCGCCCCAACATCTTCAAGAACCGTGAAGGAGTATAGAAAGAGAATTTAATCTTCCGGCTAATTTTTTTTAGCGCCGCGTGGCTATAGGTATCGGAATATAATTCACCCTTTTCAGTCACATGGTACCCAGGAGTTTTTTCCGCAATTTCTCTAAGCGGAGAAAATTTCTCTACTCTCAATTTCAGGACCGTAATGGAATCAACGCCTATTTCCTTGGCAAACTCCGGGATACAGAGCATCTCCTCTTCACTTTCGCCTATGTTACCGTAAATAAAATACCCATGATAAAAAATAGGGTACTTCTTGAGCATGACAAAGGATCTCCTTATGGTATCCGAATCAAAGCCCTTGTCAAGCTGAGCTAATATCCAGTCATGCGGAGACTCTATCCCTAAGAAAAGTACCTTAAACCCGGCCTTAACCATCTTTTCCAATAACGCAGGGTGTTTGGCTATATCCAGACGGACTTGGGCGGCAAAGCGTTTTTTTATTTTGCGTGTTATTATTAAGTCACAAATTTCTTCCGACCTTTTTATATCAACGCAGAAATTGTCATCGCTAAAGAGGATTACATTCGCGGCTATCCCCTCTATCTCATTGACAACAGACTCAATATTACGTACTGAGTAGTCTCTCTTCTGGCCCAAGGGATTTAATTTAAATGTACAGAATTTACAGCTGTAGGGGCAACCCCTGGCACTTAAAACAGTGTCGAAAGTTAAACTTGCTATGTTGATACCATTCAAAGCAAGATGGTATTTATTGCGTCTCAAACTGCGATCTGGCGAAAGTATGCTATCTATCTCGGGCAATGGCCTATTCTTATTATGAAGTACCGTGCCATTGCTCCTGTAAGAGATGCCTGAAATATCTTCAGGGGGCACCCCTTTAAGTATCTCCTGTATGGTCTGTTCACCTTCGCCTCTGACAACAATATCTACCGTAGGGCAGTGTTTAAAAATCTCTTCAACTTTTTCTGTCGCTGTATACCCACCCACGACCAGGAATATATTAGCCGGTATCTGGTTTAAAATGTTAAAAATTTCGTTAAGCTGGCGATCCCATCCAATGCCAACGCAGATAATATCTACCTCCCTGCGTATAAAATCGAGCAGTCTGTTGGTATCAGACAAATCATTTTCATATCTTAAGTCAAGCAGACTTACCTTCTCAGTAAACTTTTTACCGCTGGTAGCGACATATTCAAGGCCTGTGGGCGGAAATATCTTCATCGCACTCGTTGAAGAACTTTCAATATAGGGGTTTAGGAATAAGGCGTGCTTGTATTTCATCTTGATACCGTGTTTATTGGATTTGTCTATTCTTTACTCATCTTACCACCTAGTTGTGGCAAAGCATATTTTAACATTTGAGTGGGCGTTGTCAAGGAAATTACGTGCTATAAGTGTCTAGGATGTGGTGTGGAGATGGGGATTGTCCGGCTCGAAGTCATGCGAAATTTTTCGCATATGTTTCGGGGTTAATTTCTACTCGTAATGGCTGCAAATTAAGGGTCGCTGGTTGGACCAAGTTAGAACCAGTATTATAGAAGAACCAGCAACTGTATATTAAATAACACTCTCTATCTTTGTGGCGGAATTATACGCTCACCGTTTGTCTTAAACGGATACCCATACCTAAAATAGAACGACCAGATACCAATGTTGTATCCTGTTCGCACCTGGACATTGATATAATCATATTCTGACAGCTTCGAATA
>JBHPFV010000068.1:0-2576 GCA_042571705.1 Candidatus Omnitrophota bacterium
GCAGGGAACTGTTCCATTTTTTTCAGTAATTTTTTGTTGGAAAGACAAACTACCTAAACTGTTCTTTTACCTTAGGCCGGGTGAGGTAATAAATGAATGAAAAGAGATATGCTACTCCTAATATCCAATGAATTTTGCCTAACATATTTAATTCTACAAATTTTGAGAAAATTGTTTCTGGTGAGGCTTGCTCATATTTCCCAACAAATACTATCAAAATACTCATTGTTAAATATGCAAGGAAAAGAAAAACACCAATATAATTGAATATTAACAAAAATTTCCTTGCCCAGTTTTTTAACATAAATAGGCTATACAATGCAAAAAGAAAACCGAGAAATAAACTTATATCTAAAATTGCGAATATATCAAAAGATTCAATATTCGTAACTTCACGGAGAAATTGCAATATTTCAAAAAAGATACCTCCAATAACAAGTATCATTATCCCTAAAGGCCTTTTCTTCTCCATATCTACTCCTCTGTATACTCCTATTGTAACGCTAGCAGGAGGAATTGACAAGCAAAAGCATAGTTTAAATTTTAAACTCAGCTTTAAGCACAGCATAGTTCAAATTTTAAACTCTCATTATAAGTATTAAATAGATATTGAAATAGAAGACTTAAACTATGAGAAAAATCTACCCATTTGGCTGGATCGACCGCGACCTTAAGGAGCTAGGCTTTCTAAAGGAGATGTCCGCCTCTGCAGCCAAGCTCTACATCCTCTATGTCCTTGCCGGTGGCGCAGAGGGCAGAAGCTGCTACAGCGCAAGGGCCCTACAAGAGGCCACCGGCCTATCCAACGCCACTATCTATAAGGCCCGCCAAGAACTTGCCGGTATGGGCCTTGTAGCCACTCAGAAAGAGATGATTTCCGGCCGCAATAACAAGAAGCCAAAAGTATGGGTGGAATTACAGGATCTCCCAGTTGATAGATTAGAGCTTAAACAACGCCGCGACACAGCCCACAAAGAAATCACAACCAAAAAGGTCAAAAAGAGGCGAGAAGAGTTCAGGAAAGAGGAAAGACTACTCTGCGAACTCCCTTATCAGCCGGATTGGCTCAAAGAAGGCGCCAAGCGTCTCAGAAAGGAGCGCCAGAACCATGCTTAACCTCAAGTGCTGGCTTAATCTAGCCACAAACCCCCAGGATTTCATCTGGGTAGAGGCCATTCTGATCAAAGAGATGCCTAAAGCTATCCTGGTCAAGTTCGACGGTAAGCAAATTTGGTTCCCTAAAACTTGGATTGTGCGAATCAGGCGGAGTAAAGCCAATTCCAACCTAAAAATTAAAATATCTCTGGCTTATTGGGCAGGGAAAAGTCAGTAATATACAGCTATTTTTGCCTTGCCAAAATAACCCCAAAGGAGTATTATGTTATCTACCACAATGAGGTGGCCTAGCCAGAAAGAATCACAAATGTCTCCAGAAACAGATGCCAGAATAGTCGTTGATAGAAAGCTAAGAGAGTCGGGTTGGACGCTAGAAGGACCGAATAAGAATGTTCTTACTGAACAACATTCTAAGGCTGGCAGAGCTGACTATCTTCTTCTAGATCGAAGCGGTAAAAATCTAGCTATAATTGAAACAAAGAATGATCCTTATGCTGCTAAGGAGCAAGCAAGAGGATATGCTCAGGCTAAAAGCTGTCGCTATGTGTTTCTTGCTAATTCAGAAAAGCTCTATTTTTGGGATTTAAGCAAGGGCAATGCCCATCTAGTAGAAAAGTTCATTTCGCCTCAAGACCTTCAGCGAAGAACGGACTTAACGACCCTTCAAAAACCACTTACCCAAATCCCTCACAACAAGGAAATTGCTGATAGACATTATCACCTCAAAGCAAGTGATACTGTTGCTCATGAATTTGATACCAGTGACAAAAGAGCATTTCTCCTTGAAATGGCTACAGGTACAGGTAAGACTAGACTTGCAGCTGCCCTAATAGATAGATTCCTTGCTGCTCATCAAGCAGAGCGTGTACTCTTTATTGTAGACCGCATTACACTTGCTAAGCAGACTATAGGTGTATTTCAGCAGATGTTTAAGGATAAATATGGAACAGCTTATTATAAACCTAATCAGCATGGCAAATGGGGAGGAGCAACAATTGTCGTAGCTACAATCCAAAGTTTAAACATTCACTATAAAGAAGACTTTACTCCAGGATATTTTGACCTTGTGTTTAACGATGAATGCCATCGCTCTATATATGGAGAACTCCCTAGACAGGTTATTGAGTACTTTCAGGCCACACGTATAGGGCTTACTGCAACCCCTAAAGACTTCCTTAGAAATATAGACATTGAGAAACTATCTGACGATAACCCAAAATCATTAGAGATTCGTATGATGAGGGACACCTATAAGCATTTTGGTTGCGAAGTAGGCACGCCAACCTTTCGTTATTCTATGCAAGAAGCCGTAAAGGACAAGTTTCTTGTCCCGCCAAAGATATATAGAGGGATAAGTTTGGTTACTAGTGAATCTCTGTCAGAAGAAGGCTGGAATATAGAAGTAGATGGTGATTATTCATTCCTTAACAACCCACCTTTCACTGCTTATGGTGGAGTCA
>JBHPFV010000069.1:0-2396 GCA_042571705.1 Candidatus Omnitrophota bacterium
GTGTAGACTTCCTCGTCCCGGCGCAGTCCGCCAATGATAATGGTCGAGCCATCTTTAACCATCACCGTAGTCTCGGCGGTCGAGGTGTCCACAATCGGAATCTTATTGTTAGAGGTAGTTTCTAAGGTACTGACCACGCTGGAGATCTCCGGCTTTATCTTCATGGTCACGAAGCCGTCCGAATTAATGGTCGGGGTCACCGCCAGCTGAATGCCTTTTTTTAGCCAGATCCCGATCATCGGCAATTTATTTAAAAATCAGACCAACGATAATGAACAGGCCGAATTGTTAGTCTTGATTACACCGCATATTGTCCACGTAGAGGTTTTCAGTCAAAGTGGACTTATTGCCCTGTGTAGGTATAGTGGTGCTGGTAAAAATCCTGCTGGGGGCCAACACATCCGTGGTGCTGGCGTATCTGGCGGCATAATCGTCCGCATAACTATTACCGGCGCGGTTTAAGGGTGAATTAAGATGATTGGAGATGAAGTCGATCTCGCCGGTTTTGCCTAAATTCCCTAACTCTTGGAAAAGCCCCTCCCACTCAATCCCGAAATTTGAGTCGTCAGTTATGGAGACCTTGACTATTTTGGCGTCGATTAAGACCTCGCGGGTCTTGCGGTCCAGCTGCATGATTAAAAGCTCGATATCTTTCATCCGCTCAGGCAAGGTCTGGACTACCACCCGATTACTGCGCTCATCAGCCTTAATTGAGCCGACCTTTTTAACATCCAATTGTTCTTTGAGCTGCTCCTCCACATCTTTGGCCTGGGCGTATCTTAACTCAAACACCTTAATATTATTTCTCTGTTCTAAAACAGACATGGCGGATTCAATCTCATCAATCTTCTCGGGTGTATCCATTACTAACACAGTCCCGGAATCCTGATCCACTACCAAACGCCCAATTTCACTTTTCAGTGTATCTATTAAGGAAAAGGCGTTTTCCGGCACGGCGTACTCTAAGCGGAACACCCGCACTTCGCGGACATCGGAAAATTGCCGGCCGTAGCGCTCTTTATACTCGCCTTCGGTCATTACATTGTAGACTTTGCCGCGTTTTTCGTAAGCTAAATTGTTGCTGCGTAAGATTACGTCGAAGACATCTCTAATCGGCACATCTTTAAGCATGAAAGTAATGTGGCCGGTGACTTTCTTGCTGACCACAATATTCATCCCGCCGTTAATGGCCAGATACTTAAAGGCGTCATTAATGTCCAGGCCGCGTAAATCCAAAGAGATGGTATTGTCCATCCCGCCGGAAGGTTGCTCTTGCGCTACCGCTTCTGGTTCTTCTGCTTGTTCAGTCTTTTGTTCTGTCTTTTGTTCTGTCTTCTGCTGCGCTGGCTGCGTTGCTTGCTTTGTGTCCTGCTCCGGTTCGGCTTGAGCTTCCGTCTTTTCTTCCGGAACCGCAATTTCCGGCTTCAGCTCCAATCCCGAAACCGATTCCTCAGCCCTGGTGATCGCGCTTTTAGCGAAACTTAGGCCGACCGCGAAAATTAAAATTGTTTTTAATATTAGATTTCTATTTAATTTTATCATACCATATCTTGATTATTTTTCTATAGTTATTTTAAAATTAGCTCTTCGTCTTCGTAACTTAACAGGACTTTATCCTGAAAAATGGCCTCTACTTTTAGATCCCCGACCAGCTCTCCGCGTTTCAAGAAATAGACCTTGTTCATCTTCACGTCTTTAATCATCGCGTCCGGTTCACCTGTGGCTGAGACCCCGATACCGGCCAGCTGCAGGTTCTGTTGGGCCTCGGCCAATTTCGCTGAGATTACTTTTCTTTGATCCGCGCCCTGGCCCTCAACGATCATGGTCGGCTGATCCGGCGCCGGATTAAACATGTCCCTTTCCCGGGTCTGCTCTAAATAATAAGGTAACTTCTTTAACAGCGTGGGGGTGGAAATAACAAATTCTTTTCCCGCGGCCTGGGGTTTGAGGGTCAAATCCGGCAAGTTCTTTAACTTTCCCGCGGCCATTGAAAAACTGAAGATTGTATAACCGCTTAAGCTGATCGCGACTAAAAGCAGTAACTTGTTGACTGTTTCGATCTGCGGCGGCCATTTTTGAACCACAGCGGAGCTGGCGGTCCGGGCTTTAAAGAAGGAAAACCGGCCGCGTAAACCGCTGAGTGAAAACAAGCTCAACATCCTGAATTTAGCTTTCTGAGCCTGGGGCTTGATCTCTTTTCCGGCTTTAGACTGCTCAATTAAATTCAGTAGCTGCTTCTCTGGAGTAGGACGTCTTCCGGGGAACACCTAAGTTTGGCCTCTTTCTCGGCTAACTGGCGCACTAAACGCCGATCGACTACAAACTTCTTCTTCATCACTAATTCTTTGAGGATCTTATGGCAAAACATAATGATCTTGCGGGGATAGCCGTGGGTC
>JBHPFV010000070.1:0-2109 GCA_042571705.1 Candidatus Omnitrophota bacterium
GTAGAGTAACGGTTCAATTGTTGATACTGGCTCAACTCTGTATCCTTAAGCCGATATCGGTAACTGAATATAAAAACTAGGGTTACGCTCGCTATTAAGGCTATCGTATAGACCACGCGCATCGACTTCATCTCTAACCCACCTCTCTCTAGCATCTAACGGGTAAGCACATATTATAATAGACTGACATTTAAAAGGCAAGGATCTTCTTTTATTTTCCAATGCAAAACTGGGCAAACACCCGCTCTAGCACATCGTCGCTACTGATTTCACCTACGATTTCTCCCAAGTTATCCCGAGCCGCCTGGACATCAAAAGCAATAATTTCTGGACTTTTGCCGGTTTGGCCGGAGCGCTTGGCCCGGTTTAGAGACTTAGCGGCAAGTTTTAGCGATTGCTGATGCCGTAAATTAGTGACTAGAATTTCCTTGCCGGCTGTGCCTTTTCCCTGCCAAATAAATTCAGCTAATTCTTTTTCCAGATTAGCCAATCCTAAACCACGCAAAGCCGAACAAGACAAAACTTTCCTTTTAGGTAAAACCTTTTGGACGCCAGCGACACTGATCCTGGCCGGTAGATCCTGCTTGTTTAAGACGATAAATGTGGATTTGCCGCGAATTGATCTTGCTATTGCTAGATCCGCGGGCTTTAGGGCTGAGCTGGCATCGAGAACAAAAAGCACAATATCGGCTTCTTGCAAATACTTGCGCGTTCGCTTCACCGCCTCTTTTTCAGCCAGGTTACCGGCGCGGGTAATCCCGGCCGTATCCACTAATTTAAGCGGTATCCCATCTAAATCAATTGTTTCCTCCAAAATATCTCTGGTGGTCCCGGGAATAGGCGTAACAATGGCCCGATCTCTTTTTAACAAGGCATTTAAAAGACTGGACTTTCCTACATTAGGCCGGCCACAAATAACACAGCTAATCCCCTGGCGTAAGATTAATCCTTTCTCAGCGCTATCCAAAAGCCGGTTTAGCTCGCCGGTTACACCCTGGATCAGCTCAAGCAGCCTCTCTTCCTGGCCTGGCGCCTGGATATCCTGGTCAGAAAAATCAATCGCCGCCTCAAGCTGGCTGAGGATCTCAATCAGATCTTTACGCAGTATCTTGACCTCTCTGGAGAGCTGACCGCGCAACTGCCCCAGGGCGGCACTAAGCGCCGTTTTGGTCTGTGAATTAATTACATCTAATACCGCCTCGGCCTGAGCTAAGTCAATCCGCCCATTCAAATAGGCCCTTTTGGTAAATTCACCCGGGCTGGCTAAACGCCCACCGTGCTGCAATACCTGCTCTAAAATCCTTCTTAAAACTACGATTCCGCTATGGCAGTTAATCTCGGCGATATCTTCCCGGGTGTAAGTCTTAGGCGCACGCATTACGGTGAGCAAGACCTCATCAATATCCTTAATCCAGCCATAATGCACCGTGTGCGTGGCAAATTTAGACGGGCACGATCCATTGGCAGTAACAAAAATCTTATCGGCTATGGCCAGCGCCTTTTTGCCGCTTAAGCGCACAATCCCGATTCCGCTTTTGCCAACCGGCGTAGATATCGCTACTATCGTATCATCTAAGGATAGGGGTTTCATTTTACCTTTTTAATTTTCTTAGCTTTCTTTTTAATGAAGGCTGCTCGGGTTGTAATATTGCCAGGGTCTTCTTCGGATGCTTGCTCTTTGCCGAAACTTCATATAATATGGTACAACCACAGCCTGTTTCGCCCGCTCTGCGTGGGCAGACATACCAGACATAAAAACCCTCGTTTTTTTCGTAGAACTTCTCAAATTTATGCATGCAAACTATCTCATGGCCACAGCTCGGACAAAGAATCGGCCGACGTTTCTCTCTTGCGCTTTTTTTCATCTGTTGCCTCCTAGTTTTAAAATCTCTCCAATCAAAAACAACGAACCGCAGACTAAGATTAAGTCCTTAGCTTGAGCGCTGGTTTGAGCAATTTTCAAGGCCTGCTGAGAATTATCGCTTAAAGTAATATCCTGATCACTGCCCTTGATTAAACAGCGCATCAGTTCTGGCCTTAAGGCCCGCGGGTTTTGGCTTTTAGTCAGGATTGTTTTTTCACTCAGCGGCAGGAGTGTTCGCAAGATTC
>JBHPFV010000071.1:0-2103 GCA_042571705.1 Candidatus Omnitrophota bacterium
TGGCATTGATGTCCCAGTCTGAGGAGTCTACGGCTACGGTCTCATCGTTATCGCCAATAGCAATGGCTCCGTTATCATCATCTAATTTATCTACGGCTATTTCACCGACATTGGCGATGTTGCCATCGCCGGCATCCATACCGGTGGCGTTGACTGTGCCTGCTCCGGCCTCTAAGCCGACAGAGGTTATTAGGCCGGCTGTGGAGATGGTTACCTCATTGGCGTTATCGTTATCCGGGTCAAAGGTTAAGCCGCTTGTGCCGCCGTCAATCGAATAGGGGGTATCACCCATCTCTAAGTCTCCTGCAGGAGTGATTACTCCGCTTACCCCGCCATCGGCATAAAGTACTCCATCTACTTCTAAGATGCCCTTGACAAATAAGCTCTCATCATCCAATGTATTGCCGGGTGTATCAGTGCCGTCTGTAATCCGCACATAGCCATCGGCACCGGAGCCGGATAAGGCACCACCTCTTAAGGTAAATATACCGCCGTTGTTATTTCCTCCTGCGGCTGCGCCGGCTTCAATTAACATATCGCCGCCGGCATTACCTGTGCCGCCGGAACCGCCGTCATCGGCAGAGATAGTCATGCCTACTCCAACAGCATCATCTGTGCCTTGAGTAGGGATGGTGATGGCTAAGGCATTGTTCTTGGTGCCGGTGATGGCGGTGGTGACTCCGGTTAAGGTGCCGGAAGCGGTAATATTCCCAGTTGAGTCAATTCTAAAGGTCTCAGCTGCCGCTGCTCCAGCGGCCATGTTCTTGAATACGAAGTCGAAGTCTTCATTTGTGGCGGTGGTGTCTGTGGCTACAACCTCCATTATGGCGCCTATTTCGTTGTTATCGGCTGCAGTCTCCTGCTCAAACTCTATGCCTATACCAATGTTGTTGGCTGGGACGCCACTGGTGATGTGCGAGAGCCGTTGGCCGTAACTTACGGTATTGGTCAGAGCTGTGGAGCTCTCCGGGTGCAGCAGGCGGTCCGGACTCACCGTGCCGATGCCGACGTTGCCGTCGGTTTCTATGAAGAAATCAGCCCCCGTACCTTTACTAGTCTGTCCAATAAAAAATTCATTTCCTGTAACACCTGTATCGTCATCAGGAGTTCCAAAATACCATTGTGGAGAGTCAGCAGAATAAAATCCTATCTCTGCGGTTCTTGCAGTACTTGGTTTATTTATAATCAATGCGGGAAGAAGACCATCATCGTCAATGTATAATGATGCACTCGGCCCCGCGGTCCCGATACCGACTTGGCCGCCATCTTCCACAAATATACCAGCTCCACCATCCTCATAGAGTGCTAATCCAGCACCATCTCTTGCTTGTATCTTATCAGCCTGAATCATCCTGGTATCACCAATGTCCCAGTCAGCGGTCATAGGTGTTGTGCCGTCTGTTTTGACGTAACCTGAGATGGTGCCGCTTATTGTGCCTTGAGCGGTGATGTTACCGGTTGAGTCAATTCTAAAGGTCTCAGCTGCTGCTGCTCCAGCTGCCATGTTCTTGAATACGATGTCGAAGTCTTCATTTGTGGCAGTGGTGTCTGTGGCTACAACCTCCATTATGGCGCCTATTTCGTTGTTATCAGCTGCAGTCTCCTGCTCAAACTCTATGCCTACACCAATGTTGTTGGCCGGGACGCCACTGGTGATGTGGGAGAGCCGTTGGCCATAGCTTACGGTATTGGTCAGAGCTGTTGAGCTCTCCGGGTGCAGCAGACGGTCTGGGTCCGTGGTCCCGATGCCGACGTTGCCGTCTGGATGTATTGTTAACAAAGTATCTTGATATACACCACCCGAGAAATCCGAAATCTTGAATTTATCACTATCGCTATTATCAATTCCCATTGAATATGCCTTTGTGCCAGATAGCTCAAATCTCATAACAGCATCGCCCGTGCCCTCTTGTTCTATTTCAAACTGAGGCGTTACAGCTGCATCATTTCTATAAAGGTCAAGTTGGAGTTCTGGCCCCGCTGTCCCGATGCCGACGTTGCCGGCGGAGTCAATGCGCATCTGCTCTGTGGCTGTTGCAGATGCACCTGTTGCAAACACAAGATCTGTGTCATTATTGTCCACAGCAAAGGTATCATCCGCCT
>JBHPFV010000072.1:0-2102 GCA_042571705.1 Candidatus Omnitrophota bacterium
AGCGCACTGGCCCACGACTCGCAATTAGTTAATCTTAATTTAGACAGCTATGAATTATTGCGAAAATCTAATTTTGATTTAGTATTTAATCTTTGTGATGATGGCTTTCGTAATAGTTCTCTTTTAGAGGCGCACATCCCGGCGATGCTGGACATCTTGCAGATTCCCTATACCGGTTCTAATTTTTTTACTTTAGCGGTTTGTTTGAATAAGGCCCGGACCAAAGAAATCTTGACCTTTCACAATATTCCCACGGCAGAGTTTCAGGTCTTTTATCGCAGCGAGACAAAATTAAAGCGATCTTTGAAATTTCCTTTAATTGTTAAGCCGCTGCATGAAGACGCCAGTATTGGTTTGAAAAAAGAATCGGTGGTCAAAAATCGCGCTCAGTTAAAGGAGCGGATCGAGTTTGTAATCAAGAACTATGATCAACCGGCGTTAGTGGAAAGATTTGTTATTGGCCGGGAAATTTATGTAGGAATTTTAGGTAGCGCAGATAATCTTACGGTGTTGCCGATTTCTGAGGTAGTCTTTGATCAGGATCTGGCTGAGACCGCTAAAATATGTTCCTATGATTCCAAATGGATTCCGGAAAGCGAAGCCTTCAAAAACACCCCCGTGCAGTGTCCGGCAGAACTGGATCAGGATTTAGAGCAGAGATTAACTACATTGGCTACTGAAGCCTACAGATTAATGAAATGCCAGGATTACGGGCGTGTTGATTTTCGTATTGGTCAGGATGGCCAGCCCTATGTTTTAGAGGTTAATCCTAACCCGGACATTTCGGAAGATGCCGGTTTATCTACAATGGCCAAGGCCGGCAAGATTGATTACAAACAACTGATTGAGCGGATTTTATTTTCGGCTTTAGAAAGAAACCGGATCAGCGTTAGGGCAAAATAAATGTTTAAGGTAGCTTTAATTTATAATTTAAAAAGGGCTAAGACCAAACAAATGCCGGCTGATTTTTTCTCTGAGTTTGACAGCCGCCAGACCTTAGAATCAATAGCCCAAGGCCTAAGGTCAGGCGGGCATGAGGTTTTTTTAGTTGAGGCCGACAGAAAAATTTTTGATTGGCTCAGGTCTAATCAAGTTGACATCGTGTTTAATATCGCCGAAGGTTTTTCCGGATCATCCGGCCGGGAATCAGAGATCCCGGCGATTTTGGATTTTCTAGGTATACCGTATACCGGATCCGGAGTGTTGGCCTTAGCCTTATCTATGGATAAAGCCAAGGCCAAGCATATTTTTCTACAGCATAAAGTTCCTACGCCTAAATTCCAACTGTTTAAAGACCAGCGTGAACGTTTAAGAGCGGATTTGAATTTTCCGTTGATCGTTAAGCCTAATTCTGAAGGCTCAGCTAAAGGCATTCATGCCTCCAGTGTAGTCAAAAACCACGAACAACTCTACGCCGAAGTTAGCCGGGTAGTCAGCTTCTATCAACAGGAAATCTTAGTTGAGGAATTTATTGAGGGCCGAGAGTTTACCGTAGCTATATTAGGTAATCAGAAACCACAAATTCTACCCATCCTGGAAATAGATTTTTCTAACTGTAAAGAAAAGGGCGAGTTCTTTTATTCCTGGGAAGTTAAAGAATATCAGGGTATCGATCCGCGCTATCCGGACCCGGAGTTTTACTGTCCGGCCAGATTAAGCCGGGAACAAAAGCAGGGTATAGAAAAGGTAGCCTTATCCGCGCACCAGGCTTTAGGCTGCCTGGATGTTTCTCGGGTGGATCTTAGATTGAGCGAGGATTCTATTCCTTATGTTTTGGAAGTCAATCCTTTGCCTGGGCTGGACCCTGAAGAAAGTAACCTGACCCGCATGGCCCACGCAGCCCAGATGAGTTATGCGGATTTAATTAATCAAATTTTAGAAAGTGCGCTTTTGAGGTGGGGACTGGCCGCTACCTCAAAACAAGTTGTCAGAAAGGGGTAGTAACTTGAATACAAGTGGCGGGCTGTATGTCACTGGGCTTTGGCCGCAGGCTACGGAAGATCAGTGGGAAGACTGGCGCTGGCAATTAGATAACAGGATTACCAAATTTGATCAGCTAAAACAAATTGCGCAATTGACTGGCGAGGAAGAAAAAGGCATTT
>JBHPFV010000073.1:0-2048 GCA_042571705.1 Candidatus Omnitrophota bacterium
TGGCCAGGGCGACTAAACCCACATATTTTAAGATCCCATTCAACAGGTGCACTCCATCATATCTTAGGCCGCCCATAAATATAATTATCAAAAAGAAAGGCAATACAAACAAGAGCATGTTCTTCATCAATTTATACACCGCCAGGGCCGATCCGGAATATTCGATTAACGGGCCGGAGGTAATCTCGGTCTCGGCTTCGGGAATATCAAAAGGAACTAAGGCCAGTTTGGCCTGCATGCAAAAAATGGTCACGATTAAGGCTAAGGTTCCGGATAAACTACCGGCAAAAACACCATTTTGGGCCTGGACACCTAAGATCTCACCCAACCTGATCGAATACCCGGACTTAATTACCGGTACTAAAACCGCCAAGACAAAAGGCAACTCATAACCCAAAATCAGCTTCATCTCTCGTGAAGCGCCGATACTGGCTAAGGGATTCCTGGAAGCAAACCCGCCCATAATGATACTAATCGAAGGAATGGCCAACAAATATAAGACCACCAGCAAATCACCCATAAAACCGCGTAACGGACTAAGATTATTAATCCACAATAAGGTGGCTACTAGAATCACGCTGGCCAGGCCGACCAAAGGGGCCATTAAAAAGACGGACTTGGCCGCTCCGGCGGGAACCAGCGTCTCTTTGCCGGAAAGCTTAATTAAATCAATTAAAGGCTGCAACAGCGGCGGGCCGACCCGATATTGCACCCGGGCGGTCACCTTACGGTCAATCCAGCTGGCTACAAGACCTATGCCTGCGGTTAAGATGAAACCAAAGAATATCAGATAAATAATGTAAATCATACTTTTTCCCGATCCCAATGCGTAGAATGAACAATCAGGTTGTCACCGACTAAAAAGGTATTCTGGTCCAACTCGGCGTCGGCCTGTTTGAGACTTAACGCCCCATAAGGACAACTCTTCACGCACAAGGGGCTATCCAGCCATTCCCGGCGATCCAGGCAAAAGTCGCAATTATGAATCAAAAGCGGCACCAGTTCCGGATAAATCGTCCCGTAAGGACAAGCGTGCGCGCAGGAGCGGCAACTGACACAGCGCATATTATGTCTGGTTAAAAGGTTATCTTTTTCTTTCAGTTGTTCCAGCGCGTCTACCGGGCAGGCATTAACGCAATGCGGTTCCTCGCAGCGGCGACAAACCAAGGCATAAGTCGCCAATTCGGCTACTGAAACAATACCGTTATTGCCGATACCGGGACGATGATAAAGATAGCTGCACTGAATCACGCAATTGCCGCACTCTCCGCTGGCGCAGGCATCCAGGTCGACAAATAAGCGTTTATCTTTACCTTTTTGGGGTTGGCTATTTAATTTTCCCTGGTGCAGCTGTTCAGCGCTGTTGCTCATTATTCCCAAATCTCCGGTGAATCTTTTATTTTTGAATATTGAAAAACCGGGCCGTCCTTACAAGCGTAATAGACCCCCAGGCGACAATGACCGCACTTGCCAATCCCGCAGGACATGTTCTTCTCCATCGAAAGGTAGAGATTATCCTCCTGAACACCCAAATCCAGCAATTTCAGCGTGGCAAATTTCATCATAATCGGCGGTCCGCAGACAATGGCGATCCCGCTTTTACAATCCATATTTAAATTCTCTAAAATAGTGGTGACCAAACCTACATGCCCCTGCCAACTGCCGTCGCCTTTATCCACAGTAAGCTTGATGTCTAAATCATCTTTTTGCGACCACTGATCGGTCTCGCTGCGATAAACCAACTCTTGAGGGGTTTTACAACCGCCGCGAAAAAGCAACTTGGCCAACTCCGAGCGCATCTCAAACAAGGCGTACATCAAACTGCGTAAGGGGGCGAATCCGCATCCACCGCCAACCACTAATATCTCTTTACCTTTAAATGTATCTAAAGGGTATCCTTGGCCGAACGGCCCGCGCAGTCCGACCCGGTCTCCTTTTTTGAGCTGGTGGATCTGTTCGGTAACTTTGCCGACTTTCATTACGGTTACTTCCAGCTCCTCTTTCACTGAGGGTTTGGAAGACGGGGTAAACGGCGCCTCGCCTGCCCC